>CAYPHY010000038.1:13248-48751 GCA_964410625.1 uncultured Ardenticatenaceae bacterium | reverse complement strand
TCTTCGCGCTATCCCCCGGCAAGTACCAGCCCTGCTCCTCATAGCGGCTCCAATACTGCTGCACATAGCGGTCGGGATCACCATAAATGGTGCGTAGCATCCCCGGCCAGGGGGTCTGGATCACCAGATATCCCTCTTCGTTCACCGGAACGGGATTACCTTCCTCGTCCACCACATCAGCTTTAATGCCAGGGAACGGCACAGTCCCCGAACCAGGCTTCAACGGCACACTGGGCATCGGCGTGATCATAAAGCCGCCCGTCTCCGTCTGCCACCAGGTATCCATCACCGGGCAGCGCTCCTTGCCAATATTGCGATAATACCAGCGCCACGCCTCCGGGTTGATCGGTTCGCCCACCGTCCCCAACAGGCGCAGGCTAGAGAGATCGTGCTTCTCCGGCCAGCTTTCACCAAAGCGCATCAGGCCACGAATGGCGGTCGGCGCGGTATAGAGGATGGTCACCTTATACTTATCTACCAACTCCCACCAGCGGTCAGGCTCAGGATAGGTAGGCGCACCCTCATACATGAAGCTTGTCGCGCCGAGGATCAATGGGGCGTAGACGATGTAGCTGTGGCCGGTGATCCAGCCGGGATCGGCCGCGCACCACCAGATGTCCTCCGGCTTAATGTCAAACACCCACTTCAGCGTGGTCGAGATAAAGACCATGTACCCACCATGGGTGTGTAAAATCGCTTTCGGTTTGCCCGTCGTTCCAGAGGTATAGAGGAGGAACAACGGGTCTTCGGCATCCATAATCTCGGTTGGGGTCTTGGTGCTGGCTACCGGTTGAGCCATCAGGTCGTGGTACCATTGATCACGCCCTTCGACCATCTCTACCTCTTGCCCGGTACGCTTCACACAAACTACATGCTCAATGCTCGGGGCACGCTGGACGGCTTCATCAGCGATTTTCTTCAACTCCACAATCTTGCCGCGCAGCCAGGCACCATCACAAGTGACCAATACCTTCGATTCGCTGTCGTTGATGCGGTCGAGCAACGCCTCGGTGGAGAAGCCGCCATAGACCACGGAGTGCATCGCCCCTAGTTTGGCGCAAGCAAGCATGGCGATCATCAATTCCGGGATACGCCCCATGTAGATCGTCACCCGGTCGCCCTTTGCCACGCCCAGAGAGCGCAAGACGCCGGCAAACTTGCATACTTCATCATTCAGTTGGCGGTAGGTGTAGACGCGGGAATCGCCCGGCTCCCCCTCAAAGATCAGCGCGGCCTTATTGCGGACGGCCGTTCGCATGTGGCGGTCGAGCGCATTGTGGACGATGTTGACTTTTGCGCCAACGAACCACTTGTAGAATGGCGCATTGCTCTCGTCCAACACCGTTTCCCATGGCTCAAACCATTCGTAGTTCTCGGCCGCAATCTTGCCCCAAAAAGCAGCCAGGTCGGCCGCTGCTTCGTTGTAGACCTTTTCATAATCGGGGATATGGGCCTGCGCTACGACCGCTGGATCAGGATAGTACACTTCTCCAACCATGTTCTTCTCTCCAATCATTTGTACCTCCTACGGATTTAGTAGATAGTGAGCAGTAAGCGGTAAGCTATTGAGTCGTTTGTTGCTCTTCTTGATCAGCGTGGGTTACCACTTACACAAACTCCCAAGAATGTGAAATAGACAGTGCAACTGCTTTAAGTATAATTGGGATATAAGAAAAGGTAAAACGAAGAAGAGATTAGGAGACTGAGAGATTGGGAGACTTTAATCTCCTAATCTCCTAGTCTCCAAGTCTCTTAATCTCTACTAACTATGTCCGTCCCTAAAATTGTGATCATCGGTGCGGGAAGCGCCAGCTTTGGGCCAACGACGTTGGCTACCCTTGTCCGCGATCCAGCTTTGCATGGCTGCGAGCTGGCGCTGGTTGATCTGAACGAACAGGCACTAACCACGACAGCGCGGGTGGTTGAACGGATGAACGAGGAGTGGGAAGCGGGAATGACCATTCGCGCCAGCACCGACCGCAAAGAGGTGTTGGCTGGAGCCGACTTTGTTATCGTTTCCATCGAAGTGCCGCCGCGCGAAAAGCTGTGGCGCATGGATTGGGAAATCCCACTGAAGCATGGTTTGCGCCAGCCCTATGGTGAGAACGGCGGGCCGGGCGGCCTGATGCACGCCTGCCGCCAGATTCCCCCCTTCATGGAAATCGTCACCGACATGGAACTGCTCTGCCCCGACGCCTGGTTGATCAACTTCAGCAACCCGCTGCCACGCATCACCCGCGCCATCACCAAGTACAGCCAGATCAAAACGGTGGGGAAGTGCCATCAAATCGCCGTCGCCTATGCCATTGCCGCCGTGCTGCTGGCCGACCGCTACGGAATTGAAGTGCCGCAGGGGATTAATTTCCACTCCAGCCCCTCGAACATCGGCACAACTGTGAAGTTCTCGACCCTCGGCCGTTCCCGCTTCGACATCACCTCCGCCGGGCTAAACCACTTTATCTGGCTGCTGAAAA
The DNA here is from genome assembly GCA_964410625.1 of uncultured Ardenticatenaceae bacterium. Taxonomy (GTDB): domain Bacteria; phylum Chloroflexota; class Anaerolineae; order Promineifilales; family Promineifilaceae; genus CAYPHY01. The sequence continues at coordinate 46,277 of CAYPHY010000038.1, read as the reverse complement.
TCCACGACAAAGAGACCGGCGAAGACCTCTATCCGGCATTGCGTGAAGCGGCCGACCACGCCCCGCCAACCCTGGAACCCCTCTCCATGGAGTTGTTCCGTATTTTTGGCATCTGCCCCATCCCCGGCGATAGCCATCTGGTGGAGTACTTGCCCTGGACACATGATCCATTGGCCGAACCGTGGAAGCGTTACCCACTCCACCTCTACGACTGGGAGAGCAATGAGGGGGCGCGAGATCTCCTTAATGAGATGATGGAAAGCATTGGTAACGGCCGCTTGCCCGTCGAAGACTTGCGCGAAGCCCACAGCGAAGGCGCGGTGGAAATCATCAGAGCGATAACGCAAAACCAGCCCTTCTACGACGAGGCGGTCAACATCCCCAATCATGGCGCGATCAGCAATTTACCGGATGAAACGATTGTCGAAGTTCCGGCGATGGTGGATGTGGATGGGATCCATGGCATCGAAGTCGGCTGCTTGCCGGAGCCGGTCGCCGAGCTTTGTCGTCGCGAAGCAGCATTGGTAGAGATGGTAGTGGACACGGCCGTCACAGGGGACTACAATCTCGCCCTGCAAACGCTCTTGTTCGACCCGATGATCAATGACATCGGCCGCGCCCGCGCCATCCTCGACGATTACCTGAAATCATTTGCCAACTATCTGCCGCAATTCCAATAAAAGGTTGCCGGTCATGAAAACATTCGCCACAAGGACACAAAATCACCCAATCTTTTCTTTGCGTCTTTGTGCTATATAGGAGGACATATGGACCCACTCACTGCTCACGAACAACATCGCCTAGCGCCGGGTCAGCCGGTCAATCTGGCCGACATCCCCACCAGCGGCAAAGCCTACTTCGACGACAAAGCTCTGGGCAAAAAAGCACTGAAGCAATTACGTGAGGAGTTGATTGAGTGGCAAGTCCGCTTTTATGCCGAAGGAAAGCGGAAGTTATTGATTGTATTCCAGGCATTAGACGCCGGGGGGAAGGATGGAACAACCCGCGCTGTCTTTGAAGGCGTCAATCCCCAGGGTGTCCAGGTGACATCCTTCAAAGCGCCAACGAAGGCAGAACTGGCCCATGATTACCTCTGGCGAGTGCATCAGCGCGTCCCGGCCGCAGGGATGATCGGCGTCTTTAACCGTTCGCACTATGAAGATGTGCTGGTGGTGCGCGTCGAAAACCTCGTCCCAGAAGAGGTGTGGCGGCCGCGATACGAACAAATCAACCAGTTTGAAAAGTTGCTCGCCGACACCGGCACAACCATTCTCAAGTTTTATCTCCACATTTCTTCGGAAGAGCAGAAAAAGGGCTTCCAAGACCGGCTGACCGACCCAACCAAGCGTTGGAAGTTCTCGCCGGAGGATTTGAAAAAACGCCAGGACTGGGATGCCTATTGGGAAGCTTATAACGAAGCATTGTCCCGTTGCACCACATCCTATGCGCCCTGGTATGTGGTTCCGGCGGATCAGAATTGGTACCGCAATCTTGTTGTCGCCGGTGCCATTGTTGCAACAATGCGCCAACTTGATCCGCAATACCCTATGCCAGACGTTGATTTCGACAATATCGAGATCATCTGACAAGTCCTACTCAGCACGCAACCTTGCTGGTCTGCTTACGTAAAGGGGTTGTTATTTCAGCAATTGGAGAATTAGAACATGGATCTTTTTAATGATCTTTTTACCACTCAAAATTTAATCGCCTTTATTACACTGCTCGTCTTGGAAATCGTTCTGGGCATTGATAACGTGATCTTCATTGCCATTCTCAGCGGCCGACTCCCGTCTGAACAACGCGATCTCGGCCGCAAACTAGGTCTTGGCATCGCCGTTGTCAGCCGCGTCATCTTATTGCTGGCTATCTCCTGGGTGCTGGGATTGACCGCTCCGCTGCTTACTATTGTTGGTATTGAGATCACCGGACGTGACTTGATTCTAATCGTCGGTGGTCTTTTCCTGATTGGGAAAAGCACGCTGGAGATTCACCACAAGCTGGAAAGCGTGGATGAAGCGCATAAGCCAGCCGCCGCCACGGCCACACTCGCGTCGGTCATCATCCAGATTCTGCTCATTGATGTGGTGTTCTCGTTAGACTCAGTGATCACGGCCGTTGGTCTGGCCAACAACCTGATCGTCATGGTTTCGGCTATTCTCCTGGCCGCCGCGCTGATGGTCTTCGCTTCCGGGGCAATCAGCAGCTTTGTCGAGCAACATCCAACGATGAAGATGCTTGCGCTGTCCTTCCTGATTTTAATTGGCTCACTGCTGGTTATTGAAGGCGTTATTGACCCCGAAACGGCCGAAGCGTTGCACCTGCATAATTATGCCTACTTCGCCATGGCCTTCTCCTTTGGCGTTGAGTTGATCAACATGCGGTTACGTAAGGCTCCTGCTGAACCGGTCAAGCTGCACAACCAGCCAGCGCTGACCAAACAGGGGACTATCGCAGGAAACTAAAACCTTTAATGCCCCCTGTCGCATGGGTTGTCTACCCGTGCATATCCCCCAAGCTGGTCTACTCTAAAGCAAAGCAATGGGGCAGGCACAAGACCTGCCCCTACCAATTTCGATGGTTATTCCCAGTGCGAAACAGCAGGGGGATAGAGGGCATCCTTCTCGGCCGTCTCATCATCCATCCCCTGCGCCCCCTCCGTTTCGGCCGCCTCCTCCGCCAACTGCTCAATCTCCTGATAGCCACAAAAAGGGCAGAGCGTCCATTGTAACTCATTGGGCGACTGGCAATTGGGACAGAGACGGCGCAGGCGCGTATAGCAATGGGGGCAGATGATCCAGCCGGATTGCACCAGACGCGAACAACCAGGGCAAGACGGCCGTTCCTCAATCTGTTGCAGCAACGCTTCCTCTTCCAACACCCGTTGGTACGCTTCGTTTAAGCTTTCACGCGGCCGTAGCAACAGATAAGCGATTATCCCCGCCACTGGCAAGAAGAAAACCATCAACGCGGCTAGCCAGGGGGAGAGGCGCGACCGGGTTCGGCCGCGCATGTCTCGATAGACCCACACCGCCAGACTGATCCAAACCAGCAACACCAGCCCGCCGAGTACAGCGGCCGTCGTCATCAAGTAAGTTGACCAAAGTTCCTGAAATGTCATCGTTGGCGGCGATTATAACACCGCTTTTGAAGAAGTGGTGGCGAGTGGCAAGTGGAGAGTGAAGAGTGGGGAGTGGCGAGTGGTTAGTGATGAATCAAATTAACAATTGACCGTTAACCATTGACCATTAACCATTCTCTGGGGGGTATTCCGTATTGCGTCCTGCACCATCGAAACCATAGCAACACGCAATACGCAATACACAATTAGCTCATCTGGCTTTCCGCTCGGCGTTGCCGGCGTGCCGCCTTTTTGCGCTGAATGCGCTTCAACTCACTGCTGGAGATAAACCAGCGTTTGCGTCGCAGGTCAGTCAACACCCGGCTACGCATCACCGTGCGGCGAAAGCGGCGCAGCAACTGCTCCTGCGATTCGTTGTCCTGCAAGACAACCTTGGGCATGTGATATCACCTCCTTGTGATGTTGTTGGACACCCTATTTGCCATAGGATGCAAGGGGGTAGGATGTTGGCAAGTGGGCTTAGGCCTGGCCCACCTGCGAGGTTGATTTCCTATTAGTAAGTTTAGGACAGTTTGCCCGCTAAGTCAAAAACAGTCATCGTGATGATGTGTTGGATGTGTTGAAATAAAAAACCCCAGATATGGCTATATCTGGGGCTTCAATCAGATCATAAAGAAACTGAAGAACTAGGCTTCTGTACTTTGCACTTTGCGCGCGCGGCGGGTCGCTTTTTTCTTGGCGATCCGCGTTAGCTCGCTTTTGGATACAAACCAACGCTTGCGACGGATATCAGTCAGCACGCGGCTCTTCATTACCTCGCGGTTAAAGCGGCGCAACAACTGTTCCGGCGACTCATCTGAGCGCAATACTACCTTGGGCAGCTTTCGTCACCCCCTTTTTTGTCCTGCATACTCTCGTTCTAACCTTCTTTAACGCAGAATTTCGACACCATATTTTATCACCCTCTTATCGAGCGTGCCATACAAATATTGACAACTTTCATTCGAACTGCTACGTTTTGAATCATCATCTTTAGGAGAGTGTTATGGACCCTGTTGGACTTTTTGTGCTATTAGTAACTGTTGGTCTCATTGTCGCTGCGGCAATCATTCCGGCCATCCAAAATCGTCGCAATCGCTCATGAGCAACCCTCGGCCGCCAACCCACAAGCACCATCGGCAAATGAGCCAGCCAGTTGCTTGTGGGTTCGCGGCCGTGCTGCTCCTCGTCCTGTTGGCCGGTGAGCAGGTACCCCTCGGCGCATGGCCTGAGCGTGGGGCCGGTTTGCCGCCCGACCCCTTTGTTGTTCGTGTTTACTACGAAGAGATCGCTGATTTAGAGCAACTCCACAGCTACGATCTGTGGGAATATAACAATCTGGAAGCGCGGTACGTTCTGGTGTCATTGGATCGCGCGGGCTATGCTGAACTGCTGCAACAAGGTTGGCAACTTGCCGTAGACCAGGCGGCAACAGCGCAATTGCGGCCGTCCCCCCAGCGCAGCCCCCTCTTCTTTCACGGTGGCTATCGCACGGTGGATGAGTTGTATGCGGAGATGGCGGCCGTTGCCACCACTTACCCCACGCTAACAGAGTTAGTTTCCTATGGGGATAGCTATTGCCTCACAACCGATGGCTGCACCACGTTCGGCGGCGACTTTCATCCCGGTTTTCCGCTCATGGCCCTTCGTGTGACCAACGAAGCTATCCCTGGTGCTTCCCAGGTCAATGGCGATACAATCAGCCAGGGAGCAAAGCCGGTCTCTGTCCTGATCGCCAACATCCACGCGCGAGAGATCACCACCCCAGAACTGGCGATGCGTTTCTTATCCTGGTTAGTGGAGGGGTATGGAGTGGATGCCGATGCAACCTGGCTGGTCGATTGGCACGAAATCTGGATCATCCCCACCGCCAACCCCGACGGCCATTGGTTGGTTGAACTGGGCGAACAGCCGCCCTATAACGACTTCCCCTTCTTCCAGCGCAAAAACGCCAATAACGACACCAACCACAATGGCAACCCTGACTGCCTGCAATGGCCTCCCTCCTCATTTAGCCAATATGGTGTTGATCTAAATCGCAACCACAGCTTCGACTGGGGCGGTGTTGGTTCCAGCAACGACCCTTGCGAGCAAACGTATCGCGGCGCATCGGCCGCCTCCGAAGTGGAAGTTGCCCAATTGGAATCATTGATCCGTTCCCTGATTCCCGACCAGCGGGGTGCGGCACACACCGACCCTGCCCCGGCCGACACCACCGGCCTCTTCATCACGCTGCATAGTTTCGGTGAACTCGTCCTTTGGCCGTGGGGGAATACGACCGCTCCCGCTCCCAATCGTGTCGGGCTGAAAGCGATTGGCGATAAGTTGGCCGCTTATAACCAGTACTATTCCTGCCAGCCAACCACCTGCCTCTATGCTACAACGGGGGCGAGCGATGATTGGGCCTATGGCGAATTGGGGATTCCGGCGTTTACCTTTGAGGTGGGCAAAAACTTTATGCCGCCGCTCAGCGAAGTAGCTAACATCCACTGGCCGGCGAATGGCCCCGCCCTTCAATATGCGGCTAAGATCGCTCGCACGCCTTACCAGACGATCCACGGGCCGGATGTGCGGGATATTGAAGCAATCGCCTCGGCCGACCAAACGATGCTTACCATCACGGCCGTCGTGGACGATACGGACAACGGCAACCACCCCATCGCCGCCGCTCAGTTCAGTGTGGACGCCCCTTTCTGGGTCCCCGGCACACCAACCACCACGTTGGCGGCCGTTGATGGTGCCTTTGACACCACAACGGAGGTGGTGACGGCCGTTCTGGACGCCGGTACGCTCTCAATCGGCCGTCATCTGCTCTTTATGCGCGGGCAAGACGCCGCAGGCAATTGGGGCGCGCCCTCCGCCCGCTTCTTCATCATTGAGCAGCCACTACCTTACCACACCTATTTACCACTTCTGAACGAGGAGTAAACAAACGACAACGACTTAGATTGGCCAATCGCGTATGTATCTTTGATTATGCCTGTTACCTATGGATATACATATACATCGGTATAGCCTATTCCTTTAGAATGAGACTTATGTATTAGCTATAAGTCGTCACAACCTTTCAACACGAATTGACTTGGATCGAGACGTATGAACGTGATGTTCGAGCAGTTGGCGTTCAAAGGAATTGCTAAGGGAGAGAAAGATGGCTGAAAAGAGTAATGGGCAAGCCGACGTTGGGCATACCAGCGTAGATGAGCATAGTAAAAATAGAGATTTAGAGACATATCGCGAAGACTCACAGGGGAGCTACCTGACAACCAACCAGGGATTGCGCATCAACCATACCGATGATTCCTTAAAAGCGGGTTCACGTGGTCCGACGATCATGGAGGATTTCCACTTTCGGGAGAAGATGACCCATTTTGACCATGAGCGTATCCCTGAGCGCGTTGTTCATGCGCGTGGCTCGGGTGCTCATGGTTATTTCCAGGTCTATGAACCTATGACGGAGTATACCAGAGCGAAGTTTTTACAAGATCCGGCTGTCCGCACACCGGTCTTTGTGCGCTTTTCAACAGTAGTTGGTTTCCGCGGCTCGGCCGATACAGTGCGCGATGTACGCGGATTTGCGACGAAATTTTATACCGAAGAAGGAAACTTTGATCTGGTGGGCAACAACATGCCGGTTTTCTTTATTCAGGACGGGATTAAGTTTCCTGACCTGGTTCACGCCATCAAGCCGGAACCGCACCATGAGATGCCACAGGCGTCGGCCGCTCATGATAACTTCTGGGATTTTATTTCCCTGATGCCGGAGTCCATGCACATGATCATGTGGGTGCTTTCTGATCGTGCCATTCCACGAAGCTTTCGCATGATGGAGGGTTTTGGCGTCCATACTTTCCGCTTTGTTAACGAGGCGGGAAAAGCTCGCTTTGTCAAGTTTCATTGGAAGCCAGCATTGGGAACACACGCTCTGGTCTGGGACGAGGCACAAAAACTGGGTGGAAAAGACCCTGATTGGTTGCGACGTGATCTATGGAATGCTATTGAGGCTGGCAATTACCCAGAGTTTGAATTAGGTGTGCAAATTGTAGAGGAAGAGGATGAGTTCAGTTTTGACTTTGACTTGCTGGACGCGACGAAGATTATTCCGGAGGAGTTGGTTCCGGTGAAGCGTATTGGCAAGATGGTCTTGAACCGTAACCCGGATAATTTCTTTGCAGAAACGGAGCAGGTTGCTTTTCATCCTGGGCATGTAGTGCCAGGAATTGACTTTACCAATGATCCGCTATTGCAAGGCCGTTTGTTTTCCTATACAGACACCCAGCTTATTCGCCTGGGTGGGCCAAACTTTGCCGAGATTCCGATCAACCGCCCGGTTGCGGCCGTACACAATAATCAGCGCGATGGCTTTATGCGGCAGACGATCAACAAAGGTCGCGCCAACTACTTCCCCAATACAAGGGGGAACGGCTGTCCGATGTTGGCACCAGAGAACATGGGTGGCTATGTCCATTATACCGAGAGGGTCGAAGGGCATAAGATTCGCGGCCGTCATGAGAGCTTTCATGATTTCTTCAGCCAGGCCACGTTGTTTTGGAAGAGCCTGTCGGCGGCAGAGCAAGATCATTTGGTTGAGGCGACCCACTTTGAGCTAGGTAAGGTAAAGACGAAAGCCATTCGCGAGCGGGTGGTTGCGCTATTCCAGCGAATTGACCCGGAGTTGGCACAGCGGGCGGCCGCAGGGCTTGGTGTATCTGTTCCAGACAATGACCTTAGCTCAGACGTAGAGCAGACGACGGCCAATATTGTTGGCGGAACGGAAACGGAAAATGGACAATACTTAAAAACACGCCCCACTGTCGAGCGATCTCCGGCGTTGAGCATGGAGAACACAGTTAAGGACACAATTGCGACGCGCCGGGTGGCGATTGTGGCAGCCGATGGCTTTGACTACGACCAGTTGATGAGGGTAAAAACGGCATTGACGGATGCCGGAGCAACGACAGAAATCATATCCAAATCGTTGGGTTCGATTGAGAGCAGTAATAGCGAGTCAGTGGAAGTTGACAAAAATTATGTTACCACCGCTTCCGTTATGTATGACGCAGTTTTCATTCCAGGTGGTTCCCAAAATGTGCAAACGCTAAAAACACAAGGGGACGCGCTGCACTTCGTCAATGAGGCTTTTAAGCATTGCAAAGCGATTGGAGCCACCGGAGAAGGTATTGAGTTGTTGCAAGAAGCTGATGTTGAGGATGTGACATTTGCCGGGCCACAGAGTGAAGAAAACCTGGTTGCTGATAAAGGTGTCGTAACGAGTCAGAATGGAATGGACTGGCGAGGGTTCAATCAATCCTTCATTCAAGCGATAGCAGTGCATCGCCACTGGATGAGAGCAACGAAAGAGATGGTCCCTGCTTAAATTCTGTAAGAGTTACGCAGTGGAGAATTTTTGCAACGAACGGGCGTGAATTGCCCGAACTTCGGGCGCGAAAACCAAATAAAAATTAGCGTTCACTCGTGAAAATTCGATGCGAATGCGTAAGGTCTAAGGTTATAGATAGGGGTACATCTTTCATTGATCGGCCGAATTCTTTGCTGGAATCCGTTACAATTAGCGTAGATAAGAGCGCGTACTACCTGCGTATGTATTGTATGCACTATTTGTACGCTAAGAGAAGGAGATAAGGATATGGCAAATATAGCGATTAACGGAATGGGACGTATCGGCCGCGCGGCTCTGAAGATCGTCATGGACACCCCGGAATTGGACCTGGTGGCCGTAAATGACATCGCCGAGGGCGACAACATCGCCTATTTGATCAAGCATGATTCAGTCTACGGCCGTTATCACCGTGATGTTAGCTTCAACGACAGCACGCTCACCGTTGGTGATAAGCAGATTCGTTACTACAGCGAACGCGACCCGGCTAACTTACCCTGGGAAGAACTCAGTATTGACCTGGTGTTTGAATGTGTGGGCATTTTTAATACGACAGAAAAAGCGAGCGCCCATTTGCAAGCAGGAGCGCGGTTTGTGATTCTCTCTGCCCCGGCGAAAGACAAGGAGACGCCGACGGTGGTACATGGCGTCAATTCGGCCGATGGCAGCGTACGGATCATCTCCTGTGCTAGTTGCACAACGAACAATATCACGCCGGTGGTGGAGATTATCGGCCGCCATCTGGGGATCAAAAAGGCGATCATGACCACGGTTCACGGCTATACCTCTTCCCAGGCACTGGTGGATAGCCCGCAAAAGCGTTGGGCGCGTGGCCGGGCGGCGGCCGTGAACATTGTGCCGACGACAACCGGCGCGGCGATTGCCACCACCAAAGCCTTACCGGATTATGAAGGCAAATTTGATGGCCAGGCGTTGCGCGTACCGGTCCCGGTTGGCTCTGTCGCCGACATTACCTTCCTGGTGGAGCGCAGCACGACGGTGGACGAGATCAAACAGATTTTCCGTGAAGAGGCGCAATCGGAGCAGTACGGCAAGGTATTGGGCGTGTCGGAGATTCCGATGGTCTCCACCGACATTATCCAGGACCCGCGTGCCTCTGTGGTTGATCTAAGCCTGACGCAAGTGGTAGACGGCGATTTGGTGAAGGTGCTGACCTGGTATGATAATGAGTGGGGCTATACCAACCAGATGGTGCGCGAGGGCGTCTCGCTGGTGGGAAGGGCAAACGGCAACAACTAACTTCTCCTGGTTGTCTGGTAATCCGGTGGAAACAGGCCGGGCTACCAGGCAACCAGAGTTAGACCAGAGCTTAAACCAGCTTTAATCGTTAAGTGCCCTTTAGGGTACGTTGCTTTCTAGCACGGCGGCTTTCAGCCCCGTGCGTCTTTCCATTGACCCAATACATCCATGAACTGATCAACCTCCTCGGTGATGTTGTAGCAATGGAAGGAGAGGCGGATGTGGGGCGTGCCGTGGGCGTCGAGGTGTTTGACGATGGAGATGTTGTGGTCGGCCAGGAATTTGACCAGCCCGTCTGTTGCCTCATTATCCACGCCGGTGCGGAAGGTGACGATGGGGCCGAGTCGGTCGGCCGGGGTGATCACCTTATAGCCGCGATCTGTCAGTCGTTCGTGGGCATAGCGCGAGAGCGCGGTAACATGCTGGTCAATATTTTCCACGCCTAGCTCGCGCAGTAGGCTAAGACTTTCGACCACACTGAACATGCCGACCAAGTTTGGCGTGCCGCTGGCAAAGCGTTGTGCGCCAGGGAGGGGGGTCAGGTCATAGGAAAGCCAGTGAAGATAGTCGCGGGTGGCGTTGGCGGCGATGGTGCGCGGCCGTAACGTCTCAGCCACACTGTCGCGCACATACATAAAGCCAGTGCCAGGGGTGGCCAGGAGTGATTTTTGCCCGCCAGAGGCAAGCACGTCAATCCCCAAAGCCTGCACATCAAAGGGCATGTGGCCGATGGCCTGAATGGCATCCACAACAAAAATCAGGTCCCGTTCGCTACAAAAGCGGCCGATGGCTGCCAGATCGGTGCGGTGGCCGGTGAAGAATTGCACTGCACTGACGGCGACCATCCGCGTGCGCTCATCAACGGCCGAGGCAATCCCGGCGAGCGTTAGGCCACCGTTGATCGCCGGAACGCAGCGCGTCTGCACCCCATCACGCTCCAGGCTCATCCAGGGATAGGCATTGGCGGGGAACTCATATTCGCAAAAGATAAGATTATCCCCTTCCTGCCACTGAATAGATTGGGCAATGGCATTGAGCGCGGAGCCGGTCGTCGTGATCGGCACAATCTCCTGTGGCAACTCAGCGTTCACATAGCGGGCCAGCTCTTTTTGAAAGGTCGTATACATCGCCATGCCCTCATTCATCCAAAAGCGGCCAGGGTTATGAGCGAGGCCGTCAACGGCCGCCTTCATCCGCTCCTGGGTGCGCCGAGGAATGGGGGAAATGCTGGCATGGTTGAAGTAGATTTCCTCCTGACTGATCGGAAATTCTGTATGGCGAAGGGTTTCAATATCGTACATCATTCATCCTTAACAAGTATAACTTCGATCTTTGGTGAGTATGGCTCTTTCCTCGCTATCTGGCAAGTGTTGGCCGAACGTAACCCTAAGATCAGAAACCGGGTTTCTCTTGTGAAAACGGTTCTGTCTAATAAGCGCTAAGAAACCCGGTTTTTATAATTTGCTTATTTGGTCAAATTTTATTTGGTCAAATAATGAACGAAATATTGACAATAATTTGCGAAAGATGGTATATTGTGCATGGGTTTCTCTGAGAAGGAGAAGGGAGGTCAACTCCGATTAAGAAAACAATACGCATCGTCGCCCATGATCAGCAAGGAGGGGATCGTTATGAAGAAGGCACTCTCGGCCGACAAGGTTTTGATCGAGGCATCGGCCGATGCCCCAAAGGAGGCAACCTGCCCCCATTGTCACGGCATTGTTGAACTGCGCCATCGCCGCCGGATGGCGAGCGGTGGAACAGCTTATTTCTGGCGTCACCGCGACCGCGAATCTGCGAAGTGCCCAATGAGACATAATCAGTGAGGATATATCTTTTCCCTCTCCTGGCTATTAGCCCCTGAAGGTGTGTTATACTGTTGCGTAATATCATTTGATTATCAGCAGATACGTTTTTGCGAAGGAGGCAAAGATGCTAAAGGAATTTAAGGAATTCATCATGCGCGGCAATGTGCTTGATCTGGCGGTTGCCGTTGTGATTGGTGCTGCCTTTACGGCAATTGTCAACTCACTGGTGGAGGACATTATCACCCCGATTATCGGGGCGTTGTTTGGTGGTATTGACTTCTCCGGTCAGGCTATCACCGTTGGTGAGGCAGCGATTGGCTATGGCAACTTTATTCAGGCGATCATCAATTTCTTGTTGGTCGCGTTGGTTTTGTTCCTGATCGTTCGTTCAATCAATGCCATGCAGGCCCGGCGGGCCAAAGAGGCGGAGGTGGCCGAACCCCCCGCGCCATCTACCGAGGAAGTGTTGCTAACTGAAATACGCGATTTACTGCGCGACCAACGACGCGTCTGATCGTTTGACCAACGCCCCTACTCTCATCCGTCAACAGAGCAGGGGCGTTTTTCTTTGCATTGTTGTCCACGAACAGTCGAATAGTCAAGGAGAACGTGACGATGAATTTCTGGACAGGCTTGATTTTGGGTTTGATCATCGGCTGGGTGATCGAATGGATCATTGATTGGTTGTTTTGGCGACGCGGCCGAGAGGAAGAGGCGACGCGCTCGCAGGCGGAAGCCGACGCTTTGCAAGCGGAAGTAGACCGGTTGCGCCAGCAATTGACCGTTTCCGAACGTGAATCGGCCGACTGGCACAACCAATTTATTGAATTGGAACAAAATTGTCAGGGACGGATCAGCGAACTGGAGGCGGTGAATGCGCAACTGCGTGCTGATCTGGAAGTACAACCGGCGACGGCGGCCGTTCCTCTCATGGCTGAACCATCCATGGCTGAACCGTCTATGGCTGAGCCATCTATGGCCGACCCAGCGCCCACCATGATCGAGGAGACACCCCCTACTCGCACGGCCGCCTTCGCCCTTGATGACCTGCCCGAAGGGGCGGTAGTGGTTCGCTGCCCGCAGGATTTATCGGCCGTTCCTGGCATTGGCACCGTTTATGAACAAAAGCTCTACGCCCGTGGTGTGGGGTCCTTTTGGGCATTGTCGGAACTGAGTGATGAAACATTGGCTGACATCTTAAGTGTCAAGTCCTTCCAAGATGTGAATTTTGAGGCTATTCGCGCTGGAGCGCGAGAGTGGGCCGAAAAGACGAATTCGGTCGGCCGAGTCTGGGACGGCACAGAACCCGATGACTTTGAAATCTTTGAAGGAATTGGCAATGTCTACGAGGGTCGCTTGTACGAGGCGGGAATCTGTACCTATGAGGCATTGGCGGACATGACCGAAGAACAGTTAGCTGAGATTTGTGGTGCATCTGCCGTTCGCCGCCCCAACTTCGCCGGCTGGATCGAAACAGCGCGGCGGATGGTGGCGCAGCGAGGAGGGTAAGCGATCATGGTGCATCACCGTACAAGCGAGGAAGTTCGTCGCTTTGACATCGGCAAACTGATAGTTCTGATCATCCTGATCATCCTCCTCTTACTCTCCTGGTTTCGCGGCCGCAACCAACTACAAGAGCCGACCGCTGAAGTTCCCGCAGATACAACAGCGACCACAACGGCCCCGTCGACTACTACGCCTGAGACATCCGGTGTAGCAACGGCCGCGCCTGAAGAAGAGCCGACGGTCGCGGTAGACGAAGAAGCCGAAGAAGTACCTCCGCTTGAGATCGCATTACCGGCGCTGGACGCTCCCGAAGGTTCTGTGTCTGTGGGCGAGATGGTGTTGACCGGAACGGCCGAACCCGGGAGCCAGGTGGCGATTTTGGTTGATGGAGAGCAGGTGGGAACGGCCGAAGTCGGTGACGATGGGACCTGGAGCCTGCCGATTGAGCTAGCACCTGGCAGCCAGGAAGTTGTAGCACAAACGCTAGATAGCGACGAGAGCGTGCTGAATGAGTCTGAACCGCTGACGATTGAAGTGCCGGAAGTAGCCGCACCGGAACTCCCTGAGCTGGGATTCAGCTTACCGGAGTTTAACCCATTCAATGGCTTTTATACCTGGCGCGGCACGGCCGAACCAGGGGCCGACGTCGCGCTCGTGGTCGAAGGGGAGGTGGGGCAGACGGCAACGGCCGATGCCGACGGTAACTGGTCGTTGTCCGATACCTTTGATCCCGGCGAACTGAATATTCAGTTTGCTGTTTTGGACGAAGCGGGTGAAGTGGCGGCCGAGTCAGAGCCAACCTCACTCGATCTCGGTTTGCGGCCGCCACAGTTTGATCTCGCAGCGTTGGGGCTGGCGGATGTGGATGTGGACCTGGACGCGCCGGACTTTGAGTTTAATCTTCCCGGCGGTCCCTTTACCTGGTCGGGTCAAGGTGAGCCAGGGACGACGGTCGAGGTCGTTGTTGATGGCGAGAGCGTTGGCACCACAACCGTTGACGAGGACGGCAATTGGACGCTAGAGGGCGAACTAGAGCCGGGCGAACATGATTTACAATTGCGTTGGCTGGATGAGAGTGGCGAACTGTTGAGTGAATCGGCCGCCATGCCGGTGGTTGTGCTCGAAGGGATAGCCCCGACGGTTGACCTACCGGAAGATGGACTGGAGCCGGGAACGGTGACGCTGACCGGGACGGCCGCACCAGGGGCAGAAGTGGAGATTGTGGTCAATGGGGAAGTGGTTGGCACGGCAACGGCCGCTGATGATGGGACCTGGACCCTGGATGTAGAATTGGAAGAAGGCGAGAACGTCGTTCAGGTGCAAACGCTGGATACTGAGGGAGCTGTGGCGTTGCAATCGGAGGAGGTCACGCTGGATGTGGGTGATGTGGGTGCTGTGGGTGATGAGGCGGATGATGAAGACGCGGCCGAAGTTGTGGAGACAGACGGCACCATTGTTGAGGCGCTAGAGGAAGCAGGGAACTTTACAACCTTGCTGGCGGCGGTGGATTCGGCCGAATTAGCGGAGACGCTGGATGGCGAAGGGCCGTTTACGATCTTTGCCCCCACAGACGAAGCCTTCGCCAACTTGCCGGAAGATGTGCGAGATGCGCTGCTCGACATGCCTACTGCATTGCTGGAGACAGTATTGCAGGCGCATGTGGTTGAAGGGACGCTATCGGCCGAGGATGTGGCTGCGGCCGAAACATTAGAGACGTTGACCGGTGACGAGTTGGCGGTTATGGTTGGGGACGACGAAGATGAGCAAACGGCCGTGCGAGTAGAAGGCGCAACGCTGTTGGGGCCGGAAATTGTGGCCGGAAATGGTGTGATCCATCCCATTGATCGGGTCTTTTTGCCTTCGCCGCTGGCCCCGGCCGATATTCGCGCTCCGGTGATTGACGATTCCGGCGTGCCAACCTTTGAATGCTGTGCCTTGACAGTTGTTGGCAACGCCCAACCTGGGACCGAGATCGTACTGTTGGCGAATGGTGAACAGTATGGTGAAACAGCAACCGTTGACGAAGATGGCTTCTGGTTGGTTGCGGGAGAGGTAACGGTGGGCAACTATGATCTGGTCGCTCTGATGTTTAGCGAAAGCGGCAACCTCTTGGGTGTTTCGCCGCGCGTTTTCCTGGCTGTAACAGAATAAATTAGATTAGAAACTGGGTTTCTGGGTGAAGAAAACCGTGAGAGGTTATCCTGAAGGCCAGGAAACCTGGTTTCTTTACAAATTTGGAGGTATTAGATGTTTGACGATTTTGTAGGTAAGCCCATGACCGGCGGACAAAAGCCGGAGCAAAGAGAAGAAAGCGAAGAAAGTCAAGAACGAATTGGAGGCGGCGATCTCATCGGCGGTCTGCTAGGCGGAATGCTTGGCGGACAGGGCGGAGAGGCAGGCGACTTAGGCGCATTGATGGGAGGCGGAGGGACGGCCGGTTCCGATGCCTCTGGCGGCCTCGGCGCTTTGCTTGGCGGCCTGATGGGTGGCGGCGGCTCCTCGACCAACCCCAGCTTTTTGGGCAACAACGCCATGGCTAATCCGTTGGTTGATATTCTGGCTGACAAGCTTGGCGTCTCCAAGCAGACGGCGGGGATGATTGTCAGCGCGGCGATTCCGCTGATTATTGGGATGATCCAAAAGCGGGGCAGCGAAGGTTCGCGCGGAGCGACGAGGAGCGGAGATATGGGCCTGGGTGACACGGCCGATCTCAATAGCCTGCACGATCCCGGCTACCTGCGCTCCAGCGGCGCCGTCTCCCAGGTGGCCGGTCAGACGGAGATGAGTGAAGAAGAGGCCGAACAAAAGTTGCAGGAGGCGATGACGCTGCTTATCGGTAGACAAAGCTGATCGCAAGAGGTAGTAAAGGGTGTGGTTTCTCGGTTGGAATGGCTGCGACAAACCGGCGGTTTGTTGGTTTGTTGCTGCGAAAGGGCCAACGGTTTGGAACGCACCCTTTTTGTATATAGCTAGATACGCCAGTGGAGCTTGATCCGAATACGTTACTATGGGCTTATGCCAACGGCATCTTCCCGATGGGGCGGATGGATGGCAGCATCGAATGGTATCGCCCCAACCCGCGAGCAATCCTCCCCCTAGAAAATCTGCACGTTTCTCGCTCATTAGCCCGCACAATTCGCCAACAACGCTTTGAGATACGCTATAATAGCGACTTCGCGGCCGTCATCCGTGCCTGCGCCGAACCCTTGCCGGAGCGGGGCGGAATATGGATCACGCCGAAGATCATCGCCGCCTATGAACGGCTGCATCAACTTGGTCATGCCCATAGTGTGGAAGCATGGCGCGACGGCCGTCTGGTTGGCGGCCTCTATGGCGTGACACTAGGCGGGCTATTCGCCGGAGAAAGCATGTTCCGCCGCGAACGCGACGCCAGCAAAGTCGCGCTCTATTATCTGGTGCAACGCCTGCAAGAACGCGGCTTTGTGCTGCTCGATGTACAGTTCCTAACTTCTCATTTGCGGCGTATGGGCGCGATTGAGATTTCGGCCGTCGCTTACCAACGCCGCTTGCAACAGGCGATGGCGGTGGAGGCGGAGTTTGGAAATTAGAGATTAGAGACTAGGAGACTGGGAGATTGGTTAGATTGGTGTATAGGTGTATTGGTTTATTGGTATATTGGTTTGGTGGTAGAAAGCAGCTAACGACTACACAATACACGACTATACCAATAGACCAATATACCATTACACCAGTAAACCAATATACCAAAGAAAAGGAAGAGAAGATGACGATTGTGACCAAACCTCTGGTTCCAGATGAAGTACGGTTGTTTAGCGGCCGTTCAAACCCGGAACTGGCGGCGAAGATTGGGGAATTTCTCGACATTCCGCTGGAAAAGACCCACTTTTCCAAGTTCAGCAATGATAATTTATACGTCCAACTGGGCGAGAGTGTGCGCGGCCGTAACGTCTACATTGTGCAATCGCTAGTGCCACCGGTCAGTGATCATCTAGTAGAACTATTGATGATGCTCGACATCGCCCGCAGTGCGGCCGCGCGGGAAGTCCATGCCGTTATCCCCTATTTCTCCTACGGCCGTTCCGACAAAAAGGACGCGCCGCGTATCTCGATTACGGCGCGGCTGGTAGCGGATCTGCTGAATACGGCCGGGGCGACCCATGTGATGACCATGACCCTCCATTCGCCACAGGTCCATGGCTTCTTCAGCGTCCCTGCCGATCCGCTGACTGCGCGGGGGCTGTTTGCCGACTACTACCGCGGCTTTAATTTTGATCCGGAGGATACTGTGGTGGTCTCGCCGGATGTTGGCCGGGCAAAGGCTGCCGGTCGCTTTGCCGACATGTTGGGCCTCAGCGCCGCTTCGGCCAATAAGACGCGCGTGAGCGATACTGAAGTTGAGATCGGCCGCGGTCTCGGCCGCCAGATTCGCGGTTATCGTTGTGCGCTGGTGATTGACGACGAGATCGCTACCGGCGGGACAATGGTCGAACTGTGTGAGTCGCTGGCGGCCAATGGAATTGAGGAGATTCGCATTGTTTGCACGCACGGGCTGTTTCTCGGACGGGCGACGGAGCGGTTGGACGCCATTCCGCAGATCAAAGAGATTGTGACGACGGACACAGTTCCCGTGCCGCCGGAGCGACGGCCGCGCAATTTAACCGTCCTTTCCACCGCCCCCATTTTCGGCGGCGCGATCCGCCAGAACTATTACCGTCAATCCATTGGCTCCCTGTTTGACTTCGGACATGATAATGAGTGACAAGGTGACAGGGTGAAGGGGTGACAAGGTGATCTTTCACCCCTTTACCTTGTCACCCTGTCACCTTGTCATCCCCCACGCTTCGAGGACCCAAGAAGCCATATCCCGTTCGACCCAGGCGGCCGCGTCTACCCAAACTCCATTAATTAGTAAATCCCAGTGCAGATGGTTGCCGGTGGAGAGGCCGGTTGTGCCGACTTCGCCAAGCAGGTCGCCTGGCTGTACCTGCTGGCCGGTGGTGGCATGGACGGCCGACATATGGTAGTAGCCAGAATAAACGCCAAGACCATGATCAATAATGACCGCGCCACCACGCACAAAGAGCGTTTCGGCGAGGACAGCCGTCCCGGCGGCCGGTGCATAAACGGGCGTGCCGCCATAAGCGCTGAAGTCTACCCCCTCATGGTAAGTGCGGTAGGGGCCACCATTGTAAGAGCGACGGCCACCGTAATTGGCTGAGACTTCCAGGTATCGCTGAATAGGTAGCTGGAAAGGGGCTGTCCACAAAGGTTGTGGTGTGATTTGCGTCCAAATTTGCATCAGCCGGGCGCGTTCCGCTTCAATCGAAGCTTGATCGATCTGGGCGGCCGCACCGCTGAGCGTCAGGTTCTGAAAGTCCCATTCCCCTGCTACAAAGTGCCAGGGCTGTACCCAGCGAGGTTGCCCTTCCACCCGTATCTGTAGCTCATGGTCACCCGGCGGGAAAAACGCGCCGCTGCCGACCAGACCGACCAGACGGCCGTCATTGGTCATCGTCGTGAATGGTTGGCTGGCAAGCGCGGCCGTCACCGAAATCGGCCGCGTTAACTGCGCTCCTAACCCTAACGCCTGTCCAGGGACGGCCGGGATATGGGACAGTTCCAGTGTGGCGAAGCCATCTGGTAGTTCGCGTAGCGGTTCAGCGCCAGGGATGATGATCGGACGATGTAGCGCGGGGCGATAAGGGCTTGCCACGCCATTTTGTTGTGCCAGGCCCCAGGGAGATGTAGCGTTTTCCAGGCTAACCGCCAGCAAGCTACCGTAGGGGCGCAGGAGACGGCCGTTTTGTTCCGCTTTGTTGGCGGGAACCGGAAGTGTCGAGCCAATCACCGGCTCTTGTCCCTGGTTGGGATGTCCGTAAGCCGCTTTGAGGGCGGCAGGCTCTATCCCGTAGCGCAGACTAAGCGCTGCCCAGGTGTCGCCAGGGAGGACGTTGTGCGGCCGCGTTTCTGGCTCTTGCTGGTCGGCCGTTGCCTGCACAGAATGCCGTCCAGACAGCAAGGCGAGCAATAAAACAAACCCAATAATGGTTCTGTAGCTAACCATGCTATGAATGTACATGAATTTCGGCACTTCGTCATCGGCCGTAGCGCGGGTTGCCAATCCGCAGCTCCGGTTTAAGGTTGACCAACCCCAAACCGGATTACGGGCGGATGTTGACACTTATGACGCACCGTGTTATAAATAACGCATAATGATGCACTGCGTCATATTGGGTAGTATTAACAAATCGTAGCGATAATCCTCTGGATTGTCGGGCGAGCCTGCGCGGACAATCCGGAGGATTGTCGCTACGTAGGAAAGGAAAACGGCCGTATGGCTCAGGTGTTTTTTAGCATCGGGACAAACATCGGGGATCGCTTCGCCAATCTGCAACAGGCTGTGCAGCGGCTTGGGGCGGAGATGGAAGTGACGGCCGTTTCCCCTGTTTACCAGACTGAACCCTGGGGGGATGAGGCGCAAGAGGCCTTTCTAAACATCTGTGTTGCTGCGAATACTGCCCTGGAACCTCGCAAATTACTCCAACTGGTCAAGCAAATTGAAAGCGATATGGGGCGCGAACCCACCCGCCGTTGGGGGCCACGCCTGATTGATATTGATATCCTGTTTTATGACGCACTGCTCTATGATGACGAGGCGTTGACCATCCCCCATCGTTATATAGCAGAAAGGGCGTTTGTCCTGGTCCCCCTGGCCGACATTGCACCTGATTTGGTCCATCCACTTAGCGGCCGAACCGTCCTCGAGATGCGCCAAGCGGTAAATGATGCCGGTGTTGAACAATTGACAAACCACTCTTCACTCTTCACTCCCCACTCCCCACTCCCCACTCCCCACTCTCCCCTCCGTTGGGGCGAACGAACATACATCATGGGCATTATCAATGCCACACCGGATAGTTTTTCGGGTGACGGACTATTGGGAGAGAGTGGGAGACTAGGAGACTGGGAGACTAAGGAAGGATCGCAAATGCCGATCTCTCAGTCTCTTAATCTCCCAGTCTCTCAGTCTCTGATTGAAAGCGCTGTCGCCCAGGCATTAGCGTTTGTGGCTGACGGGGCGGATATTTTGGATGTGGGGGGCGAGAGTACGCGGCCGGGGAGCAAACCGGTGACGGCCGAAGAAGAGCTGGCGCGGGTGATTCCGGTTATCAAGGCGATACGCCAGGCAACGGATGCGGTCATTTCGGTCGATACCTACCGCGCGGCCGTTGCCAAAGCAGCCCTGGAAGCGGGGGCGGATTGGGTCAATGATGTCTGGGGGTTGCGGATGGACGCGGAGATGGCCCCGCTGGTGGCGGCCGCCGGTTGTCCGGTGGTGATTATGCACAATCGCAGCCGGCCGAAGGATGCAGTGCAGGCCGAACGGCTGGGCGGCTATTACCAGGGCGTCGAGTATAACGACCTGATCGCCGATGTGGTACGTGAGTTACAAGAGAGCGTTGATCGGTCGCTGGCGGCCGGGATCAGGAAAGAACAAATTATTATTGATCCAGGGATTGGCTTCGGTAAAACGCCGGAGCAGAACCTGGAATTGCTTTTTGGATTGGATGCGTTAAAGCAATTGGGTTATCCGATTCTGCTGGGAACCTCGCGAAAGTCGTTTATCGGCCGCGCCCTGGACGCCACACCCGATGATCGCGCCGAAGGGACAGCGGCAACCGTAGCCATTGGTATAGATCGCGGCGCGGATATTGTCCGTGTCCATGATGTGAGAGCAATGGTGCGGGTGGCGAGGATGACGGATGCGATTGTGCGGAGGAGCAAGGGAGCAGAGGGGCAGGGGAGAATTGGAGATTAAGAGACTGGGAGACTGGAGATTAGAGATTGGAGATTGAGGGGTGAGAAGTTCTGACGAGGCGTTTTTACTCGCCACTCGTCACTCCCCACTCTCCACTAATTCTAGGAGAAAGCGATGTTGGATTTTCGACCGGATGAAGAACAGAAGATGTTGGTGGAGGCCATCGGCCGTTATGCCCGCGAACGAGTGCGTAAGGTCTATCGTGATGCCGAGGAAAGCGGCGCGATTCCGGCCGAGGTGGTGCGGGCTGGTTGGGAGATTGGCTTGTTGCCAACCGGGATTCCCGAAGCCTATGGCGGCTTTGGCGAGTATTCGAGCGTGACCGGCGCGTTGGCATTGGAAGAGTTTGCCTGGGGTGATTTGGCGACGACGTTGCAGGTGATGGCCCCTAACCTCGTCGCCATTCCGCTGATGCTCTGCGGTACAGAGGAACAAAAGGCGACCTACCTCCCCCGTTTTACCGACGGGGAGATACCGCCGCTGACGGCCGCGCTGACCGAGCCGGTGATCCAGTTTAACCCCTACCGGCTGCGGACAACGGCCGAGCGTGACGGCGACGACTATGTGTTGAATGGAACAAAGACCGTTGTGCCACTGGCGGCCGAGGCGGAGGTGTTCCTTGTCTATGCCAACGACAATGGGACGACCCAAGCCTTTTTGGTTCCGGCCGATACGCCGGGGTTGGCGGTGGGCGGCCGTGACCGGTTGATGGGCGTGAAGGCACTGCCGACCTATATGGTGACGTTTTCCGATTGCCGCATACCGGCGACCAACCGGCTTGGTGGCGAAGCGGGGATTGATTTTCGCGTGCTACTCAACCATAGCCGGGTGGCACTGGGGGCGGCGGCCGTTGGTGTGGCGCGGGCCGGGTATGAGTATGCTCGCGAATATGCCAAAGAACGGGTGCAATTTGGCGAACCGATTGCCCACCGCCAATCCATCGCCTTTATGCTGGCTGATATGGCGACGGAGGTGGACGAGGCACGGCTGATGGTCTGGGAAGCGGCGTGGATGCTCGACCAGGGGCAGGACGCAACCCACGAAACGATGGTCTTAAAGCATCACATTGACCGGATGGCCGTCCAGGTGGCCGACCGCGCCGTGCAAATCCTCGGCGGCTACGGCTACATTCGCGAGTATCCGGTTGAACTGTGGCTGCGTAATGCACGTGGCTTTAGCAGCTTCGACGGCCTGGCGATCATTTGAGTGGACGCAGATTTGCGCTGATGCTCCGCGGATTTTCACTGATTTTTATTGATTTTTATTAGATCAAAATCAGCGTCTATCAGCGTTTCATCTGCGTCAATCTGCGTAACCGTTTGGAGAATGAGATGATTAGTTTTGAGATTCCGCCTTTTGTTACCAATCAGTCGCAGTTGTTGAAGATGGTGGCTGAGCAGGCGATGCGGCCGTATTCCCGCTATCTGGACGAGCATGAACATGAACGCCCGGAAGCGTTTGTGCAGATGACCTGGCCGTTTACCCAGGAGATGGTCAAGCGTTCGCTGAGGGGTTTGGAACCTTCTGCCAATGGCAGCAATGGTCATCACAACGGCCATAGCAGCGGGCAGAAGCGGCGCGAGGGGCCGGATTACAGCATCCTCGGCCTGATCATGATGATCGAGCAACTTAGCTGGGGGGATGCGGGGCAGTACCTTTGTTTGCCCCATCCGATGCTCGGTGGCGCGGCCGTAGATTCGGCCGGGACGCCGGAGCAACGGCTGCGCTTCTTGCAGAAGTTCACTCAGGGTGATCCGAAGTGGGGAGCGATGGCGATTACCGAGCCGGGGGCCGGGTCGGATAATAGCTCCATGCGGACAACGGCCGTGTTGGACGAAGAGACCAACGAATGGATCATCAACGGTGAAAAGATTTTCATCACCAATGGGGCGCTGGCCTTGCAAGAGTCGGACGGCCTTTGTGTGGTGTGGGCAACGGTTGACCCGAAGGCTGGACGGGCGGGGATCAAGTCCTTTGTCGTTGAAGGCAATACGCCGGGGGTGACCATTGCTAAGCAGGAGCATAAGCTAGGCATTCGCGCCAGCGATACGGTGGCCTTGCACTTTGACAATGTGCGCGTTCCCTACGACAATCTTTTGGGCGACCGCGACGTGCGCCAGGAAAAGAGCAGCGCCGGTTTTCGCGGGGCGATGAAGACCTTTGACGCCTCGCGTCCGGCGGTGGCGGCCAGCGCGATGGGCATTGCTCGCGCCGCGCTAGAGTTTACGCGGGAGAAGCTGGCCGAAGAAGGGATCACCATTGATGATACCAAGTCGCTGCACGAGTTGACGGCCGTTGAGCGCGACCTGTTGGAGATGGAAGGGCGTTACAAAGGGGCATGGTTGTTGACGCTCCGCGCCACTGCCCACATGGCGCACGGCGAGAGCAACCGCCTGGAAGCAAGCATGTGCAAGTATCGCGCCGGTGACGCCGTGACCTGGATCACCCAGAAGGCAGTCGAACTGCTCGGCCCCTTGGGCTACTCGCGCGAGTGGCTGGCCGAAAAGTGGATGCGCGACGCCAAGATCAACGACATCTACGAAGGCACGAAGCAGATCAACCAGTTGATCGTCGCCAGAGCGATCTTGGGTTACTCTAGAAGGGAACTAAAATAGAACGCTGATTTTCGCAGATGGGCAATAATATTGCACGCAGATATTCGCTGATTATCTATCATCAAATAATCAGCGATAATCTGCGTGATATCAGCGTCAATCTGCGTCCTGCATGGAGGCATGAATGAGTTATCGTATTAACCGGGTTGGTGTCGTGGGGGCCGGGACGATGGGCGGGGGGATTGCTGCCCATCTGGCAAACATCGGCATCCCCGTTGTCTTGTTAGATATAGTCACGCCGGGGCTGAGCGAAGAAGAGCAGAAGAAACCGGCCGCACGCAATCGCCTTGTCCAATCCTTGTATGATCGCATGGCGAAGGCGCGGCCGGCGAACCTGGCGCGGCCGGATCGTGGCGACCTGATCACTATTGGCAATTTGGAAGATGATTTCGACAAGCTGGCCGATTGTGATTGGATTGTTGAGGTGATTGTCGAGCAGTTGCCGCCCAAACAAGCATTGATGGAACGCATTGAGGCGGTCCGCAAGCCAGGGAGCATCATTAGCAGCAATACCTCAGGGATTCCCATTCACCAGATCGCCGAAGGGCGTTCGGCCGACTTCAAAGCCCACTTTCTCGGAACCCACTTCTTTAATCCGCCCCGTTACCTGAAGCTGTTAGAAGTCATTCCTACCGATGAGACAGCGGCCGACGTGGTCGAGTTTATGAAGCGATTCGGGACGGATGTGTTGGGTAAGGGCGTCGTGGTGTGCAAGGACACGCCGAACTTCATTGGCAATCGCTTCTTTGCCGTCGCCTCTTCCTATGCCTTGGAATATGCCTTTGAGCATGGCTATACCATCGCGGAGATTGACGCGATCACCGGCCCGGTGATCGGCCGTCCCAAAACCGCCACCTTCCGCCTGCTCGATCTGGTCGGGCTGGATGTGATGGCGCATGTAAACAACAATCTCTATGACCTGGTGGCGGATGATCCTTATCGCGAGACATTGCGGCCGACGAAGACAACGGCCGTGATGGAGCAGATGTTGGCCAATAAATGGTTGGGCAACAAGGCTGACCAGGGCTTTTACAAGAGGGTGATGGTAGACGGGCAGCGTGACTTTTACGCGCTAAACCCGCAGACAATGGAGTATGAACCCCAACCCAAAGTGCGCTTCGATTCCATTGGCGCAGTACGCAAAATTGAGGAGTTGGGACCGCGCTTGCGGAAGTTGCTGCAACATGATGACCGCGCGGCCGAGTATGTGCGCAACACGCTTTACTTCGGCTTTGCCTATGCCACCCACGTCACCCCGGAGATCGCTTACCGGCTGACCGATGTGGATGATGCCGTGCGTTGGGGCTTCAGCCATGAGGCCGGCCCCTTTGAGCTATGGGATATGCTCGGCGTGGCGGAGACGGCCGACAACATGGAAGCGGCCGGGTTCGAGGTGGCCGATTGGGTGAAGGAGATGCTCTCCCAAGGCCATGACCGCTTTTACCAAAATGGCAGCTACTATGATTTCACGGCGCGGGCGTACCGGCCGTTGGAGCGCGATCCAAAGGTGATCGAGGTCGGGCAGTTGCATCAAGGGGGTAAGACGGTTGCCAGTAACGACAGCGCCAGCTTGCTCGATATGGGTGATGGGGTTGCGCTGCTGGAGTTCCACGCCAAGATGAACGCCATTGACCAGGAGATCATCGAGATGAGCCGGACAGCGTTGGAACGGCTGGATAGCGACTTCGACGCGCTGGTGATTGGCAACAATGGGCCGAACTTCTGTGTGGGTGCGAATTTGTTTGCCATTGGTGTGGCGGCCGCACAAGGGCAATGGGAACCCCTCAATCAGATGGTGCGAACGTTGCAACAGGCAACATTTGATCTGCGCCACGCGCCGAAGCCGGTGGTGGTGGCTGTTCACCAGATGGCTCTGGGGGGCGGCGCGGAGTATGCGATGGCAGGCTGGACGGCCGTTGCCGACCACGAAAGCTACATCGGCCTGGTTGAGTTTGGCGTAGGGCTGATTCCGGCTGGTGGCGGCTGCAAGGAGTTGCTGCGGCGTAAGGTCAACCCGACCATGCGCACGGCCAACGCCGATGTATTGCCGCCAATGCAGGAGACCTTTGAGCAGATCGCGCTGGCTAAGGTGGGGACGAGTGCCTGGGAAGCCAGGAGCATGGGCTATCTGACCGACCAGGATACGATTGTGATGAATAGCGACCAGCGGCTGGCGATTGCCAAGCAGAAGGCGTTGCAGTTGGTGCAGATGGGAACACGGCCGCCGGAAGTGGAGAAGATTTATGCCGCCGGTCGAGATGTCTACTATGCGTTGAAGCTGGGCGTGAAGTCGTTGCTGTGGGGCAAGTATGCCTCGGAGTATGATGCCCATGTGGCCGGGAAGCTGGCCTATGTGCTGACCGGTGGCGACATCAGCGCACCCGCGTGGGTAGACCCCTGGTATATCCTCGACCTGGAGCGCGAGGCGTTCCTTTCCCTCTTGGGCGAGGAAAAGACCCGCGAACGGATGATGCACATGTTGCAGACGGGGAAGCCGTTACGGAATTAAATAGAGGCTCACGCAAAGACGCAAAGTTCGCCAAGTTTTTCTTTGCGCCCTTGCGTGAGCTATCCTTGAGGAGAAATGATGACACGAGAAGCGGTGATTGTAGCAGGGTCGCGGACGGCCGTAGGCAAGGCCAAGCGGGGAACGACGCGCAACTGGCGTTCGGATGAGATGGCGGCGGCCGTGATCCAGGAAGTGTTGCGCCAGGTCCCGGCCGTAGACCCGGCGGAGATTGATGATGTGATTATCGGTTGCGCCATGCCGGAGGGAGCGCAAGGGTTGAACTTCGGCCGTACCATTGCCTTGCGTGCCGGGTTGCCGGTGGATACGCCGGGGATGACGGTCAATCGCTTTTGCTCCAGCGGCTTGCAGACGGTGGCGATGGCCGCCGAGCGGATTATCGCCAATGGGGCGGACTGCATCATTGCCGGCGGAGCGGAAACGATGAGCATGGTGCCGATGACCGGCTTTCGCGTCAACCCCAACCCCTACATGGTCGAGAACATGCCGGAAGTGTATATGGGGATGGGGCTGACGGCCGAGCGCGTGGCCGATGAGTTTGAGGTCAGCCGCCAGGCGCAGGATGAGTTCGCCTTGCGTTCGCACCAACGAGCAGCGGCCGCCTATGCCAGGGGGCTGTTCCAGGATGAGATTTTGCCGATTGAAGTCGAGGAAGTGACGGCCGGGGAGAACGGGCCGCAACGACAGACCTTTATCCTCGACAAGGATGAGCATTTGCGGCCGGATACGACGCTGGAAGGGTTGGCGCGGTTGAAGCCGGTCTTTATGCAAGGCGGGACGGTGACCGCCGGTAACGCCTCGCCGTTGAGCGATGGGGCAGCGGCCGTGTTGGTGATGGAGCGCGAGAAGGCGGAGGCGTTGGGATTAACGCCGTTGGTGCGCTTTGTCGGTTTTGCCGTTGGTGGCGTGCGGCCGGAGATTATGGGGGTGGGGCCGATTACGGCCGTGCCGAAGCTGCTCAAGCGGACGGGGATGAGCCTGGACGATATAGATATTATCGAACTGAATGAGGCCTTTGCCGCGCAAGCGGTAGCGGTCATTCGCGAGTTAGGCATTGATGAAGAGAAGGTCAATGTCAACGGCGGGGCGATTGCCCTCGGTCACCCGCTGGGCTGCACTGGTGCGAAGCTGACGGTGCAAATTATCAACGAAATGCGCCGTCGTGATGCCCAATTTGGCATGGTGACGATGTGTATTGGCGGCGGCATGGGCGCGGCCGGTATTTTCGAGCGATTGAACTAACTCTTGTAGCGCGGGTTGTCTACCCGCGCGGGTAAACAACCCGCGCTACAAGGTCAATGCTTTACCAGTTGCAGTATTCATCTAGTTTTGCAGTTAAGCAATCCGTATGAAAAGCCAACACGGACAGTTCTTTAACCACGATGATGTGGCCCATTGGTATGATGAGGATGTGCTGAATGAGAGCGATCCGATTCGCGCGGGGTATGATGCGTTGTTGGATTGGGTCAGTGGGCAACCGGGGGTGGTGGGGGCCGGGCGTATTCTCGACCTCGGTTCCGGGACGGGCAATCTTTCGCTGCGCTTAGGCAGCTTTGAGAAGCTCGTCTGTGTAGACATCTCGGCGAAGATGCAGGAGATTGCACGGCAGAAGATGGAGGATTTGGGCATAGATGCATCGGCTGTTGAATTCGTCCAATCCGACTTGCTGGGCTACTTCGATGATAATAGCTCGACCTTCGACGCCATTGTCAGTACCTATGCCATTCATCATTTGACCGAGGAGGAGAAGCAACTCTTCTTTCAGAAAGTCTATGGGGCATTGGCGGAGGGGGGAACGGCCGTCTTTGGTGACCTGATGTTTGCCGATAAAGCGGATGAAAAACGCTTGCAGCAGAAGTTTATCAATGTTCCAGAGGTAGTGGAGGCGTTTGACGAGGAGTTTTTCTGGTACGTTGACCAGGCTGACCAATGGCTGAGAGCGTTGGGCTTTGAGACAGAGATTAAACGCTTCTCAGAGCTGTCCTGGGGGATTGCCGCTAAAAAAGTGGCATAAGCAGTTCGTCTAACGACTCGACAAAACCATAAAAGCATAAATTGGCCCTGCGACCTGGTTGTAGGGCCAGTTTTGATCTATATTTTTAACATTACTTTTGACTAAACATAAAGCAGAAATGGTATAATGTTGGCATGGTCTTGATCGAGGCGGGTGGTTTTGCGATGACAAATTAGCGTTTTATTGAGGAACGAAAATGGTGCAGCAACGAGGAGTCACCGGAGATAGATGGGACGTGCGGCGGATTACCTGGGTCACCGGTCTGATTGGCAGCCTGATTTTAACGCTGGGTTCTGTGATAACCGCTTTGGCATATAGTGGCACGGCCGACCAGCGTTATTCTCCACTAAACCATTGGGTATCGGAGTTGGGGGAGCTAGGTGTGTCCGAGCTAGCAGGCGTATTTAATGTTAGCCTGATCATTGGGGGGCTGTTTCTGGCTGTTTTTATGGTTGGACTTGCGTTTACCCTGCGCCACTGGTTGGCCTATGTTGCCGGTGCAGTTGGCCTGGTTGCGGGAGTTGCTGGAATGTTCGTCGGCGTTTTCCCGATGAACAATCTGGATGCACATTCGACGGCCGCACTGACCTTCTTCAACACCGGCTGGATCGCCGTTGCCCTATTCTCACTCTATATCTTGATTGACCGCAAACGACAACTGCCACGCTGGTTGGTTGCCATCGGCGTGCTGACCATTTTGAGCTTTATCGGCTTTTTATCAGAACTACAAGGGGTGACGGGGGAGGTGTTGGCTGCTCCCGGCGCGGGCAACCGGCCGGATTTCTGGTTGCTGGTTTTCTATGAGTGGCTGGTGATTGGAACGATGTTGGTTTGGGTTTTCTTCGTTTCCCTACACTTACGGCGTTCCAAATGATATAGCAACGAATTGCGCGAATAAGCCAGGATTTTTTGACACGAATTGCACGAATGACACGAATGTTATCGATTGATGTTTTCGTGAAATTCGTGTTATTCGTGTCAGAGATTTACGGCCGTCTTGCCTCAAACAGTCCAGTTTCTTTGCTGATTTTGATCATTCCCTGTTCGGCGATCAATGCTTCGAGGTAGGCGGTCGCCTGTTGGTATAGCTCGTTGCTGACGGCCGCGCGAACTTCGCTGGAGGAGAGGGCATAGTCGAGCAGCGGTCTGGCCTCGGTCACTACCAGCCAATCATCGTAGTGGTGGAGGGTGATGTCGGTGAAGTAGGGGGCGAGGAATTCACGGCCGTTTTCCAGCCGGAATGAATGGGGTTGCAGTTCGATGCGCTCTTGCTTAGCCTCGCGCATTTGCGGGAAGAGGTCGCTGCCCAGGGCGAATAACTCCTGCATATGGCGGCCGCCGTTGGTGGCAGCGAAGAAACGGCCGCCCGGTTTCAAGACGCGCTGCACCTCCGCTAGCCCCTTCGCCAGATCAGGGACGTGGTAGAGCATGTGGTTGGCGATGACGACATCGAAGGAAGCGTCGTCGAAGGGCAAATCCTGAATGTCGGCGACTTGAAGGTGAAGATGGGGGAGGCGGCCGTCGAGGTTGGCGCGTGCTGTTTCCACCATCCCCGGCGAGAGGTCGGTCAGCGTCAGCGATAGGTCGGCGGGAAAGCGGCCGAGTTGACTGGCCCATAGACCACCCGGCCCGCACCCACATTCCAACACCGACTCCCCCGGTTGCAGGTTAAAATGCTCCAACAACCAGGGCGACCATTCAACCGGGCTAACACTAAAGCGCCGGTGCAACTGAGCGCGTGCGCCCAGGTTGCTGGCGTCTTTATATTGGTCCTGGACCAGATATTCTTGATTTTGATAACGGTTGTTATTTGGTTGTTCAGCCATTATTTTTGACACGAATGACACGAATGAAGAAAGCATTTCGTGTCATTCGCGGAATTCGTGTCGAAATCTCTTACTCGACGAAAATTTCGACACGCTCGCCATCCTCTTCGTCTACGACATCGAGGATTTTCCCTTGTTGGCCGCTGCGGATCGCTTCCAGGATTTCGTGGCGTTCGATGCCTTCGATCTCTGGGGCGAAGCGTGCGCCCATCTTGATGCCGACGTTGACCAGGCCCATCGGGATGTTGACGTTGACTTTGTTGCGGCCGGTACTCATGTCGGTGACGCGGACACGGAACCAACGGGCGGCGCTGGCGCCTTTCATCGGTTCAGCCGCTGGCCCAGCCTTGCTACCCTTGTCGAGGGCGCGTAGTAGTTCAGCCCCTTCTGGGGCGCTGATTTTTCCTTCTTCGATCATCTTCAAAATTTGCAGGCGTTCTTCTGTGGTAGCCATGATTCTCCTCTCTGTTGGTATCACGGGGCTACAGCCACCGTGCTAATGCTAGAAAGCTGTTGTCTCAGGACGGCCGCGAATGACTAACGCTTTAATTCCAGACGCATATGGGTTAGCGTGCGTCTGGGCGTGAAATTCGCTTCGCGCAGGAGGGCGTTGGTTGTTTCGTCGTCGCCGCGATGTTCCATACGCACATTGCGGCGAGAAAGATAGGTTAGACGGCGCAGCAGCTTGGCCAGCAACGGCCGTTCCAACTGCCCTGCCCAATCCGGCCGTACGCGCAGCGACAGTTGGTGGGGTTTGCCCCATTCGGTACGAATAGAAGCCAACCCGGTCAATTGCTGGTTGGCATCTTTGGTTATCCAATTTTCCATTTGTCGCCCGTTGAGAAAGTTGTCAATACGTTGCCACAGCCCCAGCCGATAGGTGTCGGGCGTCAGCGGTTCCGGCCAGTTGAGATCGGGGGGGAGGGCACTGCGATCTAATTCAAAAGCCTCACGCCACTGGTTGCCCGCCAACTGCCGGATAACAGGGGGATTCGCCATATTGTCGAGCCGTCGCAAGCGCGAGTTGGAGCTATACCAACTGGTCATATGGCCGATGACCTGATAGTCTAACGAACGATAAAGGCCGATGGCAGCGTGGTTTTCCTTGACCACCTGGAGCAGGATCACCCATCCATTGCGAGCGCGTACCCCCTCTTCCGTAGCCAACATCAGTTGCCGGGCAATGCCGCGCCGGCGATAGTCGGGATGGACGGCAACGTTGGCAACGAGGAAACGGCCGTAGACACGGCTCGGCAATAAGGTCACATTGCCCACGATGCGGCCGTTCTCTTCCCACACATAGCCAGGCGAAAGCCGCGCGGCCGAAGGGTTGAAACGCCACAAGGCGGAGGGGACATAAGGGGCATGACCGGCGATCTCGCTCAAATAATGGCGGTCTTCGCCATCCAATGACTCACCAAAAACGGTTTGTAGCAGTTGCACCAACTGCGGTACATCAGTGCTTAGGTTGACCGGTCGCGGCCCGTTTAGCGGCCGATTAGCGGATAGTGATATGGCCATATGTCCCCACGTGTTCCGTGGCCTTTGCCTGCCTAGCGTTAGACTCAGATTGACCATAACTATTCTACTCGCTAACGTTCTAAAAGAACAGTGGGAGTGGCAGGTTGCAAGTAGCAGGTGGCAAGATTACGATTTCTGCCACTTGCCACTTGCCACTTGCCACTTGCCACTTGCTACGCCTTTTCCAACGCTTTCAACAACATGTTCGCTTCTTCGGGCGAGATGGTGCCGTTTTCGACCATGCGTAGGATTTTCAGTTGCTCCTCGGCCGACACTTCGCGCACGGGCGATTGTGGCGGAACCGGCGGTACGGGAGGCACATGACGGCCGCCATGCCGGAAGCCTGTCCGGGCAAATCGCTCTGCATGTCGCTCTGCTTCCCGTTGGGCGCGTTCGGCGGCGCGTTCGGCGCGGGCGGCCGCGCGTTCCGCCTCACGTTCAGCGCGGGCAGCGGCGCGTTCCGCCTCGCGGGATACTTTCTCGGCAATCCGTTGGGCAAAGTCGGGGCCAAAGCGTTGCTCCAGATCGCCGGTGATGCGGGCGACATGGCTGTCCATCTCGGCGCGAATCCGCTCGCCGATCCCCTCGAAATCAAAATCGAAGTTGAAATCGAAGTCATGGGCGTCGCCGCCAAACATCACGCCCCACTCATAATCCTCGGCCGTTTCTTTCAGCCGCAGTTCGCCTTGTGCCTGGAGGGTGACGGCGGTGCTGCCCTCACCAATACGGCCGCTCAGGCTTTTGCCATCCTGCACCACATCTTCCAGCGGCAAGCGGTTGATGATTTGGGCGGCAGTG
Organism: uncultured Ardenticatenaceae bacterium; assembly: GCA_964410625.1. Classification (GTDB taxonomy): domain Bacteria; phylum Chloroflexota; class Anaerolineae; order Promineifilales; family Promineifilaceae; genus CAYPHY01. The sequence continues at coordinate 14,085 of CAYPHY010000038.1, read as the reverse complement.
GCCTCCAGGTTTAGTGGCGTGTTGGCCGGCCAGTAGAACGTCAGGTTTCCAGCGGCCGAAAGAGCGTGTTTCCCTTCGCTCAATGGCCCAATCACCCGCAGATCACCCTGCACGCGCTCCATCATCACCTGACCGTTAACATTCTTCACTCTGGCGTTGCCGCGCACCAATTGCACGCCAACGTCACCGTTGATGTTACGCATGTTCAGATCGCCGTAGACTTCATTGATCGACAATGAGCCATTGATATTGCGCGTCACCAGATTGCCATGGACATCGTTGAGCGTCACATCCTCGGCATTGCGCACAACCGCATCGCCGTAAACAGTCTGGGCGCTGAAAGCCCCGTCAATATTTTTCGCCGCGAGATTGGCATGGGCCGATTGCACAGTGGTCGGGCCAAGATTTGCCAGCGCCAGATCGCCCATTGCTTCTTCCAAGTTGACCTCGCCACCCACGTTTTTGACCACCAGGGAGCTGGCGGCCGTGCCGATGGAGAGGTTGGCTTGTTCGGGAACCATCACAATTATGCTGCTCTGGCTGGTGAGGTTGAGGCCATCTTCAAGCTGCTTGGCCTCATGTTCGCCTTTGACGAGGACGGCCGCTTCTGACCAGGATTTAACAACCAGGTCGCCGGAACACTCCTCGATCAGCACGTTCGGTGCTTTACCGGTTTCATATCTCATTTTGTTCATCTTCCGTTCCTCAATGTAGCGCGATTTGCCAAATCGCGTGCGACTTGCTAAATCGCGTGCGACTTGCTAAATCGCGTACGATTTGCCAAATCGCAATACAAAGCTCTTACGCCAGAGAGATCATCACGTGTTCGTTGCTGTC
>CAYPHY010000038.1:0-13148 GCA_964410625.1 uncultured Ardenticatenaceae bacterium | reverse complement strand
AAATCGCAATACAAAGCTCTTACGCCAGAGAGATCATCACGTGTTCGTTGCTGTCTTCGTCTTGCACATCAACCAGGACACCGGGTTCGGCGTCTTTTAATTGGGTTGCCAGTTGGTTGAAGTCGATCTCGTCTGATTCCGCGCCAAAGCGACGGGCGATGTTCAGACCGAATTTGACCATCATCAATGGCAGGCTGACGGTGACACGGTTGCGGCCGCTGTCCAGATCGCGCACCCGAATCTGGAGCCAGTGGGGTTTCTGGTTGCCGTTGCCGCCCGGTTTGGCCGGTACCGGCGCGGGCGCGGGTGGTGGAGGTGGGCTTGCTTCAAATGACTTCGGTGGCTTGGGCGGTTCAAGGTTGGGTACAGCGACCGGTTCACTCTCTTCGATCTTGATCGCTTCGGCGGTCGGCGTGGTCTGGGTGGCGGCCGATTCTCCCTGGCTTGCCTCGCTCAACATCTGCATCGCCTGATCAATGTTGATCTTTTTGCTGGCTAACAGTTCGAGTACTTCTTCGTGGATTGTTTTTTCGCTCATGGTTGGTTCCTTTGGTTGGTTCCTTATTGATTCCTGATTAAAGATGGTAAGCGGTGAACAGTAAGCGGTAGACCGATTGTTGGGAGATTAAGCGATGGAGGAGACTAACACCGATTGCCGATTACTGCTTACCGCCTACCTGCCTATATGCCATTGGCTGCCGGTTGCATCTCATCAAGGTCGGCATGGCGCTTCAGGGCGTTTCCAGCATTGATCAGCGCATCACCACCGGCGGTCAATAATTTAGATTGCCAGGAAAGGTTGTCATCTTGCCAACCCTCGGCACGGCGAGCTTCGGCTTCGCGTCGTTTTTCTTCCTGAAAGGACATGATCAGTTGGGCTTGTACATCGGGATGCATCAGGTTTTACTCCCTGTTATTCAACTAGAAACCGGGTTTCTTAACTTTTACCACAGGAAACTTCATCCTTAGAAGAACCCCGGTTTCTATGTGGCGCTATCTACTCTTCTCCGCGTAGTAGCCGCAACGCTTCTTCCGAAGAAATCCGTCCGGCATTGAGATCGGCGAGGATGTCACGGCGCATTTCTTCGGAGATGGCGCGTGGCGTCGGTTCGCCAACTTCATAGCCGAGGGCGCGAATCACCTCGCTGAGGCGGGCGCGCACGGCCGGATAAGAGAGGCCGATTTCCTGTTCTACGCGGTTGATCTTGCCTTCGCAGCGAATGAAGATCTCAACGAACTCAAGCTGTTCCGGCGTAAGCTGATAGAGACGGCCGAGGGCGAAATGGCCCTCCAGGCTGGTGTCGCAATTGCGGCATTGAAGACGGGTCACGTGAAGGGTGTCCCCACAAACGGGACAACGGCCGATTACTGGATTCATTGCAATTTCCCTAGGGTATTTAGAAACCGGGTTTCTACTCACTCGCGCCTTCTCCTCATAAGTAGTGCTAAGAAACCCGGTTTCTACGCGCTACTCAGTTGGAGAAAACTTATAACGATATACAGAATCTTAATAACAACTTTGTTTGTGTTATCAAGTTGACCGTATACTAATGGATTTTTACAAGAATGTCAATAGGGAAATTGATTTTGTTTATATTTATATTGAAAAAATTTATTTTCATATAAATTTTCTTGTTCACGACCGATAAAAACGGTTTGGCGGGGGAGAAAAGAGGGGGAAAGCGGAGTTTGTTTGCTCCGATGCGCTTCATAAAGACTTTGGGCAGCCGTTATGAAGAAGGCGATGGAACAAAAGGCGAGGAAGGGGACAGCCCCATAATGGCCGCCGGATGCTGCCAGCCGGAGGACTATGAGGGCGTAGCAGCCGAGGAATAGTTCACTGAGGAAGACGGGAGCAGCCAATAGATGCTCGTTGTTGCTCTTTCCTTTGGGGGTGCGGACAAAGACATGGGTGTGGGCGTGTTTGTCCAATGCGCGGAGGACGGCATAGGCACTGCTGGGGGCCAGACCAATGGCAAACATCACTAATGTGGGTAGGTGGCGCAGCCGTCGCAGCCAGTCGGGATAAAGCAGGCGTTGGGCCAGCACAAACAGTACTGGTTGGCCGATCCCGGCCAGGCTAAAGAGTAGCAACCAGGGGGAGAAGTCATAATCGAAATAGAGCAAAGGGAGTTGCAGCAGCAGCAGCAAGATGACCAGCAGGTGGGTGCTATAGGCGGCCATCGTCAGCAGCGCATAGAGACGGCCGAACAGCGAATGGCGACGGTCGCGCAGGATGGCGCGGCCGTACTTCAGCAAACATTGAATCGAGCCAGTCGCCCAGCGGGCCTGCTGGCTCTTATAGGCGAGCAGGGTGGGCGGTAATTCGGCCGGGGCGGCCACATCAGGCAAAAAGCGCATTTCCCAGCCGCCCAAAACGGCGCGAATACTCAGGCAAAGGTCTTCACAAAGCGTGTCGCTCTGCCAGTTGCCGCTTTCCTCAATACAGCGTTTGCGCCAGACACCGGCCGAACCATTGAACTTAGGAAAGAGCGCGGCGCGGTGGCGGGTGGTCTGCTCAATAATAAAGTGTTTGTCGAGGGCGATGGCCTGAACGGCCGTCAGTGGTGAAGCATCTGCGTTGAGATGGCTCCACCGCGCCTGCACCGCTCCCAAACGCTCGTCGGCCAGAAAATGGGGGATGGTTTGTAGTAAGAAGTCGGGGGGCGGTTGGAAATCGGCATCGAAGATGGCGATATATTCCCCGCTGGCTTGCTCCAGGGCGGCCGCTAACGCCCCGGCTTTGTAGCCCTGGCGGTGGTTGCGGTGTAACAGGGTGATATTCACACCTTGCTGGCGATAGGCTTGCACATAGGCGTGAGCCTGAGGGGTCGTTGCGTCGGTTGAGTCGTCGATGAGCTGTATTTGTAGCCGATCACGTGGATAGTCGAGGCGCGAGACGGCATGGAGCAACGGCTGAAGCACATTGCTTTCATTAAAGATGGGAAGCTGGACGGTGACCGCCGGAAGGGTGTGTGCTGGAACGGCCGGGCAGGAAAATCGCTTATGCCGGTGCCGCCAATAGAGAAGCAAGGTCAGGAAGCCTAGCAGACCATAGAGGGCAAGCCCAGCCGCGCTGAGAAAGTAGAGAGATGCGAGCAGTTCGACCATACAGCGTTGAGAGGCTTAGGGTTGTGCTTGCCGGACAATCGTTTTCAGCCGTTTATTAAAGGTCCCACGTGGCAACAGAACGCGACGGCCGCAGCCCTGGCAAACGAGGCCGATATCCACCCCCAGGCGAACAACCTCCCATTCATAGCTGCCGCAGGGATGTTGCTTGCGCAGGCGCACCAGATCGCCGAGGTGAATTTCCACAAAACCGACCATGCTTGCGAATTATAGCACGCCTTTTGTTTCTGCAACGGTATGCTTGGGTATAACTTTCGCCGCCTGCACGCTTCATATCCGCGTTGGACTTCCGTATAAACTGCTTGGCAAAGGGGAATAGTTAGCCGATAATGGTTTTGATGAATGAATGGACGCTACGCCATGAATTGGCACAAGGCTCCTTAAGCGTACCGCGAATGGCCTTGCAGGTAGCCCGCGCCATTGCTTATCCTCAGCTGGACGTGGCGGATGAGATGAATCGTCTTTATCGGCTGGCGGCCGCTGCCGCCGATGTCGTTTCCCCTGCTGCTTCTGTGGAAGAACAAGGCCAACGCCTCTCCACCTTTTTGTTTGAGGAAATGGGTTTTAGCGGCAATGTGGAGGATTATAGCGATCCACGCAATAGCTATCTGAACGAAGTAATCAATCGTCGCCTGGGAATCCCGATCACCCTTTCGATCATCTATACCTTTGTTGCCCAGGAGATTGGCATCCCGGCCTATGGGGTGGGACTGCCTGGTCATTTTATCGTCGGCATCCATGATGAAGAGGGGGAGTGTTGGTTTGATCCCTTCAATGGCGGCCGACAACTCTCGTTGGTTGATTGCGCTTTGCTGGTTCGTTCTACGGTGGGGTATGAGGGGCCGCTGGAAGCAGCCTGGTTTGTTCCTGCCCCGCCGCGCGAGATCATCGGCCGTCTCCTCAATAACCTGCGCATCATCTACGTCCATAACCAGCAGTGGGCGGAAGCGTTGGCGGTGATAGGCCAGTTGCGCCTGGTGCAACCCGCTGTTCCTGAACACCTTCGCGACCTGGGATTGATCCATTACCGCCAACGGGATATACGCCAGGCGGCCCATTATCTGAACCTCTATTTGCAGGCAGCGCCGGAAGCGGCCGACGCCGGAGCCATCCGTGACGGAATCAGCGAGATATTGGACGAGTGGGCCAGGCAAAATTAATGTCTACAGCTTACCACGGCTTACGCAGTTAAGAATTTCTGGCAACGAATTAGCGCGAATTGCTCGAACACTACCTTGCAAATCTGTTTTTTAACGCTCCTTATACCTTGCGCCCTTTGCTATTCGTGGCCTGTGGATTTACAATTGGCTTTACAATTGGATCTATTATCAGTATTGATTATCAAGGTATTGGTTACTCATGCTCTGGCAAACGCGACGCGCTAATCAATTGTCCCCGACGAATCAGACCAGTTCGCCGTTGCGGCCGGTGGCAGCGGCAGCTCTTGGTTTGTTGGCTATCGCACTCCTCCTCCTCCTTTATTGGGCTATACGGCCGGAAGATGCTCCGGCGTGGACCGGTTTTGCCGGAGAGGGGGTGGGCGGCCGCACCTTGTGGGATTGGATGAGCCTGTTATTGGTCCCGCTGGTGCTGGCGGCCGGTGTCTTGTGGATGGGTTGGTCGAACCGGCGTACCGATCTGGAGATCGCCAGGGCAGAAGAGAACCAGCACGCCTTCGAATCCTTCCTGGAACGGATCACCGATCTGTTGCTTGACCGTTCCCTGCGTGACGCAGAGGAGTCGGATGAGGTGACGCGCATTGCCCGCGCGTTGACCCTGACCGTATTGAGCAAGGTGGACGCGCCAACGAAAGGGCAGGTGTTGCGCTTTTTGGCCGAGTCGAACCTGATTGGAGTGGAAGTGCCGGTCGTCAATCTGCACGGAGTTGACGCTGATTTTGCCAATCTAGAAGGGAATCAGCTTTCCGGCATCAGTTTGCAAGGCATTCGTTTGCGACATGCACAAATCGCCGGGGCAAATTTGCACCGCACCGATTTGCGCGATGCAGAGCTGGAAGGCGCAGACCTGAGCCATGTGGACTTGAGCGAAGCCTACATGCGTACCGCTTGCCTGAATGGGGCCATGCTGCGCGGGGCGCACTTGCAGCACGCGATCTTGACCAAGTCGACTTTAGAGGCGGCCGATCTACGCGACGCCGATCTACAAGACGCCAACCTCAGCGGTGTCCGCCTCTGCCAGGCTGACCTGACCGGAGCGAACCTGAAGGGGGCGAAGCTGAATGGGGCGAACCTGGAGGGGGCAACGCTGGCCCACGCCGATCTTAGCCTGACTAATTTGAGCCAGGCCAATTTGGGTAGCGCGAATTTGAGCCATGCCAATCTGAGCAACTCCAATTTGACGGGGGCGAACCTGAAGGAAGTGGTGGCTCGTTCGGCCGTGCTTGGCGGGGCAATTTTGAGCGAATGTGACCTGACGGGGGCTGACTTGCGCGAGGCGAATCTGAATCTGGCGAACTTGCGCGGGGCAACACTGACCCAGGCGAAGATGCAGGGGTCTAGCTTGCGCGATGCGATTGTCGGCCGTGCCGTCCTCAGTGGCGCTGACCTGACCGGCGCAGATTTAAGCCGCGCCAATTTGAGTGTTGCCAATCTGAGCCGCGCCAATTTAACACGCGCCAACTTGGAGGAAGCGGGCCTGAGTGGGGCGGACTTACGGGCGGCACAATTGAATAACGCAGTGCTGACCGGCGCGATTTTGCGTGGCGCGATTTTAGGCGACGCTGATCTCAGTCGCGCTGATTTGACAAAGGCCAATTTACGGTGGGCGAATCTGACAAATGCCAATTTGAATGGCGCCGACCTGACAGAAGTGGACTTGACTGATGCAGACGTCACCCCGCAACTATTGGCTAAGGCCAAGTCGTTGAGCAAGGCCATACGGCCAGATGTGGCTCATTATGATGCGGTGCAGGCTGAAGCGGGGATTCGCGCCGGTAATCGTTCGACGATGGAGCGAGAAACGGCCGCGCAAGCGGAAAGGGCGACCGTGGCAACGGCCGCTGCCAGCAACGGCGGCTTGTCTGGCCAGGAGGCTAACCCGCGACAGAGCGAGGGAGCGGCCGAGACGAGACCGCTAGAATTAATTGACCAGGAAGAGGAATAGTTGTTTGTCAATCATCTTCACGATTGCTATAATCCACAGATAATATGCCACCCTAGCTCAATCGGCAGAGCGATCGCTTCGTAAGCGATAGGTTATCGGTTCGACTCCGATGGGTGGCTCAAGGTGGCCCTGGAATAACCAGGGCTTTTTTGTTGAATAGCCTACACATAAGCCACAAAGATTCAGAGTTGCTTTGTGGAAAACCACAGGGGATATTGATCTATGCTTGAACCTAAGCCGATCGTTTTTGGTGTGGCCGGGGGATCATCTTCCGGCAAAACGACCGTCGCCCGTGCCATTTTGGAGGCGGTGGGGGCTTCGCAAATCGCTTATCTGCCCCATGATGCCTACTACGCCGACCGCCAGGACCTCTCTTATGAAGAGCGAACACGGCTTAACTATGATCATCCCAACTCTTTAGAGACCAAATTGCTGATCAAGCACATCAAACAGCTGTTGAGGGGGAAGGCCGTCCACGTGCCGGTCTATGACTTCACCCAACACCGGCGCACGGAGGAGACGATCCGCGTCGAACCGGCGCCGATCATCCTGGTGGATGGTATTTTGATCTTCACCCGGCGCAAGCTGCGCGAGTTGATGGATATTAAGGTCTTTGTGGATACCGACGCTGACGTGCGCTTTATTCGCCGGTTGGCGCGGGATGTGGAGGAGCGCGGCCGTACCCCGGAGTCGGTGGTGCAGCAATATCTAGAGACGGTGCGGCCGATGCATCTCAAGTTTGTTGAACCCAGCAGGCGTTATGCTGATGTGATCATCCCCGGCGGCGGCCACAACCGCGTGGCAATGGCGATGGTGGTCAGCCAGCTACACGCCATGTTGGCCGAACGAAACCCCGATGAACCTCGCCCAGCGTAGCATCCGCTCCGTCTCGTGGAACATTACGACCAATCTAGCCAAGATCGCCGTGCTGTTCGTGCGTTCTATTCTGCTGGCACGACTGCTGCCGGTGGAGACGTTTGGCATTTACGCGCTGGCGACTTCGATTGTCACTTTTAGCATTGTGCTGCCAGAGTTCGGGCTGGGTGGGGCGTTTTTGCATCGAACGGCCGAAACGGAAGATGAGGAAGCGGCCGCTGCCCACCATTTTACACTTAACCTTCTGCTAATCGGCTTGTGGATGCTGCTCCTGATCACGGCAACGCTGGTGACGACCTCCGGCGGGCTGCGTTTGGCATTAGTGGCGCTTACCCTTTTTTATGGGGGCTTGCAACTGGCACGCACGCCGCAATTGATTTTAATCCGCCGTGTGGCCCACCGGCGACTGGCGATTATTGATCTACTGAGCGCCTTGTTGACAACGGCCGTCGCACTGTTTTTAGCCTGGCGGGGGGCCACGTTGTTGGCACTGCTGGCGACTGACCTGGTGGCGTTGTTGTTGACGGTCGTGGGGCTATATCTCTGGCGGCCGGTGTGGCGGCCGCGTCTGGCCTGGACTCGCCCGGTCATTCAATACTATTTACGATTTGGGCGGCGTGCTGTGGCTGCCAATGTGCTAAACGAGACATTGGACAATTTGGATGATATTTGGACGGGGAGTTATTTAGGGGCGACCGCCTTAGGGCTTTACTCCCGCGCCTTCACCTTTGCTACCTATCCGCGCCGTATCCTGGCTTTTCCGGTCAGTTCAGTTGCCAGCGGGACCTATGCGGAATTGAAGGGGGACCGACCGCGCCTTTCAAAGGCTTTTTTTCGCACCAACGCGCTGCTGCTACGTAGCGGCTTTTTGTTCGGCGGCCTGCTAGGGCTGGTCGCGCCAGAGTTCATCCACCTCCTTCTGGGCGACAAGTGGTTGCCGATGTTGAATGTCTTCCGGCTGATGCTGGTGTTCACCTTGCTTGATCCAATTAAGACGACGGTGAGTTCACTTTTCACGGCCGTCGGCCGACCGGAGCAAGTGGTGCAATCACGGGCAATGCAACTGGTGGTCATGGTGCTTGGGCTTTTTGTTCTCGGTCGTTACTGGAATATCGCTGGCGTTGCACTGACGATTGACTTGATGCTGTTGAGCGGCATGGGCTGGCTATTGTGGAAGGCGCGGGAACATGTTGACTATTCAGCGCGACGGCTGTTCATTGCGCCGGTGTTGGCTTTGGCGGCCGGGCTTGGCCTGGCCTTGCTGCTCATCCCGCTTGTCTCCTGGGAATCGCCCGCTTTTGATCCCGACTGGATAACAGCGATAACAAAAGTCATCCTCTTCTCGTTTGGTTATTTGCTGGTACTTTTTCTCCTGGAACGGCGCGTGTTGTTGGATATGATAGGCCAATTTAGCCGGGTGTGGAACATCCCGGCGAGGCGTACCTCAGAAGCAAAGTTGGATTAGATGAAAGCGCGAAAGCGATATGATGCGACTGACCGTTCTCATCCCCACCTATAATCGCCCAGACCGGCTGCGGCTGTTGCTCGACACGCTGCAAAGGCAGACGCTTGACGCCATGGATTTTGAAGTTATCGTCGTTGATGATGGTTCGACGGCGGATTACACGGAGGTGGTCGAGACCCCCTGGCCCTTTGCCCTTCGCTATCTGCGGCAAGCAAATGCCGGGGAAGCGGTCGCGCGGAACTTTGGCGTATCGGCCGCCAGCACCGGATTCATTGTCTTTCTGGATGATGATATGACCCTTGTGCCGGAATATTTGGAGCAGCTCTATGCGGAGTATCAGGCGCACCCGACGGCCATCTTGCTGGGGAACATGATCGTCCCACAGGAGGCAGGGGGAACCATCTTCCAGCGACGGATGGCCCAGGACATGCCACCAAACGAGACCGGTTTTGTCCCTTTTACGGCGATGGCCGCCGGGGTGCTGGCAATGGATCGCCAGGCGTATCTGGCTTTGGGCGGAATGCAACCGCTGCCTGGCAGGAAGCGCGGTGGGTGGATGGACCTCGCTTTTGCCTTTCGCGCTCATGAGCGAGGCTACCGCTTCCGGCGTTGTGCCGCTGCAATTGCCTTCCACCATGACGACTCGCTGAGCGACCGGACGAAGTACACTCAACGAGTGGAGCGAATAGCGCGTATCGCTCCTACCTTGTTCGCCTTTCGGCCGGGCTTGAAGGCGCATATCGCCATGTTTCGCCATGTCGAGCCGGTTGATTGGCGACATGATCGGCCGCGCTTGTTGGCGCGTAAATTAGCCTGGCGTGTGCTGGCCGCCCGGCCTATGACCTGGCTGATGGAAGCGCTGGCCGATCTGCTGGAAAAGTGGAAGCTCGATTCCACGCTACTGTTGCTGCTCTATCGCTGGTTGAAGGAAGTGTATAAGCTGCGCGGATACCAGCAGGGCCTGCGCGAGGTCGGTTAATTCTTATGTCTGAACCCTCGGTAGTCGTTATCATCACCGCCTGGAACCAGGTTGAAAAGACGCTGGCTTGCCTGGAGCGTGTGGTTGCCCAGACCTATCCCCATTTTCGCACCATTGTGGTGGACAATGGCAGCGCGGCCGACTTTGCCCGGCAAGTAACCACCCAATTCCCCAACGTGGCCCTGTTGCGGAACGAGACCAACCTCGGCTTTGCCGGAGGGTATAACAGCGGAATAAAGCAGGCATTACAAGGTGAAGAACGCTACTTCCTTCTACTGAACAACGACACGCTGCTCGCCCCGAATTGCCTGGCGCATCTGGTCGGCTGCCTGGAAGCGAAGCGGGCGGCGGCGGCCGCCACGGCGAAGATTTATTATCATCACGAACCGCAACGGATTTGGAGCGTCGGTAATGGGCTACACCCCATATTGCTGGAACGCACGGATGGCGGGGATGATCAGATAGACCAGGGGCAGTGGGCGGCCGTGCAGGAGATTGGTTTTGCCCCTTTTTGTGGTATCTTGTTACGTCGGGAAGCGATAGAGCAGGTGGGGTTGCTCGACGAGCTATTTTTTCTTTATTATGAGGATATGGACTACTGTTTGCGCTTGCGGGAAGCGGGGTTGTCAATCGTGCTTTGCCCAAATGCCCATATCTGGCATGATGTTTCCACCAGTAGCGGCGGCCCCGACTCACCATTGAAGCGTTATTGGCTGGCACAGAGCAGCGGCCGTTACTTTCGTAAACACGGCCGTGGCTGGCGCATGTTGTTCATTTTCCCCTTTCGCCTGGGGAGCGCGTTAAGGATCACGATGGCTTATCTGCGTCGTCGCCGTTGGCAATCCTTACGCGCTCATTGGGCCGGGCTGCTGATTGGCTGGCGTACCGGGCGGTCAACGACCCCACCACCGGCATGGTTGTTGGCTCCCGGGATGCAGGACCGCACTGACCGGCATGGATGATTCTATGCTTCGCGTAGCCTTCTTACCAGTCTATCCGAACCCTTATCAGCATCTGCTGGCGGACGCGTTGGCCGGGGAGCGCGTTGAGGTGTTGAAGTTGGAGGCACTACCGGCAGCGGCCTGGTTGCGGCAGGAGCGCGGCCGTGTGCAGCTTTTGCACCTCCATTGGCTTTCTGGCCTATACATGGCCCGTTGGCGAACGCCATTGCAAGTAGCGCGTTTTGTTAACTGGTTGCGCCTGGCCCGCCGCTTAGGGTATCGTTTGATCTGGACAGCCCACAATACCATGCCCCATGTCCTGGCAGGGGGACAGGCGTTACACAGCGCGATACGTCGCCTGGTGATTGCCCAGGCGGATGGGATTATCACCCATTGCGAAGTGGGTAAGCGAGAGTTGTTGGCCCATTTCCCTCATCATAAGCCGACTTATGTTGTCCCCATTGGAAGTTATGCCGGAGTGTACCCATCGCACACAACTCGTGTAGAGGCTCGCGGCCGTTTGGATTTGAGCGAAAAGCAGTTTGTTTATCTCTTTTTAGGCAACATCGCCGCCTACAAAGGGTTGGAACCGTTTGTTGATGCCTTTCGGGCTGTGGCAGCGGCGAATGATGTCGCGCTCATTGCCGGAAGAAATCGGGATGGCGCGTTGGTTGAACGGCTGCAAGCAACGGCCGCTGCTGATCCCCGGCTGCGGGTAGAGGCCAGGGAGATAGCGGACGATGAGATGCAGTACTATCTGCGGACGGCCGATGTGATGGTCGCTCCCTTCCAGCGGATTTTGACCTCTAGTTCGGTGATGGTTGGTTTGTCTTATGGCTTGCCGGTTATCGTCCCTCGCCTGGGCTGTTTGCCGGAGTTGGTGACGGCCGAGGCCGGGATCGTGTATGATCCAGAGCGTCCAGCGTCCTTAGCCCAGGCGTTGTCACGGATCAAACAGTGCGATCTGGAGCATATGGGAAGGGCGGCAAGCGAGTTGGCGCAGCAATTATCTTGGGAGCTGATCGCCAAACGGACGGCCGAGGTTTATCATACAGCTTTGAAAACCGTTGAGGTCTAAATCATACCCAAACCCAAACCCAGCGGTATATTTCAAGAACATAGGAGTTACGCATTTTGACACGAATGGCGCAAATTTGCGTACGAATTTCACGAATATAGAAGGCGACTTTGTGTTATTCGTGCCATTCGTGTCGAAAAACATTGTCACTGCGTAAGTCCTAAACATAAGTAATGACAACCGTCACCATCCTCTCCTCCGTGCATCTCGCACTAGACAATCGCGTTTTTTATCGCGAGGCGCGTACTTTGCAACAAGCTGGTTATCGCGTCAATTTGGTGGCTGTTCACGACCGGGAGGAGGTGAAGGAAGGGATTCACATCATCCCTTTGCCCCGTGTGCGGCGGCGGCAACGGCCGTTGTTGTGGTTTGTACTGTTGGACATTGCACGCAAAACGCAGGCGGATATTTACCATTTCCATGATCCAGAACTATTGCTCATCTCTCCGGTGCTTCGCTGGCTGACAGGCAAACCGGTTATTTACGACATTCATGAAGTGTACGCCGATTTTGTGCGGGTGAAGGAGTATATCCCGGCTACTTTGCGCGAACCCATTGCCCGGTTGGTGGGCTGGTTGGAACCGCGATTGGCACGCTGGCAAAACGGCCTGATTTTTGCCGATGATCAGATCGCGGCCTGCTTTGCCCATATCAACCGGCCGAAAACAACCCTCTTCAACTTCCCGTCGTGGCAATTTGTGGAGAAGGCAGCGGCCGCTGTGGAGGCCAGAAGGGAGATGGAGAGATTGGAGAGTGGAGATTGGGAGCAGGGAAGCGGAGAGGCAGCGGAGCAGAGGAGCGGAGGAGCAAAAGAACCTCTTCACTCCCCACTCCCTACGCCCCACTCGCCTCTTGCCCAGAAAAAAGGCCCCATTATCCTCTACCTGGGGGGGATGGAGCGCAACCGGGGGACAGAGCTGATGCTTGCGGCATTTGAGCAGGTGCTGGAGAAGATGCCGGAGGCGCGGCTTTTCCTGGTCGGCCACTTTGCCCCTGGCGACCTAGAGCAAGAGGTGCGTGACGATGCGCTGGCCAGGGGCATTGCCGAGTCGGTGACGATCACCGGCCGCATCTCCTTTGAGCAGATCGGCCATTATTTGCAGAAGGCGACTATTGGCTGGGTGTCGTGGCAACCATTTGCTAAGAATGAGAAAAATATCCCCACCAAGCTGTTTGAGTATATGGCCTATGGGTTGCCGGTGGTGACGAGTGATCTCGCTTCGGTACGGCCGTTTGTCCGCCAGGGGATCAACGGGCTGCGGGTGAAAGCGGCCGATCCAGCGGCCCATGCCGAAGCTATTCTACTGCTTTTGCAAAACCCGCAACGAGCACAAGCCCTCGGCCGCGAAGGGCAACAACTGGTACAAAATCACTTCAACTGGGACTTGATGAAGCCGCGGTTGTTGGGGTTGTATGAAGAGGTATTGGGGGAGAGATAGGAGATTAGGAGATTGGTATACTGGTGTATTGGTGTATTGAGGTATCAGTGATTACACTTGAGGTCTGCCACCTGCCACCTGCCACCTGCCACCTGCCACCTGCCACCTGCCACCTGCC
>CAYPHY010000037.1:5272-51332 GCA_964410625.1 uncultured Ardenticatenaceae bacterium | reverse complement strand
GACTCCGCTCGGAATGACAGTTGGGTTACTTTTGAAACAATGTACTTAGTAACGATGGTGAGGGCAGGTTTGAAACCTATCATGTTGACCAGCAGCGTGGGTCCGCGTACCATCGGCACAAGCTAACCTATGGAAACGATTCGCGCGTTTATTGCCGTTGACTTACCGGTCGAGGTGAAACAGGCATTGGGTCAACTGACCGGCGTGCTTGCGGCCGAAATACCTCATGGGAGCGTGCGCTGGGTCAAACCGGCACAGATCCATCTGACCCTCACCTTCTTAGGTGATACCCCAATCGCCAAACTAGCGCATATTCAGAAAGCGATGGATAAGGTCACCAGTCGCCATGCACCGTTTGTGCTGCGTCTCGGCCGCGTCGGATGCTTTCCCAATTGTAAGCGGCCGCGAGTGATTTGGGTTGGGTTGGAGGAGGAGATTGGGAGATTGGAGACTGAGAGATTGGAGATTGGAGATTCGGTGTTGGCAAGTCTAAAGCGAGAGCTAGACGAAGCGTTGGAGCCGTTGGGGTGGGAGGTGGAGCGGCGGCCGTTTCGCGCTCATCTGACGTTGGGGCGGGTGAAGGATAGCAGCAAGGTACGAGATGTTTCGTGGGCGGCCGATGTGCCTGCGTTGTCCTTTCCGGTAGCGGCTGTTCATCTCATTCAAAGCGATCTACGGCCGAGCGGCCCGATCTATACGGTTCGCCATAGTAGTTATCTGACAGGGTGACATGGTGAAGGGGTGACAAGGTGAGGTTGCTCAACTCTTCACCCTGTCACCTTGTCATCCCGTCACCCCCTCACCTTGTCATTCACGAATCCGCACCAGATGATATTGCCGCCTTCCCTTTCGCAGCACCAGGAATTGGCCCTCAATGCTTTGGGATAGGGTAGCGCGTTGCTCGTGGTCGGTGACGCGCTCGTTGTTCAGATAGATACCACCGCCTTGAATGCTACGCCGTGCGTCGCCCTTAGATGAGGCCAGGCCGCTTGCCGCCAGTAGATCAACCACCGGCAGCCCTTCGCCTTCTAATTCGCTTTTGTCAACCTCATGGGAGGGGACGTCGGCAAAGATGTCGGCAATATCGGCCGCGTCCAACCCTGCCAGTTCGCCACCAAATAAGACCTGCGACGCCTGTTCGGCCCGCGCCAGTGCGGTTGGACCGTGGATCATCCCCGTCACTTCTCGCGCCAGGCGGCGTTGGGCTTCGCGCTGCTCCGGCCGTTGAAAGACGGCTTCCTCCAGCTCATCAATCTCTCGCTTGCCGAGCCAGGTGAAGAACTTAAGGTAAGGGATCACATCACCGTCATCGGTATTGTACCAGAACTGGTAGAAGCGGTAAGGGGATGTGCGTTGCGGGTCGAGCCAGACGCTTTCGCCTTCGGCCGTTTTGCCAAATTTGCTGCCGTCGGCACGGGTGATCAGCGGGTACACCAGACCAAAGGCTCGCGCCCCGCGTACTTTGCGGATTAGCTCTACGCCAGCGACAATATTGCCAAATTGATCGCTGCCACCCGCCTGGACGACACAGTTAAACTGGTCGTAGAGATGAAGGTAGTCGTGGGCTTGCAGTAGCATGTAGCTAAACTCAGTGAAGGAGATGCCATCCTCACGTTCCAGACGTGACTTCACCGAGTCTTTGGCCATCATGTAGTTAACTGTGAAGTGCTTACCTGTATCACGCAGAAAATCGAAGAGGGAGAGGCCAAGCAACCAGTCGGCGTTGTTGACGATCCGCGCCGGATTGCGCTTCACCTCAAAGTCCAGCACGCTTGCCAACTGCTCTTTGATTTTAGCGACGTTGGCCTCGACCATTTCGGGACTCATCAGGGTGCGTTCGGTGGTGCGGCCGCTGGGGTCGCCAATCAAACCCGTGCCGCCGCCAGCCAGGGCAATGGGATGATGACCAAAGCGTTGCCAGCGAGCCAATTGCATCATCGGCACAAGATTGCCGATGTGGAGAGAATCGGCCGTGGGGTCAAAGCCGTTGTAGAGCGTGATCTTCTCTTTCTTGACCAGTTCTTCAATCCCTTCGGTCATATCGTAGACAAGACCACGCCAGCGTAGTTCTTCCAGTATATTGCTCGCTGCCATCAGATAAAGTCTCCTATAGGATATGGTATAGCCATGTATCGGTGTATTGGTGTATTTGTTTATTAGTTCGCAAATATACCAGTAGACCAATACACCAATAGACGACTGAACCAACAAAAAAGACGCGGGGTTGCCGCGTCTTGTTGTTTTTGTGCAAATTGTAGACGGTTTTGGTCAGTCCACTTACCTATGCGTGCTACAACTGCGCCAACGCGGCGGGTTGAATGCTTGCATACTCGTAATAGCCGACCAATTGTTTCCACATGATGGCTGCATCATAACATGAGACAGCGTGACAGTCAAGAAGATGACAAGGTGAAGCGGTGACAAGGTGCTCTCACCCCTTCACCCAGTCACCTTTTCACCTTGTCACCCTGTCATCTCTAAGCGCCGGCCATGATTTTGTCTACGGCCGAGGAGAGTTGCGCCAGGTTGCGTACCTGGTAAACAGCGTCGCAGAGGGGGGCATATTCCAACATATCGCTGTCGTCGGTCCCCCATTGGCGCGGGCCTTCGGGGTTGAACCAGACAAGCTTTCGCGCCCGCCGCTGTAGCTCTTTCATTAAGTCTAAACGAGGGGAGTTGTAATTATTACGGCCGTCGCCCAAAATCACCACTGTGGTGCGGCCGTCTACGCTGTCTAGCCAGTTGTGGAAGAAGGTGTTCAGGCTGTTGCCTAAATCGGTCGCGTAGTGGCGGGGGGAGCGGCCGTAGAAGGTGTTCATCACACCATCCACCGCCTCGCTCGGCCGATTGCCGGTGAGGACGATGCTGATCTCTTCCATGTCGCCATAAAAGCCAAAGCTGCGTGTCTTGGACACCTGATCCTGTAGCTCATAGGTCAGGCGCAGCATAAACTCAGCGACGGAAAGCATGGAGCGCGAAATGTCACAAATCAAGACCAGACTCGGCTTGAGTTTGCGCCGTTTGAATTTCAATTCAATTGGGACACCGGCATAACGCTGGTTAGCGCGGATGGTGCCTTTGGAATCAAATCGCCCTTCCTTGCCCCGCTTGCGGCGCAAGGCCATGCGGCTGCGTAACTGTGTGACCAGGCGATGGACTTCGCGGCGCAACTGGTTGGCTTCTTCGTCGGTCAGCGCATCAAAGGGCTTGTGCATCAGGTCGGAGCCGAAGAGGTCGTCCGGCCGGTTGGCGCGCTGTTCTGCAATTTGATGGCCCACTTGCTGCGCCACCTGCTCGGCTAACGCCTCGCGGTTGGCCTCGACGACGCCCATCAGCTTGGCAATCGCTTCCTGGCTCATCCCCATCTCGCGCAGCTTTTCCATCAGTTGTTGGATCATCTCTTCCAGGTGGGCAAAGCCCATCTGCTGCAACATCCGCCGTGTAACCCACTTCGCTTCACGGGGATTGTCGGCCCATTGCACCCCGGCCCGTTCGGCCAACGCTTCCAGCTCTTCTTTTGTCGGCCCGTCGCCGCTGGTCAGCCAGTCCATCAACTGTTGCAAACGGCCGCTCAGCGCTCCCAATGCCGCCTGCAACATCTGCTGCTCATCTTCGGAGAGGTCGTCCATAGCGTTCTGCATCACTGGGCCGCCGCTGCCGAAGTAGAGGGGGAAGAGTTCGTTAAAGACGGGGAAGTCGTCAACTTCCTTCACCAATGTCGCTCGCAACGATTCGCGAAAGAGGTCTTTGTCGTTAACGCCCACCACGGCCGTCGCCCGCATCGCATCCACCGACTCCGCCATGGAGACGCGCACCCCGGCTGCTCGTAGCCCTCGTACAAATTCAACAATCCTATCGTCCATCTTCGCCTCCGAATACGTTACGCTGATGACGCGGATAACTCGCAGATTTTCGCGGATTTTTCTTTTCTCTTATTTGCGAAGCGAACACCTGCGTTTTATTAGTGAATCAGCGTTCGACACCTCTAGCCTTCATAGCGGCCGCCACGACGGCTGCTGCTACTACCGCCGCCCATCATCCGCCGCGCTTTTTGCACATCGGACTCATACTTGAGCAAGACGGTGAGCGTGTTGGAGAGCGTTTGCTCGTCAATGGATTTGGCGTTTAGGGCGACCAAGGCCCTGGCCCAATCGAGCGTCTCGCTGATGCTCGGCACTTTGCGTAAATCCATGTTGCGAAGTTGCTGCACGACGGCCACCGCTTGCCGCGCCAATTCCGGCCGCAAATCCGGAACCTTCAGACGAACAATATCTAATTCAGCTTCGAGCAGGGGGTAATTGACGTGGAGATAAAGGCAGCGACGCTTCAACGCTTCGCTCAACTCGCGGGTATTGTTACTGGTGAGTAGCACCATCGGCTGATGGCGGGCGGTTATTGTCCCTAGTTCGGGGACACTAACCTGAAAATCGCTGAGGACTTCGAGCAGAAAGGCTTCAAATTCGACATCGGCGCGATCAATTTCATCAATCAGCAGGACGACTGGTTCTTCAGAGGTTAAGGCAGTCATCAACGGCCGAGGCAACAAGAAGTTTTCCGAGAAGAAAACATCCTCTTCCTGTGCCAGGCGGTTGGCGGCCTCACCAAGACTTTGCACATCCCCCAGAATGTTGCCCAACGTATCGCGCAAGAGCTGGGTATAGAGCATCTGCTTGGCATACTCCCACTCATACAATGCCTTGCTCTCGTCCAGTCCCTCATAACATTGCAGGCGCACAAGCGGCCGACCCGACGCGCCAGCCCAGGCTTTGGCTAATTCCGTCTTGCCTACGCCGGCCGGACCTTCGGCCAGCACCGGCTTGCAAAGCGACTGAGCCAGATAGACTACCGTCCCGATTTCTTCAGAAGCGATGTATTGCTGCGTTCCCAAACGACGACGAACGTCGGCCGTATCTTTGAACATCATATTATCTCCGTTTTTAACATACAGTTGGCGCTATCCCATTTTAACCAATACGACAACAAATGATCGGTCAAAACACGGTACCCAATATTGCTAGGAATTGTAAGGAGGAAGTGGCAAAAGGTAAAGAGTTACTCATATCACATTATAGCTTGCTTTCCCCACTGTAGAGCGATTGAGCGGGGAGCCTTGCAAATCGCTTGTTCAGCGATGGTATCCCTGGCATCTGGTGGGATAAAGTGGGTTGGATGGGATGATTCTCGCTCTATTCGGATTGAAACGCACGATTTAGCAAATCGTGCTACACGTCAGATAATACACTGAATTGTGGATTTCAAAACCTAGACTTTTGTATAGGGCAATGGCTGGCTCGTTGGTTGACCAGGTGCCAATTTGGGCTTGCTGTGCGCCACGGCTTTGTAGCTCGCGTAACGCGGCCGTCACCAGGAAGCGGCCGTACCCCTGCCCTTGATATTCAGGCAGCACACCAACCGGCTCAATTAAGCCCACTCGCTCCTGGCGCAGCTGTTCATCTGCTTGGGGATTATTGAACTGCAACCAGGCAAAGCCAGCTATCCTTTTGCCTATGCGAAGGAACAACAGGTCTTCGACCGCTTGCAGCAGCCAGGCCACCTCCGCCTGCGAATAAGGTTGCATCCAGGGCAGTCCGGCAAAGGCTTGGTCATACAAGGTGCGAAAACGAGGGATTGCGCTGCGGCGCGGTAAGGTTATGATTTTACCTGATGAGGCGGCCGCTATCTCTGGCAATGGCTGTAAGAGGGAGCGGCGGAAGATGATTTCCTCATGCTCTAAGGCGAAACCATGCTTTTGCAAAAAGTAGGCTGCTGGAGAATCGAGTGTTTCCACTGGAGAGGACAGTTGCTGCAAGCCAGTTTTTCTGGCGGCGTCGCGAGCGTGATGGAGCAAACGGCCGCCAATCCCCTGCCGTTGCTGCTCCGGCGTCACCAACCCTTCCAAATGGGCCATGCCCGGCAAGCCAGGGATGGGCGCGATCAGTGCGTAAGCAGCAGCGCGGCCGTCTATCTCTGTAACCCAGATGCGGCCGTCATCCCCTACGGCATCTTCGAGTCGTTGGTGGAAGGCGTCGCTGGTTAGCGGCCGTGCTGGATGCAACTGGTTATAGGCTTCAACCAACAGCCTCGCATCAGCACGCCGGTAATCGCGAACAGTGTCCATAATTCGTCAGGATTTAGGCATCAGAAAATTTTTTGACACGAATGACACGAATTTTACGAAAACAAAGGGCGAAGTTCGTGTTATTCGTGTCAAAATGCGTAAGTCCTATTTATATTCATTCGCGCCACAAGCTTTGCGCTAATTCGTTGTTACTGTGTGGCCCTCCAGGCTTTTTAAGACCATTCGCAGATAAGCCGGGATGACGTTCCGAAATCCACTGCGCGATACGGGCTCCAGATTTGCCAGGATGGTCTGATAGCTAATCGCCTGGTGCAATGACCAGAGCGGTTCGGCTAACCGCCACGCCTCCAGCAGACGCGCTTTGGGTTCAAAGGTTGTCCACGGTTCCAGGTAAATATCTCGTAGTTGGTTGCGTTTTGTCTCGTCTTCTTCTTCAAAGATGATCATCATATCGAGAAAGGGGTGGGTGATACAGGCGTCGGTCCAGTCGAAGAAGAGCATCTGGCCATTGGGGGTGGCAATGTTGCCCGGATGAAGATCGCCGTGCATCAGTGTTTCTGGAACGTTATAGGTAGCAAGCTCAGCACAAATCGCTTTCAGGCGGGGTGCCGCCTGGTGCAGTTGCTCAATCTCGGCCGCTTCCAACCCCTCTAGGGCGGCTTCATCGGCCAACAGCCCATCCAATTGCCTGGGCAAACGGCCGAGCCGCCGGTCAATGCAGCCTATCGCCAACAACTCCGGCACGTGGGCGGCCATTTGTATTTGAAGCCGGGGAAAGACGCGCACCATCTCGCTGAGTTGATCGGGTAAATTATTCTGATAAATCGCCTTACCGAAATCAGCCAATAACATCCAACGCTCGGTTGGCTCCACGCTCAACGGAGCCGGGACATTATCAGGGCAAAGCCGCGCCATTCCGGCCAGAAACAGTGGCTCGTGGACGAAGAGCGGCCAATCGGGGACAGCTTTCATGTAGAAGAATCCGGCGGCCGTTGGCACGCGCAAGACAGAGGATAGCATCCAGTTGTTCAATTGCTCTACCGGGCCGGTGGGGGTATGGCCGTGCCGCTCCACTTCGGCCGTCATCCAGGCGCTGGCGCGGCTGAACCAACCACGCTGTAACCAGGGCGGCCGCAGCGGTGGTACGTTCCCGCTTGCCAGTTCGTTTAAGAAATCTTCGATGAGCGGCTGGTGTTCAGGGCGAACCAACGCCAGATCGGCCAGGTCAGAAAGGGTGATGAAGCGGCCGTTCCCCGGCAGTGGCACCGCCTCCAGGGCCTCCAGCGCAAAGATGGCCTCTACATACTGGTTCTCTTTGTCCGTGTGGCGGCTGGCGCAATGCAGGGTAATGGTGGGCATCCCCCACTGGGTTTGCACCCAATCGCTCAATGATCGTTCCGGGCGGACCCAAACATAATCGTTGATTTTCGCTTGTGGCAATGCCCATTTGGTTTCGTGGGTTTCGTCGGTGCTGATCAACAAAACGGCCGCGTCTAGCGGATGGCAAATCATTAGGTGAACATCGGCCGTCCATTTTTCTTCTGTTTGGCTCATAGTTATCCTGTGTACGGGAGCAGAAACCGGGCTTCTCGATATTATCGTCGTGAAAATAAACCTTCTTGGAGAAACCTGATCTCTTGTTTCTTCAGGAGTTACGCGGTTAAAGAATTTTTAGCAACGAATTAGCACGAATTTACGCAAATTATGGCCTAAAAATTCGCGGTCATTCGTGTTATTCGGGTCGAAAGAGTTGTGAACTGCGTAAATCCAATTCTTGAATAGTACCGTTTGCTACTAATTTGCTAGGGAGAATGCACAAAAAGGCAAGCAAGAATCTTCGTGCCTATTTCGCGCATCCAAGATAGCATATTGGCACGGTAAAAACAATCAGCAGTAAAAACAATCAGCAACGCGATTTGGTAAACCGTATGGAGAACGATAGGGTGAATCGTTCTTCATCTACTTACTGGGGGACGGCCGCCACCGCAGATTCATCGTCCGTAGAGCCGCTTTGCCCACACGCGAAAAATATGATGAATCGTTACTTGAGACAATCAACCTTCCTACTCTTGTTGGTGGCGATGCTTGCCTTATTTGTTGATTCGACCGCTTCACAGAGGCAACGTCTGGCCTTTATCCCGCATATGTATGTTGCTTTGGAGGACCCTCCATCCCCACCGCGATTACCAAGTAATTGGTTAGATTATGTCAATTTCTATCGTGCTATGTCCGGGCTGCCTGCTGTGGCGGCCAATACAGATTGGGCGCGAGGCAATGAGTTGCACGGCCGCTACAGTGTAAAAAACGATAATCTGATCCATGATGAAGACCCGGCCAACGCCTGGTATACGGCCGAAGGCCAACAGGCAGCACGATCTAGCAATCTGATGGGCAGCTATGGCGCTGAGGAAAACTTTTATGTCTCGATTGACGCCTGGATGCAAGCCCCCTTTCATGCGATTGGTATCCTTGACCCACAGCTAAATGAGGCAGGGTATGGAGAATATAGCGAGGCTGACGGACGGGAATTACAATTCGCTTCCGGTCTGGATGTACTACGTGGACTTGGCCCGCTGCCCGATGGGGTTCGCTTTCCGGTCCTTTGGCCTGGCCCCGGTGCAACCGTCCCCCTCACCGAACACTGGGGGGAGTGGCCTAGCCCGCTCACTAGCTGTCCTGGTTATAAAGAACCCAGTGGATTGCCGTTGTTGATACAAATCGGCATAGGCGATCAAACGCCGCATGTTACCGCCCACTCCTTCAGTCAAAACGGGACCAATCTGGAGCATTGCGTATTTGACGAGACCAACTACAAGCATCCCGACCCTGGTTCACAGGCGGTCGGCCGTACTATTTTGGACGGCCGTGACGCCATTGTCCTCATTCCACGCGAACCACTACAACCTGGCGCTACTTATGATGTATCGCTGACGGTGAACGGCCACAGCTATAGCTGGTCGTTTAGCGTTGCCAATACACCCAGGTCGGCCGACAAAACGCCGCTCGGACGGCCGCCGAGCCATCCACCACTACCTTGATATGGACACACAACAATCTGACTACGCAGCGTTATTAGAGTCCTATTACGTCCAAAACATTCCGGACAAAGAACAGCCCACTGTGGACACAATGAGCGACATCAGCAGTGGCTGGGAGAGTGTGCTCTACTCCTTTTGGTTGGAACACGGGCCAGCGGCCGATAGGCTACGGGAGCGTTTGGTCTTGCGACTTTACGTGGGAAGGGGCGCGGCCGAAAAGGCCAGACATGAGTTCCAGGCAATGGGACAACTCTATCAGGCAGGCTATCCAGTCCCCCAGATCTACGCGCTAGAGGAGGGACAATCCCCCTTCAGCCGCCCGTTTATCTTGATGGAGTATATTGAAGGACAGGAGCTGTGGTCGCTAATGTCCAAAACGCCGCAGGCCGAATGGCTGCCGCTGTTAACCCTCTTTTGCCAACTTTTCGCCAGGCTCCATGCGCTGGATTGGCGGCCGTTCAGCCAGACAGCAAACAACCCTTCCCCCTACCACACTATTGACCGCTGGTTGGAGTTCGGCCGCTCGCTGCCGCAAGTGAACCCCTTCGGTGAGGAATTTCAACCGGTACTGGCCTGGCTGGAAGCGCGGCGGGAGCAAATGGCTTGTTTGCGGCCGTCACCCGTTCACCAGGATTTTCATCCGTCCAACATTATCGTCAAGTCGGACGGCTCGGCCGTCGTGATTGATTGGACCAACTTCTCTATCTCTGACTTCCGCTTTGACCTGGCCTGGACGTTGATGCTTGCCGATGCTTATGAGGGTACGGCCGTACACGATGGTATCTTGCAAACGTATGAGCAAGTTAGCGGCAGGCCAGTCGAACAGATCGAATGTTTTGAGGTCATCGCCTGCCTGCGTCGTCTGCTTGATGTCAGCACTTCTTTATCGGCCGGGCCGGAGCAACTGGGGATGCGGGCGGAGGCGACGGCCGTGATCCAACAACAGATGCCCGCACACCGGCGTGTCTACTCCCTTTTAGTCAAGCACACTGGCATCCATCTCCCATCCCTGGAAAAACTACTCCTATCCTAAGGTGATTTTACTTAGCGCCAAAAATATATCTAAGATACGTAACTTTTTGGGGGGAACTGTGTTATATTGACTTGCAGCTTAATTCTCGATTAGAATGTCAATAGTTTATTAATTTATTAGGATAGGAGGTTTTTGTTATGCTTGTCAATTTGCTTGTATGGATCGTTGTTGGTGCAATTGCCGGCTGGTTAGCCAGCATCGTCATGAAAACCAACGCTAGCCAGGGATTGCTGATGGACATCATCATCGGTATCATCGGAGCACTTATCGGCGGTTGGGTCTTGGGTTTATTTGGTTTGGGAGAAACGGGCGAATTCAGCATCGCCAGTATCCTAACTGCGTTTATTGGTGCTGTTATCTTAATCGCTATTCTTCGCGCCATTCGTCGAGCCTGACGGCCGAATCACAGATAGCATTTTAGAAGAAGGAGTCTGGAGCAATCCAGGCTCCTTTTTTATTTTTGTGAATTTTTATCAGCGATGGGCCTCCACGCCGACTTGTTGGCACATCTCTAGTACGGGGCAGGTGGAGCAACGGGGCAAGCGGCCGGTGCAGATGAACTTCCCAAAGGGGACCAGCAGCCGGTTGATGTCAATCCAATATCGCTCAGGCAACTTTTGTTGTAAGGCGAACATCGTCTTTTCCGGGGTGCTTTCCTGCACATAACCCCAACGATTGGTCACACGGTGGACGTGGACATCCACACTGATCAACGGTTCGCCACAGGCAATTGCCAGGGCGAGGTTCGCACACTTCGGGCCAACGCCGGAGAAGGAGATGAGTAGTTCGCGATCACAGGGTAAGACGCCATCAAATTCCTGGGCGGTACGTTCGGCGATTGCTTGAATCTGGCTCGCCTTGCGTTCACTAAAGGAACTGGTGTGGATCAGTTCCTCTATCGTTTTGTAGTCAAGCTGCAACATCGCTTGCGGCGTCCTGGCCTGGGCAAATAAGCGGCGCGAGGTAGGGAGTGTGACCTCATCCAGCGTGCGAATGGAGATGATGCAGGCGATTAGCTGCTCAAAAAGGGAGTTGTAGCCTTCTTCGGCCAGCTCGAATAAGGCGGCTTTAGGATGGGGTTGGACGGCCGTTGCAATTCGTTCCATCGCCAGATCAATATCAAAGGGGACTTTGGGGGTGGCGGCCGTTGTGGTTGTCCTGGTTGTTTCCGTTTTTGTCGTTTCTGAAGAAGGTTTCATAGCAAACCCCACTGTACTCAATGTGCGTTGTACTCCATAACCATTGTACCACTAACCACATTACCGATACTTTGCTATTATCTAAATGATAAGGAAACGGTGATGAACCTCCATTCATGGACGCTGGAACCTAAGGAAGCGGCAAAAATTCAGACAGAGCTACGCGACCAGCTCGTTCTTGAGTGGGACGGCCGCCCCATCCATACCGTCGGTGGTGTAGATGTGAGTCTGCCAGGGGATGAGGCACGGGCAGCGATTGTTGTCCTTCGCTTCCCCGAACTCACCCCAATTGAGGGCGTTACGGCCAGTACACCACTCGCCTTTCCCTATATCCCCGGCTTGCTGGCCTTTCGTGAAGGCCCGGCCGTCCTGGCGGCGTGGGAACAACTACAGATAAAGCCTGATCTGCTGCTTTTTGATGGGCAGGGCATTGCCCACCCGCGTGGGATGGGAATTGCTTCACTTATGGGGCTGTGGCTGGAACGGCCGACCATTGGCGTGGCTAAATCGCGATTGTACGGCCGTCACGGTGAAGTTGGCTTGAATAAGGGGGAGACGGCCGAACTCTATGACCAGCGCGACCCGCAACGAATAATAGGGGCCATTGTGCGCTCCAGGGACAACGTGAATCCGCTATACGTTTCGCCGGGACATCTGATGGATGTTCCCCACGCGGTCGAATTTGTCCTACAGTGTGTTACGCGCTACCGCTTGCCTGAACCCACGCGCTGGGCGCATAAAGCGGCCGCAGGTGAAAAGCTACCGGTGGATACCAAGACCGACACGGGCATTCAGAGGCGATTATTTTAATTTGGAATAGCACTTACGCATTTTTGACACGAATGACACGAATTGCACGAAATAGTAGACAAATTCGTGTCATTCGTGTCGGAAAATTGTGAACTGCGTAGATCCTATTGAACCTAAGCAGTGAAAATATCTGTGACCGGAACGCGGAAACCAGGTAGTACATCATCGAGGGTTAGGTCATCGGCCATTGTCAACCGCTTCCAATCCGCTTCTGCCAGAGAGCAAACGCAGCCGTTGCATACTGTTGGTGTAGCTCGTGCCACGCCGGAACGTCTTCTAATCGCCAATAGCGGATGTCTGACCCTTCGTGCGAGCCTTGCAACGAGCCGCCGATGATTTTACACAGGTAAACGACGGCAACGGCCGTGTGTGGCCCATGCCCGGTGTTGGCTTTACGGGTGAACACTTCCACCAGGGTTAACGGCCGCACCTCTAGCCCCGTCTCTTCCCTGGTCTCGCGGACGGCCGCTTCCATTGGTGATTCATTCGGCTCCACCCAGCCACAAGGCAAACACCAGCGGCCGTCGTCGCTGCGCTTAACCAAGAGGATTTGCCCTTCATCGTCAAAGATGGCTGCATCGCCACCCACTTTTGGGGTGATATGGCCTAGTTCGGCGGCAAAGCGCTGGCGGACTTCGGCCGCGGGGATGTCGAGCAGGTTTTGGTAGTAGACGGCCGATAGTTCTAATAAACGTTGATAACGTTCACGATCATAGTGGTTGGTGGCATACGTTAACCCGTTGCGGGCAATGGTCTGTAACTCTTCTAGTAACGCTAAAATATCCATCAATTTGTATCAAGGGTGGGGGGATAACCATTCATCAATGTGCAACCAGATGACTCGCGCATAATGAAAAACGAGTGGAACGAGGATGATAGAAGCGATGATGATAATCGTCATCAATTGCCAAAGTGGCAGATCGAGCAGGTATAACCAGAAAGTTAATGGGATAAGCAACGCAAAATAGATGCAATAGCCAATAAAAATTGACATGAGGAAGTATCCCTGTTCGCGCTCAAATTTAATGCCACACACTGGACAGGTCTCATGCATCTTAAACAGGCCATAAAATACGGGACCTTCCAAGCAATGACCACAACGCAACAATAGGATTGCAGGCAAACGAAATTTAGATCTCTTCATATACCCACCCTATCTTATACGTTTAAGCAAATAGCGAAAAGCTTTTGAGGACAGAAACCGGGTTTCTTAGCTGTTCATTGAGGAAACGACATGCTGCTTTGTCCAAGTGCAGCAATGTGAAGAAAAAAGAGCCTCTCATGATGAGAGGCTCTTGCTCCTAAACTAACGATGAACCCGATGAGGGTTAGTCAATGTAGTGGCTCCAACCGGAAAAGGTCCCACCCTTTGCTACCACAACCACGGTAAAACGGATGTTTAATGGATACCAGTGGTCGGGGTTCTCGCCGTTCCAGTTCCATCCTGATTTATCGCTAACGGGATCATTTTTGCTGTTCCTGATTGCGAAACCGTTCTTGGTTCGTGGTTCCGACCAGATGATGGGCTGGCCGTTTTTCTTCCACATGCTCTTAATATCGGCGTTCCATGTGACCAGCGTTCCGGGAACCCCAGGGACATCATTACCCTTACAATTTTCGCGCTTCCCTTGCCAGAAGCACCAACCTAGCTTCATCCCCGGCTGATTTCGAGGAATGCCGCGAACCTCGGCGCGGAAGTACATCGTTCCTTCAGCGAAATTGATCGGTTTCGTCCAGTCCCCATTTTCCAACGGGGGTTTGTTCATTACAAAGCCACCGTAACTCTTTGTCACCGGGCCGTTAAAATCGTAGATCAGCATTTCGTCACCATCGCCACCGGACGGAGGGGGTGGGCTACTGGAGGTAGTCAACGAAACATTGTCAATGCTGAATTCGATATTCTGGCCTTTTGGCATACGGAAGCGCAGACGGCCGTCGTTTGCCGTCCCATTAAAACCACTTGCCGTGAAGGTGATCGTGAACTTCTGCCAGTTGGACGTCAGATTAACCTTCTTATTTTTCAGCCCATAGCTCTTGCTGGCCTTACTCTGCTTATATAGCGAAACATCCAAATCCTTACCCGATGGAGCCTTCGCCCAGAAGGTCAACTCATAGGTCGCACCGGACTGGAGCGTGATATTGCTCTGGTAAAATTGCGCCCGGCCAGACTTCTTGGTGGTCTTTAGTTGGGCAGCCGCGCTCCCTGTTTGGGCTGGCGTGCCAGTGTTGAAGGTGGCGATCTTCGCCGTCCACCCTTGCTTTCCATTTTCAAAATTGCCGTTGACCAGTACATTGGCCGAAGGGGCGGCCGTTACGGCTTGCCCGCCAGAAACCCCAACAAGAATTAGCACGAGCAGTGCCACGATATACAAGAAGGGCTTCCGGCTACTAAACTGAACCGGCAAACGCGATGATTTATGTTTCATCCAATACACTCCTGGGTGGCTTGTCCACCTCGATAATATTTGCGAAGTATCGTTTTCGACACTTACAAACAACCTTAAAAGTAGAAACGAGCCTCTCTTTGATAAGAGGCTCGTTGAATGGTTTGCCTGCTACCGCTTATTTAATGTAGTGGTCCCAGCCGGAGAAGGTACCACCGGCGGCCACGACAACGGCCGTGACGCGGATATCCAACGGATACCAGTCGTTGGGGTTTTCACCACTCCAGTTCATTCCTGCTTTGGAACTCACCGGACCTTTCTTATTGCGCACAATAAAGCCTTCTCGGGTGCGTGGCTGCGCCCAGTTAATCGGCACGCCGTTCTTCTTCCACATATCTTTGATTTTAATTGACCAGGTAACGACATTTCCGGGCGTACCAGCGACGTTGTTGCCCTTGCAATTCTCGCGTGTGAAACCATCTTGCCAGACGCACCAGCCCAGCTTCATATCAGGCTGGTTCTTTGGAATGCTGCGCACTTGAGCGCGGAAGTGGATCGTCCCACCGGCGAAGTTGATCGGCGAAACCCAGTTGCCATTTTCGTTTGGCGGTTGCTGCATGGCAAAGCCGCTATGGGACTTGGTGACCTGCTTGTTCCAATCGAAGATCAGCATTTCATCCTTATCTCCCCCAGGAGGAGGCGGGGAAGGTGGCGTGCTGCCGTCGATAGAAAGGGATACATTATCAATGCTGAACTCAATCCCCTGGCCCTTGGGCATTCGGAAGCGCAAACGGCCGTCGTTCACCGAGCCATTAAAGCCACTGGCTGTGAAGCTGATCGTAAACTGCTTCCAGCTTGAGGTCAGATTGATCTTCTTGTTTTTCAGCCCATAGCTTTTGCTGGCTGAACTCTGCTTGTACAGCGAAACATCTATATCCTTACCTGAGGGTGCTTTGGCCCAAAAGGTTAGGACATACTTCGCTCCGGCTTGCAGCGGGACATTGCTTTGATAAAACTGCGCTCGGCCGCTCTTCTTTGTCGTCTTCAGTTGCGCGGCCGCGCTCCCTGCCTGCGCCGGTGCGCCGGTGGCAAAATTGGCGATCTTCGCCGTCCACCCTTGCTTGCCATTTTCAAAATTGCCATTGACCAATACGTTGGCCGAGGGAGCAGTCGTTTCCGCCCCCACACTGGCGGTCCCCCAAAATGCGGCCACTGTCAGCGACAGCAAGCACGCAGCCAGGACAAACCACGACACCTTTAATCTTCGTGTCTGCATAACTAAGCTCCTTACACTTAAGTTACGGTTGGATTTTTCTGCGGATAGCTCCCCACTGGATGCTGTGATCCGCAAGCCATGCCTGCATCCGGCAATTCCTCACCAGACGCTAAGGGCGCGAGCGTGGTATTCCTACGCTCTGCCGCCTTCCCACCATTTGCCACGGTATTCTTCGGAACCGCTGGCCCTCAGCAAGTGTTTTCACACTGGCTTGCAAACGGTCTTAAGCATACACGAAGAGCGCGTGAATTGCGCGTGACATTTGTACTTTGCTCGATATATTTTTTTCTGTATCTAAAAAGAAGAGGGGTCTATATCTCGTAGAGGTTAGGGTAGGTCTGTCTCCCCCATCAACCAACGATCTACCTCACGCGCGGCCGCCCTTCCCTCGTGAATGGCCCACACGACCAGGCTTTGCCCTCGTCGCGCATCACCGGCGGCAAAGATGCCGGGGACGTTGGTGGCAAAACGGCCGTATTCCGCCGCCACATTGCTGCGGCCGTCGTGTACGACACCCAGTTGTGTCAGTAGTGGATTCTCTGGACCAAGAAAGCCCATCGCCAGGATGACCAATTGGGCAGGCCAGATCCGTTCGCTGCCAGGGATTTCTACCGGTTTTGGCCCGCTGCCGTTGGACTCCCAGCGGATATCCACCGTGCGAATTGCCTGCACGCGGCCGTTTTCATCGCCCAAGAATCCTTTGGTCATTACCGCATAGGCACGGGGGTCATTGCCAAAGAGGGCGGCCGCCTCCTCCTGTCCATAATCCAGCTTATAGATACGCGGCCATTGCGGCCAGGGGTTGTCGGCTGCTCGTTCATCTGGCGGCCGGGCCATAATCTCGAATTGGGTCAGGCTGCGACAACCGTGTCGCAGAGCAGTCGCCACGCAATCCGTGCCGGTATCGCCGCCGCCGATGACAACTACATCGTGACCGGCAGCGGAGAGATAGCGGCCGTCTGCCAGGTTAGAGTCGAGCAAGCTCTTTGTATTCTGATGGAGAAACTCCATGGCGTAATGGATGCCTCTCAGTTCTCGCCCTGGGACGGGTAAGTCTCGCGGCCGTGTCGCGCCGGTGCACAAGACAATCGCATCAAATTCATCTCGCAGCGTGTCGGCCGGATAGTTCACGCCCACTTCGACGTTGGTCAGAAAGGTGATTCCGCTCTCGGCCATGATGTGAATACGTCGCTCGACGAGACGCTTATCCAGCTTCATGTTGGGGATGCCATACATCAACAAGCCACCAACACGGTCGGCTCGTTCAAAAACGGTCACGGTATGGCCGACTGTATTCAACTGATCGGCACAGGCCAGACCGGCCGGGCCGGAACCGATCACAGCGATTCGTTTGCCCGTTCGTCGCGCCGGAATGGTCGGTGTTACCCAACCTTCCTCATAGGCGCGTTCGATAATGGCGTATTCAATGCTTTTGATCGTCACTGCCGGATCACTAATCCCCAGTGTGCAGGCTGCCTCGCACGGCGCGGGACAAACCAACCCGGTGAATTCGGGGAAGTTGTTGGTGCGGTGCAGCCGGTCATATGCCTGTCGCCACAGATCACGGTGAACGAGGTCATTCCACTCCGGGATGAGGTTATTGATCGGACAGCCGGAGGTCATGCCATTGAGCACCTGCCCTTTGTGGCAAAAGGGGATGCCGCAATCCATACAGCGGGCAGCCTGGGTTTGCAGTTTGTCGGCCGAAAGATGAAGGTGTAGCGGTTGCCAATCACGCACCCGTTCTTGCGGCGGCCGTTCGGCGGCCGTTTCACGGGTGTAGGTCATAAATCCGGTTGCTTTGTTCATAAGGAAGAGATTAAGAGACTGAGAGATCAAGAGACTAGGAGACTGGGTAATTGAGAGTCGCTCAGTCTCTCAATCTCCCAGTCTCCTCTAGTTACCAGTCACACGCGCCGTATCACGCTTGTTGGCCTCAAAGGCGGCCATGATGGCTTCGTCGCCGGTCAGCCCTTGCGCTTCGGCCGCGGCGAAGGCTTGCAACATGCGCTTGTAATCTTTAGGCAGCACCTTGACGAAGAACGGCCGTTTCTGCTCCCAATGGGAAAGAATGCGCCAGGCCAGCCGGCTGCCGGTGTAGTAGGCATGTTGCCAGACCATATCATTGACCTCCTGCGCGTCAGTCTCGGTCAACGGCTCCAGCTCAACCATCTCCTGGTTGCAGCGCATGGCAAAGTCGCCTCGCTCATCAAGGACATAGGCAATGCCGCCCGACATGCCAGCGGCAAAGTTGCGGCCGGTAGGGCCAAGCACAACGACACGGCCGCCGGTCATGTACTCGCAACCATGATCGCCAACACCCTCGACCACGGCACGCACGCCACTATTGCGCACAGCAAAACGCTCCCCGGCCAACCCGCGTACGTAGGCCTCGCCGCCGGTCGCGCCATAAAAAGCGACATTGCCGATAATGATACTTTCTTCGGGGTTGAAGGCGGCTTCATCCGGTGGCTTGACGATCAGCTTGCCACCCGACAAGCCCTTGCCAATGTAGTCGTTGGCGTCCCCTTCCAGCGTGAAGCTCAGACCGGCGGGGAGAAATGCGCCAAAGCTCTGCCCGGCCGATCCCTGGAAATGAAGACAAATGGTATCTTCCGGCAACCCGACCGCGCCATAACGCCGGGTTAGCTCACTGCCGAGCAATGTGCCGACAGTGCGGTTAACATTGCGGATGGGCAAAGTCGCTTCAACGCGACGGCCGTGCTCCAATGCCGGCTGGCACAATTCCAGCAACACCTGGGCATCCAACGTTTGTTCCAGGCCGTGGTCTTGTTCGATTCGTTGGTAACGGCCGACTTCCGGCGGGGCTTCGGGTTGGTAGAGAATGGCGGAAAGGTCGAGGCTGCGGAGCTTCTGTGCCAGCAAGTTATCATCCTGATCGGGGATTGGGCGCATGGTGAGTTTGTCGGTGCGGCCGATCATCTCATCTACCGTGCGGAAGCCGAGCGCGGCCATTAACTCGCGCATCTCCGTGGCGACAAAACGCATGAAGTTGACCACATCCTCTGGCCGGCCGATAAAGCGTTTACGCAATTCCGGGTTTTGCGTCGCCACCCCCACCGGACAAGTATCCAACTGGCAGACGCGCATCATAATGCAACCCATAGCGACTAAAGGGGCGGTGGCGAAGCCAAATTCCTCGGCCCCCAGCAGTGCGGCAATGACCACATCACGGCCGGTCTTTAATTGGCCGTCTGTCTCCAGGCGCACACGGCTGCGCAGGTTATTCATCACTAACGTCTGGTGCGTCTCCGCCAACCCCAACTCCCACGGTAGACCGGCATACTTGATGCTCGACTGTGGCGACGCCCCGGTGCCACCATCGTGGCCGCTGATCAGAATGAGGTCCGCGTGACCCTTGGCGACCCCGGCGGCAATCGTCCCCACGCCAACCTCGGAGACGAGTTTGACATTGATCCGTGCTTGTGGATTGGCACATTTCAAATCGTAAATCAGTTGGGCCAGGTCTTCGATGGAGTAGATGTCGTGGTGGGGTGGTGGAGAGATGAGGCCGACGCCGGGGGTCGAGTAGCGTACTTTGGCGATCCAGGGATAGACCTTCTGGCCGGGCAGCTGGCCACCTTCGCCTGGTTTGGCCCCCTGCGCCATCTTGATTTGAATCTCGTCCGCATTGACTAAATAATGGCTGGTTACACCGAAACGCCCGGAGGCCACCTGCTTGATCGCGCTGCGCCGCCAATCACCGTTCTCGTCGGGGATAAAGCGAGCCGGGTCTTCGCCTCCTTCGCCGGTGTTGCTCTTGCCCTTGACGCGGTTCATCGCCACCGCCAGCGTCTCGTGCGCTTCCTGGCTGATCGAGCCGTAGGACATCGCCCCGGTCTTAAAGCGACGCATAATCGCCCCAACCGGCTCCACTTCCTCTAGGGGAATTGGCGCTTCGTTAAGCTGTAGTTGTAGCAGGCTGCGCAAGGTGGCCATCTGCGCTTCCTGTTCATTGACCGATTGCGCATACCGTTTATAAGCCTCATAATCGTCGTGGCGCACGGCGTATTGTAGGCGGTGGATCGTGCCCGGATTGAAGAGATGGAATTCGCCATCCTCGCGAAATTGAAAACGGCCGCCCACATCCAACGTATGCCCGTTCGCCGGACGCTCCGGAAAGGCTTCGCGGTGGCGTTGGTATTGTTCGGCCGCTACCACATCCAGGCCAATGCCGCCGATGCGCGTCGGTGTGCCGGTGAAATAAGCATCCACGACTTCACGACTCAATCCCAACGCTTCAAAAATCTGCGCCCCGCAGTAGCTTTGGATGGTGGAAATGCCCATTTTAGATAGCACCTTCACCACGCCCTTGACCACCGCTTTCGTATATTTGGCAACCCCTTCTTCGTAACTGACGCCCACCGCTAAACGGCGTTCGAGCAGATCATGAATCGTCTCAAAGGCGAGGTAGGGATTGATCGCTTCGGCACCATATCCCAGCAACACAGCAAAGTGGTGGACTTCGCGTGGCTCGGCCGATTCGACAATCAAACTCACCCGCGTCCGTGTCCCTTCGCGAAGCAGATAATGGTGTAAACCGGCCGTTGCCAGCAGCGCGGGAATTGGCATCCGGCGTTCATCTACGCCCCGGTCAGACAAAATCAGCAAGTTGACGCCGTGGGAAACGGCTTCGCTTGCTTCGGCAAATAGCCGCGCCAATGCTTCGGCCAATGTCGCCGGGTCAGCGGTTGGTGTGTACAAAAGGGATAGCGTCTGCGCCTTGAATCCCGCTTGCCGGATTGCTCGCAGACGGGCTAATTGCTGATTACTCAAAATGGGATGGGACAGGCGAATGCGGCGGGCACTTTCGGGAGTGGGATTGAGCAAGTTCCCTTCGGAACCCAACAACACCTCCGTACTGGTGACGATTTCTTCACGAATGGCATCAATGGGTGGGTTGGTCACCTGGGCAAACAGTTGGCGGAAGTAGGTGTAGAGCAGTTGCGGCCGTCGGGACAAAGCGGCTGGTGGCGTGTCGTCGCCCATTGAGCCAAGCGGCTCTATCCCATTCACCGCCATTGGCGCCATCAGGATGCGTAAATCCTCGAAGGTGTAGCCGAAGGCGCGTTGGAGTTGTGTCACATGGTCATGGTTGGTAGATAGTTGCCAGTTGGCAGTGGTCAGTAATGGATCGTCGGCATGAGGCCTGCCACCTGCTGGCTGCTCGCTGGGCAACTCCTCCAGCGATACCATGTACTGCTCAAGCCACTGCCGGTAGGGCGCGGCCGTTGCCAGTTGCGTCTTAATTTCCTCATCGCTGATGATTCGACCGGCGGCCGTGTCCACCAGCAACATCTTCCCTGGTTCCAAGCGGCCTTTATAAACAATATCGGCCGGGGGAATGTCCAACACACCTACTTCGGAAGCCATGACGACGCGATCATCACGGGTGACGACGTAACGCGACGGCCGCAGCCCATTGCGGTCCAGCACCGCGCCAACCAATGTGCCATCGCTGAAGGCAATTGAAGCCGGGCCGTCCCAGGGTTCCATCAGTGTGCTATGGTACTCATAAAACGCCCTCTTTTCGTCGCTCATCGTTGGCTGCTTCGACCAGGGTTCAGGGATGGTCATCATGATGATGTGCGGCAGGGAACGGCCGCTGAGGTGAAGCAGCTCAATCGCATTGTCAAACATCGCTGTGTCGCTGCCATCATCATCTATGACCGGTAAGACACGCTGCAAATCATCACCGAACAACTCTGATTGGAAAAGCGCCTGTCGCGCCCGCATCCAGTTGGCATTCCCTTGGACGGTGTTGATTTCGCCGTTGTGGATGATGTAGCGATAAGGGTGGGCGCGTTCCCAACTGGGGAAGGTGTTTGTGCTAAAGCGGGAATGGACGAGCGCCAGCGCTGATTGCATCAAGGGATGCGAGAGATCAGGATAATAAATGCGTACCTGCTCGGCGAGCAACATACCTTTATAAATGATCGTGCGAGCCGAGAGGCTGGGGATGTAAAAGGAAGTGGCAGCGGCGCCATAGCGAATTTGTTTCTCTGCCAGCCGGCGAATGGCAAACAACTTGCGCTCAAAGTTCATTCCAGGGGCAACGGCCGCGCTGCGGCCGATAAACACCTGGCGCACCAGCGGCTCTGAGGCCAGCGCCGTCGCGCCCAACGGGCGATTGTCCACCGGCACAGTGCGCCAACCGAGCAAGGATTGGCCTTCGGCCATGACAATGGCCGCGAATTGTTCTTCGCACCAGCGGCGCGCCTGGGGATCGCGGGGTAAAAAGAGCATCCCGGCAGCATAGTCGCCAACAGGGGGGAGGGTAATGCCGGATTCGGCCGCGGCATGGTGTAAGAAGGCATCGGGGAGTTGCAGCAGGATACCAGCCCCATCACCGGTATCTGGTTCGCTACCTCGCGCACCGCGATGGCTCAGATTCTCTAAAATTGTCAGCGCGTCTTGAATGATTTGGTGGGATTTCTGGCCCTTAACGTGGACGATAAAGCCGATTCCGCAGGCATCATGCTCGTACCGAGGGTGGTACAATCCCTGATTGTCTAGGCCCTGCGGTTGGGGAGGATGTAAAGTTGTCTGCTGGTAACATTGATTTTCTTCTTCCGCTTGCTCAAACGCCATCCTTATCTTCTCCTCAGGCTGGTAATGTGCTGGCGTTGCGCTATGGCGCACCGCACTACGGCGTACGACGATTAAGCGTCGTTGTTTGGGCAAGCTAAAGCAGCGGTTGCGGTTAGTGGGAAGACAATCCCTTTTAGTATACTGCCAACACTGTCCACTTCGCAATTGGTCATATCTCACAATTAGCAGACATCCTTTTTGTTTAAATTCAAAAATTGCATCTCTAAAGGACAACGGGTAAGATATGGATGTTGTTCAAATCGGATACTAATTTGAGGCCAAGACGCCTCCGCTCGGCAACAGATTTGCGGCCGAGCGGAGGCGTTTTTTGTTTCCTAATCCGATTCATGTCAAAGAGGATTTGATTTATTTTGTTGGAGGTTAAGAATGGTGAAACATAACTGGCGCTTAATCAGACGTTTATCAAACATCGCCCTCATTGTCGTTCTGACACTGGCCTTCACGGGCAGAGTTTTTGCCCAAGATGGTGAAGTGGCGGCCGATCCGATAGATACGGTTTGGATTCTAGTCGCCCCCTTTCTGGTCTTCTTTATGCAGGCCGGGTTTGCGTTTCTTGAAGCAGGATTCGTCCGCACTAAAAACGTCGTCAATATCCTCGCCGAAAACTTCATGGACACAGCCACCGGCACGATGGCCTTTATTTTTGTCGGTTTTGGCCTGATGTTTGGTTCCGGCAATGCTATCTTCGGCACAGAATGGTTCTTTCTTTCCGGGATTCCCGACCTCTATCCCGGTCTAACCATTCCTACACTGACCTTTGTTTTCTATCAGATCGCTTTCTGTGCGGCGGCCGTGACGATAGCCTCTGGCTTGTTGGCTGAGCGCATGGAATTCAAAGCCCATCTGGCCTACAGCTTCGTGGTTGGCTTAGTCATCTATCCCATCTTTGGGCATTGGGTGTGGGGTGGCGGCTGGTTGTCGCAATTAGGCTATCTGGATTTCGCTGGCTCGTCGGTCGTTCATCTGGCGGGCGCCTTGATCGGCCTGGCCGGGACGATCATGCTAGGCAAGCGCAATGACAAGGTGTTTGGGAAGAGTATCCGCGGCCACAACATGGCGTTAGCGATGTTGGGGACTTTTATCCTGTGGCTGGGCTGGTTTGGTTTTAACCCTGGCAGCCAGTTGGCGGCCGATCCTTTGCCAATCTCGCTGATCACGATCAACACCCACTTTGCGGCCGTGACCGGCGCATCGGCCGCTGTTCTTCTGTCCTTCATTTTCACCAAGAAATGGGACTTGAGCATGGCGATGAACGGCGCCCTTGGTGGTCTGGTTGCCATTACTGCTCCCTGCGCTTTTGTCACCCCTGGTGCTTCGCTCGTGATCGGCCTCATTGCCGGTGTGATTGTTTATTTTGGGGTTGAGTTGATGGAACGTTTGCAGATTGACGATCCAGTCGGGGCGTTTCCCGTACATGGGCTAAATGGTATTTTCGGCGTCCTCGCCATCGGCATCTGGGGAACTGATGGGCTAGGCTTGCTGCATGGGGGCGGTTTCACCCAATTAGGCATTCAGTTGGTTGGTGTTTTGGTTTGTGTGCTCTGGACGCTGCCGCTTGCCTTCCTAATGTTCTTCGCCATCGCTAGGACGGTTGGTCTGCGGGTTTCGGCCGCAGTCGAAGAAGCAGGTCTTGACATTGACCATCATGGACTTGGTTGTTACTCAGAACTGACACCAGGGGAAGAAAGCGGCTCGCTGGTTACCCCCCTGCCTGCAGGAATCAATTAGCCAGGACAAACTCTTACTCGGATAACT
Organism: uncultured Ardenticatenaceae bacterium; assembly: GCA_964410625.1. Taxonomy (GTDB): domain Bacteria; phylum Chloroflexota; class Anaerolineae; order Promineifilales; family Promineifilaceae; genus CAYPHY01. The sequence goes on along the minus strand of CAYPHY010000037.1, from coordinate 27,125 downwards.
CCAAAAATGGTGTGGCCCGTCCAATCCCCATAAGGGAGCGGCCGGGCCAACAGCTTGCTAAGCAAAAACCATTATATCTGGAGAGAAGCAAATGACAACTGTACTAGACAATGTATCGAAATTGATTGAAGAAAAAGGCATTCAGGTAGTGGACGTGAAGTTCACCGATGTCTTTGGGCAATGGCAGCACTTTTCATTGCCAATTGAGGAGTTTAGCCTGGAAATGGCCTTTGAGGAGGGGATGGGCTTTGATGGCTCTTCCATTCGCGGCTTTCAGAGCATCGAATCGAGCGATATGATCCTGATTGCCGACCCCTCTACCGCCATCGTAGACCCGGTTTGCGAAGCACCGACGCTGAGTCTGGTCTGTGATGTCTATGACCCGTTGACCAGGGAGCCATACTCGCGTGATCCGCGCTATGTCGCCCGTAAAGCGGTCGAATATCTGCAGTCCAGCGGTATCGCTGATGAAGCTTACTTTGGCCCAGAGGCGGAGTTCTTTGTCTTTGATAAGGTGATGTATTCGGCCGGTGAATACTCCTCTGCCTACCAGGTGGATAGTGTGGAAGGCCCCTGGAACTCCGGTATCTTTGGCTTCGGCCATTCCGTGCCGCATAAGCGTGGCTACTTTCCAGTTGCCCCCTTCGACACCTTGCAAGACCTGCGCTCGGAGATGGTGCGGACGATGATTGACTCCGGGATCAAGGTTGAACTGCATCATCATGAAGTGGGCACGGCCGGGCAGTGTGAAATTGATATGAAGTATGACCGGATGATAAAGATGGCCGACAATGTGCAGCTTTATAAATACATCGTCAAGAATGTAGCCAAGAAGCACGGTAAAACGGTCACCTTTATGCCCAAGCCGATTTACGCGGATAATGGCTCCGGGATGCACACGCATCAAAGTCTGTGGAAAGATGGGCAGCCTCTCTTCTTTGATCCCGATGGCTATGCCCAGTTGAGCCAGACCGCGCTGTGGTATATTGGTGGGATTCTGAAGCATATCAACGCTTTGCTGGGGATCGTTGCACCGACCACCAACTCCTACCGTCGTTTGGTTCCAGGATACGAAGCACCGGTGGTGATCGCTTATTCGGCGCGGAATCGCTCGGCCGCTGTACGCATCCCCATGTACTCCCCTTCACCGAAGGCGAAGCGGATCGAGTTCCGTTGCCCCGACCCGGCGGCCAACCCGTATCTGGCCTTCGCGGCGATGTTGATGGCGGGGATTGATGGGATTAAGAACCAGATCGATCCCGGCGACCCGGCGGATATGGACCTCTTTGATGAGGAAAATATTTGCAAGGTACAGTTGACCGTGGGTAAGCTCAATGAATCGTTAGACGCACTGGAAGCAGATAGCGGCTTCTTGTTGGAGGGCGGGGTCTTTACACCTGATTTGCTGGATGCCTATCTATCCTACAAACGCGAAGAGGAAGTGGCTCCGGTCAGCTTGCGGCCGCATCCGTATGAGTTTTTGTTGTACTATGGAATATAAGTGGAGATTGGGGATTGGAGATTAGAGATTAAGAGACTAGGAGATTAAGAGACTGGGAGAGTGAAATCTCCAATTTCTTGGTCTCCTAGTCTCTTAAAACGGAAAGTGAAAGGCCAAAGTTCATGGCTAATTCCTATTAAAGCGCGTGATTCGCTGCTCGATCTCGGCCGTAATCCCATGGATTTTTTGCAGATCACTTTCGCCCATGTGGACAGATAGTTCCTCTATTAATAGCTCAATATCCGGCTGGTAATAGTGCCAGAGCGTCGCAATGTCATTTTCATAGATACCGACTCTGGCAAAGTTACCCTGGCGGTAAAGCGAAGGCAGCGCATACAACTTTAGCAGAATCAACCCCTCTACGGTGGCGGTTAGAATGGATTGTTCTCCGAATACTTGCACGGCCGTATAGTCGCGTTGCACTTTGGCAAAGAGGGGATTTTTTGTCAATAACAGATCAATTTGGAGATTTCTAAACGTCCCACGTGCAAAATACGTCTCCTGGCTTTTAATTTCAATTTCCGGCAGCTTATCGAGCGCGGACACCGCAATGACAAGATTAATGTCCTCCGTGTTTCGTCCCTCCACATAAGCCAGTAACGCAACGCCTCCTACCAACACATAATCAATTCCACGCTCCTCCAACAAAACAAATAGCTCTGCGACCGTCTGAAGAAGCGAATTGGAGTCCATCAGGTTTTCTCCCCATCTCTTCAAGTTAAAGACAAGGCCATTACGAATGACATTGCCGATGTAAATGTTATTGTTCATCTGTGTCTAAATAATCGGGTCTATCAAACAAGCTCAACTGTCGCGAGAGATCCAATCGCTCAGAGTCAAATTTGCGAGATAAGAATTCGTTCTCTTTCAAACCGCCTAGTTGGTTAATTGTATCAAGAATCGTTGGCAAACTATATTCAGTCATCTGCTCTTGTATCTGGCGTGTGGTAAAGCGGATGACGGACCAACCGGCCGTTTTCAGTGCGTTGTCGCGTATATTGTCTCCATCCGATTTCTCTGGGTTCGCGTGCCACAGATCGCCATCTGTTTCAACATCTAGCTTGCCACTCATACAGCGGATGGCAAAATCAAGAGCGTAATCTTTGCCTTTTGCCTTGACAAAGAATTGACGCTCGGCCGCAATGTTTAACCTCTTAAACTCCGCCCCCAATTATAACATGCTTTCAGGACGACAGAACATAACGGCCGTGCTATCATCCTGAATCAAGTAGTATGACAGTGGACAACACCCCTACCCGCCCCCAGGCGTTTATTGCCCTACGCGAGATTGCCCGCGCTTTGAGCGCCGCCTGGGATTTGGATACCACACTCGACCTGATCGCCCGTAAGACGACGGAGGTGATGCATGTCCAATCTTGTACTATCTACTTGCTTGATCCCGATGCCACAGCGCTACGCCTGCGAGCCAGCACAGGGCTGGCAAAACGCGCCCTCGGCCGCGCCACACTCTCTGTCGGTGAAGGGATGACCGGCGTCGCCGTCCTGCGTAATGAACCCGTTTTTGCCGCCGACGCCCAACATGACCCGCTGTTCAAATGGGTTGACCATACGGACGAACGGCAGTTCCGCTCGCTGCTGGCGATTCCGCTGGTGTTGGATGGACGGCCGATTGGCGCGTTGAACGTTCAAACGGCCGAGCCACATCACTATACGCAAGGTGAAATTGATGTCTTACTATTAATCGGCGATCTTGCTGCTGGCGCGTTAGCCAAAGCCCAGCTCTATGACCAGCAAAAGCGGCAACTCGACGAGCTACGCACGCTGAAAGATGCCCAACTAGCAACCAACGCGGCCGTCATCCGCGAAATGCACCACCGGATCAAGAACAATCTGCAAACAGTGGCAATGCTGATGCAGTTGCAGTTGCCAGATGCCAGCCAGCTGAATGCGCGGCGTGTGTTGGAAACGAATATCCACCGCATTCGCAGCATTGCCGCCGTCCACGATATGTTGTCGGAAAAGGGTTTTCAATTGGTGGATGTCAAGGATGTTTTGCAGCGCATCGCGCAAACGACCAGCGAACAGTTGACACGGCCGCGTCAGGAGATCGCGATTGCTGTACGTGGTGAAAACCTGGAGCTAAATAGTCGCGTCGCGACGGCATTGGCAGTTGTCGTCAACGAGCTGATCCAAAACAGCATCGAACATGCCTTTACCGGCCGGAGTAGCGGCCGTATTGACATCTCCCTCGGCCGTTCTCCAGAGTCGTTGATCGTGCTGGTGCGTGATGATGGCATCGGGCTTCCGCAGGATTACCGCCGCAGCCTGGGGTTAGAGATTGCCCAGACATTGATTGAAGAGGATTTGGGTGGCAGCCTGCGCTTTATCCGGCTAGAATCGGGGACTGAAATCTCGATTCGCATCCCGCGCTCTGCCGAACAGGTTGATTGACCTTATGCTCATTCTGGTTGCCGACGATGAATCTATCATTCGCCTGGGATTAAAGTCCATGCTTCAAGAGATGGGACACCAGGTGATTGCCGCCACCAACGGCCGCGAGGCTTTGCGGCTGGCGGAGCAACACGATCCCGATCTAGCGATCCTCGACATCAAAATGCCTTATACGGATGGCCTTCAGGCAGCCCGCACACTGGCACGCCTACACCCTCTGCCTATTCTGCTGTTGACCGCCTATAGTGAGCAAGACCTTGTGGAAAAAGCGGCCGATCTACCTATCCAAGGCTATCTGGTCAAGCCGATTAAGCCTGAAGAACTACGCGCCGCGATCACCATCGCTCGTAAACGCTTTGAGGAAACGCAGCGTTTGGCCGAACGAGCAACACGCCTGGAGCATGATCTCGCCACCCGCAAGTTGCTCGACCGCGCAAAGGGTAAACTGATGCAAAATGGGATGAGCGAAGAGGAGGCTTACCGCCGGATTCAAGAGGATGCACGCCGCCAGCGGCAAACGATTGCGGATGCGGCCGAAGCTATTCTGCGCCAAGCCCTCTAATTCAAAATATTAGACACTATCGGTAATAGACAGGATTAACAAGACCTTTGCAGTTTTGTAATCGTAAACAGCATTATCTGCGTAACCTTCTTAGCGTATTGAACGCGCCAATCTAATGTTATGGAACTATATCCTCTGACCTTCACGCCCGTTCTCAAAGATTACATTTGGGGCGGCCGTAACCTGGAACACCTCGGCCGCAAACTACCTCCTGATGGTGTGATTGCCGAAAGCTGGGAGATCGCCGCCCATGAAGATGGCACGAGTATTGTCAACAACGGCCGCTTCGCCGGAATGCCATTGACTGATCTTCATAAGCAACTTGGCCTGGAGCTGATTGGCCGCCGCTGTGCCTGGGCGCAGGAGCGAGGAAAGTTTCCGTTGCTGATCAAACTGCTTGACGCCAGTCGGCCGCTCTCTGTTCAGGTACATCCCAACGACGAGTACGCGCTGGCACATGAAGGGAATGAACTGGGCAAGACAGAGATGTGGGTCGTTCTCGACGCGGAGCCAGGGGCGGAAGTCATTTTGGGTGTGACGGCCGGGACAACCCCTGAGGCGTTTCGCCAGGCGATCAGCGACGGCCGGCTCGAACCCTTCCTCCACCACATCCCCGTACAAACCGGCGACCATATTTGTGTCCCCGCTGGCTCGCTCCATGCGATTATGGGGGGCTTGCTGATTGCTGAAATCCAGCAAAACTCCAACACGACCTATCGGGTCTACGACTGGAACCGGGTTGGGGCTGACGGTCGGCCGCGGCCGTTGCATGTGGATCAGGCGATAGACGTAATCAACTTCGACCAGCAAGAACCCACCTTAGCTCCCCCGCAGCCCATCGAAGCGTCGGCTGGTATTCGCCGTGAGCTATTGTGCCAAAATGAATACTTTACAATCGAGCGAGTGTTAATGGATGCTGGCGCGACATTTTTAGGCGAATGCGATGGTCAAACCTTAGAAATTTGGGGCACAACTGAAGGCACGGCTGAAATCAATGGCGTTCCGTTGGAAGCCATCGCCTTTGCCTTGCTCCCGGCTGCGCTCGGCCGTTTTACCGTCCAGGCACACACCTCGGCAACGCTGCTTCGTACTTACGTTCAGTAAAGCTTCATCTTTAACGCAGAGTCGGAGAGAAACAGAGGCGCAGAGAAAATGAGTTGAGTCTCTGTGTTTCTACGCCTTGCGTTTGACAAGGCCAACGGATTAAGATCGGTGTCTGATTCGGTGTCTGATACAGAAAGCTGCGTTCAAAACGCACTAAACGAGCTCATAATGGCGATGAGCGGTCACCCTCAACTGGTTTACTGTGCTAGCAGAGCGTTTCAACGCTCCTCCTAGAGAGGATACGATTGCCCTGATCAATACTCTATTTTGCCAGACGGCCGCCGTCAAATCAGGTATACTTATCCATAGCTTATCCATGACAAGATAAGCTTCTGTCTTGCTGATTGCTGTGATTATGGACGAACAGGAAATTGCCAGGGAAAAGGCGCACATTCTCCTAGAACGGGCTTACCAACATCAGGTGCGGGGTGAGATGGGTGATGCGATTGTCCTCTACAAACGCTCCATCGCCACTTTCCCCACGGCCGAGGCCCATACCTTTCTCGGCTGGACCTATAGCCTGCTCGACCGGCATGAGGAGGCGATTGACGAATGCAAGAAGGCGATTGCGCTTGATCCTGACTTTGGCAACCCATACAACGATATTGGAGCGTATCTGATTGAAAGCGGCCGCTATGAAGAAGCGATCCCCTGGCTGGAAAAGGCGATGAAGGCCAGGCGTTATGAGTCACCACAGTTCCCCCACGTCAATCTAGGTCGTGTCTATGAACTGCTAGACCAACCGTTCAAAGCGCTCGATTGCTATAACAAAGCTGTAGAAATCGCTCCCCTTTATCTTCCGGCGACGTGGGCAAAATATTTGCTCATCGGCCGTCTCAACTAAGCTGCTCATGCCTAATCGTATTGGCTCGATCACGATAGCGGCCGTTGGCAAAATCCGCGAGAAGCATTGGCAAGCAGCACAGGCTGAATATACGAAGCGACTCAGCAATTACACAAATTTCAAGTTGGTGGAAGTAAAGGATGCGGTCGGCCGTTACCCTGATTCTATTGCCCTGCAACGGGAGGGGGAGCAACTGCTGAAGGCAACAGCCGAAGCCCATCGTACCATCCTCCTTTCGGCCGAGGGCAAAACGATGGATAGCCCTGGTCTGGCAAGGTTTTTACAAACGCAGATTGAGCTGTATGGCCGACTGGCGTTGCTGATTGGGGGGCCGTTGGGCTTTGCGGCGGAGGTGGAGACGGCCGCTGATGATGCGCTTTCCCTTTCTCCCCTAACCTTCCCCCACGAGTTAGCGCGGGTCGTACTTTTGGAGCAACTATACCGCGCCTTCACTATTCTTAATAATGAGCCATATCATAAGTAGGTAGCCCGTAGCGACAATCCTCTGGATTGTCGAGGCAGCAAGCAGGACAATCCGGAGGATTGTCGCTACGATTCGGGCGATCCGGCAATCACAACCACATACTCTCCGCGTGGCTCCTCGTTTTCAAGCAAGGTGATTAGCTCAGAGAGACGGCCGCGCTGTACATTCTCAAATAGTTTTGTCAATTCATTCGCCAATGCCGCCGGACGGTCACCATAAACCGCCAGCGCATCGGCCAATAGTGCCTTTAGCCGGTGGGGGCTTTCGTAGAAGATCAAGGTATGGGGGGAGTCGCGATCTACTGCTAAAAAGCGTTGTCGCTTGCCCGACTTACGGGGGGGAAAGCCGCGAAAGGTGAAGGAATGGGAGGGCAGGCTGGAAAGAACGAGCGCCATGATGACGGCCGACGGCCCCGGAATCATCGTCACCGGCAAATCCAACTCAACCGCCTGCCGCACGAGGGTAAAACCAGGGTCAGCCACCCCCGGCGTACCGGCGTTAGAGACCACGGCCACCGACTTCCCCTCTTGTAGCAAGGCGATAATCCGCTGTCCGGCCTGGGCTTCGTTATGCTCGTGGAAGGATAGTTGGGGCTTTTTAATGTCGAAATGCTTCAACAACAGACCGGTCTTGCGCGTATCTTCGCTGGCGACCACGTCCACCTGGCGCAACGTCTCCAACGCCCGCAGGGTGATGTCGGAGAGATTGCCGATGGGGGTGGCGATGAGGTAGAGCATTGGTTACAGGTACGCGGTAAGCGGTAAACGGTAAGCCGTGATCGGAAGCATTCGTGAAAAACCGATCACTGATTACTGTGAACCGATTACTGTTCTAACCATTCCATCGCCGCGCCAAGTTGTTGCATGGTTTCGACAAAGCCGGGGAAGCTGTCGGCGACACAGTTGGCAGCTTTAACTAATGTTTGCCCCCTGGCAACCAGCCCGGCCACCGCCAGCGCCATGCCCAGGCGATGATCATCGTGGCTGTCCACCTCCGCACCTTGCAAGCGGACGGGGCCGTGGACGGTGAAGCCATCGGCCGCTTCTTCCAATTCCACCCCCAGGCGACGCAATTCACCGGCGAGGACGCTGATCCGATCGACTTCTTTGACCCGCAATTCGGCGGCGTCACACACGGTGCTGGCTCCGGCCGCCTGTGTAGCGGCTACTGACCAGATCGGAAATTCGTCAATCGCCCGGACGACCATTTCACCGCTGACCGTTGTGCTGTGAAGCTCATCAAAAGCGACCGTTAGATCGGCAATTGGCTCTCCGCCGGTGATCTGGGCATTGTTCACCGACACCTGTACGCCCATGCTGCGAAGTATGTCTAATAAGCCAGTGCGCGTCTCATTCATGCCTACATCGGCAATGGTGATGCTGGAGTGGGGGACGATGGCGGCGGCGATCAGCGGGAAGGCGGCCGAAGAAAAATCACCCGGCACAGTCAGATCGAGCGGGGACAACTGCCATCCACCCGCTGGAGCTTCCTTAAGCGTCACCCAACCATCCTCGGTATTAATATCTACGCCTACTGCGGCCAACATGCGTTCGGTGTGGTCTCGCGCTGGACCGGGTTGGTAAATGCGTGTTTCGCCGGTCGCATAAAGCCCGGCTAATAACATCGCGCTCTTTACCTGGGCACTGGCGACTTTCAGCCGATGCTCAACGCCATGCAAGGAAGCGGGTTGGATGTGCAAAGGGGCGCGGCCGTTACTCGATTGTATAGCTGCTCCCATCGCTTGCAGTGGCTCGGTGATGCGGCGCATCGGCCGCTTCCGCAACTGCTCGCTGCCGTCCAGCACGCTGGGAAACGATTGCCCGGCCATAATTCCGGCCAGCAGGCGGATCCCCGTCCCGGCGTTGCGACAGTCGAGGGGGGCGGTTGGCGGCCGTAGCCCATGAAGTCCCTGCCCCTCTATCTGCAAATCCCAAAATTGGGGTGAGTGCTTGTCAATCTCCACCGGCACACCCAACGCCTGGATTACACCGAGCGTTGCCAGAGTATCGCCAGCCGGTAGCCAGTTACGGATGGTGCTGGTCCCGGTCGCCAGCGCCGCCAGCATCACTGCCCGGTGGCTGATGGACTTGTCGCCGGGGACGCGAATGGTTCCGTTGAGGGGAGTGTGTTGGGTTTGAACTTGGAGGTACATTGAGGTAATGGGTAAGCGGTAATCGGTAAGCAGTAAGCGGTTCGGTTATCACGTGTGACCGATTACTGCTCACCGAATACCGATTACTATCAAATTGCCTTCCGCCGTGTCTGAACGGTATGGGGCATCGTTTCGCCGCGATTGTTTGGCCCTTTGACGCGGATGCGTTCATGGCGCGTGCGCTGGCGAATGGCTTTATCCTGACGATGGGGGTCAAGACGAGCGACGGGCGGCCGACCGGCCTTTTGTGCCTGCTCCAGAGCGTGGTGGACCAACAGTGTGTTGTGGCGGCGCATGAAATCGGCAAAGTCCTGGTTGGTTCCGCCATCTTCTGTTTGCGCGGCCGTCACTTGCTCCCGTAAGTCAGCGATCTCCTTCGGGGCGATGTAGGCGGGCATTGAGCTAAACTCCAGATGATCGTCCACAGGCACGATACGGCCGAGGATCAATGAACCAATCGGCGCGTCACCGTGACCGGCCGGCTCAAAGACCTTATATTCCGCATCCGTGACAATCTCTTTTAAGTGTAGCTCTTGTTGCTGGTAGCCGGTCAGTTCGTATGCGCTTAATGGGCCAGCATTAGCCCACTCCGCCAGCAACGCCGCTTGCTGGGGGTTCAAAGCTTCCCCGTGTTCCGCCTGGTAAACGTCAATGACCCGCTTCCCATTGTTCTCCTCGTCGTGGGACAACAGATAATCAAAGGCGAACCAGTCGTAAAAGCGCACTTCCTCATCATCGCTCATCTCGTCGCCGTTGTCGGCCGTGTAGAGATCGTTCCAGAAGCGGGGTAAGGCCGCTTTCACATCTTCAGCAAAGCGGTCATCACGGGCGAAATCAATTACATCCAGGCGGAGGAACCGCGCTGCGTCCACGCGAGCGCGTTGTTCTCGCTCCTCGGCCAAATCGGCGGCCATATGACATTGCTTATACTTTTTCCCGCTACCGCAGTAGCAGGGATCATTTCTTCCTGGCTTATTCATTCTTTACCTTCTTTTCCTGAGCGAACATAGAGTTACCCGGTTGCCTCCCTGCGCGGTTGCGCCGTTCAGGGGTCACGCTTCCAACTCATCCAGAATGGGTAACAATTCGCTCAGTCGCTTTATTATATAATCGGGCTGGACGCCATTCAACTCAAAGGTCAGATGGGGTGGCGTGATTAGCACACTGACCATACCGGCTTCGTTGGCTCCGGCGATATCGTTCATCGGCCGATCGCCGACAAATACCGCCTCCTCGGCTTGAATTTGCAACAATTTCGCGACATGGTGGTAAATTTCTGGATGGGGCTTCATGTAACCGATGTCGCCAGAACTGAGGCGGACATCAAGATAGGGGATCAGCTCGTAGTTGACCAGTTCCGCTTCGCGCATCCACATCGGCATCATCGAATTAGTTACCAGTCCCAACTTGTAATCCTGTTGTTTCAGCTTTTCCAAGACGGGGATGGTGTCGGGGAATAGCTCCACACCGGCTATCGGCCGTACATCATAAGCACGCATTAGTGCCTCAATATCAACCTTAGCCGGGTTGATTCCCAGGGTCGTCAGACAAGTGTAAAGGGCGTCTGCAAAGCTGATACCCGACCATGTTTGGCGTGCTTGCTTCCACTGTGCCTCTACTGTCTCCTGATAACAGACGGCAAAGGCGTCTGGATCGGGTAGTGTGTGTCCGCCATCAGTCAGATAGCTATACATGTTGTTAAGATGCGGCCGGATCACGTCTGAATAGCGGCGCGTCTGGCCTGACCAATCTATCAAGGTGTCATCCAGGTCGAAGATGACTGCTTTAATTCGTTTTCCTGTTTTCACACTTACAACCTTACGATTTATATCCTTTAGAACTTATGCAGTTAAGAATTTTTTGCATCGAATTAGCGCGAATTAACGCGAAAAATAGCCCTCAATTCGCGCTAATTCGATGCAAATGCGTAAGTCCTGTCCTTTACATGTTTAGGGCGAGGGCTTGCTCGGCCGCTCGGCGCGATTCGGCTACCTGGCTGCGATGCTCGGCCTCGTGCTGTGCCAGATGGTAAAGCACCCACTCCGGGGTTACGGCATATTGTTCCAGTTGGCGCGGCCGTCGAAAATCATCGAGAGTGAGCTGACGGTAACTCTCTAACAATTGCCGGTGACAGATTTCCAACCGCTGTAAATGTTCGGCCAACGTTTGACCGCTAATCGGCGTCAAAACACCATCCACTTCGCGAACATCATGGGGAAACAGACTTTCAAGTTCCGCAGGAAGCGGCCGTTCCATCACTTCATCATACAGCCAGGAGGTCTCAATGATCGCCAGGTGATAAAGGCTTGAGCCGATGCTGTTTGCCTGTGGTCCCGCCCGCCAGTCAATAATGGCTTGTTCATGTTCGGCCGGAATACCCTCGACTTTCTCCAAAGTGCGGCGGCGTGCTGCGTCTAACATCCAGACATGGCGGCCGATTTCCGGTTCCCACCCTTCTTCCAAATCAATAGTCAGAATGGCCCGCGCATCATTTGGGAAATCGGGGAAATCGCCCATCTTATGACTCTCCTAAAGCGGCCCGCCGCTGCTCAATCGCTTTGCGGAAGGTCGTGATAATATCCTCAAGGCTGGCTCCAGGGCCAAAGACGGCCGCTACGCCCATCTCCTCCAACACCGGTACATCCTCATTGGGGATAATACCGCCGAGGAAGACGGGGACGTCGGTCATTTCCTTTTCCGCCAATAGTTCCATAATGCGCTGCACCAACGGCATATGGGCGCCGGAAAGGATGCTCAGACCGATGGCATCTACATCCTCTTGCAACGCTGCCTCAACGACCATCTCCGGCGTCTGGCGTAGGCCGGTGTAGATCACTTCCATACCGGCATCGCGCAAGGCACGGGCGGTTACTTTTGCGCCACGGTCGTGGCCGTCCAGACCGGGTTTGGCCATCAATACTCGTGGTGGGGGGTGGTGGGGTTGGTTTTGCATGTTCATTATCAATTCGTAACGCAGATTTTCGCTGATGGAAAGCAGATTGATGCTGATTATCTTTGCGCAAACTGCTTGCTGTCCATCATTTAGAGCATCGGGTAGGTTGGCGAATAGTTGTGTTTGTCGAGCAGGGCGCGTTCCGCTTCGCCAACGCCCTCGTTATCTTCAATAATGTGGGGACAGCGGAAGAGGCTGCTGATCTCTTCGACGCATAATCGCCCTTTGGCGGTTAATTGGATGCGACGGCCGTCTATTTGCACCATCTTCAACTGCTGCAAGAGTGTCCATTGCCGTTCAAAATAGTCTATCAGACTCTTATTATATGTCGCCTCGAATAACCGGCAATCGAGATAGGGATCGTTCTTCAGCGCAAACATCACGTCACGGTGCAGAGATTCGTCGGGATTCAGGTGGTAGCCGCGCCAAACGGGGGAACGGCCGTCCTCTATTCGCTGCCGGTACATGGCTAAATCAAAGAGATTGTAAAATTGCACGTTGTTGAAGTAGCCATAAGCGCCAGCGCCAACGGGCAGCGTGCAGGCGGCAGAGGGAAGATAGGACGGCCGAAAGTCGGCCGGGTCACCTTCCGGCCGCGTATAAAAGTCACTCGGCAGTTCATGGAAGCCTTCGCTCTCCAGGTAAAGTTGGGCCATGAGGTGCTGGGTCTGGAGGTGGCGGTGGTCGGGCAAGCGCACCTGCCCCTTTTGCACCTTCTGGTGGGTGATCGTCCCTTTGTCAACAAAGAGGAAGTAGGTGGAAATGGAGTCTGGCTCATAGGCAACGGCGGCGCGCAAGGTCGCTTCCCAACTGGCGAGGGATTGCTCCGGCAAGCCGTACATCAGGTCGAGATTGACCAAAAAGCCATGCTGCCGCAAGAGCGACATGGCCGAGGCCATGAAGTCGGCCGCGTGCCGTCGCTTGGTCGTTTGTAATAGATGCTCATCAGAGACCTGGTAGCCGACGCTGACACGGCTGAGGCCAAAATGTGTAAGAATGTTGAGAAATGTGGAGGCTTCGGCCGTGTTGCGGAAAAACTCAGGATGCAGTTCCACTGTGCCTAATGGGTTCGGGTTGAGCATCTGCTGTTCTTCCAAAAAGCGCAGGAAGGAACCCAACGCCTGCGGGGGGATCAGGCTGGGTGTGCCGCCGCCGATGTACAGATAGGTGATGTCCAATTGGGTATGGCGTTGGTGGAACAACAACTCCTGCTTGACCAATTCGAGGTAATCGGCAATGGCCGCCTGCCGCTTGGGACTAATCGCTAGCAGATAGTAGCTGCAAAATTCACAGACGCCGGAGCAGAAGGGGATGTGGACGTAGACGCTATGGACTTTATCGGGATAGGGGAGTGAGTGGTCAGGGGAAAGCGGCCGCATCTGCCGCAAGGAGGGATAGACACTCAGGTAGTAGTAGTCGAGACTGTTGCGTCGCAGAGGACCAGGAAGGTCGTCAAGTTGATAAGCATCATAAAAATCTTGGGCTTGAGAAATAAGGTGTGACGGAGCAACAGTCGTTAAATGATCTGCTTGTGAATTCATCAATACTCAGCAACGAAAGGGAATAACCTTTGTCCCTTGCAGTGTACATTACTTACAGCGACGCTACCAGGCTACCAGGCCACATGCGGCCGATCTCTCTTGCAAATCTCAATCAACTCCTGCAAACGGCCGCGGCGCAGCAGATAAAAGATCAGTTCGCGAACGAAGGTGGGCTTGGACTCATCGAAGGTTTCGGGATCAACGCTCAATTCTAAACAGACGTCGTATAGCTCGCTCTCCGTGAAGAGTTGCACTATTTGGTTTCGTAAGTCCAGTAACCGGCGCGTATCGGTATCCTTGATAGTTTCCTCAGCGATTGCTGACGCTTTCTCGCTCACTCGCAGGGAGAAGGTGCGCTCTAGTTTATGGCGCTGATCATTTTTATCCATGTATTCGATGAGCAACTGTAAGGGGACACGCTCTCCTTGACGATGTGGATAGGCGTCTACCCAATAGGTAAATGTTTCGCCTGGCTTCAATGTGCGCATCGTTAAGGTACGCACGCCCTTACCTTCAAAGTGGCCGTTAATCAGATTCACCGTGAGGAAGCGGGCACTAGCAAACCCATCATTGCGCACTGTATAGTTGACTTTGCTCCACTCTTCGAGCGGCACTTCCTTCGGCTCAATGTTTAGAATGAGGATTGGCTGGCGACGATAGCGAGCGACTTCCCGTTCACTTGCTTCCTGTGTTTCCTTATCGCCTATCTCCACATAGGCGCTGGCAGCTCGCTCCCAGGCAATGGCCTTCTCTTCGTCCCCCACCGGCTGTTGGCTGAGGAATTGAGCAAATTGATGGGAGGCGTTGGCTCGTCTATCATAGAGGTCGAGTTGTAGCCACAAATCGGCCGCTTCCGACCAATGTCCAGCGAGTTCGTATTGTTCGGCCGCCTGTTCCAGATCGTTGGCCTGGCACCATAGTTCGGCCGCTTCTGTATGTTTTCCTTCCTGAGCCAGCGCAACGGCTGATCCTTGAATGTGAGCGGTATCAGGCGGCTTGCCGGTGGGGGGAATAGCTGAAACTGGGCTTCTGGAAGCGACAACCGGAGTACCCGCCGGACTGTCCGCCAATGACTCTAGCGCAAGGAACATCGCGCCTGCGGTCGGGTAGCGATTTTCCGGCTCCTTTGCCATCGCTTTTTGGATAACCGTATTCGCACCTGGGGGCAACACTGGATTGGCGAGCAAGATGTCGGGGGCCGGCTGGGTCAAATGCATGACGATCACACGGGCTGCACTCGTATGGTCAAACGGTTTTTTGCCGGCTAGCATTTCATAGAGGACGATGCCCAGTGAGTAGATGTCGCTGCGGTTGTCTACCGTCCCGCCATCCAACTGCTCTGGACTCATATAGGCGGGTGTGCCGGTGATCTGCACAACGTCGCTCTGTGGTTTGGGGAGGTTCTCGGTCTTAATAATGCCAAAATCGCTCAGGTAAGCGAAGCCACCTTCGTCAAAGAGGATGTTGGTGGGCTTTAGGTCGCGATGGGTGATGCCGCTACTGTGTGCCTTATCGAGCGCACTCCCCACACGGCCGAGTATGGCTATGGTTTCATCGAGATTTAATGGGCCGTTTGCCAACCGATCGCGAAGCGTCCCCCCTTTCATATAGCGTCTGACGAAGTAGCGCATCTCCCCATCCTGACCAAAATCATAAAGGGGAATGATGCTATGATGCTCCAACGAGGCGATGGTTTCCGCCTCTTGCTCAAACCGCTTCGCCAACTGGGGATCGTCGGCAAACAGGTGTGGCTGCAATACCTTAACTGCCACTTCGCGCTTCAGAAGCGGGTCATAGGCCAGGTAAACAACGCCAATTTCACTCTGACCGAGTTCCTGGCGAATCTGATAACGGCCGATTGTCGTTTGACCCATACAAACTACTCCATGAGTGACAATCAGGGCGCAAGTGAGGAAGCGGAGAGGGCGGGATTCGAACCCGCGACCCCTTGCGAGGTACACGATTTCCAATCGTGCGCACTAGACCAACTATGCGACCTCTCCGATTTATGCTTGGTAATGGCTCTTGCTGACGCGAAGAACGACCAACGTCTTAAGTATACTATCTCTTACACACGCTGCCAAGCTGTGGTTGAAACGATCTAAGGACAAAGTTTATTGCTGTAGACAAAACGTTTGATCAAACCGCTTCTGCTTCGAGCAGTTGCAGTGTTCTTGCCTGGATGGACTCAAGGACAGAATATAGGCTACTCTATCTTCAAACAGATTATACAGCAAGAATAGATAGGAGTTCTATTGGTTGCCGTCCACAAACATCTTGCTTAGGCAGTGTAAAAATTCAATGGTCGTTGATCAATGACCGGTAAAGCAGCTAACAACCGTTTATCATTGCCAGCACTGGTGTGATATGATTGGCCTATGACCGAGTTACAGGGGAAAAATGTATTGATCACGGGGGCGGCGAGTGGCATCGGCCGCTTGCTGGCGTTGAAGATCGCGGCGATGGGCGGCCGTGTCATCTTATGGGATATTAATCAAGAAGGGTTGGAAACGGTCTGCGATCAAATTCGCGGGTGGCATCTGGAGGCGACGCCTTACAGTTGTGATGTAACCAACCGCGAGACGATCCGCTTTCTGGCCGCACGGGTGTTGGCCGAGCAAGGGATTGTGGATGTGGTGATCAACAACGCGGGGATCGTCTCTGGCAAGCCGTTGTTGGAATTATCGGACGAGACGATCCAGCGAACGTTTGAGATCAACACCCTGGCTTGTTTTTGGATTACCCGCGCCTTCCTGCCAGGGATGATGGAGCGGCGAGCGGGGCATGTTGTGACCATAGCCTCGGCCGCCGGGCTGATTGGCGTGCCAAACATGACGGACTATTGCGCCAGCAAAGCGGCCGCTATTGGCTTCGATGATGCCCTTCGCGTTGAATTGAAGCATCTCGGCTTTCCAGGCATCCGTACCACGGTTGTCTGTCCCTACTACATCAGCACCGGCATGTTTGCCGGGGTGCAAACGCGCTTCCCCTGGCTGCTGCCGATTATGAAGCCGGCGTATGTGGCCGACCAAATCCTGCTGGCTATCCGCCGGAATCGGCGCCGCCTGATTTTGCCACCCTTTGCCAATGTGGTCATCCCCGGCCGTTTGCTACCCACCGACTGGTTCGACTCACTGGCAAAGTTTTTTGGGATTAGCAGTAGTATGGATGAGTTTACAGGGAGGAGACTGATAGGAGATTAGGAGAGTAATTACACTGTTTCAAAAGTAACCCAACTGTCATTCCGAGCGGAGTCTTCGGAGCGAGGAATCCCTAGTACATTTCTGGTACAGGAGGTTGCAAGGGATTCTTCACTCCGTTCAGAATGACAATTGTTAAAACCTTTGAAACAGTGTACTAATGGAGTCTCTCAATCTCCTAGTCTCTCAGTCTCTTTTCTTTATCATGACCATCAAACCAGCCAGCCTCGTTCTCTATAAAGGTCGTCCGGCGCGGGTGCAGCAAGTGGGGAAGAAGATCGACTTGCAGGTGGAGGGAGGGGAGTCGGTCAGCGTGCGGCCGAAGGACATCACGCTGCTTCATCCTGGCCCGTTACAATCACTCCATGAGTTAGGCCAAAAACCAAAGGGGGACCCGCTCACCGCCTGGGAGTTGCTGGCCGGTGAGATGACCGCGCTGCCAGAGTTAGCGGAGCTGATCTACGACGACTATTCGCCGCTCACTGTCTGGGCTACCTGGCGGCTGGTGGATGAGGGGCTTTATTTTAGCGGCCAGCCGGAGGCGATTGCCGTCCACACGGCCGAACAAGTGGAAACCATTCGTCAGGCAAGGCAGGCGAAAGCGGCTGAAGAACAAGCGTGGCAAGCGTTTGTGGGGCGGGTGGAGGCAGGCCAGTTTGCCGCAGAAGATAGTCGTTATCTCAACGAAGTGGCGGCCGTTGCATTGGGCAAACAGATGCAAAGCCGGGTATTGCGTGCGCTCGGCCGGAGTGAAGAGGCGGAAACCGCCCACGCCTTGCTATTGGGGATTGGTTATTGGGATGAAGGCATGAACCCCTATCCGGCTCGTCTTGGTGTGGCGACTGTGCCGCCAGATGAGCGGCTCTTGGATCAGGGAGGGGGGTTGATTGCCGACGAACCCCGGCGTGATTTGACACATCTTTTGGCATTGGCGATTGATGATGAGGGCAACCGTGACCCGGATGATGCGCTGAGTATTGACGGGGATGTGCTTTGGGTGCATGTGGCGGATGTGGCGGCGGTGGTTAGGGCGGATAGCGCGGCCGATCTCGAAGCGCGTAATCGCGGAGCCAGCCTCTATTTGCCGGAAGGGACGGTGCCGATGTTGCCCAGCGCAGCCACGGAGGCATTGGGGTTGGGGTTACAGCCAGTCTCCCCGGCGTTGTCCTTTGGTCTACGGCTTAATTCGGCGGCGGAAGTGGTCGATCTGGAAATCGTTCCCAGTTGGGTGCGCGTTACACGCCTGACCTATAGCGAGGTGAATGAACGATTGGACGAACCGCTGCTGGCACGGCTTTATCAGATTGCCCAGGCGAACCGGGCGCGGCGGGAAAAGCAAGGGGCAATCGAACTGGTGTTGCCGGAGGTGAAGGTGCGGGTCCATGAGGGACGGGTGGAAATTCGGCCGATTCTTCCACTACGCAGCCGCGAGTTGGTGCGCGAGGCGATGCTGCTGGCGGGGGAAGCGGTGGCTCGTTATGCGTTGGATCAGCACATCCCCATGCCTTTCACCGTCCAGGAGGAGTTGGAAACACGGCCGGAGGTCCTACCGGCGGCCGATGATCTGGCGGGTATGTTTGCGCTACGAAAAACGATGCAGCGTAGCCGGCAACAGTTGGCCGATGGTTTTAACCCTGGTGGTCATGCCGGGTTGGGGTTAGCGATGTATGTGCAATGCACCAGTCCATTGCGCCGCTATCTTGACCTGGTCGTACATCAGCAATTGCGGGCGCATCTGCGTGGGGAGCCGTTACTGGAGTCGCAATCGTTGATTATGCGTTTGGGCGCGGCCGAGGCGGGTGGAATTGTGGTGCGATCGGCCGAGCGCCTATCGGTCGGCCATTGGAAGCATGTCTACCTGTTGCAAAATCCGGGCTGGAGCGGGACGGGTATCGTTGTCGAGCAGCAGGCCAAACGGTCGTTGGTCGTCATTCCCGAACTCGATTTGGAAACTTATGTGTATCAACGGGGTGGGAATGGTTTTGAGCTGAATCAGGCTGTCCACGTGGCTCTGAATAACGTTGATCTCCCCCGGCGCGAGGCTAATTTTCGTATTATTACTGGCTAAATACTGTAAGACTGTTCTTGCAGTTTTCGTAATCACGAAAGATGGGACGCAGATAATCGCTGATAGGCAATAGGCGATTAGTAAATCGAGAATTGCACGCAGATTGGCGCTGATTTTTAGAAAGATCGGCGTCAATCTGCGTTTTATCCGCGAAAATCAGCGTTCCCTCTGAAAGTGCAAATATAGTGCTGTAAACTAAATTAGCTTCGTCCCGATATGTATTTCGGGTTGTTGTAACAACTGGGTAAGTGTATCTGGCTCCAGGCCGGAAAAGATGCGTACTTGCAGGCCGGGGTGGGCAGCCGTCAACTCTAGTGCTTGCTGAACCTTCACAGCCATTCCTCCAGTGACATCGGTTCCGCGCGAACCACCGAGGGCGGCCGCTAACCCTGGTAAGCTCTCGGCCGTGATCTGTGGCACAATCTGACCCTCTAAATCGAACACGCCGGGCGTCTCTCCGGCCAACAGTAACCAGTCAGGGTGCAACAAGCGACAAAGATAGGCCATTATCTCTTCGGTGGAGATGATGGTTCCGCCGCGCACGCGGTCAAAAGCGACATCGCCATAGACAACGGGAAGGAGACCGGCCTGCAATGCGGCCGTCAGTGGTCCGGCGGCCATCTGCACAATCTGCCCATCCTCACAAATGGCGGAGGCGGAGGGCTGTAGGCTGACCGTGGGGACATCGGCGGCGAGGAGGGCGGCCGTTACCGCCCGGTTTAGCCGCGCGGCCGAGTCGCTGACTTCGGCGAAGCCATGCCACTGTTCGGCCGTGATGACCCCTCCCCGCGTGCCGTGTTTGGCGGCGGCGACATGTCCGAAGGAGCCGCTACCGTGACCTAATAGGAGTTTCAGGTCTGGCTTTTGACGGCGGGCAGTGGCGATTTCGGCTGCCAACCGGGTTAATACATCTGAGCGGAGTTGCTCTACGCCGGTTTTGTCGGTCAGTAGGGAGCCGCCTAGTTTGAGGAAGAGAAGATTATCCATAACAAGTGTTCATATCGTAGTAACAATCCTCTGGATTGTTACGGACAAACAGGGATGTTTGTCCTTACGAGGGCAGTGTCACGGATTTCACGATCCGCGCGACGGCCGCTTCGGGGGTATCGGCCAGAGAAAGCAAGTCCATGTGTTCGGCGTTGATGTAGTCGGTGTGGGAGTAGGCTTTGAGCATGGCGGGCCACGCTTTGCCGAGCAAGACCAGCGGCCGTGGGGATAGTTCGCCCACCTGGAGCAAACTCCAGGCCAAGGACATCTCTGACAGTGTGCCGATGCCGCCGGGCAAGGCGATCATCCCGTCGTTGTTAACCACGAGGTGCATCAGCCGTTGGGGCAACGACTGGTAACGAATCTCCTCGGTCAGCCAGGGGTTCGGCCGACCTTCGAGGCGGGAAACGGTGTCTGTCTCCAGGGTGATGCCGATCACATGGCCGCCGGCATCGGCCGCGCCCTGGCTGACGGCAGCCATTGTGCCCATATAGCCCCCTGTGGCCACGGCGTAACCGGCTTCAGCCAACAGGCGGCCGACCTTGCGGGCTGATTCATAGCTGATGCTCTGCGGTTGCGGCCGTGAGCTGCCAAATACGGTAATGATTTTTCGTGACATAGTTCTTCCTTGAAAAGAGTTACGCGGATGACGCGGATAAAGTGCGGATAACGCGGATAGTTTGCTAATGCTCAGTATAAGCTTTCATTCGTGGTGGTCGGCGATAGTCGGTGAAGTCTCCTTGCCTAATAGTGAGCAGTAGATAGTTGGCAGTCGCCAGTCTCTCAGTCGCTCAGTCTCCTACTCATTTTCTTACTATCTACTGCCGACTGTCTACTGTCTACTACTTATCTTATCACCCAGCCCCACACACTCCCCGACTGTCGTCGCATAGCGCACAGCGTTGCGGATGGCTTCAGCGACGAGATCGACGGCGGCGTTGCCCAGCATATCAATGGGCGCGTCCACCTGCCCGGTCGCCAGGGCAAAGGAGACGTCACCGTCGTGGGTGGTGTGGGCGGGACGAACGGCAATGGCCAGGCCGTCGTGGGCACGTTGGGCGAGACGGTTGGTTTGGGGCTTGGTCAGGCGGGCGTTGGTAATTACAACTGTCAGTGTTGTATTCGTCCCTAAGGGGAGCGGCGGTTGGGCGGGAAAGCGGCGTAATGGGTCTTGGGCGACTTTCCAGCCGCCGACTTCCCAGTCCTCGGTGGCCCGCGCTCCGGCCAGTACCGTTCCGTCGGCGTTGACGACATCACCAATGGCATTGACGACGGCGGCCGCGGCCACAAAGAGCTCATCTATCTGCATCGTCGTTATCCCAAAGCCACCTTTCATCGTGCCGCCGGGGCCGCCCCATTTGCCGACGGAGACGCCCGCCCCTGCGCCAACGTTGCCCTGGGCTATCGTGTTGTTTTGCTCGGCCGCCAGACAAGCGGCATAACCCATTGGGGCATCGGGCAAGGCTTCGCCGTTGGTCATAAAGAGATCGTAGACAACGGCCGCCGGGACGATGGGGACTGGCCGAATGGGGGTGCGATGGCCGATGCCCCTTTCGGCGAGGTAGCGCATGACGCCGTCGGCCGTGGCTAATCCGAAGGCACTGCCGCCGGTGAGGACAACGGCATTGACCTTTTCAATCGGCTTATCGAGTTCGAGCAGCGATGTTTCGCGGCTGCCCGGCGCAGGGCCGCGCACATCCACGCCACCGCAGGTGTCGGGGGGACAGAGGAACACGGTGCAGCCGGTGGGCAGGGTGTCGTGGTTGGCGTGTCCGACCCGCACACCAGCGAGATCATTGGCGATAATTGGAATCATTTATTACGAAAATCAAAGGTTTGTTTGCTATGATTAATGATTAGATTACTAGAAACCGGGTTTCTTAGCTTATACTAGCGACAATCGCTTATTCGATAGAAACTTGGTTTCTCGGCTGGCGTTCATTGTAACCGGCTGTGCTACAATTGGCACATTGATTCAAGTTTCAAAAGACCTCTGGGTTGACGGAACTTCAATCTGGCAACCGCAGAGGTCTGACATTTTTAGT
>CAYPHY010000037.1:0-5172 GCA_964410625.1 uncultured Ardenticatenaceae bacterium | reverse complement strand
GTAGATGTAGGACTTACGCAATCTATCATTTTTTCGACACGAATGACACGAATTTCACGAAAATGGAAGGCAAAAATTCGTGTTATTCGTGCAATTCGTATCAGAATGCGTAAATCCTTAAATGTCTAAATCTTTTAGCAAATGGGACGAGCATTAGTAGACGTTCGCATACTACAGAGAGAATATTTGCTGGCGATTAGCCGGGCGTTGACGGCCGAATTGGACTTGCATGATCTACTGCGCCTGATTCTAAGGTCGGCGGTTGAGTTGGTCTCTGGGCAGGCGGGAATGATTGCGCTGGCGGAGGGGGATGGCGAGTCGTTTCGGGTGGCGGCCGTTTATGGCATTCCGCCCCATCTGGTGGACCATTTTGCGCCGTTGGTGCGTGGTCTGCCGATGCGCGAAGGGAGTGAAGGAGAGTTCTTTCCCGACCTTGAACGCCGTTTGCAGCAAGTCGCGAGCCAGTCTGATATGGGCTTGACCCGCGCCATTCGCCTGCCGATGAGCAGCGGCGGAGAGGTGGTTGGGTTGATCTATGTCTTTCAGTCGGGTAATTATGTCTTTGTGGAGGATGCGGCCAATTTACTGCGTAGTTTTGCCGAGCAAGCGGCGATTGCGGTGCGGAATGCGCGGCTGTACCAACAGCTTAGCCAGGAAAAGCAGCGAGTGGATGCTATTCTCGACTATAGCGCGGACGGGGTGATGATTCTGGACGCGCAGTTGAATATCACGGTGTTTAACAAGGCGTTGAGCCATATGACTGGCTGGCCGGCGGATAAGGCTATCGGCCGCACCCACGATGAGGTGATTCGCTGGGTTAATTTGAAAACGGCGGGGGACCTGAACCATGCGATGGCCAATGGTTGGCCGTTGCCTGGCGCGTCTCATCTTTATGTGGAAGGGGAGGCGAAACGTTCGCGCGAGCAATGTACGACGGCCGAATTGGAAACGATCAGCCTGGGCATTACTTATGCGCCGCTGATGGACCAGGACGGCCGGATGACGGATATCATCGCCAATGTGCGCGACTTGACTCGCTATCGCGAGGAAGAGGCGTTGCAAAAGACTTTCATTTCGGTGATCAGCCATGAACTGAAGACGCCGGTCTCGATTATCAAGGGGTATGCGGGGACGCTGCGGCGGGCGGACGCGCAATGGTCGCCGGAGGTGTTGGATGAGTCGCTGGCGGTGATTGAAGAGGAAGCGGACAACCTGACGGAGCTGATTAACAATCTGCTGGAAGCGTCGCGGCTGCAATCGGGAACCTTTAGCCTGGAAATGGGTGAGGGGGTATACTTGCCGCAGTTGGCGAGCAGTGTTGCTGAGAAGTTTAGCAAGCAGACGGACAAACACCGAATCGAGGTTGAGTTTCCCCCCGATTTTCCAGCCATTTCAGGCGATGAACGGCGCCTGACGCAGGTTTTGAATAATCTGGTTAATAATGCGATTAAGTATTCGCCGGATGGCGGCCGGATCACCATTCGCGGAGAGGTGCATCCCGGCCATGTGACGGTGGCGGTGTGTGATGAGGGGATTGGCATTCCGGCACGCGACCAACACCGCATCTTTCAGAAATTTACGCGGCTGGATAATGCGTTGAGCCGCAAGACGGAAGGGACCGGGCTGGGCTTGTTTTTGGCGAGGGCGATCATTGAGGCGCATAACGGCCGTATCTGGTTTGCCAGCAATAGCGACAATGAACCCAACGCGCCGGGAACAACTTTTACATTTTCGCTACCACGTTTAGAGGAGTGATGAGTGGCGAGTGACGAGAATTTACTCATCACTCGCCACTGGTCACTAGCTACTCGAAGAAAGGGAGATTTTGATGCAACGAATGATTAATTGTCCTAATTGTGGGACGCCGTATAACACGGAGGTCTACCAGGTTCTTGATGTGGGTAGGCAGCCGCAGTTGAAGCAATATTTGCTTTCCGGCCAGTTGAATATGGCGGTTTGTCCGAATTGTGGCGCGGCAGGGCGGATTTCGATGCCGTTGCTTTATCATGACCCGGCGCATGAGTTGTTTATGGTCCATGTGCCGCAGGAGTTGAATTTGGGGCAGGCGCAACGGGAGGAGATGGTCGGCCGTTTGGTGCAACAGGCGATGAATGAGACTCCGGCGGAGCAACGGCGGGGGTATATGTTCCAGCCGCAGACGATGCTGACGATGGATAGTTTTTTGGAGAAGGTGTTGGAGACGGAGGGGATTACGCCGGAGATGATCGCCAGGCAACGGAAGCAGGCGGAGCTGCTGCGTACGCTGGCGATGGCTGATAGCGATGTGCAGGATTATCTGATTAAGGAGCGCAGCCGGGAGCTGGATGAGAATTTCTTTGCTTTGTTGCAGTCGCAGGTGGAAGCGGCTTACCAGATGAATGACAATTCGCAGCTTATTCCGCTGATCAATTTGCAGGCGAAGTTGATGACGGAGACGGCGGTCGGCCGTGAGTTGGAGAAGCGGCAGGTGGCGATGCGGCAGCTGAGCAAGGAGGCACAGAAGGAAGGGGGGCTTTCTCCGGCGTTGCTGCTTAAGCATGTTTTGGCTAATCAAGAGGATGAGGCGTTGGTGCAGGGATTGGCTTTGGCGGGACAGGGGGCGATGAATTATGAGTTCTTCACGCAGTTGTCGAATGAGATTGACCGGCTGCAAAAGAAGAAGGACCAGGAGGGTGTGGCGCGGCTGACGCGGATTCGTGAACAACTGTTGGCGCTGCAGGAGGAGTTGCGGCAGGAGTCGCAGCGGATGATGCAGGAGGCGAAGCAGGTGTTGGATGGGTTGCTGGCGGCGGAGGATAAGCGGGCGGCTGTGCGGGCTAATTTGCCGCGTATTGATGATACGATTGCTCGTTTGTTGATGGCGGAGATGGCGCGGGCGGAACAGAGCGGTCGTATGGATGATGTTGGCCAGCTACAGGAGTTGCAGAATATCATCGTGCAGGAGATGAACCCGGATACGCCGCCGGAGGTGTTGTTGTTGAATGAGTTGTTGATGGCGGAGACGGAAGGGGAGCGTCGCCAGCTATTGGAGCGTAATCGTGATTTGCTTTCGGAGGATTTTCTGACGGTGTTGGAGATGATTCAGGAGCAGGTGCGTCAGGGTGGGGCTTCGGGCAATAGTGCGGAGCTGGTTGAGCAGTTGGATGAGGTGAAGGCGATGGTGGTGGCGGAGTTGGGGGGTTAGTGGGCGGTGAGTACACCGCGAGCG
Source organism: uncultured Ardenticatenaceae bacterium (assembly GCA_964410625.1). Classification (GTDB taxonomy): domain Bacteria; phylum Chloroflexota; class Anaerolineae; order Promineifilales; family Promineifilaceae; genus CAYPHY01. The sequence continues at coordinate 1,964 of CAYPHY010000037.1, read as the reverse complement.
GTGAGTACACCGCGAGTGGTTAGTGGGCAGTAAGCGTAGGTTGGTTGCTGTTGACTGTCAACTGCTTACTGCCTACTGCTTACTGTTTTAGCGGGGTGGGTTGTCGAGGCGGAAGCCGTGGCCGCGGACGGTGACGAGGTAGTTGTAGTCGTCGAGTTCGGCGAGGCGGTCGCGTAGGCGGCGGACGAGGGCGTCTATGGCTTGTTCGGATACGCCTTCGCCGCCGGTCCCGGGCCAGACGACTTCGACGATTTCGTCGCGGCCGCAGACTGCGCCGTCGGCTTGTACGAGCATCTCTAGCAGGCGGAATTGGGCGAGGGAGAGGGGTGGGTCTAGCTCTTTGTGGTTGATGATGACGGTGCGCCGTGCTTCGTCGAGGGTCAGGCGGCCTGCGGCGGCGGTTGGCTCGAAGGTGAGGGGGACGGTGGCGTCGGTGCCGATGAAGAGCATTTTGACGCAGAGGGCGATTTGAATTTCGTCGCCGTCTTGGATGGGGACGGTTCCTTGTACCTGGCGGCCGTTGAGGTGGGTCCCGTTTTTGCTGCCGAGGTCTTGGAGGAGGAAGCGGCCGTTTTGGCGTAGTATTTTGATGTGGTGGCGGGAGACCTGGCGTTCGGGCAGAACGAGGTGGCAGTCGTGGCCGCGGCCGACGATGAATTCGTCTACGTCTATTGTCCAGCGTTGTCCGGCTAGTTCGCCGTCGCGGATCATCAACACCGGTTTATCATCCAAGTTACCCATTGTGTCGCTTCCTCAGACCTGCTTGTTGCCTGGCGCAGGTCAACGTCTGGTTAATCTCCATTTCTTGTTATCGCTTCCCTGGATTATAATTAATGGTATGAATGATCGTCCACTATTCGACGCATCTGAAGACGCGGCATCGGCCGATGCTGCATCAGCAGACGATGGTACAACATCTGTGGCTGTTGCACAAGTGCCGCGTGCAGATGGGACTATTTTACGCGAACGGTATCGTGTGACCAATATTGTTGGGCAGGGGGGTATGGGGTTTGTTTATCGGGCGGAGGATTTGCGGTTGCCGGGGCGTTTGTGTGCGATTAAGGAGGTGCGGCCGGACCCGCTGGCGACGCCGGAGATGCGGCGGCAGGCGCAGGAGCAGTTTTTGCAGGAGGCGAGTATTCTGGCGCAGTTGGATCATCCGAATTTGCCGAAGGTGTCGGACTTTTTTACGGATAATGGGCATGATTTTTTGGTGATGGATTTTGTGGCGGGGCCGGATTTGCGGCAGATTTTGGAGGAGAGTTTGGCGGGGGGGCGGCCGCCGGAGCAGCAGACGGTGTTGGCGTGGGCGGGGCAGCTTGTGGATGCGTTGCGTTATTTGCACCGGCAGGAGCCGCCGATTTTGCACCGGGATATTAAGCCGGCGAATATTAAGCTGACGCTGGACCAGCGGATTAAGTTGGTGGATTTTGGGTTGGTGAAGTTGTTGGCTTCGGATGATGCGCGGACGATTACGGTGGTGCAGGGGCGGGGGACGGTGTTGTATACGCCGTTGGAGCAGTATGGGGGGGATAGTGGGCATACGGATGTGCGGAGTGATATTTATGCGTTTGGGGCGACGTTGTATCATTTGTTGACGGGTTGCCCGCCGCCGGATGCGAAGTCGCGGTTTTTGAATCCGCGTATTTTGAAGCCGCCGGTGGAGGTGAATGGGGAGATTCCGGAGCAGGTGTCGGAGGCGATTTTGTGGGCGATGGAGATGCACCCGGATGAACGGCCGGAGCGGATTGAGCAGTTTGCGGAGGCGTTGTTTGGGGGGGAGGGGCGGCCGTTGCGCCAGGGGGGCAACGCGCTGGGGGATGCTTTGCGGGCGAATTGGGTGGCGTTGGTGGTGACGGTGGCGTTGTTGTTGTTGGCGATTTTGTTGACGTTGGGTTTGTAGGGAGTGGGCGATGGGTACATCGCGAGTGGTTGGCGATGGGTACATCGCGAGTGGTTGGCGA
>CAYPHY010000036.1:42460-51355 GCA_964410625.1 uncultured Ardenticatenaceae bacterium | reverse complement strand
AAGTATAGCAACCGCACCAACCAGCGTCAACCTGTGGTATGATGGCGAACAATGATGAGTTATTGGTAAACCCTTTTACAAAGCAAAAGCAGTGGCAGATGATGAAACGACGCTTCTACTTCCTTTACCTCCGGCTTCTTGCCTTCGACCTGTCGTTACGGCAATGGTTCTTTCAGCGTCTCTACCTGAATCCGCGCAAAGCGCATCTGGCGCAAGCCGACCTGAGCTACCTCAATCTCAGCCGCGCCGACCTCAGCCGGGCGAATCTGCGCGAAGCGAAGCTGATTCATGCCGACTTGAGCGACGCCAATTTGCGCGACGCCAATTTACTGGCCGCCGATCTCACTGCCGCTCGTCTCAACGGCGCTGACCTCAGCGGGGCGCAACTGGCCGGGGCGGATGTTACGGCCGAACAACTCTCCCAAGCCCTCTCCCTCATTGGCGCGACGCTCCCCAACGGCCAGAGCTATACCCCAGAGGCCTTACAACCGGAAGCGACAGCCCCACGAATCAATCTTTCCTGGCGTGATTTGCGCGGCCGTGATCTACGCGCGGCCGAACTAGCCAACGCCGTCCTCTATGGCGCAGACCTGCGGGGAGTGGACTTAACCGACGCCGACCTGCGTGGCGCAAATCTGCGGCGGGCGCAACTAGACTATGCCGTCTTGCATCATGCTGATCTACGAGCGGCCGATCTGCTCGAAGCCACGCTCGAAGGCGCTGATTTTCATGAAGCCAACCTGGAGTGCGCTCTTATTCTCCCCGAACAGCTGGCCCAGGCCGCCACACTAGCCGAGGCCACCCTCCCTGACGGCTCCCATCCCTACTAAACGCCAGGTGTCGCGAATAACCAGACATTTTTAACGCAAAGACGCAGAGATGCAGAGGCGCAAAGCCTGTTTTTTCTCTGCGTCTCTGTCCCTCTGCGCCTCTGCGTTAAAACTGAGTTCGGTTAAACTCTACCCCTCCCCATTGACCAAAATATCAATCCGCTCAATCACATCCCCCTGCTCCGTCGGCAATAGATTCGGGTCGCGCGGGGTGATGGCATTAAGCACATCCTCCCCTTCTACCAATTCGCCAAAGATGGTATGCCCGCCATTGAGATGAGGTGTTGGCACAAAGGTGATGAAGAACTGGCTGCCGTTCGTCGCCGGCCCAGCGTTAGCCATTGCCAACAGTCCGGCGCGGTCAAACGTCAACCCATTGTCCACCTCATCCTCAAATTGGTAGCCAGGGCCGCCACCGCCCGTTCCCGATGGATCGCCCCCCTGGGCCATGAAGTTGGGTAGCACGCGGTGGAATGTGGTGCCGTCATAATACCCTTCGTTTGCCAGATAGACGAAGTTGTTGACCGTTAGCGGCGCTTCATCATCAAACAAGCGCAGTCGCATCTCCCCGCCGTCGGCCATCGTCACCACCGCCTCATAGTCGTTGTCCGTATCAATCACCATCGGCGGATACTCACTATAGTAGCCGTCCCGTTCGGCCGGTTCAATCTCCGTCAACGGCCGTTCGTCGCTCAATTCGGCCGTTTCCGTCTCTGCGCTGCCTTCATCGGCCGTTGCCTCCGGCTCTGGATCAGGCGTCAGGCGTGGCAACACCAGCCAGACAAACAAGATAGCGGCAATGGCGACCACCGCCACGCCCCCCAGAATCATCATTTGCCGCCGTCGCGCCTCCGCCCGCCGTCGCGCTTCTTCCCTACGTTTTGAAACAGATGCCTGATTGCTTGTTCGTTTGGTCATAGATGAGTCACTTCCTTCATTAGTGTAATGATGTAATGGTATATTGGTGTATTGATTACTATGTGAATACACCAATACCCTAATAGACCAATATACTATCTCTACCGGCCGACAACAGGAATAAAAAATCTTTCCTCGGCGGGATAAGCGGCCGTTGCCATCACCACCGGCGGGCTTTTGGAGCTATCCCACAAAGCGCCCAATGTCGCCGCATCCGCGCCGCCATTAGTGCGTAGAAAGTCAATGTAATCGGCCGAAGAAGTCTGATAATACAACGTCGCCACCACCCGCACCGTCGCTGGCGGGACCGTATATACCGTCTCGTCCCAATACTGCCCGTCGGCATAGCTGGCCCCCACCGGGCGCAAGCCGGGGCGGTCATAGGCGGCCGTCGTATAGCCGCGTGGCGGGATGCGATTATCCTTGTAGACGGTGTTGTTTAGCACAAAATGGAACGACGGCCCACCCTGTAAGCCAAGCTCCGCCGCCAGTTCCGGCGTCATCCCTTGCTTGACTTCATACACCTTGAGCGCATTGTCATTCGCCAGCACGGCCGTTTGCGGATTGTAACGCCCCGACTCATAAATAAGCCGGTTGTCCCCATCATAGGCACGTAAGTTGATCCACATTCGCCGCCCCTCTGGATAGCCAGTAGGCAGCTTGTGGCCGGTCTCATTGACGACGCGCACAACTGCCTCTCGCTGCGCCCCGCTGCCCTGTAGCTCGACAGTCAGCGTGGCGGCTCGTTGCAGCATGGAGCGTGCTTGTTGGGTGGTGGCATCCAGATAAGTCGCGTCTGCGGCCGCGTTCAACCGCCAACGCTCATCCTGCAAAAGCTGTGGAACCCAGGCATTGCCGCCCACCAGCACATGGGCCGGCACGCAACCCGACGTCTGGCAATCGCGAAAGACGGGATAGGTGGGACTGAGACTATCGGCCGCATACCCCGTTTGGCGCGGCATGTGGCAGTCCTGGCACGCGCCAACCATCCCATCCGGTTTTTCCCCGGCAAACTGCGGCGCAAACACGCCGGTTGTCGCATAACTGCTGTTCAGCCACTCGTCAAAGGTGGACTCAATCGGGAAGAGCGCCCCCTGCCCGAAAGAGGGCGCGGCCGCATCCATCTCATTCGGCCAAAACTGCGGCGGCCCGCCCCCCGGCGGGTTCTCGTTCCAGGAGAGCAGTGGATTGTTCACATTATGGCACGAGCCACACAGCCGCGAACGGGTGACGTAGTTCCCTTCATTCCCCTGGAAATCAGCCTGAAAGGCAGCGTGGAAGGGAAATTGGGGCAAGTCAAACGGCCCACGCCGATTGTCCAACGGGTCAATGATCAACATCGCGCTGCCTACATGGTCGGCAGGTAAGGTGCTGGTTAGCGCGGCGCGGATGGCGATGTCCAGCGCGGCCGTCTGATCGGCCGAACCAGGGACAGGATCAACCATACGGTGGCATATTTCGCAGGCCACCCCGGCGTGGATGTCAATCGCTTGCAACGCTGAACCATCGGCCGGGTGGCTGCGTCCTTCCAACCAGCCCTTCGGCGTATGGCAACGCAGACAAAAGTCTCCTACCCCCGGCACATCTTCATTCGCCACCTCCAGCGCTGCCCAAAAGATGGGGTCGCGCCCGGCATTGGCCATCATACTCCCTCGCCAGGCATCATAGATCGGCTCGTTATGGCAGACGTTGCAGCTTGCCGGATCGGGGATCGCCTGTTGCAGTGTTCCCGGCTGCGTCCCCGGCAAAAAGAAGTCGCGGTGCGTCGCCGGTAAGCCATGAGGTGTCACACGCTGCGTCGTCGCCCCTCGGCCGATACCGAAGAAGCCAAACAAAAGGATGATCGGAATACAACCGGCCACAAACGGATACAAAAACCTACCAAACTTCGCCATAACCCTCCGTAGAAATCAGCTCACGTAAAGTCGATAAGAGCGCAAAAGCTTGTCCTGAGCAATACCGAAGGATAAGAAAACCTGGTGTCCTTTGCGTGAGATTTTTACCTGGTCTCCACTCTCCCAATCTCTAATCTCTAATCTCTAATCTCCAACGCCTCTCTAACCACCAGATAGCATACACAGCGAATAAGGCGACCACAGCCGCCACCAGATACGCCTCCAGAATTGTAGCTTCGGTGATAAAGACGGCAATGATTCCCAATGTGCCGCTGATCAGATAAAGCACCAACACCGCCTCGCGTTGGCTGAGGCCAAGCTGCACCAGGCGGTGGCTGGTGTGGTCTTTCCCGGCCGTGTTCGGACTCAGCCCGCGCCGAATGCGCGACACCACCACCAACGTCGTGTCAAAGATGGGCAATCCTAACAAAAATACCGGAACCATCCAGGTGATGAGATTGCTGTTGCCCGGAAAGCGCAGTTGGATGCCTAACACCGCCAGAAAAAAACCGAGAAAGAGGGAACCAACATCCCCCATGAAGATACGCGCCGGTTTAAAGTTATAACGCAGGAAGCCGAGGCTGGCCCCGAGGAGCGCAGCCGCCAAGGCCCCCACCAAAAATTGCCCGTTCATCAACGCCAGCAGCAGCATAAACGCCGCCGCCACACCGCTGATCCCCGCGCTCAAGCCATCCATGTTGTCCAGGAAGTTGATCGCGTTGGTGATCCCCACCAACCAGATGAAGGTGATCAGATAGTTGAGCCACTCCGGCAGCGGCAACTGCACGCGGATGCCAAAGTAAGCGAGGATCAGAAAGCCGAGCAACTGGCCGCCGATCTTCGCCCAGGCAGGCAACGGCCGCCAATCATCCCACAAGCCGACCAGCGCCACGGCCGTCGTCGCCAACAAAATGCCCAATACCGTGCGCGGCGGCTGCCCCTGATAAATGAGCAGCACCCCGACCAACGCCCCGACCAGCATCGCCATCCCCCCCATCAGTGGCATCGGCGAACGGTGCAGCTTGCGTTGTGCCGGAGCATCCACAAAGCCCCAGGCGACAGCCAACCGTTGCACCCAGGGGATGCTGACGGCCGTGACCATCAGAGCGACGAAAAAAATGGCGATAAAGGCTCGCATGTTAAAGCTGACAAGGTGGGGGGGTGACAAGGTGAGGGGGAGACTAGGTGAACACTGATTCACCCCCTCACCCTGTCACCTTGTCACCTCTTCACCTTGTCATCCTGTCACCCTGTCATCCTACCCCCCCTCTGCCTCAATCTGCGCCAACAACGACTGAAGCTGCTCAACGGCACTCTCTGGCGCGGCCGCCAGTGCTGCTTCGGTCAATCGTCGCGCCTCGTCGAGGTTGCCGTCGGCGAGGTGAATCCGCGCTTCCATCGTGTTCAGCTCCCACTCTGGCAGGCGGTTTTCAGTGTTGTGTTCCCGCGCTCCCTCGACGGCCGCCAGCGCCTCGTCATACGCCTCCACCTGCAACTGCATCTCCGCCAGTTGCATCCAGGCGATGATGTTGCCGGCGTCGCGGGCCAACGCCTCTTCCAGGCTGTCGGCCGCCGCCTGATAAAACGGCCGCCGTTCCCCTTCCTCCATCGCCGACCCACAAGTCACCAACGCTTCCGCCTGCGCCAGATAGGTGGCGGTGAAGAAGGGGTCAATCCTCGAGGATTCATCATAAAGTTGGATCGCCTTATCACAATCCCCTTCCAACTCTAAGGCCAACCGCGCATACTCATTGCGAATGACCGAGTTTTGCGGGCTGAGTTTCAACGCTTCCTGGTAATAGGCTTCGGCCGTCTCCAGTCGTTGTGCCTGTTCCGCCTCGTTATCAGCGACCCCATACCAACGGGTGTTCAGCCGCGCCAGATTAGCAGTATGGTCGGTGTTCAACGGGTTGATGTCCTGTGCCAGCAACAACCGTTCCTGCGCCTCCGCCAGCAATGCCGATTGCGTAGCAGGATCAGCCGCCAGCCCCGCACGCTCCAAGTAAGCGCGGCCGAGAAAGAGGTAGTAAAAGTCCTCCTCCGGCGCCCACTCAATCGCTTGCTCATAGATGGCAATCGCCGCCTCCCAGGTCGCCGCTGCCGTCTCTGGGTCGCTGCCGGTCAGGCGACCGGCATCTTCATCAAACGGCCGCGCTCGTTTGAAGATCATATCCGCCTGCACCACGCGCATGTTGGTCTGGCTGATCAGCCAGCCGCTGAGAACAGCAACGACCAACAAGGAGACGGCCGCCGGGGCGATGCTGCTGTTCTTCCCTCGCCGCCGGATGCCGCCCAGCGCAGGCCAGACGAGAGCCGTTGCGCCGAGGAGCAACATGGCAAAGAAAAAGAGGTAGAAGAAGCTGAGATAACCGGCCGCTTGCGCTGCTTCGGCGGCACGCACTTCGGCCATGCTGGTGGCTCCGGCTGGAGGACGAAAGAAAAGCGACGCGCGGTAGAGCGAGGCATGGAAATAGGTATAAAGCAAGCCCACCGCCAACGACAGACCGACCAATACGCCTCCTGCGGCAATTGAACCACTCCAGCTCCTATCCCACAACAGATAGAGCGCGATCGCGCTGGCTACCAGTAACGGAAGCGCATACAGACCGGCCCCGGCCACCAGCAACGGCAAGACAAAGGTTAGCCCCGCTAAGGCCAAAACCCCGCCCAACAAGCGCGATTCTCTGGCGTTCGTCAATAGACGATAGGCCGTCCACAGGCAGACCGTTGCCCAAATGAAGGCCAACCCACCGCCCAAAATCGTCCCCGCCGAGCGTGCGTCCAGCGTCAACAATCGCCCCACCAACCCGGCAAGGCCCATCACGGCGAAGAGCGCGGCCGCTCCCTTGCGCCGCTGCTCCGCCAACCCCTCGCGCATCGCGGATGGCAGTTTCAGCTCCCCATGTTTGATCATCTCGCTCAGAAAGAGCAGCCAACCGAGTAACCAGGTAATAATGATCAACAGGAACAGGAAAGGGGAGTCCATAAAGTCGCGTCTGGCATTGAGTAGCAGGGACTGCTGGATTATTTCGCCCACGCCCAAATCGGCCGGTCCGGCGATCTCCTTCCCTGGTGGCGGCGAATAGGTGATGAAGTCGTAGCCGAGAATACCGACGATGAGCGCGATCAGCACCGCCACCAACACCAGCGGCCCCCACCCTCCGCCCGCAGTGGGGAGCGGCCGAGATACCTCGCTTGCTGCCCCTTTGCGTCGCTTCTTCGAGACGGGAGGCGCTGGCGCTTCTTCCGCCGCCTGAACCTCACCCCTCAAGCGTGGAAGCACGTGGCCCAGGACAAACATCAGGCCAATATAGACAAAGAAGTGCAGGCGCGTGCTGGAAACGGCGATGCCAAAGTGGATTTCCACATAGTGAGCGAGAACGGCCGCCACCAACGCTCCCATCAACAAGCGATCGACGTGGAACGGGTCGGCTACCGCACCCTCCTCCATCTCATCACGGCTCGACCGGCTGAACAGCGCATGATAGATCAGGTAAGCCACCACGCCGACGATCACACCAGTCGGCACGGCAACGCCAAAGTAAATGGGGTCGATCAGCGCGATGCTGATTAGTCCGGCGATCACCGCCCCCGCCACCCACAGACCGACCAACACATTGCGGTCGCGCCGCGAACGGACCACGCCGAGATAGTGGAAGCCATAGTAGACCACGCTCAGATACAACGCCTGCCAGGCGAGGAAGCCGACCATGCCGGTGATCGCCAGCGTGTCAAAGGTCTCATTGTGCGAGCGGTCAGGCGAGGCATTACGCGCCTCCACCGTCGCCAGCTCCGCCGGATAGAAGCGGTTATAAGCGACATACATAGACTCCGGCCCATAGCCGATCAACGGCCGCATCACATTAAACGGGTCTGTTCGCCCATCAGGATACTCGATCGGCGCATGGGGGGTGATCAGGTCCACCACCCCTTCCCAGATCAGCACGCGCACACGGCCGCTTTTCTCGCGGCCAGTGTCGTTGCTGGGGTCGAGCATACGGCCGTAGGTTCCAATCGTCGGCAGTTCGCGCCACTCCTCGAAGGTGTTGAACACGCCGCCCACTCCTGGATTAGGCAGGTTAAAGAGGACAAGCCATGTCGCCGCGAATGCCGTCAGCAGCATCCAGCCCAACCAGAGCCACCTCCAGCCTCGGCCGACGGCCATCAGGATAAAAATGCCGAGGACGGACAACAAGAGGATGCCGATGAAGAAGGCGAAGCCCATTAGCGGGGTGGTGGCCGCTCCCACCGGGCCGCTGAGGAACAAGGCCAACAGCGCAGGAATCAGGAAGAGCAGGGCGGGAATGATGTCTCGTAGCCGGTTCGATCCTTTATTGGCGGCCGCATTACGCAGCGACACCAAAAGAATCAGGGTAAAGGCGAAAAGGCCGACGCCCAGGGCAAGCAGCGGCCCGCGACTGCCCGACCAGTATATCGCCAGCAGTTGAATTGCCAGGGTGAAGATATAGATGGAGGAACGCACCACATCGGCATAGGACAACACTTCGGTGGTCAGGATGTCGCTAAAGGCGTCAATGATCCGCCCCAACGTCAGCGGCACAACCATGATCAGGTAGGCAGCGATGAAGATGGCGTTGCCCATGTGTCCGGCCACACGTCGGGACGTATCACCGCCCCAGGGCAACGGATCAAGGCTGAAGTGTTGCAGCAGGCCATAGAAGGAGATGGGGATGCTGGTGACGATCACCGTTGTGATCAGCCGCCGCACCTGGGCGCGGGAGCGCATATGACCGGCCATGAGCGCAAAGATGACGATATAGGAGAGGGTCGTATACGTTCCCTGTAGTCGCTGGTAGGAGCCGAAGAAGCTGACGCGGGGGGTGACGGAGAAGAGCGTCGCCAGCAGGTAGACGACAACAATCGCCAACACGGGCAAGACGAACGGCCGATGCCACATCGCTTCCGGGTTGCGCCAGCGCCAGGGGGAACGGCCGCGCAGCGGCTCCCAGCCCCGCCGGTCAACAAACCAGACCACCCACGCCCCGGCCATCACCAGCGCAATCGAGCGCAGCAGCGTCAGCTTGTCCGGCTCAAACACCCGTTCGGAGTGGATATTAAAAAAGAGGGGGATAGCGAGAACGGCCGCCAGCCAGCCCACCTCGATCAGCCCTTCACACCAGCGAGACAATTTTGAATCCATAAATAATCTATTCCTCGACCCCTGATTATATGGTCAAGCCGGTTAATTCACGAATTTTCGCATAACTCGTAGCGCAGGTTGCTAACCCGCA
>CAYPHY010000036.1:13519-42360 GCA_964410625.1 uncultured Ardenticatenaceae bacterium | reverse complement strand
AGCCGGTTAATTCACGAATTTTCGCATAACTCGTAGCGCAGGTTGCTAACCCGCAAGCTTCGGTTTGGGCAAACCGGGCTACAAGGTCTGTTCAATTTTCTCCATCCGCTCCAGCACCCCCTCCCAGCGAAAACGACGCTCGACGAAGGCACGTCCCGCCAGACCAACCCGCTTTCGTAAATCATCATCCCGCAACAGACCCACAACGGCCGCCGCCAACCCCACCGCATCCTCCGCCAACAGGATTTCCCGTCCCGGCTCGGCCGCCATGCCCTCGTTGACATTAGGCGTCGCCACCACCGGCACACCCGCCGCCATTGCCTCCAGCACCTTGTTTTGCACCCCGGCCGAAAAACGCAATGGGGCAACGAATACGGCCGTCTCATTCAACAACTGGTTCAGATCAGGCACAAAGCCCAAGACCGACACCCCCGGCAACGCCGCCAACCGCCGCACACGGCCGACCGGCTCCGCCCCCACCAGCTTCAAGGTCGCATCCGGTATCTCTTGGCGGACAAGGGGCAGCAGTTCATGCGCCAGATAGTCGGCCGCGTCCACATTGTGAAAGACGCCCATATGGCCGACAAAAGCCAGTTGGTTGCCCGGTTCATTCCCCGGCAACGGCCGAAAGTGGGCGATGTCAATTCCATTCGTCACCACCTGCACATTCATTCCCGTGCAGTCGCCACAGAGGGCTTGCCGGTCGGCGGCCGAAATCAACCACGTCTCCTCAAACAGCCGCGCCAACTCCCGTTCATAGCGGGCCACCCGCGCCGCCTCCAGGCGAAACAAGTGCTGCTGGGGCAACCCGCGAAAGCGCAAGGAGGCCAGCAGCTCCCGTGAAATCACATCTGTCAAATCCAACACCCGGTATAACATGTGTGGCGCGTCCAGCACATAGGAGGCCATTCGCAAGAGATGGACATAGGCGACATCAAACGCTTCCTCGTGCAACAGGCGATTGACCAGCTGCTGCATCGGCCGCGAATGGTAGTAAGCGACTTGCAAGGGGGACGGCCGCCAGCACCGCGCCAACACGCTCAACGCCGACCGCGCCCGGCTCTGCCGCACCAGGTGAATCGCCTCACAATAGGGGGCTAATTCCGCGCGATACATCTCCTCTTCGGCGCGGGCAACAAAGGAAACCAGCGTCACCTGATGTCGTGTCGCCAACTGACGGATAAAGTGGAAAGCCCGCAAGCGGTCGCCGCGATTGGGCGGGTAAGGAAGTCTGGCGGTCAGGCAGAGGATACGCATAGCAGTCGGCCGTTAGTTATACAACAACAACAGCGGATAGGGAAATGAACGGATGGCAGGGTAAACAACCAATATTGTTGGATTGCGAACGATATTTAACGCAGAGGCGCGGAGAAGCAGAGGCACAGAGGAGGAAAATCCTCTGCGTCTCTGCGCCTCTGCGTTAAAAATTATTGTTCATTCCCCCATTGTTCATTGTTCATTGTTCATTGTTCATTGCCTCATTGTTCATTCCCCCATTGTTCATTGTCCATTGCCTCATTGTTCATTTCTCTTTTCTTGTTAGCATATAAACCATGATCACCGCCCCCGTCCTGATCATCGGCTGTCCGCGCTCCGGCACGTCGCTACTCTACAACATCCTCTCCGAAGCACCGGAGTTATGGTCCATCGGCTATGAGAGCAAGGGGATCATCGAGCGCTACCACCACCCGGCGGTCAAAAATTGGGCATCAGGCGAGCTATCGGCCGCCGACCTGACCCCCACCTCCCGCGACTACATGCTCACCGCCTTCCAACAACAGGCCGCCCCCGGCACATTTTGGCGGCGGGTCAATGCCTTTCGCCGCTGGCTCGGCCGTCGCGCCCTCTGGCAAACGATCAAACAGCGCGGCCGTTCGGCCGACTCCGGCGCGGCCGCCACCAGCGCACTCCCCCAACAAGGATTGGACGCCATCCGCACGCTTGTCCGCTTTCGCAACCGGCTGCGTGGGGACGCCCGGCGGCCGATCCGCTTACTTGAAAAAACTCCGGAGAACTGTCTCCGTCTGCCCTTCCTCCTCGCGCTTTTCCCCGATGCCCGTATTCTCTATCTGGTGCGCGACGGCCGTACCAACGTCAACTCGCTGATCGAAGGGTGGCGACATCCGCACCTTTTTCCTGGCTATCAAGTTCCCGAATCACTGGCAATTCCGGGGGATAGCCGCGGCCGTTGGGCCTTCACCCTTATCCCTGGCTGGCGCGAGCTAACGGCCGCTCCTCTCGAAGAAATCTGCGCCTGGCAATGGATGCGCTGCAACGAAGCCGTCCTCGCCCACCAAGCAGAAACGGCCGGAACTGTCCCCTATCTGACCGTTCACTATGAGGAATTGGTTACTACGCCAGCGGCCGTTCTCCCACAAATAGCCGACTTTCTTGATATTGGCTACGCGAATTCTATCGGCCGTTATGCCACCGGTCTGCCCCTGGTCAACGTCACCAGCACCCCCGGCGAAGAAAAGTGGCGCAAACAGAACGGCCGCGCCATCGAGCGTATACTACCGCTCATCAAGCCGATGATGGACCGGCTTGGTTATGCTTAGTACATTGTTTCAAAAGTAACCCAGCTGTCATTCCGAGCGGAGTCTTCGGAGCGAGGAATCCCTTGCGATTTCGTTAACCCGTATTGATAGGGATTCCTCGCTCCGCTCGGAATGACGTTGCGATCACTTTTGAAACAGTGTGCTTAGTTGGATGTTCAAATAATTCCTCTAATACTCGACCGTTTTTCTCTTGCCTTCCTAGAACAAAGATTCTATAATGGGCCTGATTCGATGGAAACACAGTGTGTACACGCGCACTGTTATAAATGGAATCAGCGTCATCCGCGTAACTATTTTCTAAGGAGTGACCCATGACAAAATCTGAACTACTGAATTGGCTACAGAACGAGTACCAGCAATGGGCAGCGTCTATCGAGCAGATTGGCTCGGAACGCATGGAGCAACCTGGCGTGGCTGCACACTGGTCGGTCAAGGATATTATCGCCCATCTGAACGGCTGGCAGCGTAAATTTAACGACCATCTCCAGGCCGCACAGCGCGGTGACCCGCAACCACCACCGCCCTGGCCAGAACAGCTACAAGAAGAGGATGAAATCAACGAGTGGATTTATGAGTCCGGTCGCGGCCGTTCGGTACGCGAACTCCTTGATGAATCGCAACAATTGCTCCAGCAGTTGTTCGCCCTGGTGGAGGGCTTGCCCGACGACGTACAGATTGATGAAATCCGGCACGGCCGCAGCTACTATCTCGTCTGGGTGGGCGGCGAACGCTTCCCCATCGGTGAGTTCTTCGACCATTTCTATGACGACCACGAGCCAGACATCCGCGCCTGGCTGGAGCAAGGGGAACAACAATAGGCGCAAGTTGGTATCCGCGTTTATCTGCGTTCCCGCATCCTACGTTTAGGGGCTTCAAAGATGAATATTAACTGGAGAGCGAGTACCTGGCAGCAGTTCGGGGCGGCGATTGATATGCTCGAAAATGCCCTCCGCGCCTGTCCCGATGAGTTGTGGCGCGGCCGTCTGTGGCCTGATCCGACCGCGCGGCCGGAGTATTGGTATGTCGTCTATCACACCCTGTTCTGGCTCGATCTCTACCTGACCGGCTCCGAAGAAGGCTTTGTCCCCCCGCCACCCTTCACGCTAATCGAGCAAGACGAACATGGCCCTTTCCCGGAACGGCCCTATACCAAAGAGGAGTTGCAAGATTATCTGGTCGGTTGTCGCCAACGATGCCAGCGTACGATTGAAACGCTAACCGACGAGGCAGCGGGACGGCCGTGCGCCTTTCCTTGGGGCGAACTCTCTTTCGCGGAGTTGCTGCTCTACAACATGCGCCATGTCCAGGAACACACAGCCCAATTAAGCCTCTATCTCGGACAACAGGGGGTAGAGGCTCCCGATTGGGTGGCCTGGGCTGGGGAAAAAGTTGCTGCTTTATAACACCAAACCATTAACGCAGAGATATAGAGAAGCAGAGACGCAAGGTATTAACGGTATGCTCAACATCTGGAAAACAAGCATCTGGCAGCAGATGGGAGCGGCGATTGACACGCTTGACAACGCACTTCGTGGTTGTCCCGATGAATGGTGGCGCGGCCGCGTATGGCATGACCCGGAGCGTGCAGAATATGGCGAGTTCTGGTTCCTCGCCTACCACACCCTCAAATGGCTCGACCTGTATCTGGGTGGCACGGCCGCAGGCTTTACACTCCCCAACCACTTGCAGCGTTATGAGAAAGACGCCGACGGGCTGCCCACAACGCCTTATACAAAAGAGGATGTGCAGATCTATCTAGCTCACTGTCGCCAAAAGTGCCAGACGACCCTTGAAACCCTGACCGCAGAGACGGCAGGACGGCCGTGCTGGTTCGATTGGATCGGCCGTGAACTCTCTTTTGTCGAGCTACAGCTTTACTCCATGCGCCACATCCAGGAACACGCCGCGCAACTAAATCTATTCCTCGGACAGGCCCATACCCCCGTTGACGACTCCGTTCCGCGAGTGGGAAGTTGAAAAGGCGCTCCACGAATTAGCACGAATTTTCACCAATAAGGATAAAATTCGTGAGGACTCAAGGCGCGAGTACGTATCATTAAAAATCCGCGTAAATCAGCGTTTCATCCGCGTCATCTGCGTACCATCTTCAGGAGAGTAAATTGAGACATGAACGCCAATGCCTTTCGCCAATACTATGACTATCACTTCGCCGAAAACCGCAAACTGTGGGACAGGTATGTCCCCCGCCTATCCTATGAACAGTTCGCCCAACCGGCAAACTACTCTCGTGGCTCTGTTCGCGATCAAGTTATCCATCTGATGGAAGCGGATGATTTGTGGTTTAGCGAACTGCAAAACATCGCCCCCCTGGAACCGCCTTCCCCCTCCGACCTCGACGACCGGAGCGTCGTTCGCGCCTATGGAGATGAGGTTGAGCAACGGATGCGCCGCTATCTGGCTGAATTGCGCGACGATATGTTGTTCACAAAGCCAATCGAAGAACCAGAAGAGGACAGAGAACTCATCGTCTGGCAAGTGCTACTGCACGTAGTAAATCACGCCACCGATCATCGCGCCCAAATTCTCAGGTTACTCAACGATCTCGGCCTGGAGACCGAGTACCAGGATTACATCTTCCATATCTTTGAAGCTTTATACAGAGCTAACGAAAAGGGATGAAAATGTCTCACGCAAAGGCGCAAAGGTCGCTAAGTTTTTTCTTTGCGTCTTGGCGTGCTTTGCGTGAGCTATTTTCTGAGGTGATGTCGCTTGTCGGAAAGAGTACTGCCTATTGAGGAGATATTGACCCTCCTTAGGGAGGGGCCATCGCGCATCGCCACGCTTACGGCCGTGCTGGCCCCTGCTCAATTACAAACCCGTCCCAGCCCCAATGAGTGGTCGGCCAGCGAGGTACTCGCTCATCTGCGCTCCTGTGCTGACGTTTGGGGCGGCTACCTCGCGACGATCATCGCCGAAGATACTCCCACCATCCGCGCTGTTAATCCCAGAACCTGGATCAAAAACACGGATTACCCCGAACAGGACTTTCACACCTCGCTCTACGCCTTTACCCTCCAACGCGCAGATCTACTGGCTGTGCTAAAATCATTAGCACCCGAAGCCTGGACACGCGCGGCGACCGTGACGGGCGCGGGAAAGCCGTATATGAAGAGCCTGCACGCCTATGCCCAGTGGATGGCGACCCACGAACGGCCGCACATCAAGCAAATCAAGCGCATCGTCAACACCATGCAGGCGTTTGATCAATAGGCGCATTTGGCGACAACAGAGGAAAATCACCACGATTTGCAAGGATTAGATAGATGACAACGATACCCAAATCACACCAGGACCTGCTGGAAGCCGATGTGGCCGTGCTGGCTACCATCGGGCTAGACGGCTATCCGCAAGTGTCGGCATTATGGTTTCTACTAGACGAGGACGGCACCATCCGGCTATCGCTCAACACCAAACGCCAGAAAGTAAAAAACCTGCAAAACCATCCCGAATGCACGTTGTTTATCCTCGATCCGGCAACGCCATACCGGACGTTGGAGATACGCGCCCGCGCCGAGATTGAACCGGATGAGGGCTACGCCTTTGCCAGCAAACTCGGCAGCAAATATGGGAATGTGGATTTTAGCACCATTGACCAACCGGGTGAGACACGCGTGGTCGTGTCGCTCCATCCGGTCAAAGTGAATACGTGGGGAGAGTAACCCGATATTACCGGCTACCGACCATTATGCTAACGATTGATCTCAACACTGCACGTCGCTTCATCCTCGGCAAACAAGGCTTGTGGCCCGGCCGTCGCTGGCAAGGCATCAACGGCACAGCACAAGCGATGCGGGAGATAGAGTATCTACAACTCGACCCACTGCAAATTATCGCCCGCAGCCATGACATCCAACTGCACAGCCGCGTCCTCGATTATACACCCGGCATGTGGGAAGTGGCGACCTACGAGCAGCGCCACTTTTTCGACTGGGGGGGCTGGCTGGCAACGCGGCCGATGGAGGAGCTGCCGTACTGGCGCGTGGTCATGCGCCGCGAGCGTGAGGGCGAGGCGGGTACGGATAAACGCATTCACCAGATGGGGCAAGACCATGCCGAGGCCATCGGCGAAATACGGGCCATTTTGAAAGAGCGCGGCACCGTGAGCAATCGTGACTTTAAGATGGCGACGCGGAAACGGACGCAAAGTTATCGCGGCCGCAAAGACAGTTCACTCGCGCTATATTACTTGTGGCGCACTGGTGAGGTGATGACCCACCACCGCGAGAATTTCGAGCGCGTCTATGCCCTTACCGAAACGGTCGCGCCGTCCCATCTGATCCGAGAAAACAGCGACGACGAGACCGACCGTTTTTTGATCAAAAAGGACATCAGCTTTTCTGGCCTATTGCGGCCGAAGCGCACGGCCGATGCGTGGCAACGCGGCGTACCATTCGATAAGCAATATGATCCCTTATTGGCCGATGGCGACCTGATTGAGGTGAAGGTGGAAGGTTGGAAGGCAACCCACTTCGCGCTCGGTAGCGACGCCCAATTACTCCAAGAATTGAGTGCGGGGCGTGTGCCGCCACAATGGACGCCAGTTGGCGCAACCACCACTGAAGAAGTAGTCTTCCTCGCCCCGCTCGATCCCGTCAGCGCACGCGGCCGCGCCAAAATTCTCTTCGATTTTGACTACGTGTGGGAGGTCTACAAGCCCGTAGACAAGCGTAAGTACGGCTACTACACACTGCCGGTGTTGTGGGGCGACCGGCTGGTAGCCCGCTTCGACAGCAAACTCGACCGGACAACCAATACCTTCGTCATTCTCGGCTTCTGGTTGGAGGATGAGGCGTTCGGCCGGGATGAAGCCTTTGCCGAAGCATTGGCCCGCGGCTTCGGCCGCTTCGTCACCTTTCTGGGGGCAAGTAAGCTAGACGCCCAGGCGATTCAAGAGCCGCTACTACGCCGGACGGCCGATAGTAACTAAGTAGATGATACGGATACTGCGCAGATTTACGCAAATATTGGTTTGTGTTACTATATAGTTGATTTAGGCGATAAGAGAGGTGTGCTTATGACGACCATTACCTTAGATTTGCCGGAACAAGCGATGGAACAGGCCAGACAGGCGGCAGCCGTTCTGCAGCAGCCGGTTGAAGCAGTATTGGCCGATATGGTACAATCAGTTCTACCGGAAATTCATGATGCCCCGGCAGAGTTGAGCGCTAAATTAACTGAGATGACGTGGCTCGATAATCAGGCGCTTTGGGATATTGCGCGGTTAATGTTAGTTCCACGAGACGAGAAGCGAATGCGCTTGCTTTCCGAGTTACAGGGTGAGCGCGAGTTGACAACGGCCGAGCAGGAGGAATTGGAAGTGTTACGGCGGGAGTATGGACGGCTTACACTCTTAAAAGCGCGCGCTTTTGCGTTACTTAGTCTTCGTGCCGGGAAACCTCTATTAGCTAACCCCTAGGGACACTATGGATCATATCTCTAAAGCGGTTAGAGATAAAATTGCTTCTTTGGCGCACCATAGCTGCGAATATTGCCAGACTGCTCAGGAAATTAGTGGCGCACAAATGAATATAGAACACATTATTCCCATCTCGCGCGGTGGAGAATCAGATGAGGATAACTTGTGCCTGGCTTGTAGTTGGTACAACAGCTTTAAGTGGGCTAAGACTTTTGGTGTTGATCCACTTTCTCAGCAACAAGTGAATCTATTTCATCCACGCCGCCAACAGTGGAGCGAGCATTTTCGTTGGGTTGAAGCTGGATGGCATCCACCTAAATTCTAACCAATACGGCCACTATAACTACGATAAAAAGGATCTGTGGCTCAACTATGCCTGTTAGAATCGGGCGAACCGTCTAGCGAGGAGTAGGCTACTATCCATCGAATCCAGGCCGAACGGCCGCCAGCTATACGCTTCAACCGTCCGGCCTGATTCGCGTTTGCACCGCTACCTGGTGCAAGCGTGTAATTCCTAAGATTTTTAACCAATCGGTTCGCCAACCGCACCAGAGCAGGACGCGCCACGCTCCGGCGTTTGCGGGCCAACGCGATAGCGGTCAATGAAATCCTGAATACGGCCGTCGTCGGCCGAATCCAACTCCAACTGCAACCCCCAGGCGGTCATCACAATAGGGCTTTGCAAATTCGGCCAGGGACTGAGGATGATGTACCCCTCGCCGCGTACCATATCTTGCAGTTGCTCAACCTCTGCTTCAGGCAGATCTGGCTGGTAGGTAATCCACACCGCACCATGTTCCATCGAGTGGATCGCATGTTGTGCTTCAACCGGTTGATCATAAATGCCACAATTTTGCCAGGCGGGGTTGTGGGTCCCGCCAACCGGCGGCAGTTCAGTGAACTCATAAACGATGTTAGAATCATGGCCGGCTGAAGGGCGGGGGTGATTGACGATACCAGTGATCTCCGGTTCCGGCCGCAAACTGAGGTAAAGTAAGTACCCCAGGATACTGACACCCACAACGATGGAAGCAACAATAATAGCCGTGCGTGTGTTGTTATTGGTGCTTTGCGCCTGTGCCTTGCGGCCGCGCACCGGTCTATTTCGACGATTTGACATAAATATAAAACCTCTCCTCAAAAATTATTAGTCGTGTACTCTATATTGTTACACGATCACTTATGATCGTTCAAATTCCCTTTCCAGGCAAGCTTTCTTTCTCCAGGCTAAGCCATCGTTAAGCAGCGAGCATTGGAGCAGTTGTAGGGTTACTGTAGAGCATGGGTCTTAGCTTGAAATCATGAGCGACGCAACCTACCTATAACTCTATAGACATGGGCATATAGACAGCGGTCTGGTGATGCCCTACAATCACCTCTATGAACACAAAGTATACTGTATTTGTAACTACAATCAGACGCGCTTTAATAGTCATCCTCATTTTATTGTTAGGTCTGGCTCTCATTGCTTGTGGGGGCGGCGAAGCGACGGCGACCCCCGAAGGGGAAGCTACAACTGTCGCCGTGCCGACTGCGATGGAGGAACCCACGGCCGAAGCCGACCCTACGGCAGAGGCCGAACCCCCGACTCAAGCCGAATCCACGACCGCGCCGTCCACAGAATCACCAGCTACGGAACCAGCGGCCGCAACCGACGAGGTAGAGCCGACCTATACCCCAGAGGCCATTGACCAGGGTGGCGGCGGAGCGACCAGCGGGGGCACCATTGTCGAAGGGGACTGCGCCAACCCTTACTTCCCCGTTGTCGATGGAACCACCTACCGCTATCGCAGCAGTGACGGCCTCAGCGGCGAAAGCGAGTATACCGTCACCTACAGCGAAGTCGCCGATGATTCATTTGTCGCCACCTACAACTTCGACGACGAAGGCGAGACATCTTCCTTCTCCCAAACCTATCAATGCAACGATGAAGGCATCCTCTCCCCTGGCCCGCTGCAATTCCCAGAGGAAATGGGCATGGAGATGGAGTTCACCGTCGTCGAAGCAAACGGTCTGACCGTGCCCGCTTCCACGCGGATGACGCCCGGCGAAAGCTGGACCACTCGCTATGTGGTGCAGGGTATTGGCGAAAGCGAAGGGATGAGCTTTCAATGGGAGCAGACGATGGAGTTTGAAAACGAGGTCGTCGCCATTGAGGAAGTGAGCGTTCCGGCTGGTGATTATCCGGCGGCCGTGCGTGTGGATTCCACTGGAACTATCTCCGTCGTCACCACCGTCGGTGAAACGTCTATGCCGCTGATGTCCTTTGACCTTGATCAATCCACCTGGTATGTCGAAAACATCGGCATGGTACGCCAGGAATCACCCGACCTGTTCACCGACGAAGGGGAAACGAGTGTGGTGGAGTTGGTGGGGATAGAGGATTAGAGAATTGGAGATTGAGAGACTAGGAGACTGAGAGATTAGGAGACTGGATCAATCTCCCAGTCTCCAAGTCTCTTACTCTCCTACTCTCTTCTTACGCCACCAACCCAATCACAAAATTCAGAACATTCCCATACGCCCGTTGCAAAAAGCCAGGCCAGCCGCTGCCGGGGAGGATGGGTGGAAAGCCACCGCTTGCGCCGGGTTCGTCGAAGCGATTGCCCGCGCCGGAGCCATCCCAGAGAATATCCCCGGCCGGAATGCCCAACTCGGCGACCACGGGGTCGGGGTCATAGCCGTTGTTGGCAAAGGTGTTGTTGTAAGTGTGGTTCCGTTCCGGCAAGGGGCCTACGTCAATCTCATCGGCGTCAAATGCCCCCGTTCCGGTCAGGCTGAATAGAGCCAGCCCGGCCGTTTTGTTGTCGCGAATCTCGTTGTTATAGACCCGGTTATCATCGGAAGCGACGAGCAAAATCCCCGTCCCTGGTGGGGCGATCCGCGCCGTTGAGCCTTCCGGCGCGAAGTTGGGATGGTTGTTGGCCTCGATCAGATTGTCATAGACCAGCGTGCCGGAGGAGATTTTTGAGGTCAATTGCGGCAAGAGGATGACCAGCACGCCGAGGCTGTTGTCATAGGCGTGGTTGTTATACACCTCGCCGCCAAGCGTGTTTTCTACTTCAATGCCGATTACGTTCCCATAAACTGTGCTGTCGCGAATAACGACGTTCTCGCATTGCCCGGCGTAGATACCGGCATCGTCCACACCCGTCACCGTCACCCGTTCCACCAGCACATTGGTGCTTTGCACCGGATAGACGCCATACGTGCCCACATTCTCGGCAAAGATGTCGTGGAAATGGACGCCGGTCACCCCTTCGACCAGCACACCATTGTCGGTATAGTTGCGCGTGTGCAAGTAGCCGACGGTGAAGTTGTTGCCAGAGGCGATCACCCCTTCGGACAGCACCCCTTCCCCGTCTAAAATCGGAAATTCACCGGCTTCGTTGGGAATGCCGCGCAGGGTAATGTCGCTCATATCAATGACGACGCGCTCGTGGTAAACACCATAAGGGACTTCAATCACATCGCCAGGTTGGGCGCGGTCTACGGCCGCCTGAATCGTCTCTCCCTCCTGAACGGTGATGACCATTGGTTCACGGGAAGCGGCCGTTTCGTCATTGCTCGTTCCGGCGTTGTGTTCGGCCGCTACGTCGCGTTGCGGGTTGGCAACCGAGGCAACAACGGGCAGCCCGGAGGGGACGGCCGCCGGAATCTCCGGCAGTTGGCTCTCGTCGGTCAGTGCATAAAGGAAGGAGACCAAGTCGGCTCGTTCCTGCTCGGTCAGCTCAAAGCCACTGACAAAAACATCTACATTTTCCATCCCTTCATCACGGCCGCCGCCCCGCGCATAAAAGTCCACCACCTCTTCCAACGTTGCCAGCGAACCATTGTGCATATAGGGGGCGGAAAGGGCGATATTGCGCAACGACGGCACGCGGAACGCCCCCTCGCGGGCATCACCGGCAACGGCCGAACGCCCCGGATCATCCGACGGCACGCCAATCACGCGAAAGGTATCGCTGGCGAAGGTTGGCGCGGTGTGGCACTCAAAGCAGCGCGTCGCCCCGGAGCGGAAAAGGGCCAGGCCGCGCCGTTGCTGGGCAGTCAGCGCGTCGAACTCTCCGGCGGCATAGCGGTCAAAGGGGCTGTCGTTGCTGATCAATGTCCGCTGGAAGGCGGCCAATGCCTGGTTGACGTTATCGGCCGAAACCGCCTCCGCCCCGCCGCCAAACGCCGCGCCAAATCGTTCCACATAGTCGGGGATGGCGGCCAACTCCGTCACCATTTCTGCCGTATCCCCTACACCCATCTCGTCGGGATGGGTCAGCGGAACGGCCGCCTGCTCTTCCAGAGTCGCGACGCGGCCGTCCCAAAACAGCCGCGGTGCATATGCCACGTTCCACAGGCTCATCGTGTTGCGGGTTAACTCAATGCCATTAGCCCCGGCGGCCGTCGCCCGGCCATCGCTGAAGCCCAAATCGGGATGGTGGCAAGAGGCGCAAGAGAAATCGTTGTTGGCGGAGAGAACGGGATCAAAGAAGAGTAAGCGGCCGAGTTCCGCTTTTTCCGGCGTGGTTGGGTTGTCGGTCGGTTCGTTGAGGGGTGGAAACTCGCGCTGCAAGCCGGAGTAGCTCGGCTCAACGCTACTCGACCCCGCCCCATGCGCGGCCATGTCAATCGCCGGATCGGCTTTTTGTGGGGCAACGGCCGCCACCACGATCACCCCCAGCAATAACAACACAATCACGCCAACGATTCCAATGATCCACCGTCCGATTCTCGACATATTTTCTCCTCTTGAGTGCAAAATGACTGTATTGGTGTATTGGTATATTGGTGTACTGGTGACTGGTATAGTCCGATAGCCTATCAATACACTAATACACCATTACACCAATACACCTCATTCTAAAGTAAGCAAAAACGCCATTACCTGATCAATCTCCTCGCCGGTCAATGACTTTGCCAGGTCTTGGGGCATTAAATTTTGATACCCTTCCACCAGATAGTCGCCCGGCCGCATAATCGAATTCATCAGATAGGTGTGGGCATCCTGGTCAGGGACACGCTCGGCCGCACGCGAGGCAACCCCCGCCATAGACGGCCCAACAATGATCGCATCCTCCACCAGACTATGGCAGCGGGCACACTCACGGATAAAGACCACTTCCCCGGCCCGCACCTGTGGGTCTTGGGTGGGGGTGGCGGTTGGTTCGGCCGTCGTGCCGCCGCAGGCAGTGAATAATAAAGTAGCTATGATTATCCAGGATCCTCTAAAAAGGGTTTTTCCCCACCAAGTCACACCTTTCTCCTTCTAATGCGAAGCCGTCCTCTCTGGTAAACGCAGAAATGTCCCTCAATTTCTTCACTGAAATTGGCTAAGATATGGGAGATAACGGCTATCTTTTCAGCACTTGTATCTACTTCCAAACGCAACAATAGAACACCAGCATGAGCGAATCCAGATTGAAAAACCATCTCGCCAAAATCCTTGTCCATTGTGACGACAAGACGGTTATCAACCACAGCTTTCCTTAAAATATCGTCATCTGGCATAGAGGCGTCAATGTCACGAACAGCCACAATATCATAGCCGTTGTCTCGCAGCCACTCCTCAACCAAATAGCCGACGCTCACATCAATCAGTAAACGTAAAGCCATTCTACCTAGATCGCAACGGGATATACTCGAGTCTCACCAACCAACTGCGCCGCGTACGCTAAGGCCGCCAATATGTCCTCTGGTTCTAGTTCAGGGTAGTCTGCTAACAAATCTTCCTGGGGCACACCAGCTGCTAAGGCGTTTAATATATGCTCGACGCTGATCCGCATCCCTCGTATCGTCGGTTTTCCCATCAAAATTTGTGGATTGACCGTAATCCGTGCCATTATATTCTCTTCCATTCTTACCTCACGGCCGTATGGTATAGCCTATCTTAACTATCTTCGATTATAATGTACATTCATTCATCTTAGCTAGCTTTGTGCCAAACGGCCGTTCCTCCTCATCTACACCTTTCTCTTCCTCCGCTCCTCTAACTATGAACGAATCCACCCCGCTTCTCGTCGCTATCAGCATCTATTTCGCGGCCGTCATTAGCCCTGGCCCCAACTTCGTCATCATCGCCCGCACAGCCCTGATCCACTCACGACGCGCCGGTCTGCAAACGGCCGTTGGTGTGCTAACCGGAACCCTCATCTGGCTGCTAACTGGCCTCTTTGGCGTGACGTTGTTGCTCACTCGCCTCCCCTGGTTATACGAAACAATTAGGATTGTCGGTGCGCTTTATCTCACTTATCTGGCGTTCAAAATCCTCTATTCGCTCTACCAGACACGGGTGAGTCGCCCGCTTCCCGGCCAGGACCAGGCGACCAATGCGCTCAACGGCCGCGCCGCCTATCGCACCGGCTTGTTTACCAATCTCTCTAATCCCGCCTCGGCCGTCTTTTTCCTCGCCTTCTTCACCACCGTCCTCGATCCGGCCGCGTCACTGCCAATTAAAGCCCGAATGGCGTTACTAATGGCGTTCGTCTCCAGCAGCTGGTACGCATTCGTCGCAATATTCTTTTCTTATCGTCTGTTTCGAGAAGGGTACGGCCGTTTTGCCCGTTGGCTCGACCTGCTTTTTGCGCTCTTACTGCTCGGTCTCGCTATTCGTATATTACTGTAGAAGTAGATGATCGCTTTCTATCAGAAAGCCAGAAACCGGGTTTTTGACAAAAACCCGGTTTCTAGATGATTGTTCAACCCGGTTCATCCCACTCGTCGCGCTTATTCGTCCAGGGAAACGGCCGATCTGGAATCGCCACGCCCCGGTCGGGACAACAACTCTTCAACGCTGATGCGCACCAATTCTTCTGGTGTAACATGAAATCGAGCGGCAAAAGCCTTTAATTGCTTCAACCGATCTGTTGGAATCGAAACCGTTATCGTATCTCCATTCATTGTGTCCATCGTGTTATCTTCCTACGAAGCGCAACATTCAGCAAACTGAGAAACCAGGGTTTTACGAAAACCCAGTTTCTATAGTTACCCTGCAAACGCCGGTTGCAACGACGCCTCTCGTTCGCGGCGGAATTGGCGGGTATAGAGGCGGTAGTAGTGGCCCTGGGCGCGGATCAGTTCGGCGTGGGTTCCCATCTCGGCGATACGGCCGCCTTCAATCACCAAAATCCGGTCCGCCCTCTTGATCGTCGAGAGGCGGTGGGCGATCACAAAGCTGGTGCGGCCGACCATCATCACCTCCATCCCGCGCTGGATCAACGCCTCGGTTAATGTGTCCACCGAACTCGTCGCCTCGTCCATGATGAAGATGTCGGGGTCGGCCAAAATCGCCCTCGCCAGACTGATCAACTGCTTCTGCCCCACCGAGAGCAGATTGCCACCCTCGCCCACGCTCTCCTCATACCCATTTTCCAGGGTGATGATGAAATCATGCGCCCCGGCCATCTTCGCCGCTTCCTCAATCTCCTCGTCAGTGGCATCCAGACGGCCGTACCTTAAATTCTCGCGGATCGTCCCCGAAAAGAGATGGGGCGTTTGCAACACCATCCCCACCCGCGATTGGATCGCCTGTTGCGTCAGTTCGGTATAGTCGCGGCCGTTGATCAAAATGCGCCCTTTCTTCGGTTCATAGAAACGGCAGACAAGATTGACGATGGTAGACTTGCCACCACCTGTCGGCCCAACCAGGGCAATCGTCTCCCCCTCGCGCACCTTCAAATTAAAGTCGGTCAGCACGCGCTTGCCCTCTTCATAGTAGAAGGAGACATTTTGAAACTCGATGTCGCCGCGAATGGTTGGCACGTCGGCCGCATCCGGTGCATCTTGCACATCCGGCACCGCATCGAGCAGCGAAAAGACCCGCTCGCCGGAAGCGATAGATTGCTGCATCTGGGCAAAGACCCGCGCCATCTCCTGGATCGGCCAGAGCATGAAGGTTACATAGCCGATGAACGCCTGAATGTCGCCGATGGTCATCTGCCCAATCTGTGTTTGCAAGCCGCCATACCAGACGACCGCAGCCACACCAACGGCCGTGATCAACTGCACCGCTGGCAAGAACAATGCCGAGAGCCAGGCGGCGCGATAGCTGGCGCGGAACATGCTCCCCGACAACGTTTGAAACTCGCGTAAGTCCTGGTCTTCCCGCGCTAACGACTTGGTGACGCGCACGCCCTGGATGTTCTCGTTATATGCGCCGGTGATCCGGGAATTGATCCGCCGCACCTCGCGGTATTCGGTCAGGATGCGCTTGCGGAACTGGTAGGCGACGACGATCAACACCGGGATGATGGCGATGATGATCAACGCCATGCGCCAGTTGATGAAGAGCATGAAGGTGACGGAGGTGAGTACGCCGGTAATGCCCCAGGTCACATCGAGCAAGCCCCAGGTCACCAGGTCAGCGATGCGCTCCGTGTCCGACGTCACCCGCGACATGATCCAGCCGACGGGGGTGCGGTCGAAGTAGGAAAAGGAGAGCGTTTGCAGGTGGTTGAACAGCTTGCGCCGCAGATCATAGCGCACCTGCTCGCCCAGCACCCCGGCCAGATAGATGAAGCCAAAAACGCCACCGGCCAGCACAATCGTCAGCAGCGCGTATTGGGTCATAATCGTCCGCAACGCCTGTTGGTCTTGCCCCAAAATCGCATCATCCACCAGCCGCTTGCTCAGATAGGTGAAGGTGGCGTCAATTACCGACACCCCGGCCACCAGCACCAGGAAGCCGAGCAACATCGGCAAATGGGGCTTGGTCAGCCCCAAAATGCGGGCGACAATACGGCCGCTGAACTTAGTATTAAAATCTTCTTCTTCGAAATACTCTTCCATGAGTTTTTTTGCAACGAATTACGCGAATTGATACGAATTTTTTTCTTTGACACGAATGACACGAATTTCACGAATAACTAGCCCAACTATTCGTGTTATTCGTGAAATTCGTGTCAAAAATATCTCATTGTTCATTGTTCATTGTCTCATTGTTCATTGCTTCATTACCGCCGACAAATCTTCCTCCAACTCCTCCTCAATCTGCGACTGCAAGCGGAAGATGCGTTGATAGGTTCCCGGCTGGTCAATTAGCTCATCGTGCGTGCCACATTGCACCACGCGCCCCTTCTCCAACACCAGGATCAGGTCAGCCCGCATCACCGTTTGGATGCGATGGGCGATGATGAAGGTGGTGCGGCCGGGCAATAGCTCATCCAGCGCGTACTGAATCGCCGCCTCTGTCTCCATGTCTACTGACGAAGTCGCATCATCCAGAATCAGGATACGCGGGTCCTTGAGCAAGGTACGGGCCAACGTCACGCGCTGCTTCTGCCCGCCGGAGAGTGTCACCCCTTTCTCGCCGACGATGGTGTTATACCCTTCAGGGAAGGTAAGTATGACCTTATGCACGGCCGCTGCCTCGGCCGCGCGAAACACCTCCTCATCCGGCACCCGTAAATAAGCCGCCTCGGCCGTCCCATTCGCGCTACTACCATTCCGGCCAAACAGGCCCCCAACCGCCCCATTACTCCCCTGCACCTCCGCTCCTCTGCTCCTCTGCTCCCCTGCACCTCCGCTCCCCTGCGCCCCCTCCCGCGCCTCAATCACCCCATAGGTGATATTCTCGCGAATGGTGCGCGAGAAGAGGAACGGCTCTTGCTGCACCAGCCCGATCTGCCGTCGCAGATAACGGCGCGGATAGTCGCGCAATTCGACCCCATCCAGCTTGATGCTGCCGCTATACTCATAGAAGCGCGGCAACAGGTTCACCAACGAGGTCTTGCCCGAACCCGTCGCGCCCACCAGCGCCACCACCTGCCCCGGCTCACAGCGAAAGCTGATATCGTGCAACACCGGCAACTCTTCATCATAGGCAAAGCTAACATTCTCAAAAACAAGCTCGCCACGCAGAGGCTTCGTCGGCCGATAATCACCGACATCCAACGGTTCGCGGTCTTCCTTGATAATGTCCGACACACGGCCGTAAGAGACCAGCCCAATGGACATCTGCACGATCAGACGGCCGACATTCCGCATCGGCCACATAATCCAGCCCAACATCCCCATATAGGCCAGAAAGGTGCCGACGGTGATCACGCCGTTGATGACTATGATCGCCCCCAGCGCATAGCCCGCGACCAACTGGATGCCCACCATCACGTCCGTCGTCGGCCAATAGAGGGCGTGGAGCAAGAGCAAGCGACGGCCGCGCACAAAACGCTCCAAGTTGTCGCGCTCAAACTTGTCCTGCTCGTAGGCCTGCCGGGCAAAGGCCCGCACCACGCGAATGCCGGTCAGGTTCTCCTGCAAGGTGGTGGAGAGCTTTCCTTCCTGCTCCTGAAACAGCTCATACCGTTGCGAAATGCGCTTGAAGAACAGTACCGAGACAACAGCGATCAGCGGCACGACGATAACTGAGATCAAGCCCAAGGTCACATTGAGCGTCAGCAGAGCGATAAAGTTGACCACGAAGAGCATCACCACGCGGCCGAAACCAACCGACTCTTCGCCATAAAAGCGGCGCAATGCATCCACATCGGAGGTCGAACGCTGGATCAGTTCCCCCGTCGGCGTCCGGTCGTGATAGGCAAAGGAGAGGCGTTGGATGTGGTCGTAGAGATAGTCGCGCAAGCGGCGCGTTACCCCTTCGGAAGCGCGGGCGGCCGAGCGGCCGCCGATGAAGGTCAAACTCCCCTGCACCAACGCCAGCCCGACAAAGCCCAACGCCACCCAGGGCAACTGGTATTGCAAGGCTGCATTCCCCAACACCGTGTCGGTGAAGTAGCGCAGCAGGAAGTAGAACGAGGTCTGGGCAACGGCCGCCAGCCCAATGCAGACCAGCGCCCCTACATAGAGATGGTGATACCCCGTCAGCATCCGCCACACACCAAGCAGGCGGGTGGGGGCCAGGGTTTGTTTGAAGTCGAAGGAAGGTGGCATAGTCGTTGCTACTCCATCAGGATACGGCCGACCACGCGGCGGCCGTGCAAACCGCTAGAATACAGTATTCCAGGCAATAAAACAACTGTTCGGTTGTACAGGAAAATTGTCGGGTCAATAACTATTTATTTGACATAAGAGCGAGAAATTCAGCCGAGGAAACAACGCGGATTCCCTCATAATCCCCAATAGGGAGCAAGTGACGTTTATCACCTGAAACGATGTAATCGGCCTCTCCCACAACGGCGCATTCCAAAACAACATCATCGTCTGGATCAGCCGCGATAAACTTCAATTTACCAGGAATTGATACCAAACGCAGAAACCCTAAAAAATCGGCAATGGTATCAGCGACCAACTCAGGGGGAAAGTTTAGCTTCGATTGCAATTTATCAGCCAGTTCGTCTAATAACTCGTAGCAAGTGACTCCTGTAATCGTGCCCAGACGTGCCAATTCAACACAGCGGTAAGGGTTCCCACGCCAACCAACGGCCGAGAACAGGGTATTGGTATCAAAAACGACAACTGTCACTGCTATTCCTCATGCAGTAAGTCATCAATAAAACTTTCCCTGTCTGCTTCAGTCATCATACCCCAGTCCATACCACGCTCGGCCGCAAGCTGTCGTAACTGGTTTTCAGCATAAGCCATCCTTACTTGACGGCTGGAATATGCCTCCGCTGCAAGCGTCTTTAACGCAACTAATTTTTCCTCAGGAGGTAACTGCCGGACGAGATCAACCACCTGTTCATTGCTTAATGTCATGATAGCCATTCAAATACCTGTTGTTTACCTCTTGAACCGTCTTCGCTCGTGCCCTTCGTAAACCATTAGTCAGATTATTATAGCAGAATTACCAACTAATTGAGGCAGCATGGAAACTAAAAGCCAGGATAAACGCATGAAACCACTGCACTTTTGGTATAATTTACAATAGTCGTGTACTGTAGAAGAAATCAAGAAAGGTGACACATAAAAACAATGGGAACACTTGATGTCATAGAACGACAGCCAGACAAAGTGCGTGATACCAAACTACTTCGTAGCATGAGAGTTCCCATTTCCGCCCTGACTGTTTGAAAATCTGCCCTAAAATAGGTATGATACCCAAGGTCAGTATACCTTATTCTTCTAAAGAAGTTAGATTCTGTTACAATTCTACGGTAAGCCGGTACCGTAGAAGACGTTATGCAATCGGGTGGCGAGAATGACAATCTCACAGCAAGACCTGCGGATTCTTTATCAACAGTCTGGTAATCGCTGTGCATTTCCAGACTGTACTAAATTGCTGGTCTATAAGGAAGATATAGCGAGTACTCTAACTCCAATTTCCGAAGTCGCTCATATCGTAGCGAGAAGCCTAGATGGACCTCGTGGCAACTATCCTTTACCCTTAGAAGCTCGAGACCAGTACGATAACCTCATTCTCTTATGCGAAGAACATCACCATATTATCGATGACAATCCTGCTAGTTATCCCGTTGAAATGCTACACAGGTGGAAAGAGGAACACGAGCAGTTGATGGGAGATGCAACACAGCAAGCTATTGCCAAACGCCTAACACAAAAACAAATTGATTCCTACGTCACAGAAATTGTTTATAGCTCTCTTCTTCCCGTGTTGCACATGCCACCTTACATCTATGCTGCTCCCTGTAAATTCGCACAATCAGACATTAGCAATGCGAAGAAACAGGTTGTTTATTCTCAAGATGACAGTGTTGCTCCCTTTATTATCCGTGAGGGGCGTCTCTATTGTTTCAACAACTTACGCTACTACAACAACCCGTTTCGCAATTTGATCAGTGATCGCTCACAAATTAGCCGTTATGAGACAAATGATTGGTGGGATGATTCGAATTATGAACGGTGGTTTGTCCAACTGCTAAACCAGTCTCTAAATAAGCTCACCGGACGCAAAGGTTTAAACTGGGATAGGAGACACAAACGCTATTACTTCTATCCAGACCAAGTAGGTAAAACAATCGAAATTACTTACCAACCCCTGAATCTGGCCAAAACTCCGCGAAAAGTTGTCTGGGAACCGCAAACAAAGCGCACTGGCATGGGAAAGGGATATTGGTTTCACTTAGCAGTCGCTCTAAAATTCCATCATGTAAGTCAAGACCACTGGTGCCTCAGTATACGACCAGAGATGCACCTCACGCAGGATGGTCTCACCCCCTATCCTTCCAAGAAAGTTGGTCGCCGTATTACACGCGCTGTTTCTCGCCGCTTTAACTATGACTTGCTAGGTGATATTCAATTTTGGCGCAGTTTTCTCAGCGATGATCAGCCGCGCATTCTGCTATCTTACGGCGGACCACCTCAGTATATGGAGATTTCAACAAATCTGATGGAAACAAAGATTTTGTGGCCGGGAATGCCGGAAGAACATGCAAAACCTTTTAAGAACGTGTATCTCCCTGAAACGTTGTTCAGCTGGGTTGCGCTAGAACAGCTTATCCGGGAGGATGAATCGGAGTTCAATGACGAAGCAGAAGAATTAGACTACGGGGATGAGGATGATGGCCTCACATAAGAAGTCAGCACCCCAAATAGTCTGTCAATATCTCAAAGAACCCTCTTTGTTATTTGCTGAGGGCTATCAACATATTGATCCCAGATACGGTATCTTAGCAGCCGGACCAAAATCATATGCACCTCTAGATAAACATCCTCCACAGATAAGGATAGGATTCATTGGTTCAGCCGAGACGATAGATAAGGCGCGATGGTGGATAGAACGTGGGGCAGCAGGTGTGGACGGAGATGAAAATTATCTCAGGTTTCCTGGCTTCATGGGCGATAGAGGGTTTCGTTCAGAGTTGGTATTCGACGATGACTGGCTCGCCCAACTCTATCAAACGGAGATCGATGATGTGATTTCCACTCGTTACCAGCGAGAACGCTTCGATACTCTAATAAATTTGCTTGATGAGAAATTAAAGCTTCTAACTGACAAGGATCGCCCCCCAGAGTGCGTTGTCCTTGCACTGCCTGACAACCTTTATCAGCGTTGTCGTGTCGCTGATTACACCGACAAAGAACTGGGTCATGTCCATCGCGACCTGCGTCGAGTGTTCAAGGCAACGGCAATGAAATATCGGTTACCTACACAAATACTTCGTCAACTTACGACCGAAGATAGAACTGGCGATGTAATACCAAAAATTTACTGGAACTTCTTCACCGGCCTATACTTTAAGGCTGGCGGTTTTCCATGGGGGCCTGTAGGTCTAACGCCTGCTAGTTGCTATGTCGGGATCAGTTTTTTTCGCCCAGTTAGTACAGCCCATTCTACAATGCAAACAAGTCTTGTGCAGGCCTTTGACGAACATGGTGATGGGCTGGTGTTACGTGGCTATGAGTTTGATTGGGATCCGAACCAACAGGGAACAAATTCGCCTCACTTGACGGAGGAACAAGCACATCAATTGATTGAACTTGTCTTGGACCGTTATACGGCCGAAATGGGGCAAACTCCGCAGCGTGTAGTCGTCCATAAGACATCACGTTATTGGCCTGAAGAACGAAAAGGAATTACTAACGCACTAAGAAAATATGTTAGACGCTACGATCTCATAGCCTTAGAGCAACAGAGTACGGTTCGATTGATTACCACCAATAAATACCCACCATTAAGGGGTGCCCACTTTTCAGTTGAAGATATTGACTACCTCTATACGACTGGATACATTGCTGGGTTGGGCCAGTTTCACGGGATGCATGTTCCTAGTCCGATTCAGATTGCTGATCATGTCGGACAAGACACACCACGGAATAGGTTGCTCAATGAAATACTGATCCTAACGAAGATGAATTGGAACTCATCCAGGCTAGGTGGACTTATGCCTATCACTATCCGATTTTCCAGGCTAGTGGGAGATATTATGCGAGAAATTCCTACAAACCAAGAACCATTGACAAACTTCAAATATTACATGTAAGAAATCCAACATCTGTATGTCGCAAGAGTTAAAGCCCCGGTTTAGCTTGAGTACATTAAAGCAGAAGATTGGCTGCTAACCGGTTAAAGAAGAGCAGTGCGCCATAAGGTAATGGCTGACCATTCAATGTTAACGGTATCTAGTGGTCACCTCTGGCATTGAAATGCACGATTTGATGCTAAAGAACGATAGCGTTTTCATAGCAGAATCCATCTTCCCGCCGACGTAGCCACTACTATGAATGCTTCAACCTCTTCAATCGGCACCTTGAATGAAAGCGAGTTTCCGGCCGTTCTCCGCGTGCTGCAACAACGGCCGTATTTCGCCACTCTCTCCGACCAACATCTCTCCCCTCTGGCGGGTCAGGCAGTTCATCGCCGCATCAACGCCGGAGCGACCATCTTCCTCGAAGGCGACCCCGCCGCCGGTCTGTGGATTATCGAAACGGGTCATGTGAAGGTCTATAAGCTGGCGGCCGACGGCCACGAACATATCCTCCACCTGCTCGGCCCTGGCGATAGCTT
The DNA here is from genome assembly GCA_964410625.1 of uncultured Ardenticatenaceae bacterium. GTDB lineage: Bacteria > Chloroflexota > Anaerolineae > Promineifilales > Promineifilaceae > CAYPHY01. The sequence continues at coordinate 19,013 of CAYPHY010000036.1, read as the reverse complement.
CAACGACATCCCTACCCTCGACGGCCGCCCCAACGCCGCCAGCGCGGCCGCCATCAGCGACCTCGCCGCCTGGGTGATTCCGGCTGGAGCCTTCGCCGACGCCCTGCAACGTGACCACGAATTGGCATTAGCCGTCATCCAGGGGTTGGCGTTGCGTATCCGCCACCTGGTCAGCCAGCTAGAAGACCTTGCCCTGCGCTCCGTCACCGGGCGATTGGCCCGCTTCTTGCTGGAGCAAATCACCGACCCTACCCTGGCCGCCCCGGCCATCACCCGAACCCTTATCGCCAGCCACCTGGCAACCACACCAGAGACAATCAGCCGCGCCCTGCGCACATTGGAAGAAATCGAAGCGATTGAGTTTGACCGCCACCGCATCGTCATCCGCCGCCCCGACCTCCTCCGCGAAATCGCTATGCTATAACGCGCCCCCGTGAAAATAGCTCACGCAAAGAACGCAAAGACGCAAAGGCCTGCCCTGGGTAAATCAAAGGAAAACTTGGCGACCTTTGCGCCTTTGCGTGAGCTATCTTCTATGACTTGATCTAGATCAAGGCCATCCCCCTCCTCGGCCGCTATTCTATTATCAGCGCCCACTAAACCGGCGCATTGATATGAACAAGCGTGAGCCACGAACGGACAAGTGTCCATTCGTGATATTTTCTGAGGATACAATGAATCAAAACACAAGAACCAGTACGTTCTTTTTTCTACTCTTAATGCTGACGGGCCTGTTCCTATTAGCGGCCTGTGGGCAACCGCTTGAGCAATCGGCGGATGATTCCGTCTATGAGGCGATTACCGCCCGCGCTACTGAGCGTGCTATTCGAGTAGCCAGCCAAACGGCCGACGCCTCCGTTCAACCGGTTGCCCAGACCTCAACCGGTGAGACGGCCGCCGGGCATGGGCATGGGATGTTAGCCATGGCGGGCAATGTGGTTACTTACACCCTGCAAACGGGTATGACCGCCGAAGGGCATGGTGGCCTGACCTTCGTTGGCGTTGGCGGTGAGATTGACGGCCAGATTAACCCTACCCTGACGGCCGCCCCTGGCGACACGGTGCAAATCACCCTGATCAACAACGACGGCATGCAACATGACCTGACCATTGACGAATTCGGCGTGACCACCGGGCAATTGGTAGAGAAGGGATCGAAGATGACGATCACCTTCACTGTGGATGAAGAAGGGGAATACGTCTATTATTGCTCCGTCCCCGGCCACCGACAGGCAGGGATGTTTGGCACGTTGCAAGTCGGTGGAGCGGAAGTTGCTCCCGCTACAGGCGAAAACATTGTCCACCACCCGGCCGATATTCCAGCACCCGTTGGTGACCGTGAACCGGAGTTGGTGCGCGTGGACCTGACCACAGAGGAAGTGACCGGCCAACTGGCCGATGGCACAACCTATAACTACTTCACCTTCAACGGTACCGTCCCTGGCCCAATGCTGCGTGTCCGCGTCGGTGACACGGTAGAGTTGCGTCTAACCAACGCGGCCGACAGTCATTTTCCGCACTCGATTGACCTGCACGCTGTCACCGGCCCTGGTGGTGGTCACATGTATACGGAAACTCACCCCGGCGAAGAGAGTGTCTTTACCTTTAAGGCACTGGCCCCTGGCCTCTATGTCTACCATTGCGCCACGCCCAGCGTCCCGCACCACATCACCAACGGCATGTATGGCCTGATTTTGGTCGAGCCGGAGGGTGGGCTGGCGGCCGTTGACCACGAATATTACGTCATGCAAGGCGAACTGTATACCGAGCAACCCTATGGGGAGGCCGGAGAGCTTACCTTCAGCGCAGAGAAGATGAGCAACGAAACACCGGAGTACTATGTTTTCAACGGCGCGGCCGGTGCGCTGACGATGGACGACAATGTACTACGGGCGAACGTCGGCGAGACCGTGCGTATCTTCTTCGGCGTCGGCGGCCCGAACAAAACTTCTTCCTTCCACGTCATCGGCGAAATCTTCGACCGTGCCTATAACTACGGCTCGCTGACTTCGGAGCCATTGACCGATGTACAGACGGTCAGCGTGCCACCCGGCGGGGCATGGATGGTCGAGTTCACCGTAGATACACCCGGCACTTACATCCTCGTTGATCATGCACTCAGTCGCGCTGAGCGCGGCCTGGCTGGCTATTTGATTGTCGAAGGGGACGAACAACCCGACATCATCCACGGTGGCCCGGCGGGGGAAGAGTAACCAAAGTAACCAGTCGGCAGTAAGCAGTAGGCAGTAAAGGGTGGTAAGCAATAAATCGCTCGCCATCCAACGCCTACTGCTTACGAATTAACCACGCTCCCATTTAATAAAATGAACGAAGATACCCAATCCTCAGCTTGGCTTCCGGCGATTGATCTGTTGTCCTGCACCGGCTGCGGCGATTGTGTGGTGGCCTGTCCGGCGGAGGTGTTGAGCTTGATCAATGGCAAAGCGGCCGTAACCACCCCGGAACAATGCAACTATTGCGGTGCCTGCGAAACCGTCTGCCCGGTCAACGCCATCTTCTTGCCCTACCAAATCGTTTTAGATGTCCGATAGACCCGCGAGGTTGGCGAAGGGAATTTCGCCAACCTCGCCGCTCTCTAGTATCATTACCCCATGCCAACCCTAACCCGCTGGTTCATCAAATCAGCCTTGCTCTATCTGGTGGCCGCGCTGTTGCTGGGAGCGTTGCTGGCAATGCGGCCGTTGCTCAACCTGCCGCCGTTTATCGGTCTGCTCAGTCCCGCCTACTTTCACCTCTTCATGGTCGGCTGGGTGACGCAAATGATCTTCGGCGTGATCTACTGGATGTTCCCGATCATCACCAGGGCACAGCCGCGCGGCAATGAGACCCTGGGCTGGGCAACTTATATCCTGCTCAACAGCGGCCTGCTGCTGCGCGTCGTCGGCGAACCGTGGGCGGCATTGCAGGCGGGCAGTGGCGTGGGCTGGTTGCTGGTGGTCTCGGCCGTATTGCAATGGCTGGGGGCCGTCGCCTTCATCATCAACGCCTGGCCGCGCGTCAAAGAAAAGTATCGCGGAGGGTAGGGTAAGATGCCACGTCTCAGCCAATGGTACATCCGCCTCTCCTTCCTCTATCTGCTGCTTGGCTTCACCTTTGGCGGGCTGCTGCTGGCCCACAAAGGCGTCCCCATCCACTCTGCGCTCTGGTCACTGCTCCCCGCGCACATTGAATTTCTGCTGATCGGTTGGGTAGTGCAACTGACGATGGGTGTCGCCTTCTGGATCGCGCCGCGCTTTTGGAAGTCGCCCCGCCGCGGCAACGAGACCGGAGCCTATGTCGCTATCTGGCTGCTCAACGCCGGTCTGCTGCTTGTCGCCACCAGCCCCTTGCTGCGCGAAATCCCCCCTGCGGATAGTTGGGCGATGCTCCTCGGCCGCTTATCGGAAACGGCAGCTGCGGCCGCCTTCGCCCATCACCTCTGGCAGCGCATTGTCGGCCGTAACTACCAACCCGGCTAAACGGCCGCGTCACCGTGCAATTGACCCTCTCGGCAGCGGCAAGTATACTTAAACGCCAGAACAGAAAAGACAAATCGCCCGGGCGAAGAGAAGGTGATTCCCATGAGTACAACGGTTGTAACCCAGGATGTTGAGGTTAGACGCAGAATACAAAATCTCCTTGAAGACCTACCCCCAGAAAGCCTTTCGGCCGTCGAATACTTTATTCGATTTGTACGTCACCAACCCAACTTTTTTAACGAGCCGTATTATCCTACGGTTTTGGTCCCTGCCTCCAGATTAGATACGTGGAGTAACATACTGCCTGTAGGCTATGAAGGTGACGCACTGAAAGACACGGAAGCTCTTTATGACGAGGTATAACTGTGGAAGTTGGTATTGATACCTCTGTTTTAGTAGGGTTTCTGAACCCGGAAGACTTATGGCACAAGCAAGCTGTCGCTATTCGTGACAGGCTGCGCCAAAACGGAGCAACTCTCATCTTTTTTGATTGTGTCGTAGGCGAAGCGGTTAGCACGCTCACGCGTCGTTTACGAGAGAAAAAACGCGCGGATGAAATATCGGCCATCCTAGATCAATTTGAAATTGAGGTCGCCTACGACTTAATCACATGGCTGCTGCCTAAAACACGTGTCTTCTATCCCCAAGCTCTAGAATTAATCCGTTCATCCTCCGGCGAATTGAACTTTAATGATGCGCTCATCGCTCTGTTCTGTAGAGAACGCGGTATCACTTACCTTGCCAGTTTTGATTCCGACTTTGACCAAATCCCCTGGCTGAAGCGCGTGGCAACACCGGCCGATCTGGTTCTCAACAATGGTCGAGAACAGTAATCCTCCCTACGATCTGGTTATCAAAAACGGCACGGTGATCACGGCCGAATCCATATTCCCCGCCGATGTCGCCATCAATGGCGAACAAATCGCGGCCGTTGCCCCTAACCTCTCTGGCAAGCGCGAACTGGATGGGCAGGACAAATATGTTATCCCCGGTGCGATTGATGTCCATGTCCATCTGGGGATGCCGATCGGCCGCTTCACCACCAGCGACGATTTTTACAATGGCACACGCGCCGCCGCTTTTGGAGGAACGACGGCCGTTGTTGATTTTGTCGAGACAGCGGCCGACGAGACGATGCTCCAGGCACTGCGGGCGCGGCAGGCAAAAGCCGAGGGCCAGGCGGTCATTGACTATGGCCTGCACATGACCATCGGCCCACTCGACATCCCCCGCCTCGACCAACTCCCAACCGTCTATGTCGCCGGTTGTGCCAGCTTCAAGCTCTATATGGCCTATGGGTTGCGGCTCAACAAGGAGCAGTTGTTCAAAGCCCTAGCTGCCATTGCCGGAGTCGGCGGCCTCCCCGTTGTCCATGCCGAAAACTGGGATGTGATCACCAGCCTGATCCGCCAAAATCTGGCCGCAGGCCGCACCACTCCCCATTGGCATCCACGTAGCCGTCCGGCCGAAGCCGAAGGGGCGGCCGCCGCCGAGGTCATTAGCCTTGCCGAACAGGTGGGAACGTCGCTACACATTTTCCACGTCTCCTGCGCCGCCACGGTCGAGCAAATCGCCGCCGCCAAAGCGCGAGGCTTGCCCGTCTATGGCGAGACCTGCCCGCAATATCTCTATCTAACCGACGAGGTCTACGATCGGCCAGGGGTGGAAGGGGCGTTGCCCGTTTGTTCCCCTCCGCTGCGGCCGCGAGCCGACCAGGATGCGTTGTGGGCTGCCCTACGGGATGGCACGCTCGACCTTGTTTCTACCGACCACTGCCCCTTCACCAGGGAAGAAAAAGCGGTCGGCATCACTGCCAACGACTACAGCCAAATCCCCGGCGGCGTCCCCTCCATCGAAAGCCGCCTCGCCCTCATCTATAACGGCCTCGTCAATTCAAATTCTCCCCACTCTCCACTAGCGGAGTACTCTCCGCCCACTCCCCATTCTTTGTCGCGCTGGGTAGACCTCTGCTGCACCACCCCCGCCCGACTGCTGCGATTCGGCCGCAAAGGCCA
>CAYPHY010000036.1:0-13419 GCA_964410625.1 uncultured Ardenticatenaceae bacterium | reverse complement strand
TAGACCTCTGCTGCACCACCCCCGCCCGACTGCTGCGATTCGGCCGCAAAGGCCACATCGCCCCCGGCTATGATGCCGACATTGTCATCTTTGACCCGATGAAGGAATTTACCATCTCATCCAAATCGCTACACGAGGCGGCTGGCTGGACACCTTACGAGGGAATAACGGTGCGCGGTTGGCCGGAAACAACGCTCAGTCGCGGGGAGGTGATTGTGGAAAACGGCCGTTTTCTAGGCGAAGCAGGGCGCGGCCGTTACGTCGTTCGCCAATAACGAGTTAATTGACAATTGACAATTGTCAATTGTTAATTGTCAATTGCCAATTTTCTTTGATACCGCCCATACCCTACGCGCACCACCGCATAGCTGGCGGCCGTCAACAACGCAGCGATCACCAGATTTCCGGCCACCACACCAACCAGCCAGCTCCCATTCAGCGGTGCGGCCGAAATCACTCCGCGGCTCGATGCCGCCTCAACGACCACCTGCCCCACCTTTGGGCTGGCGGCATAGAAAGGTGCCATCACCACACCGTTCCACATCGCTTGCGCGGCGATCATCGGCAGTCGCTTCGGCTTAGCCACAAAGCGACTGATCACCAGAAAGGCGACCAGTTCCAACATCGGCACAGGCAAGGTGCTGAGAAAAGTCCCCGCCGCAAATGCCCCGGCAACACTCCCCGGTGTGGCGTCTGTCTGTAGCAACTCCTCCCACTGTCCGCGAACCTCCTGCGGCATCTCGCGCAGCCGGGCGATTGTCATCTGGCTCAGTTTCGCTTGCATCCATTGTTTCAGTTGTTGGCGTTTCATCTTCTTTACTCCCTTTTAGAAACGGGGTTTTTCCAAAAACCCCGTTTCTTGTTATTCATACAGGGAGAACGCCAGGGAATGGAGAAAGGTTTCCCATTTTTGACGGCCGTAGGGTGGGCGGCAGGCGGCCGTCAGGTTGCCGTATAAAAGGGGGAGTGAGAGTAGGAGATTAGAGATTGGAGATTGAAGATTATGCGTCCGGGGATTGGCTTCGTGCCGTTGTGGTAAATTAGCTTCGCAGGAGGTATCATGCGCAGGTGAACTGTGGGGAATAGGCAATCTCCATTGCACAATCCGCGTAATCAGCCTTTATTAGCAAGCAATCCTTATGGCCTATCTGCGTAACGATTCTTAGGGAAGACAAACTGGAAATGGATCAAACAACAACACCCAAAAGTATTGATGAATATATCGCTCGCTTTCCCGATGACGTCCAGACACTGCTGCAAAAGGTCAGAGCAACGATCAGCGAAACAGTGCCGGAGGCCGAGGAAACGATCAGCTATCAAATGCCGACTTTCAAGCTAAAAGGGAAGTATCTGGCCTACTTTGCCGCCTTCAAACACCACATCGGGTTCTATCCAACCCCATCAGGCATTGAGGCTTTGAAAGAGGAGGTCGCCCCTTATGAAGCGGGTAAGGGGACGTTACGATTTCCCTTCAATGAGCCTATTCCCTACGAACTGATCGCCAAGATTGCGGCCGTCAGGGAACAAGAAATAGTGGCACAAACGGCCGCTAAAAAGAAGAAAAAGTAGTGGAGATAGCGGCAGATGAGTGAGCAGCAATTGGAACGAGTACGGAAAATTTGCCATGCCCTGCCGGAGACGGAAGAACGCCTTTCCCATGGCGAACCTACCTTTTTTGTGCGCAAAAAGGTCTTTGCCATGTTTGCCAACAACCACCATGATGACGGCCGCATTGCCGTCTGGCTCCCTGCTCCCCCTGGCCTGCAAGAAGTATTAGTCGAGTCCAACCCGCAAACCTACTTCAAGCCTCCCTATGTCGGTGTGCGCGGCTGGATCGGCATCGAACTGGAACAGATCAGTAATGAGGACCTGGCCTTCCACATCCGCGATGGCTGGCAGCTGATCGCGCCAAAAAAGCTGATAGCGATGGAGGACGCGAACACAGATAACCACGGATGAATACGGATAGAACGGATCATCACGGATTTTTATCTGTGAAACTCTTTTTCAATGAAATAGGCTAGGTGTCTACTGGTCGAAGAAGCTTTGCTCGACCCATGTACACAAGGCATGATAGACGGCCAAATGGCGTTCCTGGATGTCGGCCGTTGCCGTCCAGGGCACGCAAATCGCCACATCACACAGCTCGCGCATTCGGCCGCCGCTTTGCCCGGTCAGTCCCAACGTTCTTAGCCCCAACGCTTTGCCCACCTGTAAAGCGTGGAGGACATTGGCCGAATTGCCGGAGGTGGAGATGCCCCACACCACATCCCCCGGCCGTCCATAGCCCAACACTTGCTGGGCATAGACCATATCGGCCGCCACATCGTTGGCAAAGGCGCTGATCAACCCCGACTGGCTGACCAGCGAGATAGCTGGCAACGCCCCTTGCAAATGGTCGGCCAGATAGTCTCCATGTTCAGGATAGAGTTCAGTCAGCTGCTGGCGCATGGCGGTGGGTAACGGACGTTTGCGCGTGAAGCCCTTCATCAACTCGCCGACAATGTGTTCGCAATCGGCCGCGCTGCCACCATTGCCACACAGCAATACCTTACCCTGCTGGCGATAGCACTCCTGCAACAACGCCCCCGCCGCTTCGATGCTCGGCAGGCATGGCTCCAGATCGGGATACTTAGCGATCAATTTTTCAAGGATATGGTTCATCTGGTTCATAAGATATGGTTCATAACAAGTAATCAACAGGCAGTATAAGCACAAAAACCGGATGTCCAGCAAGGTAATCGTTGCTTGTCCTACCCGAATTCATTTCCAAACTCATTATGACACACTTACGCCCCTGGCCCAAAGGCTGGTCCTATCTTCAGACCAGACAAAATGCTTCATTCCCAAAGGTCAAACGACAACGCTGGAGCAGAATTTCGGCCGCTCGCATCATCCTGTGCCACAGACAACTACACATCGGCCGCCACTCATAACGCAAATAGAAACCTAACAGCAGAACGGACGTAAACATGTAAAAGGAATGGAGCAACCAGATCGGCCCTGGCGGTAGATCAAACACATACACCGCATGAACCACATTCGCCATGTTGGTCAACAAGATCGAGTTCAGACTATAGGAGCGCAGGTCCTTCGTCCGCCACGCTTTGCGCAACATCGGCAATACACTAATCGCAAACAATATGGTTGAAGCCATTCCGGCCACAACCGACCATTTCATCTCCATTTCTTTCACTCCATAGACACCATATCAACAATCAAAAGTATGCAACCATCCATAACTAATCCCAACCCAGACAGCAACTGACCACTGTTAACTAAGGTAACATTATAGAGCTGGTAGCGGCCGTCCACATCTGGCAAGAGGAAGATTATTGAGTTAGCAAGAGTCAGAAGGGGATGGCTAACGAAGGTTAGCCCAGGGAAAGGCTATTCGATGACGATAGCACTTAATGGCATTCGTCAATCCACCCTCAATCCACGCCGCACAACCATTTTCACAACACGCTTTCATCACGCTCGTCAGGGAAAAAAATCTCTTCAATGTTCAGTCCAAAAAGCGCCGCCAGCTTAAAGGCCAGCGGTAGGCTGGGATCATACTTTTCCCGTTCAATCGCATTGATTGTCTGCCGCGAAACGCCCAGTCGCTCCGCCAGCTCCTCCTGCGACCAGTTCCGCTCCGCTCGCAACACCTTCAGCCGGTTCTTCACCCCAACACTCCTGAACTACAATCCACGAATTTTCACCAATCTACACCAATAAAACCTCATTCGTGAAAATTCGTGTAGATTCGTAGATCATATTCTTATTGATAATGCCGCGAAACCACTGCCGCCGCGATTCCCCACAACGCGATCATCAACGGTGCGATCCAGACCAACGACAAGTGTGGGACCAGACCATTAGCTTCCAATAGGCCATAGCTAAAGGTAATCGCCGCCGTCAGCAACGCCGCCACCACCACCGCCTCCAGGTGGATGCGCTGTTGCAACTCATCCTGCGTTCGCACGCCGCCGACAACGGCCGCCAACACCCACAAAAACGGCAGCACCGGCAACAACGCCACCCCCACTGCCAGCGGCATCGGCAGTTGCACGTTACCTAATATAAAAATCGAGACTATCAGCAGAACCGTATACCCCACCATCCCCACAATAAAGCGCACCACCGTTTTCCGCATAAACCCTTCCCCACCAGTCGGCAATCGGTTGTTATTAATCGGTTGTTATTAATCGGTTATTGGTAATCAGTTATCAGTCTCCCAATCTCCCAATCTTTTAGTCTCTAATCTCCAATCCCCCAATCTCTATTCACCGCCTACTACCTACCGCCAGCCCCACCGCAATGCCTACCGGAATCGCCCAACTCCAAATCGCCTGGTCGCCGGTCACGGCGCTAACGAGCAACGCGACAACGGCCGCAATCACCGCCCCCAAACCCATCCCCGTTCCCGCATTCAGTTTCATCTTCATATTTTCGTTCATCGTGACTATCCTTTCTGTAAAGCGTTATAAACTATTTGTAAAGCAAACTTGACAGAAATTATAATCAATTCCTCGCTATTGTCAAGTACCTTTTACATCATGGTAAAAAAAGTTGTGTGAGCAAGAAAAGGCGCTTCTTGAATATTCATGATATAATTTCACTAATGTCCAGAATGTACAATTCATCGAATGGCTAACAGCTATTCCAATAGGAATTATCAATGGAAAAAATACTCAACAGCACCGAAGTACGTGACAGCTTCAGTACCGTTTTAGATGAAGTTCAATATCAGGGTGACAAATATATCATCCATCGGAAGGGAAAACCGGCAGCGGCTGTCGTTCCACTAGAGGTCTATGAAAGCTGGAAGCGAAACCGGGAGCGCCTCTTCGACCTGATCGAAAAAGCCCAAAACAACAGTGGCACACAAGACCCGGATGAGATCATAGCCCTGGTCTTGGAAGCACAACTAGCCATCCGTGCCGAAATGGCCGCAGAAAATCCCTCATGAAGGTCGTCATTGATGCCGATGTCATGGTTAGCGCCCTCCTCAACCAGGAGGGCGCACCCAAACAGATTATAGACCTATGGCGAGCCGGGAAGTTCACCTTGCTGATGACCGCTGAGATTATCGCCGAGATTTCCAGAGTTGTGCGCTATCCCAAAATTGCCGCTCTCCATCAACTAACCGAGGAAGAGCTAATCGAATTTATCGCTTTGCTCACCCAAGAATCAATGCTTGTCAAACCCACCGAGCGACTCAGCGCCAGCCTAGACGAATCCGACAACCGTTATCTTGAGTGTGCGGCCGCTGGCGCGGCCGATTTTCTCATCACCGGCGACAAGAAACACCTCCTCCCTCTCAACATCCATCGCGGAACAAGAATTGTCGCCCCTGCCTCATTTATTGTCATCATAAGGATGAGCGATTAGCGCCGTTCATCGAATAACGATTGTCAATTTAACGCCCTGTCCTTTGGTCACCTACTTCCTTATACTGCGCCACATACTCCCCCTCCGGCGGGATGACCTGAATCACATCAATCAACACCCCATTCGGATCGGCCGTCGCAAAGTGCCGCTGCCCAAACGCCTCGGTCAGCAATTCGCGGCGCAGCGGCAGCCCAGCCTCCTCGATCAGCCGCGCATACTCCGCGTCCACATCATCCACCTCAAAGTTCAGCAACAACCCCTGCACCGGCTTCTGATAATCGGCCACCACCGTCTCATGGTCATAAGCCACAAAGGCCAGTTCAAAACGGCCGTCGGCCGACTTCAAGCTCACATACCAATCCGCCTCAAAGGTAATTTCAAAGCCAAAATTCTGCACATAGAAATCCCGACTCGCCGCGATCGCTTTGCTCATCAACACGGGATAAAAACTATTCACTTGCATCATCTACATTCCTTATTGTATTATTTAGATACATACAGTATGTATGTTATTAACAAACCAAATTATACATACATACAGTATGTATGTCAACCTTTTGAGCAATTATGTACAGCGCTGATGAATGAACAAATGCCCGCGTAGCATGGGTTGTTTACCCGTGCTACAGCGGTCTATTTGTACAGGAATCGTTATGGACAACCCCACCCCAACCATCAAAGCCCAACAAAGCGAGGCTACCCGCACTCGCCTGCTCGAAATCGCCAGCGACCTCTTCACCCGCGACGGCTATGCCAACACCGCCACTGAGGAAATCGTCCAACTGGCTGGCGTTACTCGTGGCGCACTCTACCACCACTTTGGCAGCAAAGAAGGACTATTTGCAGCCGTTCTACACCATCTTCAGCAACAAGTCGGGCAGCACATCGAAACCGTCGTCGCCCACTATCCAGACCCCTGGCAACAGTTGCTCGCCGGTTCCATAGCCTTCCTCGAAATCAGTCTCGACCCGCAAATCCAACGGATCATGCTCATCGACGCCCCGGCCGTTCTCGGCTGGTCGCTCTGGCGCGAACTAGACGCGCAATACAGCATGAAATCGTTATACGAAGTGTTGGCGGCACTGATCGAAGCAGGCCAGCTCCCCGCACTGCCCCTCGACGCCCTCACCCATCTCCTCGGCGGTGCGATGAACGAAGCAACGCTGTGGATCGCCCAAGCGGCCGATCCCCCCACTGCCCTCGCCGAAGCCACCTACGCCCTGACTCATTTACTCACTTCCCTCCGCCGGACGGATTAACGAGTCAAGCATGAAGCTCACACCCTCTTGCCAAACCCAGAGCGCGTATGACGAAGCAGGACAACGCTTCAGCTTCGTCAACAAATCCGGCAACTGGTGGAACATCCAGACCGGCGACGGCCGTTACGCCACCATCGTCCTTCCCTGGGGACCGGGTGTGGCTAGGCTCAACACCCAACCCCTGCTGCGTAATGAGGGGGACAAGAAGTATCAACAGTTCCAGTTGCTGCCAGTAGATGAACAGCAACGGCCGTCGCTCGAAAAAGGGCAATATGCCCCTGGCGCGATCCCCGAAATCCCGCGCCTGACCGGCTTTGGCCAGCACCCGCCCGAACGTTCCCCACGCTACCTCATCGGTGAAACTATCCTCCCCGCCACCCTCGTCAACGACCCGAACCTGCCCGACATGATCCACCGCGTGCAGACCAACCCCTATTACATCCTCCGTCGCGAACAATATTGGGACCGCACCCAATGCAGCGGCGGCGACCCCTGCCTCTATGAACACGACGGCCACACCACCGAACAGTACGAGACAGAGATCAGCTACGGCTATTCCAATGATCAGTGGCAACAGATGGTGGAAACCACCAGCACCAAACTATCGGCCGAAGGCAAGATCGTCTTTGGCCCCAAAGTCAACGTCACCATCAGCGGCAGCATCCAACGCGATCTGCAAGTGCAAGAAACCAGCAGCAGCGAATACAAAGCGTCGATCCGCGAAAAAACAACGCTCGACATCCCCGCCGAGCGTTTCATTGTCTGCAATTGGGTGCTGGTCAACCGCTATACGCTGTTCAACATGCAACGCGAAACCGTCAACCATTGGGATGCCGTGCAACACGGCGTTCTCATATCGGATGGCTACCCACGGCCACTAGAACTGAAGACGGTTCAATTACCCTGATACGAAATGAAAAATCTCACGCAAAGGCCGCCAAGCACCCATAGAGAGACAACTTGGCGACCTTTGCGTCTTTGCGTGAGCTACTTAGCAACTATCCTAAATCTTCACAAGAATAATGCGCTGTCGCGCCAACAACGGCCGCCGACTCACCACCCGACGGCGTCTCCAGATCAATGTAGATCATATCCACACCGGGCTGAACATCCTCCAGCGTCAGCGTGATGATGTTCAGCAGCTTGCCGTGGGTTGACTTCGTTGAGGTGTTTTCGGCCGAAACCGTTCCCGCCCGCGCCCGCACTGTCACCGGCCGCGTATCATTATCATTGTCCACCATCGCGATCTGCACCGTGATGTCTACCGTCCCAGTTGTGGTGTCAATTGGCAACTCCAACGTCTGCGACTGCGTCCAGGGTTCCATCGGCCCAATGGTGTTTTCTGCGCCTACCGGATACGTCGCAAAGGCATTGACATAGAATCCCTCTGTCTCATACGTTGGGTAGAGCAGAAACGCCCGTTGCGTCGGTGGCGTCTTCTTCAGCAAGAACCACTTGGCGTTGATCCGTGCCGAAGGCTCTAAAAAGGTCCCGTACCAGAAGAGGCCACCATGCCGCGCCGATGTCCCCGTCGGGTCGTCTAACCGGATAAAGCTCTTGTTGGGATAGATAAAATGGACATAGTTGGGCATACGCCCTGCTTCCTTGCCCACCAACTGCCCATAGAGCGACACCACGTCTCCGGAATTGGGGATATTTATCTTGGCAGTCTTGCGTACCTTCTTCGTGTCTCCCATGCCCACACCGAGGATATTGGTGATCTGGTTAGAACAATCGCCCAGCGGCACAAACACATACTCATACGCGCCGATGTCACACTCATTGCCCGTGGCGATGTTGCCGTCGCCGTCCTGGTTGCGGGCCACATCGCGCTGGTCAACACCATTCGTCGGCGAGGGGGCATTGCAGTTGGCGTCGGGAGCGCGATCAATGGCCGGGCTGCCGCCTACCAGCGCATGGGTTTGCGTTGTCGCTCCATTCGGTGCCAATGTCCCGTTCAAAATGGCCGCCAGCCCCTTTGGTTCCGTGCCATTGCTGGTGGCGGTGATGTCCATTGCACCAGGGGTGAAGTTGGTAAATGCGGTGGTGTTATTGATAGCCCCGTGGCCGATCAGGTTGTAGTTATCGGCCGTTGTATCATCCGGCGCATCCAGTTCGTGGGTTCCGTTGCTCGAACTGTTGCCGGCGATCAGCGTGCGATTGAGGATCAGAGAGCCTCTTCCTTCATAGGCATAGAGGCCGCCACCGGTTTGGTTGCCTATGTTGTTGCTGATCGTAACATTGGTGAGCGTAACGGGGAAGTTACCACCGTAGTAGTTGCTGCCAAACATATGGATACCGCCACCGTAGGCAGCAATATTGTCACTGAATGTACTATTGACGATCACGGCTACCGTATCGCTGCTACATTCACAGAGTTGATTGATCGCTAGACCGCCACCATCCGCTTCGGTTTCGTTGCCGGTAATGGCGCTTTGGTAAATATAAAGCGTTCCGGGGCCGCTGGAGATACCCCCACCACTAAAGATGGCTCCGTTGCCGCTGATGGTCGTGCGGCGAATCTCCGTCTCAGTTAGATAGAGGTCCAGGCCGCCGCCGTCATAGCGAGCATCATTGTTGCTGATCACACTATCGGTGATGGTCAGGTCGCTGCGGATGGCAGAGATGCCACCCCCTGAGTCTGCATCATTTTCGTCAATGAGGGTGTTGATAATCGTTATATCACCATCAAATGAACTGATAGCCCCGCCACGGGAGGTGGCACTGTTGTCTTGCAAGACGCTGTCGTTGATCTCCAGCATACCGTCGTTGACGCGGATCGCGCCCCCAGAATTGTCAATGTAGAAACCCTGGATGGTCAAATCATTGATCGTCAGATCGCCGCTTGAGTTGACGCCCAACAGCCGAAAATCAAGCCCTCCAGAAGCATCTCTCTGGATCGTCGAGCCATTCCCTTCAATCGTGATATCCGAAGAGATCACTGGCAAACCAGTATAGCCGGAGAAGTTTTCATGAAAGTCCGTCAGTGAAAAGACGCCGCCATTAGGCAAGATGATCACATCTTCCTCTGTCCCCGACCCGGCTGCACAATCTATGTAGGTGGAGTCGTTATTGTTGGCATTGATGATCGCCTCACGCAACGAGCAGTCGCCATCAGGGGCAATCTCCACCAGGCCATTAACCACGTCGATATCGTTCGCCCGCGCCGGAGCGCGAGTGAGCGCCAGCAGCAACGCCGTGCCGGTCAGCGCCGTCGCCACCCGCGCCGCCGACTTGCGCCAAAGCGCCCGCCGCCGTTGCCGTCCCAACCCCCTTAACCGTTGCCAAAAAAGCAAAAAGCGAGACCCAACGGTCTCGCTTCGTCGCTCTGTGCTTTGTCGCAACAAATGAGCAGCCAACCAACCACGCCTACGCTCCCCAGCGGCCGCTGTTCCATCGCACTCGTTCACTTGTCTATCCATTGCTTGCATCTGGCTTTCCTCTAACTATAAGTAGATACTGCTTTGATTAACGCCACAAAAAACACAAAAGGAGCAGGGCGGTTTGCACACTGCTCCTTCCTTCGCGGGTAATTATACTTGCATAAAGTGGTTTGTCAATTCCACTTTGGCAGTCCTTTTTCTACCGGGCAATAATCCCCATAAACACCCGTTGCGTCACCGTTTGCTGCTCAAACGCGCCGATGTCACATTCGCGCTCCGACGGCCGTCCATCCCCATCCACATTCCGCGCCAACCCGCGCTGGTCAGTCTCATCCACACACATCGCTGATGGCGCGGCGTCAATCGCTGGGCCGCCTGGAGCCAGGGCGTGGGTCGGCGTCGGCCCGCCATAGTTCGCCAGATTTCGGCCGACAATTTGCCCCGCCGCCACCATTGGAACCACATCCGTGCTATCAGGCGTGAAGCCCAACACCCCCGCCTCCCCCAGACGGCCGAGCAGATTATAGGAATCCAGCAACACTCGCCCATCATAGACATTGGCGATCTCTCGCCCTTCGGCCGCGCCATTGCTGGTGATCAAACTGCGCTGCAACTCCAACGTGCCGCCTTCGCCGCTATTCCAGATGCCGCCGCCACGCCGGACGGCCGAATTGCTAATCACCGAAATTCCCTCCGCCTCCAGATCAGCGAGGTTAAAAAGACCGCCCCCGCGCCCACCAGCCACATTGCCGGAGATGGTTACATTGGTCAAGATCGCCCGTCCCAGATTATACAATCCGCCCCCATCTTCGACGGCCGTGTTCCCGCCAATCGCGCTATACTCCATTCGCGTCTCAGGACCTTCAACCACCGCGCCTCCACCGCTACTGGCGGAATTATCAATGATGATGCTATTGGTAATGATCGTTTGCTTAGATTCTACCACCAGACCACCCCCGCTCTGCCCGGCGCGATTCCCCTGAAACAACGACTCTTGAATAAGCAGACCATCATAGGTTATTGCATGGATGCCCCCGCCGTGAGAACCCGCTTCATTATTAATAATGCGGCTGTTAATAATTTCTCCAGTTGGGGTGGGTTTGCTGCTGGCAATCCCTCCCCCAATGTAACCAGCACGGTTTTCAGCAATGGTACAGTTAATAACTGTCCAGGGATAACCGGCGAATGATGAAAGGGCGCCTCCCCAGACCGCCTCATTATGGGTTAGCGTACTATCTTTAATGACCGTCTTTCCATTCATTTGTACCGCACCCCCTTCTCTAGCTTGATTACCAGAAAAGGTGCTATCTTCGATCTCGGCGTCGCCACGAGCGTGAACAAGCAGTCCGCCACCCCATATAGCTGAACGATTGTCCGTAATGATCACATGAGAGAATCGCCCCACGCCTTTGAGAAAAATGGCTCCCCCGCCCCCATGTCCATAGTTGCCACTGTAGGCGGCCGTATTTCCAGTAAATTGGCTCTGTTCGACCACGGTCTCGCCATACCCGGTGGCAATCGCACCACCAATCCAGGCATAGTTATCTTCAAAGTGGCTATCCGAAACGCTCAGGTTTCCTCCACTGTAGACACCACCCCCGCTGGCAAGGCTTTCGTTACCAGAAATTGTACTTCCGCTGATCGTTAACTCACCGTAACTTAGAACTGCACCGCCATGCTTATTGTAAAATCGATCTGCATATCCAGGAATGGGAAGCTTCGGCGCATAGCCCCCGCTCAAGTTCAGATTTTGCAAGGTAAGATTGCCGCTACTAGCGACTGCCATGAGCCGAAATAACTCGGCCGTTGGTTCTCGTTTAAAGGTTGAGCCATTCCCTGCTATCACAACCTGCCCTTCAATCACTGGCAGGCCGTTTGAATCGTACCGTTCATCAACAATGGGAGTGGTAAGCGTAAAGCTCCCGGCAGCAGGCAACTCAATCGTATCCACCCCCGCCGGATTCCCCGCCGCGCAATCATCATAGGGTTGGCCGTTGGTTGTATCGTTGGCGTTCTCAATCGCCTCGACCAGCGAACAACGGCCGTTATCGGCAATCCCCACCTCCCCATCCACCACCGTAATCGTCGCTGCCTGTGCCGGAGCGCGGCCGAGCGCCAACAACAACGCTACACCGCTGAGGGCAACTGCCATCCGCCGGCGCACGAACCGTCCGCTCAACGCCCGCCGCATCCGGCGCGGCAACAACCGCCACTGCCTCATCCACCGCCGGTAGGTGCTGAGCAAACGGCGTAACCAACGACCGCCCCGCCACAAGCAAACGGCCGCCACCCACCGCCGCCGCTGCTCCCCACCAGCTTCTAGCTCCGCTTCGGCCGTCCATCCTCTATCACTATCACTACGCGACATCATCCACCTCCAAAATAATTCACGCTCCGTCTACAGCAACATTAAACCCGCTCCCCACCCCCTTGTCAATCCCCCACTTACACCACTACACCAATCTCCAATCCCTAACCTCCCAGTCTCTTAATCTCCACTCCCCACTCCTAATCCCCAAACGCCCCATGCACCATCCCAATATGCTGCATAAACTCGGCCCGCGTCTTTGGGTTTGTCGCAAAAGTGCCCAATAATTCACTGGTACGCATCCGCGCGGCCGACTTCTTCGCCCCACGCATCGCCACACACATATGCACCCCATCCACCACCACTGCCACGCCCAACGGCTGGATCAGCTCATCAATTAAATCCGCGATCTGCTTCGTCATCCGCTCCTGCACCTGCAAGCGCCGCGCAAACGCCTCCACAATGCGCGGAATCTTCGACAGCCCAACCACCTTCTTGTTCGGGATATAGGCGACATGGGCACGGCCGATAATCGGCAACAGATGGTGTTCGCACAAACTATAGAACTCGATGTCCGTCACCACCACCATCTGGTTATACTCCACATCGAACAATGCCTCATTGAGCAACGCAACGGGGTCTACCTTATATCCGGCCAGCAACTCCTCATACGCCCGTGCCACACGAGTAGGTGTGTTCAACAACCCTTCTCGCTCTGGGTCTTCCCCCACTGCTGCCAATATATTGACCATCGCATCGGCTACTACCCGCTTGCATTCGGCCGACAACACCGGCCCATCTTCCAGCCGCGCGGCCGCTTCCTCACTAATCCGTCTCATTATCTTCAACTCCTTTCACTATGTAGCGGGTTGGAGTTTTCAACCTAAACCCGCACGCTATGGCCCGGATAAAATATCCAGGCTACAAGGCTACAAATTAATATTTCCAACACTCTCCCTTATGTTATAATGCCTCCAGACAAAGGCAACTGTTCTTAGGTACAAGGCTGCGGCGGTCGTGGTTAATGGTTCTAGGAATGAACAATGAACAATGAACAATGAGACAATGAACAATGAGACAATGAACAATG
>CAYPHY010000035.1:0-52000 GCA_964410625.1 uncultured Ardenticatenaceae bacterium | reverse complement strand
CTCGCTCCGAAGACTCCGCTCGGAATGACAGTTGGGTTACTTTTGAAACAATGTAGTAGTCATCCGTCACTCAACAACCCTCATCTCAATTTGTGCCGCCCGGAAAGGCAAACGGCCGATCCGCTCCGCCCACCATCCCGGCCTCAAATCAATTGCCGGCGCATCGGCAACGGGTAATTGGGCAGCAAGCAGCGCGGCCGCTTTCTCCACCGGAAGGCCACTGAGCGACGGCCGATACCGTTCCCCCTCAACCGTGGCCGTTGCCAACGCGCGGCCGTCCACGCGGAATGTCAGCCGCCCGGCCGAATCCAGGCCCAGGAACTGTATATTGTTCACCTCTAACGTCTTTGGATTCAAGGTAAAACCAGGCGGAACGGCCGCCACCAACTGCTCATAGAGCAGACCATTGACCAACGCCGTCTCCACCGCTGTTGCCCCCACCGTCGCTTGCAGCGAAAGTACCAGGCGGTCGGCCGTTTCCCCGACAGCGGCCGAATAATCCAAATTCTCGACCCCTACAATCTGCAACGAATCGTCCAGCAGCAACATCCCCGCTGGCAAACGGCCTTTGATCTCGCCAATGGCGGCCGTCTGTAGCGCCGCTAACGTCTGGGTGCGTAGCTGTTCGTGGTCAGCGGCCGTCACCAGACCATCTGTATCCATTTCGGCCGACCAGGTGATTGTCTGGGTCACGGGGTGTGCGGGAATGACGCTCGTATCCAGCGCGGTGGTGGTTTGGGTGGTCTGTGCCGGATCAGCCATCAGCGACCGGCTACTCTCGACCGGCTGCTGAACAGGGTGCAGGGTGATCGTCGCCGTTGGCATAAACAAGGCCACCATGGTCAAAACAGCGGTCACCAGCAGAACAACCGCCAAAAGAATCACCCCAAAACGGGACAACCAACCCCAGGGCGTAGCAGTTGCCGCAACCTGAGAACGATTCCGCAATCCGAAATCCACATTCCGCGCTCCACCCCCCCCAAGGCCATCAGGCCACGCCCAGCCATCTTGGGCCAGCAGTCCCAACTTTTCTTGACGTCGCGGCCGCCAGCGTCGCCTTCCTCGTCGCGCGGCCGCTATGCTGCTAAAGACCGGAACGCCCAACCCCCACGCCTGTCGCGCCCAACGCTGTTGCGCCATCGTTTCGCGGCCGTCAACGACCAGGGCCACATCCAGATGCAAGCTGTCGGCAAACCGGCGCAGCCTGACCAGATCAATTCCACGCTCGACTGCCTCCACATCAGGGGGCAAGACAAACAACACTCGTGGCTCGGCCGCCCACACCAGCCGATCACAAACCGAGATAATATCGTCGCTGCGATCTAGTTCGATGACTTGCACGGGACCAAAGAAGAGACTGGAGATTAGGAGACTAAGAGACTGACTGAGCCACGCACTATCTAATCTCTCAATCTCCTAGTCTCCTAATCTCTTAGTCTCTTAGTTTCTCAATGCCGCCTTTACCAGCCCCGGCACGGCCGCCAATGCCTCTGGCAGCTTGGCGGGATCGTTGCCACCGGCCTGGGCCATGTTCGGCCGTCCGCCACCGCCGCCACCAACCATCTTCGCCACCTCTCGCGCCAGGTCGCCTGCTTTTAGACCACGAGCGATCAAGTCGTCGCTGACGGTGACAATCAGGATCACCTTACCTTCGTTGACTGTCGCCAGGACGGCCGCGCCGGAACTGACCTTATCGCGGAACCAGTCGGCCATTTCTCGCAACTCATCCGCACCGGGTACATCCACCTGCACGGCCAATAGATTCGCTCCATTCACCTGCTGTACTTGCGCCAGCAGCGAATCGAACTGGCTCCGCGCCAACTTGCGGTTTGCCTGTTCCAACGAGCGGTTGAGCGCACGGTTTTCAGCCAACACCGTTTCCAGGCGGGACTCAACTTCGGCCGCCGGTGCATTCAGCTTGTGGGCTATCCGCTCCAATGTATCCAGCCGCTCGGCCACATAAGCGTGCGCGCCGCGGCCCGTCACCGCCTCAACGCGCCGCACGCCCGCACCAACCGCCTGTTCATTTAAGAAGCGAAACAGGCCAATCTCGCCCGTTTCCCCCACATGCAGGCCACCGCACAGCTCAAAACTATAAGCATCCGGCCCGGTCTCATCACCAACCGTGATTGTGCGGACAACATCGCCATACTTCTCGCCAAAGAGGGCCATCGCCCCCTGGTCAATCGCCTCCTTCTGTCCCATAAAGCGCACATGCACCGGCTGGTTGGCGAGGATCGTTTCGTTAACGGCCGTTTCTATCGCGGCTAATGTCTCGTGAGAGACTGCCTGGTCGTGGGTGAAATCAAAGCGCAAGCGATCTGGCGCGACCAATGACCCGGCCTGGGTCACATGCTTGCCCAAATGCGCCCGCAATTCGCGATGCAGGATATGGGTCGCCGTATGGTTGCGGCGAATATCCTGGCGGCGTGCCTCATCCACTTCCAACCGTACCTGATCGCCAGTCCGCAAGGTCCCATCCAGCACCTGGCCAACGTGGACAACCAACCCGGCAATCGGCCGCCGCGTATCCTCTATGCGCACCTGCGCCCCAACCGGCTCACCCGCTTGCCCAATGACCACGATCCGCCCGGTATCACTGACCTCGCCACCCGCTTCGACATAGAAGGGTGTAGCGGCCGTCACCACTTCCACGCGCTCACCGGCCGTCGCTTGCTCAACGATGCGGCCGTCGCGCACCAGGCCAACCACCTCCGACTCCATCGTCGCGCCACTGTAGGGCTCATAGTCCACACCGTCTACTGCCAACTGCCCACCGTTTACCAACTCATGCAACAAGTCGGCATAAACATTCGCCCCCGTCTGGTACTTCCCAAACGCGCCACTACCACTGGCAAGCGCGTGTTGCTCACGCGCCGCCTGATAGCCCGCCTCGTCAACCAACATCCCATGCTCTTGTACCACATCGCGGGTGATCTCCAACGGCAAGCCATAGGTCTGGTAAAGATTAAAGGCCTCCTCGCCGGGAATCGTGGTTTCACCCTGCTGGCGCAACTCCGTCAACAGATTCTCCAACTGTTGCAAGCCACTATCCAGGGTTTGGGCGAAACGTTTCTCTTCCTGTGTCAACGTTTTCAATATATGTTCGCGCCGCGCCGGCAATTCGGGGTAAGCGCTGCCCATGTGGTCAATATAGGCTTGCGCCACTTCCGCCAGAAAGGGGCCGGTGAAGCCGATTTTTCGGCCGAACCGCGCCGCCCGCCTGATGATCATCCGCAGCACATATTCACGCCCCGTGTTGCCAGGCCGCACCCCATCGGCAATCAAAAAAGTGGCCGCGCGGCCGTGATCGGCAATCACCCGGTAGCCGACATACTTCTCCGCCCGTTGCTCGTCGCTATCACCCAATAGCTCCTGGACGCGATCCATTGCGGGCAGAAAGAGATCGGTATCGTAGTTGCTCTCACCCTGCTGGATGATACGCACCAGCCGCTCCATCCCCATGCCCGTATCCACGGACGGCCGTGGTAACGGCTCCATACTCCCGTCTTCCTTCGCCTCGTACTGCATAAAGACGAGATTCCAGACTTCAAGGTAGTTCTCGTAATCGTCGTTGTTGACACCTTCGGGAACTTGTTCGTCTAGTGGCCCAATGTAATAGTGGATCTCCGAACAAGGCCCACATGGCCCCACGTCGCCCATTGACCAGAAGTTGTCCTTTTTGCCAAAGCGTAAAATACGCTCGGCTGGAAGGTAGCGCGTCCATAGCTCGGCCGCTTCGTCATCATCGAGATAGACCGTCGCCCACAGTCGCTCCGGTTCCAGTTGCATCACCTTCGTCAGAAAGGTCCAGGCAAAGTCAATCGCCTCGCGCTTGAAGTAGTCGCCGAAGGAGAAGTTACCCAACATCTCAAAAAAGGTATGGTGGCGCGGCGATAGCCCCACATTCTCGAGATCATTGTGCTTACCCTGCACGCGCATCACCTTTTGGGCGGTGGCGGCGCGAGAGTACGGCCGTTTCTCCTTGCCCAAAAACACATCCGTGAACTGGTTCATCCCCGCATTGGTAAACAGCAGCGTCGGATTATTCAGTTGCGGCAATGGGGCACTGGGCACAATTTCATGCCCCACCTCAGAAAAGAATTCTAAAAATGCATTGCGTATTTCATTACTCGTTGTCGGTCTCATAATTGCTCATCTCTCCAAGAGATTTATTTTACTGCAACTTAAGAAGTTACGCTGATTTTCGCGGATACTTCGCAGATCAACGCTAATCTCTCAAAAATGTCCGCGACAATCTGCGTTTCATCTGCGCTACAAACAAAAAACCGCCAGACCGATACCTCAGTCTGGCGGTTGCCTTTACGTCTATAAGTTTTACAGCGTCAAGCAACGTCCCCGGCCAGACCGATGATCTGACCGGCAGCGGCCGAAAACAAAGAAATGTGTCGCTTGACCTGTCTGTAATCCATAAGAGGCATAGTAGCAGAGGGTGTTTCAGTTGTCAATATTGATTTTTCAAACTCACTCAATCCACAAAACAGATTGACTGCCGTACAGTTAAACGTATAATTATACGGCATATGGAAACAGCAAAGCTAACTGTACGAGTTCCTCGTCCCTTGCTTGAAGGTGCCAAGCGTTATGCAAGCGAGGGTAATACGACATTAACGCAACTGATCACCGAGTTCTTGCGCCAACTTGACACAGCCAGCGATCCGCTCTCCACGGCTCCTATTGTTCAGCGGCTTTCGGGCGTGCTAACCGAAGATACGGGAATAGAGGATTACCATCGCTATCTAGAGGAGAAGTATCTTGGTGAAGGTGCTAATTGACCTGAATGTTGTCCTCGATATGCTGCTTGAACGAGAGCCTTTTTATCAAGCCTCGGCCGAAGTTATGGCCCTTGCTGAGACAAAACAAATCGAAGGGTTTGTAGCAGCCCATTCACTGACAATCCTATTTTATTTAGTCAGTCGTCAGTTATCGGCCGCCAAAGCAAGGGTTATTTTGAGTGATTTGTTGAAGATCGTCAGCGTAGCCGGTGTTGATCAGAAAACCATCGAACACGGGCTACAATTGCCCTTCCGGGATTTCGAGGATGCGGTACAAATGGCAGCAGCAATCGGCATAGATGCACAACTTGTCGTAACCAGAAATGTGAAGGATTTCAAGGCTGGTCCACTACCTGCACTTCAGCCAGTTGAGTTGGTTGCGCTAATCAAACCACCCACTTAAAAACTCATTCCCGAATCTGCCCATCACCGATACCAACCCACTTATAGGTTGTCAACTCTTCCAGGCCCATCGGCCCCCGCGCATGGAGCTTTTGCGTGCTGACGGCCACTTCCGCCCCCAGACCAAACTGACCGCCATCATTAAAGCGCGTGCTGGCATTGACAAAGACGGCCGCTGAATTCACCTCATCCACAAAGCGGTTGGCGTTGCGCCAATCATTGGTCAAAATCACATCAGTATGCTCAGTGCTATGGGCGTGGATATGGGCGATGGCCTCTTCCAAATCGGAAACGACCTTCACCCCCAGGATAAGCGCCAGCCACTCCTGATCGAAGTCATCTGGCCCGGCTTCCACCACCTGCGCCCCGTGTCCATCCCCCTGCAAGATGGTCAGTGCCTCACCTGTCGCCCGTAGTTCCACCTTGCTTTGCGCCAATCGCCGCGCCACTTGCGGCAACAGGTCGGCCGCTATCGCCGGATGCACCAAAATCGTATCCAGCGAGTTGCAAACGCTCGGCCGCTGCACCTTGCTGTTCTCGATAATATCCACCGCCCGTTCCAAGTCGGCACTTTGATCCACATAAATGTGACAAATACCAATGCCGCCGGTAATCACCGGAATCGTCGCCACCTCGCGGCAGAGTTTATGCAACGCATTGCCACCACGGGGGATGATCATATCCACATATTGATCAAGCCGTAGCAACTGCGTCACCAGTTCGCGGTCAGGGTTGGCGATGTATTGCACGGCCGTCCCCGGCAGATGGCACTTCTCCAACGCCGCCTGAATGACATTGACCAACGCCAGATTGGTGCGCAGGGTCTCACGGCCGCCGCGCAAGATGACCGCATTACCCGTTTTCAAGCTCAGTGTGGCAATGTCAATCGTCACATTCGGCCGTGCCTCATAAATAACGCCCAACACGCCAATCGGTATCCGGCGACGGCTGAGGCGCATCCCATTCGGCAAGAGGCGGCTTTCCAACTCCGCCCCGACCGGATCGGGCAAATCAACAATCCGCCGGGTATCGGCCGCCAGTCCGGCAATCCGCTGTTCATTCAACATCAGCCGGTCAAGCAGCGCATCGGTCAGCCCATTGGCGCGGCCGTCGGCCAGATCAAGCTCATTCTGCGCCAACACCGTCGCTGCCTGCGCCTCCAACTCATCGGCAATCACCAACAACGCCTCATTCTTGCGGCGTGTCGTCAATGTCGCCAGTTCCCGGCTAGCTACTTTCGCGGCTTTGCCCATTGCAACTAAATCACTCATCATCGTTCTTCCCTAAAAATCCACAATTGCACGCTGTTATTGCCGTTATTGGTGAAGATTCGTGTCAATTCGTGGATCACTTCACTATCTGCCCGTAACTATCGAGCTACAACCATATTACAACAAAATCAGATCGTTACGGTGCACAACCACTGACCCATAAGCATAACCAAGCCGTTCAGCAATTTCATCTGATTGGCAACCCAAAATCCGCGCCAGATCACTGCTGTCATAGCGGCTAATTCCTCTAGCCAACTCAACTCGCGCCGGATCGAGGATGCGCACCGTATCACCACGCGCAAACTCACCTTCGACAGCCGTGATTCCGGCCGGAAGTAACGAACGGCCGCTACGGACTAATGCTCGCACGGCTCCCTGATCAATAATGACACACCCCGCCGGTTTTGGCCCGGCCAAAATCCAGCGCTTGCGGTTCTCTAGCGGGTTCTCCAACGCCGGAAAGCGCGTCCCCACCGGTTCGCCCTCGGCCGCGCGGCGGATCACCTCCGGCGCATGACCGGAAGCAATGACCACATCCGCCCCAGCGCGGCGGGCCAGATCGGCCGCCTGTAACTTCGTCACCATCCCCCCCACTCCCAGACCGCTGATACTCCCTCCCGCCAGTTGCCGCAATGTCTCGTCAATCTGCGAAACCTCCGGGATCAATTTTGCATCTGGATTGGTGCGCGGGTCGGCGGTAAACAGTCCGGGCTGGTCCGTCAGCAACAGCAGCAGATCCGCGCCGGCCAAAATGGTGATCAGGGCGGATAGATTATCATTATCACCTACCTTAATCTCCTCCGTCGTCACCGCGTCGTTCTCGTTAATAATCGGCACAACCCGGTGGGCAAGGAGCGCGTTCAAGGTATCACGTGCATTCAAGAAGCGTCGCCGGTTTTCCACGTCCGCCCGTGTCAGCAACATTTGCCCGACATAAAGGCTATAGATGTCAAAGAAGTGTTCCCACATCTGCATCAACCAGCCCTGCCCGACGGCCGCCAGCATCTGCTTGTTTGCCAGGTTGGAAGCTAGTTCGGGAAAGTCCATCCGCTCGCGGCCGCTAGCGATCGCCCCAGAGGAGCAAATGATGATTTCACAACCCTGTTGATGCAGCATAGCACACTGCCGCGCCAACTCCACCATCTGCGGCCGATCTAGCCTTGCTGTTCCCTTCGTCAGCACACTCGTGCCTAATTTCACCACAATTCGCCGATACATCATTATCAAAGAAATCAATCACAATCAATCAACCTGCCATACTAAATCACTCCCCCTCCATTCCCCCTCTTGTCACCTCCTCACCCTGTCACCTTGTCATCCCCATTTATCATGGGTTAACATCTCAAGCTAAAGTATAATCCACACAAGAGGCTATGGCATATATCATGAGATGACCAAGGGTAGAAACCGAGTTTGGCAATGTTTAGATTGCAAAAACTCGGTTTCTAAATACTCTGAGACATCGTGAGGAAAGGAGAACAAATCAAAATGACTACCGCATTTAATTCTGTCGAGTCTTTAATGGACCATCTAACAGGCGCTGTCAGTGTTGTCGGCGATCTGGTCAACGTCACCGACGAAGCCCAGTTACGGGAGAAAATGGATGAGTTGATTTATACGGCCGTTTTCGGCGATGGTCTCGTCCGCGAACTGGCTCGCTGGCTGATCTGGGAAGCGGCCCAAGACCTGGGCATCTATCCTTCATCAATCCACGAGTTATATATGGCTGTCGGCCGTGGTGACGCCCCCCACAACTTCACCGTGCCGGCGATGAACATTCGCGCGATGAACTACAATACCTCGCGTGCCGTCTTTCGCGCCGCCAATAAGTTTGACGTGGGCGCAATGCTCTTTGAGATCGCTCGTTCCGAGATGGGCTATACCGCCCAGCGACCGGCCGAATACGTGGCCGCCGTTCTGGCGGCGGCGATCAAAGAGGGTTTTCGTGGCCCGCTATTCATCCAGGGCGACCACTTCCAGGTCTCGGCCAGCCGTTACAAAACCGATCCGGCGGCCGAATTAGAGGCCGTCCGCGATCTCATGCTGGAGGCAGTCGAGGCCGGTTTCTACAATATTGACATTGACACCTCAACCCTGGTTGATCTCAGCTATGAATCGCTCGATGAACAACAATCTGTCAATTACAAGTTATGTGCTGAATTGACCCGCTATGCGCGTGAGATTGAGCCGGAGGGTGTCACGATTTCGCTGGGTGGGGAGATTGGTGAAGTTGGACACAAAAATTCGACCGTCGAGGAACTCCGTGCCTTCATGCGGGGATATCTACGCCATCTGGACGGCGCGACCGGTATCTCCAAAATCTCCGTCCAAACGGGAACGAGCCATGGTGGCGTCGTTCTGCCCGATGGCACGTTGGCCCAGGTTAAAGTGGATTTTGAAACGTTGCGTGATTTGAGCCGTGTGGCTCGCGAGGAGTACGGCCTCGGCGGCGCGGTGCAACATGGGGCCTCTACACTACCGGCCAACGCTTTCAACAAGTTCCCGGAGGTTGGCGCGATTGAGATTCATCTGGCAACCAACTTTCAAAACATGATCTTCGATTATCTGCCGGAAGAAGTGGTTGAAGAAGCTTATGCCTATCTGCGGGCCAACCATCAAAGTGCCTGGAAATCGGATAAAACAGATGAACAAGTCATCTACTCCGAGCGCAAACGGGCCATCGGCCCCTTCAAACAACAATGGTGGGATTTGAACGAAACAAGACAGGTAACAATCGGCGAAGTGTTACAAGAGCAGTTTGAGTTCTTGTTTGACCAGCTTAACGTGAAGGCCACCCGCCAACTGGCAGGACAGGTGACGCCCATTGTCGAATTGCACCGGCCACGACCGAAATCTTCGGCCGAGGATGTGGTTGAAGAGGACGTAAGCGATCTGGCTGATTAAGCCCATATAGTGTGCCTGTTCTACACAGGCACACTATTTCTGACAACGATCAGCCATGAATGAACTCACCAATCCCCATGATCGCTTCTTCAAGGAGTCCTTCTCTCGGCCGGAGGTCGCTCGTGATTTTCTCAGCAACTATCTGCCTCCGGCCGTTGTCTCTAACCTCGACCTTAATACGCTGAACCTCCAGTCAGATAGCTTCATTGACCCTGACTTGCAGGCCCAATACTCTGATTTGCTCTATCAGGTGGAAACGGCCGATGGGCAACCCGGCTTTGTCTATCTGCTCCTCGAACACAAAAGCAATCCCGACCCGCTGACTCCTTTTCAGCTATTGCGCTATCTGGTCCGCATCTGGGAACGCGCCTTGCGTGATAAGGTCAAACAGCTTCCGCCGATCATTCCTTTGGTCATTTATCACGGCCGTCGTCGTTGGCGGGTAGCGACAGACTTTGGGGAGTTGTTCAAGGGAGCGGAAGCGTTGCGGCCGTATTGGCCGACATTCCGCTACGAAGTCCAAGACCTCGGCGTCTACAGCGATGAAGAGATACAGGGAATGATTCGTACCCAGCTAGCCGTGCTACTGCTGAAGAATATCCTCGACCCACGGCTGAACGAACGGCTGCCTTACATTTTCGGTTTGTTTGAGCAGTTGGCAAACAAGCAAACCGCGCTAGAATATTTAGAGACGATCTTACGCTATTTGTCAGTGGCCGCACCGCACATCACGCCGGAAGCACTGACGACAGCATTGGAAACGGCCTTTGGTGGTCAGGAAGGTGAGATCATGTCCACACTTGCTGAAAGATGGATTGAACAAGGTCTGGAACAAGGCTTAGAACAAGGTTTAGAACAGGGACGACAGCAAACCGCACGCGAAAATATCATCGACTTACTCCATATCCGCTTTGATGTGGTGTCTACTACAATTGCTGAGCAATTGGCTCTTATCACAGACATGCAAGCACTGCGAACGCTGCACCGCCTGGCCGCAACGGCCGATTCATTGGCCTCCTTCGAGCAATCGCTGACTGCCTTTCGTTCATCTCGTTCATCTGCTGATGCTTCAGCCACCACCCTATAACTCGTGGTTTTATACCATCGCTCAATACAACTAATTGTCTTTACATCAGTGGTGCTCTTTCTTGTTGCTGCTAGTGGCTGTAATCAGACCGTCGCTTCCCCATCTTTAGCAACCGCAGCTACCAACACCTCAACACCAGAGCCGGTAGTGCCAACCCGCACCCCGGCTCCGGTTGTCCTTTCCCCCCTGCCAACAGAAACGGCCGTCCCCACACCAATCTCCCCCGCTTCACCGACACCCTCCATACCTGACACACCAAAACCGACAAAGACAACACCAACCAGCGAACCGACGGCCGTTCCCCAGGCATTGCAGGTTACCTATCTCCCCATAGCCCCTTCCCAACGTAACCGCTTTGGTCTCACCGGTGACCTAATTGATCTCCCCGCGGCCCAGGATGCGGCCGTCCCTTTTAGCCACTACCTCGGCTGGGGGGTGTTTACGAATCCGTCTGAGGGTGATTATACGCTGTGGCAGGTTATCCGTATTAGCGAGGACGGTATCCGAATAGGCTGGGAGATTATTGAACAAACGTTATCAGCGCGTCCTGGTTCCTTCTGGGTGGTGGGCAACGAACCGGATGTACGCTGGCAAGATAACGTCACGGCCGAACGTTATGCCGAGATTTATCATGAGGTCTACACCTTCATTAAAGAACGCGATCCCACCGCGCAGGTCGTCATTGGTGGCATCTCTCAACCAACCCCACTGCGCCTGGCCTATCTCGACCGTATTTTGGAAACTTACCAGGCCTTGTACGGCGAAACAATGCCTGTAGACGTGTGGAACATCCACGCCTTTGTCCTGCGCGAGGAGCTAGATAGTTGGGGTATCGGCATTCCGCCAGGGATGGATGAATCAACAGGACTACTGCTGGAAATTCCCGATCATGGAAATATTGACCTGTTTCGCCAATATATTGTTGACTTTCGCGCCTGGATGGCCGCGCGTGGCTACGCTGATAAGTCGCTGGCGGTCACGGAGATGGGGATACTGCTGCCGTTCGACTATGGCTTCCCGCCGGAATTTGTGGCCGACTATATGCGCCAGGTGTTCGATTTCTTGCTAACGGCCGCCAACGACACTGGCTATCCTGCTGATGACGGCCGCCTCGTCCAATACTGGTTTTGGTATAGCCTTCACGACCCTGGCGCCTATCCGACCGGCAATCTCTATGATCGGGAAACACAAAGCCTAACCCCATTGGGCCAGGCCTACCGCGATTACTTCAGTGAACGATTCGAGCCATAAAAAGGTTAATCGTTCAACTTAAATCGTCATCGGCAAAAGCGGTGGATCGGCCCGGCTCTTACCTTTCAACCATTCTAAACAGCCCATTTGCCGCAGTAAATCAACGCCTTGCTGGTATAATTCGTCCCCCTCTTGCCTATCGCTGGCAATTGCTGATAATGAAAAGAGGCAGCCAGCTTCGTCCATCGGCCGATTGTGCTGGCGAGCCAATGATAAAGCCTGCTCCAATAGCTGCCGTTGTTCAGGCGGCGACTGAAAGAGCGCCAGGCAACGCGCTGTAACGATGTGTAAATGGGGAAAGTCCTCCTTCCAGGCAGCCTCGTAATTTTCCTGAGCCAATTGTGCCGCTTCTTCTTCCCTTCCAATACCTTGTAGATAGAGAATCAGATCGATCATCGTCACAATCGTCCCTTCTAGCCGCCCCTGTTGGCGATAGAGATTCAGGCTGAACTCAATATCCTCATAGGCCTCATCATATCGCCCCAGGCCCAATAGCGCATAGCTACGATTGCCCCGGCCGCGACTTAACTCGGCCGCATTCCCCAACTCCGTCGCTAATTCAACCATCCGGCTGGCATAGTCATAGGCTAGCTCCATACGGCCGAGCGCAATATAGACCGCGCTCAAATCGCCCAGGTCGCTCACTAGCTGGTAACGCGCATTGATCTCCTCAGCGGCGCGAATGGCTTCCAGCTTCAAGGCTTCTGCTTGCTGATAGCGCGACATGCTATAGTAAACCAATCCCAAATTGCCGCCAGCAAAGATCGCCTGGAGAGGGTCGCCCGCCTGGTGGTATAAGGCGGCCGCGCGTTTTAAATCCGCTTCCGACTGGTGATAACGGCCGCTGACCCAGGTAATCGTCGCCCGGCGCAGATAAACGGTAGCCAGGTCATGCGGATCAACACCTTCGACGGCCGATAAACGGTCAACCAGCAATTCACTTAAGGCGAGTGCCTCATCCAACCGTTTGAAATAGCGCAGCAAATCCATTTGTTCCAGGTCGAGCAGTGCCGCTGCCATAGCAGCCCGCGCAACCGGCTGAGGGGACTCCAATTGTGCCACCTCGGCCCGCACCTGATCGATCAGCTTTTGGGCCTCCTCATAACGAGCCAATGAACGCAGTGTAGCGGAGGCTGCGCTTCCAGCGACGCTCAGCGGCCTGGCCGCCTGGCTCTGCCGCGCCAATTGCATCGCTTCTTGGGCGACCTCAAGCGCCGCTGTAAATTGGCCCACGTTCAGTAAGAGATCGGCCGTATAAGCCAAATATTCCGCCTGTTGTTCCGGCTGCGCCAACGCGGCCGCCTTGCGACTCGCTTGTCGCAGGATCGCCAACCATGCCGACCATTGGCCCCAACGAACCGGCAGCGGATGAAGCTGCTTAACCAGGCCAAGCCATAGATGGCTCAACTCAATACGGGCAGCGGTAGCGTTCAACAACGAGAGAAAGGTATCAAAATGGGGTTGCAACGCCTGGGAAGGAGAATCGGCCGCCAGCACGGCCGCGCGGCGCAATTGGGCCGACAAACGTTCGGCATAGAATTGCATCCAGCGCTGCCGTTCGTCCGCCCAATGAGCCGTTGAGATCGTCGCGTCCATTGGTCAATACTTCAAGTTGTATTCTCTGCTACAGAGGACAGGCTATCCGTACCCTCCCAGGCGGTTAGAACCTCTGTTTGCAGAAAGGTGGTGGTCAACCGATGGAGGCGGTAACGAGGTGATTCCGCTGGCCCGGCTACCTCCAACAGCGAATAGTCGAGCAACTGTGCCAATGCCTCGCTAAAGTCGTCTGGTGCGAGAAAACTCATCAGGCGCAGCCATTCAATATCCTCACCGTCAGGGGCAAGCGGCAAAAGAGAAAGCAATAGTTGGCGTGCCTGATCAGCCAACGCCATCCAGGAACGCCGGTAGATAAAAGTGTACAGTTGTTCGGGGACACGATGGCGAGCATTGCGTAAATTTTCGAGCAGGATAGCAAGCGGCCAATGGCTCATCTGGGCAGCGATCAATTTCAGCGCCAGCGGCATACCGCCAATGACTTCGTACAGGCTCGCCATATCTTCTTGTCGGAGCGAGGCAGCGCGGCCGTGACGGCGTAATTCCGCCTCTACCAATGCCCGGCTGTCCTGGAACGACAGGGGCTGCACCGGAAAACGGGTGACGGATGGATAGTGACTTAACCCCTGGCGGCTGGTCAATAAAAAACGGGTCGGCCGGGTAAGCGGGGTTAGCGCAGGAAGTAACAGCTCTACATCGCTTACACTTTCCAGGTTGTCAATGATGATTAAGTAGCGTGTGCTACGCAGAAAGGGCGCCAGGCGCTCAAGTTTGGCCTCAACCCCAAGCCCAGCCAACTCGGTGAACCCCAATTGTGTTGCTAAGCGGCTGACAATATCGGCCAGCGAAGTGGCTGCATCGGCCGTTGCTTCGATTGCCCCCTGATCATTCAACCAGGTCTGGCGGGCGCTGACCCAGGCAATCCCTTCCAGGTCGCTATGCTCGGCCAATTCAAAGGCCACCGCGCGAGCTAATGCGGTTTTGCCAATTCCACCCAGGCCTTCAATACTGACTAAATCGGGGCCGGATTGGCGGCGTAGAAGCCCGGCAAGTTCCCGTTTGAAGTTATCCACGCCAAAGAGTTGTACGTATTCCGGCGGTGGCAGATGGCGACTGAGCCGGATGTGGTGTAAGCGGTGATGCTCTGCCAATTCCAGCTGCTGCAACTGCTCCACAAGCCGTTGCTCTCCGTTCCTAACCCGACGGCGAAAGGTACGAACGTTGACCGGTACGGCCGCTGCCAAATCCTCAACGCTGATCGGAACCGGAGCCAAATACCGGTAGAATAGGGCACTCCAGGCTTCCAATTCACTATTTTGGGGCTGAAAATCAGCTTTCACGGCCGCCAGCAGCTCGCGCTTTGTGCGGCCGTTCCCTTCAGGCTCGACCGCTTCAGCACGGCGCTGTTCGAGCAGCCGCTCAACGACCACAGATTCGATCAATTCGCGCAGCTGAATTTCGCGTTCGATACGAGAGGCGGCTCCTTGTTGGCGCAAAACATCCAAGTCCAGTAAGGCAACGGGAATCTCCTCGGCCTGGCGCCAGGCACGCAGCGTATCACTCAACAAAGATGATGTGATATCGCTGATATTCATGAGTGGCCATACCTCCTGCGATAATCGCCCGATCTTGATCCGATTTTTGTCCGATTTTGCTGGAAGAAGCACTGTGCATCCCTATTATATAGCTAAATTTAGCTGACGAAAAATAAGGAGAGGAAATGGCCCACCGGCCGCATCGGGCAACAGGTCTGACCAGGCGAGAGCAACAGATCCTGCAACTCATCGTCGAAGGTCAAACCGACGCGGAAATCGCCGCTAACTTAACGATTTCTGTCTACACTGTGCAGAACCATGTCAAGAATATCCTGCGTAAGCTAGACGCCCGAAACCGAACGCAGGCGAGCACGATCTTCCATCAGCAAAATATGGCTGATTCCAGCTATTGAATGGCAAGCGTATTGCCTTTACAGTGAATCCAGGTTCAAGCCAGTCACGCTTAACCGGGGTGTTCCAGTCGCTTTGGCCTATTTTTAATACCCCGCTTCCCGCTTCACCAGATTCAGCAGCGGCTCGCCAGCTAGATAGCGCTGCAAATTGATGGTAAACAGGTCAACTGCCCGCTCATCATAATATGGCGTCGCCCCGCTGATATGGGGGGTCATGATCACGTTATCCATCTTCCACAAGGGGCTGTTTTTCGGCAGTGGCTCGGTCTCAAATACATCCAGACCTGCCCCGGCGATCCAGCCTTTGTTCAATGCCTTCACCAAATCTTTCTCGTTGATCAATTCGCCACGGCCGACATTGACCAGAAAAGCGGTGGACTTCATCTCCCGAAAGAGGTCCTCATTGAATAGATGGCGCGTCTTTGGTGTTAGGGGCAAGGTCACCACTACATAGTCACACTCGGCCAACATGGAGCGTGTCGCCTCCGTCGGATAAATTCTATCCGGCAATGTCCCCTGTGGATCGCCCGTCCCGGCAACGCGGTAGCCGGTATCTTCAGTCCGTTTTGCATCTCGCTTGCTGACCAGAATCTTCATGCCGAAGCCTTTTGCCAGCCGCGCCAATTCACGGCCGATGCTGCCATAACCGAGAATCCCCAAGGTGCGGCCGTTCAGTTCGTCAGGCAAGAAGGCGTCCCACTTGCGAGAGGGCCACGTGCCACCCCGCTGAAACTCAAACCAGCGCGGCACTCGGTGTGCCCAGGCCAATATTTGGGTTAGGGCATATTGGGCCATATTCGGCGCGTGGATCCCGCTGGCACTGGTGATCAATACATCACTTTCCCACAGCGGCGTGCCAACTAGTTTGTCCACACCCGCCCAATGCCCCTGCACCCAGCGCAGGTTTGGGGCCTGGTCTGGCCGTGGCCCCTGGTTGACCATGTAGAAAATCTCGGCGTTGGTACTTTTGTTTTCCGGCCAACGGCCGTCGGGTAGCGTCATCCGCTCCACTACTAATTCCGGCGAGACGGCCGCGATTTTGTCCATCAACTCATCATCAAACGCGGCCGCAACTGCAACGTATCTCTTCACAACACTATCCTTCTCTGCCATCCGTTTCAAAATTTTTAGGGCTTACACAGTAACAACTTTTTTCGACACGAATGACACAAGTTTCACGAAAAAATAAGGCAAAATTCGTGTTATTCGTGTCAAAATGCGTAAGTCCTAATTTTATAATAAGCCCCTGAGGTCTTGATATGATGCTCAGGGCAAATTTTAGTTAGACCTCAGTGGCTTTTGGGGGACTATTGGAATTCGCTTAGCTATCAGTTTAGCACAATTCAACACCGCCCGGCAGAATTTCGTAGATATGGCCGCCCGCCTTGCAACTTTTGCGAAAACATCCCGTACTGACTGATAGAAAACAAGAGATTCAAATAAACCTTTGAGGTCATGATGTGATCATCAAGCCAGACCCAAGCTTTAGACCTCAGAGGATTTCAGTGGAGGTATTGAAATGAGTGACAAACGTTTAGTTCGCTTAAAGAGTGATCGGATGCTCTTTGGTGTGGCGTCTGGTTTGGCTAATTATCTGGGCATTGACCCTGTCCTGGTCCGCTTGCTATTTGTCTTGCTGACCTTGACCGGCGGGCCTGGCATCGTCGCCTATTTGATCTTAGCGATTATTATGCCCGAAGTGGATGAGAC
Organism: uncultured Ardenticatenaceae bacterium; assembly: GCA_964410625.1. Lineage (GTDB taxonomy): Bacteria > Chloroflexota > Anaerolineae > Promineifilales > Promineifilaceae > CAYPHY01. Next base: position 35,077 of record CAYPHY010000035.1, on the reverse strand, counting down.
CGTTCCAGCGCCAAAGGCCAATGCCTTTGACGAAGAGGAAATTGTCATCAAGCAAGCGTAATGGATTCGGCACGGCCGTCATAAACCCACAACCCACGGCCGCGCCAACAACTTACTGTGTACCTTCCTCCGGCTTAATGTTTGTAATGTATCCAATCTCCTGAAGCCGGAGCGGTAAAAAAACAGCCATCTATTACGGATGGCTGTTTTTATTTTCTCTGCTTGTCTGCAACGTTATACTACGCTTGATAAAGAAGACAAGGTGATGAGGTGACAGGGTGAATGGCGGCCGATGCTGCTGGCCATTCACCGATTACCGCTTAAGGCTTTGAGGAAACTATGACACTGGTGATGAAATTCGGCGGCACCTCCGTCGGCAGCGCGGCCGCCATGCGCGAAACGGCCGCGCTCATCCACAATACACAAAAAGCGTGGGGCAAGGTCGTTGTCGTCGCTTCCGGCATGGGTTCCGTCCCGGTCAAAGTGACCGACTTGCTCTTGCGTGGCGTGCAAGCCGCCTTTGCCGGAAAAAATGATGAGTACCAGCAGATCACCGCGATGCTGCGCCAAATTCATTACGAAGCCATTGATGGCCTTCTATCCCCGGAAGGGGAACGGCAGCAAATTCTGGCTGAAAACTCCCGCTTCATTGACCATTTCACCGCCCTCTGCGATGCGGTTGCCGTCCTCGGCGAATTGACTCCCCGTGCGTTGGATGCGATTAGCGGGATGGGGGAACAGATGGCGGTGCGCATTCTCGCCGCCTACTTGCGACAAGAGGGGCATTCGGCGGAAGCGGTTGACGCCACCAAATTAATTGTCACTGATAGCCACTATCAAGCGGCCAACCCGCAAATGGCGGAAACGAGGACAAAGGCAATTGAGTATTTAGAGCCGTTGTTGGCACAGGGCATTATTCCCATCGTCACCGGATTTATTGGCGCATCGGCCGATGGGGTCACCACTACCCTGGGGCGTGGCGGCTCCGACTACAGCGCCGCCATCCTCGGCCAGGCGTTGAGCGCAAAAGAAGTGTGGGTTTGGACCGATGTGGATGGGGTCATGTCGGCCGACCCCCGCCTGGTCCCGCAAGCCAAACCGCTACCCGAACTGACTTACCGCGAAGTGTCGGAGCTGGCCTACTACGGGGCCAGGGTGTTGCATCCGAAGACGATGCGGCCGTGTGTGGAGAGTGGCATTCCTTTACGCATCAAAAACACCTTTAATCCGCTCCATCCCGGAACCGTTATTGTTAAAGAGTCCCAACTGCCAAATGGCGACATCAAGGCCGTCACTGCGATCAAGGATGTCAGTCTGATCACCATCGAAGGGACAGGGATGGTGGGTGTGCCGGGCATCGCCGCCCGCACCTTTGGCGCCGCCGCCCGCATTGACATCAGCGTCTTGCTGATCAGCCAGGCTTCCTCCGAGCAATCTATCTGCTTTGTGGTCCCTGATGAAGCGGCCGACGCCGTGATTGATAGTCTGACGGCCGAGTTTAGCGTTGAGCTTCAACGGCGGGACATTGAGCGTGTCTGGCCATTGCGGGCCATTGCCATTGTGACCATCGTCGGCGATGGCATCCGCTATACCCCTGGTGTGGCTGGGCGCATCTTTAGCGCGTTAGGACGGGCGGAAGTGAATGTGATCGCCATTGCCCAGGGTTCCTCGGAGTGTAGCATCAGCCTGGTGGTGGAGGCAGCCAATATGGGCGCGGCCGTCGAGCATATCCATTATCTAATCAGTGACTCGGCCGGGCAAGCAGCGACATGACAACCCGATCAATGAAAATTCAAGTTCATTCGCGCCAATCTGTTGCTATTTTCAAGACAAGCTTAGTGGCGGCTGCGGGGAGTTTGTTGGGCGGCCTTGCGCTTTGGCAATGGCTTGCTCGTCAGCGGCGGAGCAGTCTGGGACTGGTCTTACCGCGTGGAAGCGCATTGATTACCGGCGCGTCGAGTGGCATTGGTGCCGAGTTCGCCCGGCAATTGGCCCGCGCCGGATATGATCTGCTGCTCGTTGCTCGCCGCGAGGAGCGTCTTAGGCAGCTTGCCGCGGAATTGGCCTCCCGCTATAGCGTGGAAGTTGATGTAGTGACGGCCGATCTCGCGACCAAAGATGGCATTGAACAGGTCGCCGCGCGAATCGAGCAGCTTGACGATCTGGTGCTGCTGGTCAACAACGCCGGCTTCGGCACACAAGGCGACTTTGCCGAGATCGCCCTGCAACCGCAACTCGATATGATCACCGTCCATCTGACGGCGAGCGTGCGCCTCATCCATGCCGCCCTGCCCGCTCTGGTCCGGCGCAGGGCCGGAGCGATCATCAACGTCTCCTCTATCGCTGCTTTCTTTGCCACCCCTGGGGGCGCGAACTATGGGGCAACGAAAGCGTACCTCAATACCTTTTCCGAGGCGTTACAGGCGGAATTAGCAGGGACAGGGGTTAAGGTACAGGCACTTTGCCCCGGCTTTACGCTCACTGAATTTCACGATACCCCGGAGTATGAGCCGGACCATCGCTCGAAAATTCCTGGTGCTGTGTGGATGTCGGCCGAAGCCGTAGTCGAGGAATCATTAGCCAAACTGGGCAGCAACCAGGTCATCGTCGTCCCTGGCTGGCACTATCGCGCCCTCATCGCCTCCACCCAAACCCCCTTTGGCCCCCATATTCGCGCTCTCGGCCGTCGCCTCAGACGCCGCTTTCTGCGATAGTAGCGATAATTGGGAATTAGAGATTGGAGATTTAGAAAGGAGAAACTAACTTCTCACCCTCTGAGTCCCCTCTGCTCCTCCGCCCCCCTGCTCCTCTGCTTCTGGCTACTGTCAACTGACCACTCCTTACTTACGATAATCTGATAGACGCCCCTCCCCAATTGTGCTATACTATATGTATCTAGGGGATGTCAGGCTTCGACGGGGAAGGCTGGCCCTGGATCGCAGGTCGAGCACGCTTTACAACTCGTAAAACTGGAAGCAACGCATAAGTGCCAATCGCACGACTGCATATAACGCTCTGCCGATGGCTGCCTAAAGCAGCTAGCGCGTAGGCGTTAAAGATGTTCCAAAGGAACACCGTCTGGCTTGTTTCGTTCGTTGGCCGGGCAAAACCAGGCGTCACTATAGTCAACGTGCTCCATTCCGATGCCGATAGGATGGCTAGAGCGACCTTTCGGGGTCAATCGGATAGCCGATGGCTGACCCAGTTGGCCGGGGCGCCCATTGGCGAAAATTAAATAGGCTGACTAAACCTGTAGACGTTCAGAGGTCGAATTTTTCGGACGCGGGTTCGATTCCCGCCATCTCCACCTTGAAGAAAGCACTCTCAGTATGAGGGTGCTTTTTTGTTCTTGTATATTGGTGTATAAGTATATTGGTGTATTGGTTTATTGAGGTATTTTATCTATATACACCAATAGACCCACATACCCATATACCAATAGACACACCATGAACTCCCTCCTCTACTGGCTCCGCGAACGCCTCCGCGATCTGCTGCTGTGGCCGATCAACTTGGTGCGTGATTTGCCTGTGCGCAGCGGCCGACTCGCCATCCTCCTCTGGAGTGGACTCAAGGGCCTCGTTTTTTTCATTCCCGACTTCATCCAGGCTATCCAACAAGGTCAAGGCCGCCTCTGGCTGTGGCAAACCAACGGCCGTCTGGCCCACTGGCCCCATCAATTGACGGTGGCGCTATTTGATCTGCTCGGCGGGCCGGAGCTAGGCCAGTTTCTGATGCACCTGGGCGGCCGCACCAGCCCACTAAGCGAGGAAGAGATTACGATGATGTCGGACATACTGGGGCCAACGGCGCTTCGTTACCGAGATATTCGTGTCGTTGAGGGGGGTGTGTTTGATTGGCTCTTTCGCCTGAACGGGAATCTTGCCTTTGCCACCTGGCATTCGATAAACTTGCCACGCACTGGCCGCCACACACGTGCCAACCGGCCGATTGTTGTCCACGAACTAACCCACGTCTACCAATATGAGCAGGTTGGTTCTCGCTATCTCGGCGAAGCCATCTTCTGGCTGATCAAGACCAAGCGCGATTGCTACAACTATGGCGGCCCGCAAGGTCTACTGCTTGCCTGTGACGTCGGCCGTACCTTTGCCCACTTCAACCGCGAACAACAGGCGATGATCATCCAGGATTATTACACCCTGCGCCAGAGTGGCCGCGACACCACCCCTTACGAGCCATTCATCACCCAGGCCAAGACCGGCCATCTCTAAAGACACCGGACAAAAGCCACCTTGCCAATTAAGCGACTCCCCACTCTCCACTCGTCACTCACCCCTCCCCACTCTCCACCCCTTCTGCCCCTCTTTTGACCCTTTGTTGACAGGTGATTTTCTTTTCTCTATAATGGGGGCACTTATCAACTCAATTTTGCGAATTTTACCTATACTCTCTTTTTATTTACTGGTGTGAACAACTCTTGTTTCGTGAGTCACGCGCCCTTTCTTAGCACAGTCGGCTAACAATATCGTTAAGCTGGCTGTGTTTTGTTTTATGGGCGACAGAGATAGAAGCAGAGTTCGTAACTCCCGGAGTCCTTGGGATAGACTTCTGAGGTCTTGATGCGATTACCAGACAGGAGCCAAAATTTTGACCTTAGAGGTTGGAAGAGACAACAGGGAATGAGGAGGTGATGCAAACGACATAAATGCCAACTGTTTACGGCCGTTTCCCCTTAGGAGCCGTAAAGATTACCTCGGTCGCTAGAAAAATTACCCTTAACCGAAACGCCTAGCTTCGCAAACCCCTTAATCAGCGATAGATAGGCACCATCTGACAATCGTTAGAGGAGGAAGACTCAAACATGTTAAATCAGAAAAGATTGGGGCTTTTTGCCCTGCTCGTCCTGGTGGCGGCGCTGGCTCTTGTGGCTTGCCAGCCGCAAACCGTTACGGAAACCGTCGAAGTGACCCGCATTGTGACGGAGACCGTTGTTGAAGAAGGGGAACAAGTTGAGGTCACGGTCGTCGTTGAAGAGATCGTTGAAGTGACGGCCGCCCCCGTAGAAGAACCCGCCGGCCCCAAGGACATGGTCATCTGCCAGGCGCAAGAGCCGGACACCCTCTACCTGTATGGTGGCTCGATGCTTGCCGCCCGCGCCGTGCAACACGCCTTCCTGACCAACTACGTCACCAACCTTTCCTATTCCTACCAGGCCGATGGTTTGGAAAAACTGCCCAGCCTGGAAGATGGTGACGCCGTATTGAACGCGGTTGAAGTAGCCGAAGGCGACACCGTGCGCACGGCCGACGATGTGGTGAAAGCATTGGAAGTGGGCGACATGGTGCAAACGGTCGACGGTGAGACAGTCGAGTTTGACGGCACGCCAGTGATGATGGACCAGATGGTTGTAGACTTCACCATGCTGCCAACTGTTTGGTCTGACGGCACGCCCGTCACCGCTGCTGACTCCGTCTACAGCTTCAACCTGGTGCTGGACCCCGACACCCCCACGGTCAAGTATACGGTCGAGCGCACCGCCAGCTATGAGGCCACCGGCGACCTCAGCGTGCGCTGGACGAGTGTTCCGGGCTATCGTGACTCGACCTACTTCGTCAACTTCTGGCAACCAATGCCCCAACATGCATTTGGTGACCTGAGCGCGGCCGAATTGCTGGAGGCCGAAATCTCCAGCCGCGTTCCCATCGGTGACGGCCCCTTCAAGGTAGATGAATGGATCGCCGGTGACAGCATCCGCCTGTCGCGCAACGAGCATTACTATCGCACCGACGAAGGTCTGCCCTATCTTGATAGCGTCACCTTCCGCTTCATCCCCGACACCAACCAGTTGTTGGCCCAGTTGCTCTCCGGCCAATGTGACATCGCCACCCAGGATGGTATGTCCAGCGACCAGGCCCCGTTCCTGATCGAGGCCGAGGCCGGTGGTCTGTTGGTTCCCTACTTCCAGACCGGTACCACCTACGAGCACATTGACTTCAACATTGACCCGATTGACCCCAACGCTCGCTACGACTGGTTCGAGGACGTTCGCGTTCGCCAGGCGATGACGATGTGCACCGACCGCCAGGGTATGGTAGACAACATCCTCTACGGCCGTTCCGAAGTCATCCACACTTACGTCCCCAGCGTCCACCCGCTCTACCCGACCGATGGTGTGACCGAGTGGGCATATGATGTCGAGGCCGCCAATGCTTTGCTCGATGAAGCTGGCTTCGTTGATAGCGATGGTGATGGCATCCGCGAGGATCCAGATGGTCAGCCGTTTGCGCCTGAACTGGGCACGACCGCCGGCAACGCCATGCGCCAGCAACTGACCCAGATCTTCAAAGAGAATATGTTGGCCTGTGGTATTGATGTCCAGCTCGTCTATCTACCGGCGGACGAGTGGTTTGCTGATGGCCCGGATGGTGTGTTGTTCGGCCGTAAGATTGACCTGGGCGAGTTTGCCTGGTTGACCGGTGTCGAGCCGTCGTGCAACCTCTATCTGTCGAGCCAGGTTCCCGGTCCGGCCGGCGAGATCAACCCGACGACTGGCCAACCGTACTCTGGCTGGGGTGGTCAGAACCAGTCTGGCTATTACAATCCTGATTTCGATGTCGCCTGCCAGCAGGCTCTGGGTAACCTGCCCGGAACGGATGAGTATCGCGAAGGGCATCTGGAAGCGCAACGCGTCTTCTCCCAGGACGTGCCGATTATCCCGCTCTTCCTGCGTTTGAAGGTTGGCGCGACCCGTCCCGAGGTGCTCAACTACAGCATCGATTCCACCCAGAACTCCGAACTGTACAACATCTACGAGTTCGACCTGCAACAGTAAGCAGCGCCCTAGTAATGGGCAACCTTTGAGGACGGCAGTGTTTGTGTCTGCCTAATCCTTAATGGTCTTTTAGAAAAGAGTGGTGGTGGCCCAAAGCCGCCACTACTCTTTTACTATCACTAGAACAACAACGGATAGAAGAAATAAACAGATAATGCCTATCGTAGCACCCAATCCGTTTCATTCTCCATCCGTTGTTGTTTTTGACGAAGAGGGTTGCGATCTGCTAGAATTTAACAATCCTGTGTCTCTGCAATACTCTGGAGGTGAACAATGACCAACTATCTCATCCGGCGCAGCCTGCAGATGATTATGGTCGTGCTTTTCGCGACCATTGCTATCTTTGGCTTGCTCAATGCCGTACCCGGTGGGCCGCTGTCGGGCATCAATATGTCTTCTGATGCACGTAATCGTTTCAGTCAGGATGAAATTGCACGGCTGGAGCAAATGCTTGGTCTGAATAAACCATTTTATCTTGCCTACCTGACCTGGCTGGCAGGAGAAGATTGGGTGGATGAGGTAGGAGCGGCGCTAGGCAATCCTGGGTCGGCCAAGCAGATGTTTGACACAGGAACCTGGGTGGACTTTCAATCCCCCACCTGCCGTGCTGCCGGTGGCACGAATGCTAACGCAAGCCCTGGCCGGAGTGCGCCTTGTACCAAAGGGGTCTTACGTTGGGACTGGGGTGGCTCCTGGTCACTGGCACGCGGTCAAACGGTCACCAGCGTCATTAGTAGCCGTGTCACCAACACCATCATTCTCATGTCTACCGTCACGGTTACTTCGCTGCTCATTGCGGTCCCTATTGGTATCATCTCAGCCGTAAGGCAATATTCCAAGCTAGACTACTTCGTAACCACCTTCAGCTTCTTTGGCATTGCTATGCCGGTCTTCTGGTTTGGTCTGTTGCTAATCATCCTCTTCAGCCTGCAATTCCAAAAGTGGGGTCTCCCTTACTTCCCCACTGGAGATGTATTCACCACCCGTGTCACCGCCGGTAGTATTCAAGACGTTTTGGGAATCAAACCCTATACGCTAGCCGATCGCATTATCCACCTGATTCTGCCCGTTACGGTGCTGACCTTGCTTTACCTCGCTGGCTGGAGCCGCTTCCTGCGTTCTTCCATGCTTGAGGTATTGCGCCAGGACTACGTCCGCACCGCCCGCGCGAAAGGTTTGGTCGAGCGAGTGGTCATTGCCAAACACGCCGCGCGAAATGCGCTTATTCCTTTGATCACCATTGTCGTCTTCCAGATTCCCGGCATCTTCAGCGGAGCGATTCTGACGGAGACGATTTTTAATTATCCTGGCATGGGGCGGTTGTTTATTGATGCCCTCGGCCGCGACGACTGGCCGATTGTGATGGCGATTCTCTTCATCTCGGCCGTGCTGGTCGTCATCGCCACCCTGGTCGGCGACATTCTCTATACAGTCGTTGACCCGCGCATCCGGTTTGAATAATTATGAATTAGGAATTATGAATTAAGAATTGTGAATACGTCCTCTGTTCATAATTCATCCTTCATAATTCATAATTAGGAGTTTTCTATGTCGGCTGTAGAATTAGATGTCACCGCCCTACAAGCAGAAGCGCTGTTAACCGATAAGCCGGAACCCTTAATTGTCACCTATTGGAAGCGACTGCGCCGCCATACTTTGGCGACCATCAGTCTGGTTGTCCTGACACTGATCATCCTGGTTACCATTTTAGGGCCAATCATTATGTCGGGGCGAACCTACTATAACCACACGCAAGATGCCTACATCAACTATTCGCGTGACGGGCAAGACCTGGCCAACCGCAACGCATCTCCCTCTTCTGAGCATTGGATGGGAACGGATGAACTCGGCCGTGATGTATTCTTCCGCCTGTTGGTGGCTGGCCGCCTCTCCCTCTTTATCGCTTTCACCGTCACCCTCTTCTCGGAACTCTTTGGGATGTTTATGGGGGCGATTTCCGGCTACTTCGGCGGCCGAATTGATAGTTTAATCCAGCGCATCGTTGAATTTGTGATTATCCTTCCCACGCTGCCCCTTTTGCTTACCCTGGCCTCCATCCTGCGCGATCTGCGAATACCCTTCCTTGCGCCTGAGTGGAGCCAGGCAGTGGTGATCATCGTTATTCTCTCCTTTTTGAGTTGGACCGGCTCTTGTCGTCTGGCGCGGGGGATGGTGCTAAGCTTGCGGAACCAGGAATTTACGGAAGCTTCTCGCGCACTCGGCATGAGCGATCTGCAGATTATTACACGCCACATGATGCCCAACTCATTTCCGCCGATCATCGTCAATGCGACCTTGGCGCTCGGTGGCGTGATCATCACCGAATCTGCGCTGAGTTTTCTCGGCTTTGGTATTCAACCCCCCGTGGCTACATGGGGTAATATGCTACAAGGGGTACAGCGCGATATGTTCACCGCCCCTTGGAAAGCACTCTATCCAGGTCTGATGATTTTTATCACATCGCTGGCCTTCAATTACATCGGCGATGGATTGCGCGATGCACTCGATCCGCGCTTGAAGCTCTAATTTGAGGAGAACCAGTGGCTCGCGAAAACGGAAATCACGCTCATAGCGACTCCATCCTGCACGTCAGGAACTTAAAAACACAGTTTTTCACCGAAGCCGGTATCGTCCAGGCTGTTGATGGCATTGATTTTGATGTCAAACGCGGCGAAGTTGTTGGCCTGGTTGGCGAGTCCGGCTGCGGCAAGAGTGTTACCTCACTTTCAATTATGCGTCTCATCGCCCAACCGGGAAAAATCCTGGATGGGCAAATTATCTTTGATAATCAGGACTTATTAAAACTCTCCGAATCACGAATGGTGGACATTCGTGGCAACCGCATCTCGATGATCTTCCAGCAGCCGCAAAGCAGCCTGAACCCCGTCTTTCGAGTGGGCGACCAGCTGGCCGAGGTGTTGCAAATCCATCAGGATGTCGGCCGCGAAGCAGGCCAAAAACGCGCCGTCGAGCTTCTAGGCATGGTCGGCGTCCCTGATCCCGAATCCCGCGTTAAGGCCTTCCCCCACGAGCTTTCTGGTGGTATGGCCCAGCGCGTAATGATCGCTATGGCCCTCGCCTGTGTGCCGGAACTGCTGATCGCCGATGAGCCGACAACCGCGCTCGATGTGACCATCCAGGCGCAAATCCTCGATCTGATGCGCAATCTACGCTCCAAGATGGAAACGGCTATCGTGCTGATCACCCATGATCTGGGTGTCGTGGCGGAGATGTGTGATCGGGTGAATGTGATGTATGCCGGCCGTATCGTCGAACAAGCGCCGGTCACGGAGCTATTCAAAGCCCCCAAGCATCCTTATACCGACGCGCTGATCGGTTCCACACCCGTCTTAGGACAGGCAGAGAAAGAACTAACTACCATTCCTGGCTCCGTTCCCAACCTGATCGATCTGCCCGTCGGCTGCAAATTTGCGCCGCGTTGTGTAGCCCGTATACAACACAACTTGACGATCTGCACGGAAGAGGAACCGGAGTTGAAACCCATCGCCCCTGGTCACACGGTGCGTTGCTGGCTTTACGAATGAGTGAGGAGTGGAGAGTGAGGAGTGGAGAGTGAGGAGTGAAGCGAGACATGGACATAGTAGTCTCACAGTCTCCCAATCTCTCAGTCTCTAATCTCTAGTCCCCAATCTCCAATCTTCAACAGGATAAGGAAGAAAAGGATGGCAGAAATTGTAGGCGCTACAAATGGCGCCCCCGCGACAACAACCACAAACGGCCGTGTGCCGCAAGCGGACCCTAAGAAAAGAAACGTCCTCGTCCAGGTCAATAACCTGGTTAAGTATTTTCCCGTCCGCGCCGGGCTGATGCAGCGCGTAAAAGCGTGGGTCAAGGCGGTAGATGACGTCAGCTTCCACATTTATGAAGGGGAAACACTGGGCTTAGTCGGTGAGTCGGGCTGTGGCAAGACGACTGTCGGCCGCACCATTTTGCGGCTCATCCCCGCCACCTCCGGCGAAGTGGTCTTCGACAACCGCGAACTGTTTAATCTCAGCGCCACCGAGCTGAAGAAAACGCGGCGCGACATGCAAATTATCTTCCAGGACCCCTACTCCTCGCTCGACCCGCGTATGCCGGTTGGCGAGAGTATCGCCGAGGGTTTGCGCGTCCACACCAACAAGAGCGCACAGGAACGGTATGAAATTGTGGTCGAAATGCTCTCGCGTGTGGGAATGCGTGCCGAACACGCCCGCCGCTATCCCCATGAATTCTCCGGCGGACAGCGGCAACGCATTGGTATTGCCCGCGCGTTGGCGTTGCGGCCGAAATTCATCGTTTGCGACGAACCCGTTTCGGCACTCGACGTATCCATCCAGGCCCAGGTGTTGAACATCTTGCGCGAACTACAACGCGACTTTGGCCTGACCTACCTTTTCATCGCCCACAACCTCAGCGTCGTTGAGCATTTCAGCGAACGAGTGGGCGTGATGTACCTCGGCAAAATGGTGGAAATGGCTCCCCGCCGGTTGCTTTATGACAATCCATTGCACCCTTATACCCAGGCGTTGATGTCGGCCATTCCCGTGCCTGATCCAACCATCCGCCGCCAACGTATCATTCTCGAAGGGGATGTCCCTAGCCCGCTAAACCCACCCAGCGGCTGCCGCTTCCACACCCGCTGCCCCATCGCCTTCGCCCAATGTTCGCAAGAAGAACCCCCCTTCAAAGATTATGGCGGTGGGCATTATGCGGCGTGTTGGTGGCTGGAGACGGGAGAGACAGGGGCGAGCAAGTTGACGGCCGATAACATCGCCCTCCGCAAAGGGGCAAAAGTAGGCGCGTAAGCCAGCCTGCATCAACAGGCTATAGGCAAGGCATTTTACTTATCATCACTATACGAATAGATTAATCCGCATTTTATCGCCGCTCAACGCTTGATGCTTCTTCGACGATGATTCTTAGAGGCAACTCGACGCTTTGAGCGGCGTTTTTGTTGCTGCTTTTCTTTCGCCACTTTGCGCTCCACTAGTGCCACAATCGCTCCCGCCACGTCAACCCCCGTCACCCGCTCAATTCCCTCCAGGCCAGGGGATGAATTCACCTCTAGCACCAGCGGCCCGCGTTTGGACATAATGAGGTCCACTCCGGCCACCTCCAACCCATGCACCTCGGCCGCCCGTACCGCCAGGTCAACCATCTCCTTATCGGGGACAACGGCCGTCCCCTTCCCGCCGCGATGCAGATTAGAGCGAAACTCCCCCGCCGGAGCGCGGCGTTCCATGGCCGCCACACAGCGATTGCCAACCACAATCAGCCGCAGGTCACTGCCACTCGCCTCCTCAATAAACTCCTGCACCAACACCTGTCGCTGTCGTGAACTCACCTGTTCCAGAACGGCCGCCACCGTACTCATATAACGGGCCAACACCACCCCCCTCCCCTGCGTCCCCTGAATCAATTTGATGATCACCGGCAGCCCGCCCACCGCCTCCACCGCAGCAAACAACACATCAGGATGGGCCAGAACGGCCGTGCGCGGTACGGGCAGTCCTGCCTCGCTTAATAACTGCATACTTTGTAGTTTGTCTCGTGAACCGGCAATCGCTTGTGAGCTTGCTGTCGTCGCCACCCCGGCTGCTTCAAACTGGCGCACCACGGCCAGTCCATAGGTCGTCACCGAACTGCCAATGCGAGGGATGATCGCATCGGTGGGTGGCAAGCGCAGCAGACGAGGCAGGCCCGTCCCTGTGCCTTCGACCAGCATAGGGGCCGGGCCGTTGGCGGGGCGACGGTGGGCGTCGGCCGTAGCGGGCAGTCCGTCTTGAGTAGGGTCGGGATCGGCCGTCACGCGCAATCCAATTCGCACCGCCACCGCCATCGTATCCAACACGGAAGCCAAATGCCCCCGCTCCCGCGCCGCCTCCACCAGCCGTTGCGTGCTATATAGCCTGGGATTGCGTGATAAGACACAAATTCTCATTACCGACCCATTTTCCTACGACTACTGCTTACTGTCCAACGGTCCACTGCCTACTGTTTACCGCAACTTTGACCAAGACCCGCAATCTCGTTACAATTTCACTTCCGTTATGGAGTTTGCTGCAATATGGAGTTTGATGCAATGAGAGCAATCGGCGAACCGGATACCTTCGTTGTCGTCCCAACCTACAACGAAGCGGACAACCTTGACGATTTATTGGAACAGCTCTTAGCCTTACCGGCCAACCTGGGGGTGATCGTGGTTGACGACAATTCGCCGGATGGGACAGGCGACCATGCCGAGCAGTGGGCCTTGCGCCATCCCACTCGTGTCTATGTTGTCCACCGTCCGGCCAAGCTTGGTTTGGGGACTGCCTACATTGCCGGATTCAACAAAGCGTTGCAAGACCTTGATGCGCAGCGTGTGATGACGATGGACGCTGACTTCTCCCATAACCCACGCTACATCCCAGAGATGATCGCGCTCAGCCGCAGCAAACATGTGGTGATCGGCTCGCGCTACGTAGCGGGTGGTGGTTCGCGCAACTGCACCCGCAAACGAATTTTGTTGAGCAAGGTAGCCAATCTGACCGCCCGTGGGCTTCTCGGCCTCAAGGCCCGCGACGTAACCGCCGGCTTTCGCCTCTATCGCAGCGAAGTGCTGCACTCTATCCCGCTCGATCAAATCTTTTCCAACGGCTATTCGTTCCTGATTGAGATGCTGTTTCTCTGCCAGCGGCGAGGGTGGCAAATTGGCGAAATACCGATCATCTTTGAAGACCGGCGCAAAGGCAAGACAAAGATTTCGCGCCAGGAGATCATCCGTGCCCAATACACGGTGATGCGGCTCTTCCTGCGCCGCCTGGTGGGGGGCGAACCACGCCGCTCGCCGATTGCCGTCTCGGCCGCTATGGGCAACAGCCACCAGCAATGATCAGCGTCAATTGTAATCTCTGCGGCCGCGACGACTGGTTCGTTCGCTTCCCAGCCACGCTCGCTCCCTCCGGCCACTCATCACTCACCCAACCCGACGGAATACCCGCCGTGGAGGCCTTTCGCTGCACCAGCCCCGGCTACGGCCACCATCCACAGATCGTTCAATGTCGCCATTGCCAGCTCGTCTATGCCAATCCACGCTGGTCGCCGGAAGAGATATTAGCCGCTTATGCGGCCGTTGAGGACAACACCTATGTCACCGAACGGGCCGGACGTGAATTGACCTTCTCGCGCCACCTGCACACATTGGAAAAGATAATCGGGCCGGGCAAAGGCCGCCAACTATTAGACGTGGGGGCCTATATTGGGGTATTCGTCGAAGTCGCCGCCGCCAATGGCTGGGACGCCTGGGGGGTTGAACCGTCGGCCTGGGCAGCGGACGCCGCCCGGCAACGTGGCCTAAACGTGATCCAGGGGACCTTAGACGCGGCCGAACTTTGCGGCCGCCAATTCGATGTGATCACTATGTGGGATGTCATTGAGCATCTGAGCGATCCAACAGAGGTGTTGCAGCAGAGTTATGAACATTTACGCTCTGGCGGCTGGCTGGCGGTCCACACGATGGACATTGACGCGCCGATTGCACGGCTGATGGGGTCGCGCTGGCCCTGGCTGATGGACATGCACCTCTACTACTTCAGTCGCCAGACTTTGGCCGCCATGTTGGCCGAAGCGGGTTTTGAAGTCATCTGGGCCGGTGACCAGGGCCGTTATTTACGCCTGGGGTATCTCGCGTCCCGCGTGGCCGCGTTTAACCCCACACTCGGCCGCCTGGCGAATGCGTTTGTCCGGCGTAGCAGCCTGGCAGAAAAGGCTGTGCCGGTGAATTTTGGCGATTTGCTGACTGTTGTCGCTCGTCGCAACAAATAGGGAACGGCCGTAAGATTAATCATAGCTTTGATCAACGATAATCAATTCAACGTAGCATTATATCGGTGGAAGGTACCATCGCTTCATGGTATACTGTGTTTCTTGCACTTAACAGGGCAAGACAAGCGGAGAGTAAAGTGACGACAATTAATTTGCTTATTGTAGATGACCATCCCGTCTTTCGACAGGGCTTAGTTGATGTATTGGAAATAGACCCAGCACTGCATGTAGTGGCCCAGGCGGCCGATGGTGAGGTAGCTATGGCCCGTGCCATAGAGCTTAATCCCGACGTCGTCCTGATGGACATCAATCTGCCAACGGTCAACGGTCTTCAGGTGACGCGGAAGCTTATCAACCAGCTACCAAACATCAAAGTCATTGTGATCACCGGCTATGACGACGCCGAACAAGTATTCCACGCCCTACGTGCGGGGGCCGTTGCCTATTGCTCTAAAGACATCCCCCCCGAAGACCTGATCAACGTCGTTCGCTCGGTCCATGAAGGGAAGTATGTCGTTGATGGCAGTGTGATGGATTACCGGCAAGTATTGGAATGGATTGATCAGCGGATCGGCCGTTATGCCGAGCCAATGGGCGGCGACACAGACGGAGCGTTCGCTCCCCTTTCGCCCCGCGAAATGGAAATTCTGGAATTGGTGACCAAAGGCTCCAGCAACAAGGAAATCGCCTACCATCTCGATATCAGTCACCAGACCGTAAAGAATCATATGACCGCCATCTTACGCAAATTGAACGTGGACGACCGCACACAGGCGGCCGTCTACGCTTTGCGTCATGGTTGGGTTCGCCTGGATAACAATCCTCCAACCCGTTCCACAATCTGAGGTATTGCGCATGGGTTTCTTTGATGAAGAAAAAGGGCAGGGTCTAATCGAATATGCATTGGTCCTTGTTTTGGTCGCTGTTGTAATCATCGCCATTCTTGCTTTGCTTGGTCCCTACATCCAGGATTGGATTAACACCTTTGTAGAGTGGCTGCGACAGCTAGTGAATGGTTAAGTACATCGTGTCTGCCACATCTGACCACGACACGCCGGATAAGACGCCCACCGGCCGTCAAGACCAATCAGAACAGTCCCGCCTGCAAGAGTTGCGGATGCGGCGAGGTTCGCCTGCTGCCGGGCGAGATGCATTTACCACCCTGGTCAGCCGGCTCCAGGAGCAGTTCGTGGCCGAATTGGACCAGGAGCTAGACCTCTCCGACCCGGCGTTTGCACGCGCGGCGATCCAGGAAAAGTTGGAGATCATCCTCACCAACGAAAAGCTAGTATTGAATCGCAACGAAAAGCGGCAGGTCGTTGAAGCCATCTTGCGTGAGCTAAACAGTGGATCAAAATCCACTGAACTGTGATCGAAGCATAACGAAACATAAACCCCAACGTGACCCAGACCGCCCACGCCTATATCCAAAGCAAGCCCCCACTGCGCACAGTGACGGCCGTCTTGCGCGATCTGCTGTTCCCCGCGGTTTGCGCCAATTGCCGCCGCTTGGGGGCATTGGTCTGCGCCGGGTGCGAGGCTCGCTTTCCACTGATTAAGGGGCCAATTTGTGTCCGTTGCGGCCGCTCGCTGAGCGAAGCGGGCCAAAGCTGCTACAACTGTCGCCAACGGCCGTTGCCCCTCGTTGCCGTTCGCGCCCCCTTCCGCTATGCCGAACCGCTGGATCACGTCATTCACCAAATGAAATATGAAGGCTATTTCGCCCTGGCCGAGCCACTGGCGACATTGATGGTAGACCACTGGCCGGAGAATATTGAACAACCTGATCTGGTCGTACCAATTCCTCTCCACAGCAAACGCCAAAGACAACGTGGTTTCAACCAATCCACCTTGTTAGCAAGCCACCTCTGTCACTCGCTTGGCCTTTCCTTATCAGAAATCGCCCTACGCCGCATCCGCTATACGACACCACAAATCGAATTGGGGCCAGAAGAACGGGCCAACAATATGCAAGGGGCGTTTGCGGCCGTAGCAGAAGAAGTAAATTCTCGTCACGTCTTGCTAATAGACGATGTCTTTACAACTGGCGCGACGCTTTCGGCGGCGGCCGATGCCCTGCTAAAGGCTGGCGCACGCGCCGTATCCGCTTATTGCTTGGCGTCTGTCGGCTAATTATGAGATAATTAAGCGTTCAATCTCTTACTGTCAGGATACCTCTACTCGCCGGTAACATGGCAGTAGGTTAAACAACAAAGGTAGGTAAAAGCCATATGGAACTTGAAATCCTCGCTCTCGATATGGAATTGACCCAACGATTGCGCAACTACGCTGAGAAAAAGACGGCACGAATAGATCGTTACTTGCCAAACCTTACTTCCGTGCGTGTTGAACTCTCCCAAGAAAGCACACGCAGCGCTGTTGATCGGCATGTGGCCGAAATCACCATTCGCGATGAGCGCGGGACGATTCTCCGCGCGGAAGAGCGTAACAGCGATATTTTCGCCGCTATTGATGCGGTGACCGACAAAATATACCGCCAGATCGAACGCTATCGTGGCAAGCGCAAGAGCAAAATGCGCGGCCGCTATGACAATCAGGCGGCCGAAGAGTTGCTGCCGGTCGACAGCGAAGAAGAAGAGGATGACGAATTGGCCGCTATCGTCCGGCGCAAGCGTTTCCCGCTTTATCCTATGTCCCCTGCAGATGCGATTGAGCAGATGGAACTATTAGGCCACGACTTCTATGTTTTCTTCAATATGGAAGACGAAGCGATCAACGTTCTCTATCGCCGTCGCGATGGCAATTTCGGCCTCTTACAACCGGAGATGGGCTAGACAATCTCTAATCTCCAATCTCCAATCTCAGAGAGTAGAGATTGGAGATTAGGCCACCACTTACTCCAACAATACTAATGGCACATATCCTCATTGTTTGTACTGCTAACATTTGCCGTTCGCCAGTGGCTGCGGCTTTGCTCCAGGACCGCTTGCAGAAACACGGCCGCGCCAATTGGACGGTTAGCTCCGCTGGAACCTGGGCGCAAGTCAGTCGTGGCGCAGCACGCAATAGCATTGAGATCATGCGGGCCAATGGCTATGATATCACCAACCACCAGGCGCAAATGATCACGGAGTCACACCTGCGCCAGGCAGACCTGATCCTCTGCATGGAAGTCGGCCATGTTGAGGCGCTACAAATCGAGTTTCCCGACCAGGCACACAAAGTCCATCTGCTGACCGACATGATCGGCCGTCCCTATGGCGTCAGCGACCCATATGGCGGGCCGATGTATGCATATGAGGCGATGTATAACGATCTGGTGGAGATTATAGACGGGGGAATCGAGCGAATTATCGAACTGGCGGAGCAGAATGCGGCTAAGAGAAACGAGACTAAGAGAATAGGAGACTAAGAGACTTAGAGGTTAGGAGATTCTCCAAATCTCTAAGTCTCCTATGCTCTTCCTTGTTTACCAGCCTTCAATAAACTGTGCCCAATCTTGATGCTGTTCCAGGTGGCTGCCGAAGCGATATTCGGCCGTTGGCGACGGCTCATAAGGCAGCCGGTGGAGCTTCATATTGGCCTCGGCGGGGCTTTTACCCCCCTTCAGCCGGTTACAAGTGGAGCAAGCGGCCACCAGATTGGCCCAGGTGTGTGGGCCACCCTGTCGGCGGGGGATGACATGATCAAGGGTCAGGGTGCGCATCTTGCGGCCGCAATATTGACAGGTGTAATCATCGCGGCGCAGAATCTCCCGCTTTGAAAGCGAAACACGCGGCCGCGGCCGTTTCACCATATTGCTCAATTTAATCACAGAAGGAACTTCAAACTCGTCGGAGGCACTGCGAATCATGCCTCGACCATTCAGCACAATTTCGGCCTTGCCCGACAAGACCAGCGTCAGCGCACGCTTGGTGCTGCAAATATGAAGCGGCTCGAAAGTTACGTTTAGAATGAGCACAGGCTCATTCAATAGGCCATTTCTGCTCATAGAGCAGCATTTTACCGATGAGTGGCCTAATCGTCAATTTTGCTCGCTTAAAATTCGGTTAAAAGGGGGGATGAGTGGCGAGTGAAGAGATAATCTTTCAGTCTCTTAGTCTCTTAGTCTCCAAATCCCCAAATCTCCAATCTCTAAATCTCTACTAAACCAATACCGTATTTTGCGAAGCGCCTCGGCTGAGGGCGTTGGTGAGGTTGTCGCCGTTGTTGACCAGGTAGGCCACCTGCCCGGTCATTTGCAGCAGGGTGTAAAGTGGCTCGGCCGAGCGCGAACCCTGGAAGGAAGCGGGGTTGACCAGGATTGTCACCACGCGCAAGCCACGTCGCGTCAATTGCCGCGCGGCCGTTGCCCACTCCTCGCGCGGGTTTGGCGTCACCACAATCACCGTTGAGCCGCGCGGAAAGAGATGGGACTCGGCATGTACCACGTCCTGCACCGGCACATCCCCCTCAGCACGGAGGACGGACAGCGTCTCCAAAATGCGGTTTAGCTGGCGTTCGCCACGGTCCGGTTGCACCACTTCGTTCGACTGCCCATATCCCAGCAAGCCAACCGCCCGATCACGACGTAAGAAGTATTGCGCCACCGACGCGGCTATCGTCACTGTATATTCCTCCGTTGATTCCGGCAGACGGAACTCCTCCATCTTTAACCAGGCAGGGATGTCCCCTGGTTCCGGAGATTGCGCCAACGATACCACTGGTTTGACATGTCCGTACACCGACATATCGAGGACAATCCAAATATCGGCCAGCGGATCGAGTTCAAACTCCTTGACGATCATCCGGTCGCGGCGGGCGGTGCTGCGCCAATGAATGCGGTTAAAGCTGTCCCCCGGCGCGTAATCGCGCACGCCAGCGGCATTGGTCGTCACGTAGTGGGTGCGGCGGCGTAGCGCATCGCCACCAGGCAATATACCGATGGGTAAGGCAAATTGGTGGATGTCTACCGTCAGTGGGAAGATGACGACGTTGGTGGTTGGAACGAGATCGCGCTCCATTGGAAAAAGGCCAAAGGGATCGCTGGAGCGCAGTCGCAGCGGGCCAAGCTGGTAACGGCCGCGCTGCTGGCAAATGGTGTTAACCCGCCAGCTATAGGATTGGCGTGGCCCCAGACTATGGACGACATGACTGGAGAAGTGGCTGGGCAGGGTCGAAAAATCGCGGACTTCGAGCCACAGCTTCGGCACAATGCTCGTATTGCGGACGACAAAGCGTTCTTCCATCGGCCGGCCGACCTGGGTGCGGCGCACGCGCGTGATGCGCGAGAGATGCACCCAGTTGATATTTGCCCAGGCCCAGAGGAAGGAAAGAATCAACAACAGCCCTAGCAAATAGGATAGCGTGAAAAGAATATCACGCCCCGTTTGCAAGCCAGCCAAAAAGGCCAGCAGGGCCAGGGCAAAGATGACAGTGCGTCGCTGGCTGAGAAAGCGGATCACGCCGGTCCCTCTTGTTTAGTAGTCAGTAGAAAGTTGGCAGTGGGCAGTGTCACTATGCAGGGACTCCTTTCAGACGGCCGACATGCGCTCCCGGAACGGCCGTGGCGTCCAAAATATCATGGACAATCTGCTCCGGCTCAATATCCTTGATGCGTGCCGCCGGGCCAACAATAATGCGGTGGCCTAATGCTGAACCGGCCAACGCCTTGACATCATCGGGCAATACATAGTCGCGGCCGAACATCGCTGCCCGTGCCTGGCTCAGCCGGAATATCGCCAGCGCGCCGCGCGAACTGGAACCGAGATAGACATCGGGATGTTCGCGCGTCTGGCGGACGATATTGACGATGTAATCCTTCACCAACTCATCCACATAAACATCCTTGACCGCCTGTTGCGCCGCCAACAACTCATTCACATCGGCCACCTGCTCAATCGAATATAACGGATGCTCATGTTGCTGGCGTTGCAGAATCTCGATTTCTTCATTCTTGGCCGGATACCCCAGGCGAATGCGCAACATGAAACGATCTAGCTGCGCCTCTGGCAGCGGGAACGTCCCTTCATACTCAATTGGGTTCTGCGTTGCCAAAACCATAAAAGGGGACTCCAGCGGATAGGTTTGGCCGTCCACAGTCACCTGTCGCTCTTCCATCGCCTCTAGCAAAGCGGACTGCGTTTTCGGCGTGGCGCGGTTGATCTCATCCACCAGGACAATTTGGGCGTGGATGGGGCCGGGGCGAAACTCGAATTCGCGCGTCTGCTGGTTAAAAACCGACACGCCGGTGACATCACTGGGCAACATGTCGGGAGTGAATTGGATTCGTTGAAACTTACAGCCAACCGATTTGGCAATGGCCTTTGCCAATACCGTCTTGCCCACACCCGGCACATCCTCAATCAGGATATGCCCCTGGCACAGCAGACCTAAGACGGTCAATTGGACGGGCGGCCGCTTGCCGACAATCACCCGTTCCACGTTTTCCACAATTCGATTGGCAATCTCCTGTATATCAACCATTAGGAACTCTCCTCAACGGATTTAGCAAGTTTAGTAGGTAAGAATGAAGAGCAAAGCAGCTTTCCTGCCAGCCAGGCTCTAATCTCTTAATCTTTCATTCTCTTCTTGGAAAGAAGTATATCCATTTTACAGCTATCGGGTAGTAAGAGTGACAATTTGGGGTCATCAAGAAGGACGGCCGCAACAAACACCCGAAAACGTCTACCTCCTAGCATAGCGCGAAAACCCCAGACGGAAAACCCGACTCAGGGAAAGTTAATGGTAATTTTATCGTCCCTTTAGAACAAATGTGGTATAATTTATGGGTTAAACGATGATGCAAAAACAGGAAAATTTGGTCTCGCTGCCAGGAGTATGGGTCACACTCACGGCTGGTTTTGAGTAGGAGCTATTATGGGCGGCCGATGAAGGCGTTCCTGGCTAACGCTGGCCTCTATACCCCTATGGCACTTGAACATGGAAACAAGTTCGCGCCAGCTTAGCGCATGTTACTCTAACCGATAGGCGAATCACTAATTCATTTAATTATAAAACTATGGCTACAAAAACAAAACCAACTAACATCAGTTACGATGCCGCCAGTATCCAGGTGCTAAAAGGTCTGGAGGCGGTCCGTCGCCGCCCCGGTATGTATATCGGCGGCACAGACGCCAAAGCACTCCATCATATTGTCTATGAAATTATTGACAACTCGATTGACGAGGCGCTGGCTGGCCGTTGCGACCGCATTGAGGTCACCATTCATCCCGACTCCAGCGTCACCGTCCAAGACAATGGCTATGGTATTCCGGTGGCGGAACATCCCATTGAGAAGGTCTCTGCCCTGCAACTAGTCCATACCAGCTTGCACTCTGGTGGTAAGTTCGACAATGCTGCCTACAAGGTTTCTGGCGGGTTGCATGGTGTGGGCGCGGCGGCCGTCAACGCTGTTTCCGAATGGATGGAAGTCAATGTTCGCCGCGATGGTCATCTGTGGCACCAGCGTTACGAACGTGGTATTCCGCAAACGAAGGTGGAGAAGAAGCGCAAGCTTAAGTCTGGAGAAAGCACCGGCACCACTACCACCTTTAAGTATGACCCGGAAATCTTCGTCGAAGATAGGGATTTCCGCTTTGAATGGTTCTCCAATCGCATCCGCGAAATGGCCTTCATCACCAGTGGCGTTTATATGAGTCTGGTGGATGAGCGGGCGACCCCTTCGCGCGAGATGAACTTCTACTTTGAAGGGGGTGTCAAATCCTTCGTCCGCTATCTCAATCGCCGCCGGACGACACTCCACGATGTGGTCTATGGGCATAAGGAAGTGGACAACATTGATGTGGAAGTGGCTTTGCAATTCACCGATGGCGTTGCCATCTCCGAATACGCCTTTGCCAACACCATCCACACGCCCGACGGTGGTACACATCTCTCCGGCGCGCGTAGCGCACTAACCCGCGTGCTCAACAACTATGCACGCAAGAATAACTTCCTGAAGGAAAAGGACCTCAACTTCTCCAGCGAGGACACGCGCGAAGGGGTGACGATGGTGGTCAGCATCAAGCATCCCGACCCGCAGTTTGAAAGCCAGACGAAGGTGAAGCTGATGAACGCGGAGGTGGCAGGCATTGTCTCCTCGGTGACATCGGAAGCCCTGGGGGCCTATCTGGATGAAAACCCCCGTGAGGCGAAGCGGATCATCGAGCGTTGCTTGATGACCTCTCGCGCCCGCGACGCGGCTCGTAAGGCCAAAGAACTGGTGATGCGCAAGAGCGCGTTGGAAAGCTTGACCCTCCCCGGTAAGCTGGCCGACTGCTCCGAGCGCGACCCGGCGAAGTGCGAACTCTACATTGTTGAGGGTGATTCGGCCGGTGGAACCGCCAAGCAAGGGCGCGACCGCCACTTCCAGGCCATCCTTCCTCTGCGCGGCAAGATTTTGAATACCGAACGCGCCCGGCTAGACAAGATTCTGACCAACAACGAAGTGAAGGCGTTGATCTCCGCGCTGGGTACAGGCATTGGCGAGTCGTTTGATTTAAGTAACTTGCGCTACGGCCGTACCATCGTCATGACCGACGCTGACGTAGACGGCAGCCACATCCGCACCCTGTTGCTGACCTTCTTCTTCCGCTATATGCCGGAACTAATCGAAAACGGCCATCTCTACATCGCCCAGCCACCGCTTTACGCGATCAAGCACGGCAAAGAGCTACTCTATACCTATACTGAAGCCCAGCAAAGCGAGCTGCTCAAGAAGCTGGACGGGCAAAAGTATAGCATTCAACGCTACAAGGGTCTTGGGGAGATGAACGCCGAACAGCTATGGGAGACGACGATGGACCCGGCACAACGGACGCTGCTTCAGGTAACTATCGAAGATGCCGTCATCGCTGACCGCACCTTTGATATGCTGATGGGCAATGAAGTTGCCCCCCGCCGCCGTTTCATCACCACCCACGCCGGCGAGGTCCGCAACCTGGATGTGTAAGCGAATTGTAGTGTAGGATCTCAAATATATTGAGAATATCTCAGGATAAATTGAGAATACGTCTCATGAAATATTGAGAATACATGGTCAAATTGGCCGCATAGCTCTCCCCTTATAATTAAGCATTGGTTCAAGTGTTTTATTTCAAGGGGAGAGCTTTTTTGATCACCTCTCTTCTTAAGCGCGTTAAATTACTTATTTTCTCCAGATCATTGACCCGTAGCCGTGAGTAATATGCTAAAGTGAACTTTATTGGTTACAATTAGAACCAATCCAGTTTGCAACTATATATTCTCTCGGACGGGGTCATGGCGAATAAATGGTATGTGCTGCATGTAAAGCCCCATAAAGAACGCTCTGTTTATGATCTATTACTTTCCCAGGAAGGGATAAGGGATATACACGCGCCAGATGAAGATGGGGCGACGGCCGTGTTTTATCCCCGCGTACGTGTGAAACCGGCCGATCCACGTTCGGCCAGGATTCGGCCCTTTTTCCCAGGTTATCTATTCATCCATGCCGATCTGCAAACGTTGGGGCTTAATGCCTTCAATTGGATGCCCGGTGTGCATAGACTGGTCTCATTTGGAAACAGACCGTCTGTTGTGCCGGACAATCTGATCAATGAGTTGCGGAATCGCATGGTGCGAATCGAGGAGGCTGGGGGGCTTGTCTTTGATGGGCTGGAGCCAGGGGATCCGGTGCGAATTGTCAGCGGGCCGTTTGCCGGGTATGAGGCTATCTTTGATATGCGCCTTCCTGGCCGGGAACGGGTACAAGTATTACTGGCCTTCTTAGGGCGACATCCGCGACGGATTAAACTGGGGGATGACGCGATCGAGAAGATTCGCAAACCGCACAGACCCAAGCAACACAAACGGAAAGCGTGAACTGTGGCCTGGCGGCCGCAGCAAATGAAAACAAAAAATCCCGTCATCCGTTGGCTAATGCCACCAACGGATGACGGGATTTTACTTTTGTATGGGCAGGCTTGTTAGCCAAGTCTTCTGGCGAGAAATTCGGGCAATGGGAATCGCGCTAACCCGGAGCTGCGCTGCTTTTTCTTCTTCTGTGGAGCAGTCGCCTGGCCTTGATCACTGTCGCCGTCCGAGTCATTGTGGTAGTAGGATTTGCGATAGTAGTAGTAATAGTAGTAGTCGCCGCTTCTGGCTGTCTGACGATTGAGGGTGATGCCAGCAAGGTTGGCGTTGACTTCACGCAATTTGTCAACCGCTTGTTTGAGCTGATTGCGCCGGGTCATTCCGGCATTCGCAATCAGGATGACACTGTCTACCCGTGTGCTAAGGATAACAGCATCGGTCACGGCCAAGCTAGGAGGGCTGTCAATGATCAGGAAGTCGAAGCGCTGGGCAAGGGTATCGAGCAAGGCTTTCATCTTGCCTGATCCGGCCAGTTCGGCCGGGTTGGGCGGCACTGAGCCACTTGATAATATAAATAAGCCTTGCTGATTGGTTTCCATCACCGCCTGCTGAACGCCAAGATAGGTCTTACCGGCCGTTGTCGCGTCTAACTGAGGAGACATTTCCACCAGGAGGTCGGTCAAGCCATAATTTCTATGGAGGTCGAAGACTTTGTGCTGCACCGGCCGCCGCAGGTCAGCATCAATGAGCAGCACTTTGTGCCCAGCCTGGGCCATGACGACGGCAAGGTTGGCGGCCGTCAGGCTCTTACCTTCTCCCGGATTGGGGCTGGTGATCAGAATGGTGCGGGCTTTTTTATCCACATTGGTGAAGAGGATGGCTGTGCGCAGGGCGCGGTAGGCTTCGGATATGGGCGAACGGGGTTGCTTTTGGGTTATCAGATGGTACTTTTCGTCGCCGGCCGTCTTGAAGCTGGCAATACCGGTCAGGGTTGGTAGTTGGGCAGCACTTTGCACGTCGTCGGGGGTTTTCACGGTGTCGTCGAGATATTCAAGCAAATAGGCAGCACCGACGGAAAGCGAGAGACCGATGGCGGCGGCCGTGATTACCGTCATAATCACTTCCGGGCCAATCGGAACTTGTGGCTGGATTGCCGGTTCGATGATGCTGAGCGTGTTGACTGCGCCTTGGGAGGTACTGGCGAGCAGGGAGGCGTAGTTGCTCTGTAAGGTGTCGAGCTTAGTATCCAGGGCTGCGATCTGACCTTGCGTGTCGGCAATCTGGCGGGCGCTGAACAGTTCGGCCAACTCATCTTGTTTGACCAGAATCTCGTTTTTTGTCTCTTCAATCTTTGCTTCGAGATCATCAAGCTGTTGGCTGATGAATATCGCTCGCTCCTGGTCATCTTGCTGATTGCCACTGGTGGGGGTGAGCAGGACGACCTGGTTAGCCAGCTCGTTGGCGATGACCATTGCCCGTTCGGGGCTGGTGTCGGTGACGATGATTTCGAGCAATTGAGTGTTTGGGACGCCGCGGGCGGTGTATTCCGGTAGCCAAGCTATCCCGAGCCTGTCCATCACGGCGTTACGCACAACTTCGCGTTGGGCGATTGCGGTGTACGTTTGGGCGAGTTGCTGGCTGAGAAAAAAGTCGTTGCCGGTGGGGTTGGGATTGTTGATCGCGTTGCCGATGAGCAGCGTTGCTTTGGCCTGGTAGATGGGTGGTTGCTGGCTGACGGCGATAAAACTAGAGATGGCGGCAACGAGCGTGGAGGCGATTAAGAGCCACCACCATTTGCGTAGCGGAGCGATGTAGGCTTTAAGTTCCATATTTCCTCGAGAATCGGTAAGCAGTGAACGGTAAGCGGTTATCGGACTGCTTACCGTTCACCTTTTAATAGGCTCCGTGACCTTTGATGACGGCAGGGATGGTGCGGAAGAGGATGTGCAGGTCGAGCCAGATAGACCAGTTGCGGATGTAGCGCATGTCCAGGTGGACACGCTCATTATAGGGGATGTCGGAACGGCCGCTGACTTGCCAGAGGCCGGTGATGCCGGGATGAACGGTGAGCAGGTTGATGTCCCATTGATCGTACATGGCGATTTCTTCGGGTGCGATCATGCGCGGGCCGACAATGGACATCTCGCGGCGAAGGACATTGAGTAGTTGCGGTAGCTCGTCGAGGCTGGTCTTGCGCAGCCAGCGGCCGATGGGGGTGATGCGCGGATCGTCTTTGAGCTTGTGGTTTTGGCTCAGTTCCGCTTCCAACTGCGGGTAAGCCGCGAGAATTTCGTCGCCGTTGGTGTACATGGTACGGAACTTGTAGGCGTTGAATTGGCGGCCGTTGAGACCCATTACCCGCCGTTTATAAAAGATAGGACCGGGTGAATCAAATTTGATGATCAGGGCGATCAGCAGGACGAAGGGAACAACAAGCATGGACAAGAGGAGGCCACCCAATATATCGAGGATGCTCTTCAATATCCAGTCAACGCCGGTCAGGCGGACGTGGTTGATCCGCACCAGCGGTACTGAGGCCACTTCTTTGACCTCTAATCCGGTGCTGATGATTTCAAATAGACCAGAGGATAGGCGCAAGTTCAGGTTTGGGCGAACGCCGTAGCGCTTGAAGATGGTGAGAATTTGTTCCTGGGTGAGTGCGCTGGTTGCCAAAACGAGTTCTTCTACTTCGTGCTCTTGGATGAGCTTATCAAGATCGTCACAATCGCCCAGGGTGTGGAGGCGGCCGGTGATGCGCGTTCCGGTAGCAGCCTGATTATCCACAAAGCCGAGGATAAAGAGGCCGGAGGTGCGCCAGGTGGCAAGTTGTTCGGCCAGGGTACAGGCTTCGTCGTTGGCACCGATGATGAGCGTTGGGCTGAGGAAGAAGCCCCGCCGTCGCAGTAAATAAATTACGCGACGCAGGGCAAAACGGCCGCCGATGACACAGGCAATGGCAAAGAACCAGGCGAGCAACACCCAGCCACGGGCTGGTGTGAAGATGGGACGGAGAAAGCCGAAGACTACAATTAACAGCATACCGAAGGTAGTGGCACGGACTGTGGCCGCGTATTCTTCGGTTCCACCAAGCAGGTTGCGTATTTGGTAAAGACCCTGGGCGGCAAAGATGCCACACCAGAGCGGGACAAAGGCGAGGACAAAGACGGTAATGGTCGGAACGGTCGGTTTGGCTTCCAGGTTAAAAAAGGGTAGTTGCAGGTTGAAACGAATCCAAGCGGCGATCAAAAAGCCGATGCCGGTCATTACGATGTCGTTGGCGAGCAGCACGCAGAGGAAAAGCCGCCATTGCGTCGGTCGAGAAAGCAGGCTTGTCGCTCGTCTAATCCGTCTGGAAAGCGTTAGACCTCTTGGCGTGTTGAATGGTTGCGCTGGTGATTGCACGATAGTTCCCCTCGAGTGAGTACTCCTCTAAATTTGCCTGGGAGTAGGCCAATTTGGCTGGCTCCCCGATGCCCCCCGGCATCTGGCACAATACGGATAACAAGTAAGACAAGGCAGCAGGACTGGCGTGGCATACTGCCCTGCCGTGGGGCTTAGGTAAAGCCCGCTACGATTTATGAAGAATCGAAAATGGTGGTCTCCATAGTGGTTGGTACTGTCCTGATTGGCTAGCGGTTAAATTGTGGAAACGGCCGTCGCCGGTGGCCGCTGGAACAGGGGCTGGCGAACGAGCAGGGCCTGGTAGATGGTCTCTAGCGTGGCAACCGCGTTGTCCCAACTGTGATGCGTTTCGACGTAGGCACGACCGGCCGCGCCCAACGCCTGGCGACGCTGTGGATCATCTAACAGTTCAAGGATGGCCTGGGCTAATTCGGGCGCATCAGCGGCAACGAGCAAGTCACGATTCGGCCGCGCCTTCAGCCCAGCTAGCGCCTGTGGCGTGGTGATAACGGGCGTCCGGCAAGCGAGGGCTTCTAAGATCTTGTTTTGAACGCCTGCTCCGTAGGTCATTGGGGCGACGGCAAGGGTGGCCTGTTGGAGATAGGGACGCATATCGGGTACGTTGGCGGTGATGGCAACGCGCGGATGGTTGCCCAGCGCCAACACATCGGAGCCTGGGTCTTTGCCGACGATGTTGACCTCTACCTCTGGTCGTGTGGCCCAAACTGTGGGCATTACATCACGAACGAGGAAGCGGGCCATGGTGACGTTGGCGTGGTAGCTCATTTTGCCGGTAAAGACGAGGGTGGCGGGTTGGCGTTCGACGGCCGAGCCAGGGCGGAAGTAGTCGAGGTCTACGCCATTAGGAATGACATGGATGGGTGGCAGGTGGCAGGTGGCAGGTGGCAGGTGGCAGGTGGCTAGTTGGGTTAGGGCTTCGCAGTCGGCAGGTGAGGTGGTCAGGGTAGCGTCGAACTGCCAGGCGAGCCAACCTTCGTAGCGTTCGGTGCGGCCGAGTTCGAAGCGGGTGATCCAGCGGCCGAAAAAGCTGTGGCTGTGGGCGGCCGCCTGGCGAAAGAGATGGGAGATACAGTCTACGGAGTCCCAGATAACAGGAAGCTTACGAAAGGCTGAAGGATGAAGGCTGAGGGCTGAATTGGCATAGAGGGCGTAGTGGGCGGCGCGGAGGTGTTCGACGTGGATGAGGTCAATGGGTTGGCGTCCGTTGGTGCTGGTTAGCAGCCGTTCGAGCCGGCGGGCGAGGGCGGGTTGCCAGCAGTAGGCGGCTTGGAGCGGTTGGCGAGTGGGCAGGGCGGCCAGGCAGTTGAGCAGCGAACGCCAGCGCGGTAAGGGCAGGGCGTAGACCTGGGAAACACCGGTTATGTCACGACTTAGGGCGGCGGCATCGGCCGCTTCGGCGGCGTTGGTGGTCAGGGTGAGCAGGGTGATGGTGTGACCGCGACGGCCGAGGTGGCGGATGAGGTTATAGGGTCGCGTGCGGATCAGGTTGGGGGTGTAGGGGACGACGAAGAGAATGTGCATGGGAGTGGTTAGTGGTTAGTGACTAGTGGCTAGTACGGAGCGACGGTTGAGCCAGGCCCATAGTGCGGATACTGGAAAGGCAGCATAGAGTAGTAAGATGGCATCTACGGGTAGGCGATAGCGAATGAGCGCCCAGGAGAGCAAATGTATGCCGGTGTAGAGGATAATAAACAAGAGCAGTAATGATGCCTCAGCGATGGTTCGATACCGCAGCGCCGGCTGAACAAGAGAATAGAGCAGACCGGCAAGCATGAAGGGTAGGAACAAGCCGAAGCTGGCTACGCGGGAGATGTTGCTGAGTGTGCCTGACTCGGCCGATGGCCAGAACATGAAATAGACGGGGATGCGGCTGAGGGACAATAAGCCGTAGCGGACGGGATCGTCCGTAACGAACTGGAGTCCACGTTGCATGAGGGCATCTTCGAGGGCGGCTTCGTCGAGATGGCGCAGTTCTTCAGGGATAAGGTCGGTATAGGTACCCAGTTCGGCAGGCAGAATGCCTTCGAATTGAGTGCCATAAATGGGATGATTCGCCCAAAAGAAAGCGTAACCGGCGTTGGTGTTGAGCAGGACGAAGCGCTCGAAGCGAAGATAATTGTAGAGCGTGAAGGGAGCGATGAGCAGCCCAATCATAGCAACAACTATTACTGTCGGCAGGAGGGGAGCACGGCGACTGGCAAAGAAATAGGAAAGGCTGGTCCGTAGCCGGCGTGAGGTGTGTGGGGCATGGCCCCTGCCGGCCAGCCGCCGTGTCTGTTGGTAGCGAATGTACCAGAACCAGGCGAGGAAAAAGGGAACCAGTAAAAGAAACAGTTGGCGCAACAGAATTGTGCCTGCCAAGGTCAGACCGAGAAAGAGGGCCAAACGACGTTCTTCGCGAGGCGCGGCCGTTGAAAGGGGTAGCAACAAGTAGAGGCTGGCGAGAATGCCGGTGATGTAGAACGGTTCGGTCATGAGGGTGGCGGTGTAATAGATGAAGTAGACGTAAATGGCAGTGATGACGGCCGCCCATAGCCCAATTCGTTCGCCAAACAGCCGCTGTCCGAGCAGGTAGGCCAGTGTGGGGTGAAGCAGGCCCACGATAACGGCCTGGATGAGACGCGCGATCAATGGGTTTGGGCCGAAGAGGGTGTAGACGGCCGCCAGATAAAGGGTGTAGAGATAGCTCCACATCCCAGTTTGTGCACCGGCTTGGGTGTAGGGCCACCAAAATCGATCAAATGTTAGGCCGTGTCCGTCAAGAAGACGCAATGCCAACGTATGATAGGAGATTTGGTCGGCCGTACCGGGTAACATCTCTACTGTATTCCCGAGATAGACAGCAGCAACGAGCCTTAGCACGACGGATATGACTAAGATCGATGCCAAATAGAATTTTGTATGCATCATGCTTCAGACGGCCTTACCGATACGGATAGAACCGATAGACCGAACGGTATTCTAATCATTCGTTCTGCGGCAATCACCAGGGGCATAAGAGTATTAAACAGCTTGAGTTGGCCCACCGGAGGAACCTTACGCCCTAGGAGTCTGCCGTTGACAAACCAGCCCACAGCACCAATGGGATTGATATATCGCTGCTGTTCAACTATCAGGCCAGCCGTTTTTAACTTTGTTTGTAAATCCAGGAGGGTATACCGGCGATAGTGCCCGATTGAGCGATCCATGTCTCCGTACAAAAACATGTGTGCAGGAACGATAAGCACCAGTCTGCCACCAGGTGAAAGGACATCATGGATATGCTGAAATGTTGTCCAATCATCCTCAATATGCTCTAAAACATTTAGCGACACGACAGTATCAAAGTTATGCTGTTTCAGTTCAGGGAAATTAGAAGCAGATGCATCATATCTGAAGGCAGAAACATTGCCTTTTTGACTATATGTCGCATTAACGTAATCCACACTTGCCTGATCAATATCAATTCCAACAACTAGGTCACGGTCTAATAAATGCGGAATCAAATTTCCGAGCCCACAGCCAAGTTCAAGTATGCGTTGACCCAAAAATGGTCGTACCGTATCAAACAGCCATGCGTCGCATTTATCAATGAGCAAGCGTGTTTCACGTACTTCTTGCAACGCAGCTTCATCATACTTCATCTATCTCTCCTATCAAGTGCAGATTTATGGGCGTAATACACGTTAGTCCAAGCTTGGTAGGTATTGCGCCAGTCGTAACATTGCTCCACGGTCTGACGGCCAGCCCTGGCTAAGCTGTCTCCCAGTTCCAGGTTTCGCAATAAGCGAATGACGGTGGCAGCGAAAGGCTCTGGTTCATCAGCAATGAGGACATTTTCCTCATGGCGATAACTAATCCCTTCAGTGCCGATGGTGGTGGAAACGATGGGTAAACCCCAGGCCCAGGCGTCGAGGATTTTGACACGCATTCCGCCACCAGCGTGGAGGGGAACGATGAAGACGGCCGTTTCTTGTAAGTAAGGGGTTGGGTCATCTACATAGCCGGTTATCTCAAGATTGCGGATTGGCGATTCCTGGGGAATCGATGATTGCGGATTGCGGATTGCATCAGGCGGGTTTTTGCCGATGATGGTCAGGACGGCCGTTGGGCATTGCTCAAGCACGTGGGGCCAGACTTCGCGGGCGAACCAGCGGACGCCAGCGGCGTTAGGGGGCCAGTGAAGACCACCAAGAAAGGTGACGCGGTGGGGTGTTGGGACGCGTTTAATCATTGGTTTGGTGTCTGGGTCAATGCAGATGGGGATGACGGGAAATTGTGAATTGTGAATAGTCAATTGTGAATTGTCAATGGTCGGCAATCTAAGATTGCTCTGTGAATTGTTAAGTACGGCTGCGCGGTCTTCGGCGGTGACCCAGACAACGTGGTCAAATTGATGGCAAACGTCCAATTCATAGCGGCGCATGACTTTGGCTTCGCGCCGCAGAAGTATCTTTTGCAAAAGATTGGTTTCGCCCTCAGCCAGTCGTTGGGGGATGAGGTAGGTGGCGTTGTGTTGGTCGAGGATGAGGAGTGGAGAGTGGTGAGTGGGGAGTGGCGAGTGGGGAGTAGGAGACTGGGAGACTAGGAGACCACTCTCGGCTCCTCGGCTCCCCTGCCCCCCTGCTCCTCTGCCACTTGCAACCTTAGCGGCGAGAGCATATTGAGCCGTCCAAAGTTGGTCGGCATGGATGGCGTCGAAGGTTTGAGAGGTGATTAGCTCTTTCACTTTGCGGTGCATGGCGGCAACGCTGTCGCGGGCGATGAGGAAAGGTTGGTTGAGAAGCAAGCTACGACCGAGATGCCAGGCATCGCGAAGGCGGGAACGCGGCATGGGGATGGTGTGGACGGCCGTGCAGTATTGGCGCAGGTGTTCAATGTTATCTGGTGTGTCGCTCTCGCGGCGGAAGGCGAGGAGAGTGATGTCGTGGTTGGCGGCCGCGAGGTGTTGGAGGACGTGGTAGATGCGCACCTTTGGACCGGCATCGAATGGGTAGGGGATGAGCTGAGAAAGAAGAAGAATTCGCATTTACATTCGCGGCAGAGCAAGAATGAGACGACTGTAGCGGCCGGCCAACGTTAGATGATCGCGGTGGTGGGCTGGTCGGAGAAGCAAGGCGATGGGTGTCAGGAGAACACGCAGAAGGGATGCGGCAAGAAGAATGAGCTTATAAAGCCAACCAGCTAAACGGCCGTCATGCTTGCGGAAGTAGAGCAGCTTAGCACGATAGAGCTGGAGGAACATCGTAACTGCGACCTGACGAGTGCTTTGTCCACCGTAATGAATGACTTGCGCCTGGGGTACCCAGTAGAGTTGCCATCCAGCACGACGGATGCGTAGACACCAGTCTACTTCCTCTGAATACATAAAATAGGCGTCATCGAGCAAGCCTACCTGGTCAATCACTTCACGGCGGACGATTAAACAGGCACCCTGGATGGTATCTACTTCTCGTGGACGATCTTGGGGCCATTGCTCCATTGGATAACGTGCAAGCGCAAAGAGATGATCGAGGTGAAAGAGACGCCACCACTCGCGAGATAAGGTTGGTGCGGGGTGGCAAGAGTGTTGGAGCGAACCATCAGGGTTGAGCAATAATGATCCGGCAGCACCGGCAGCTGGATGAGTGTCCATGAAGGTCAAAAGAGTGTCAAGTGCTCCTGGCCGCACAATGGTATCTGGATTGAGGAGGAGCAGGTAGCGGCCGTTGCTGTGGGTGATGGCCTGGTTATTACCTGCTGCGAAGCCAGGGTTATTCGCGTTGGTCAGCAATGTTACCTGGGGAAATTGGCTTTGTACTAAAGCCGCGCTGCCATCGGCCGAGGCGTTGTCAACCACGATGACTTCGAAGGTGGCGGCCGGTGGGTGGGAATAGATCGAGGCAAGGCAGCCAGCGAGCAGGTCACGGGTGTTCCAGTTGACAATGATGATGGAGAGGGTTACTTCGCTTCCAGGTATGTTGCCTTTACTAGCCGAGTGGTGTAACATAGAACGGATGTGTTATCGTGTTGATTAGTTTAATGGTTGTTCAGTGGGGGAGCGGAGCGCGGGTGGGCCGGTGTGGCTGGTGTGGCTGTGAAGAAGTTAATCGTTGATCACAAAATGTCACGGAATGTCACATGAAACAAACAATATCTAAACCCAAGAGACCAAAACGATATGTGCTGTCGGCGCAACAGACGCAAGCACTGGAGATGTTAATGGCAGGCCTGACGGAGACGGCGGCCGCCCTGGGCATCGCACGGGAAACGGTTTCGCGTTGGCGGAGCAAGGACCCTACTTTTAAGGCAGCCTACAATGATGCTTTGAAATCTTCGTGGGAGGCAAGCCGTACCAGGCTGCTTGAGGCAAGGGTCAAGGCGGTCAACAAGCTAATGGAACTGATTGATTCAGAGAACGAGGCGATGGCACTGAAGGCTTGTATGGCGTTGATGCGCTTTGAGGTTAAAGAGCCAGGTGGGCATACGGACCCAGCGCAAATTGAGGAATGGGATGCTATCATGAAAGCTTTGTACCGCTGAATCATTGAAAAGAAAAATGGTCTATTGCACTACAAACTTGGTCATGCGAAAACTGCCTCCCCTATCAGGCTAGCCTCGCCCGTATTCTTCGAACAACTTTAGCATAAACAGCGTCACTATAGCGAATGCGTGTGAAGTAAAGCTCCCTTACCCTTTTTCTCGCAATATAGACGTTACGAGCAATTACGGTTGGGTTGACCGTACCCCAACCTTCGGGGAATTGGTAGCTCCAGGCGTTGAGAAACGGTGCAAACACTTTGATCGCTTGCGATTGAATTTCCGGCGTATAGTAGTCTTGCCATCGTCTTATTTTGCCAGGTGTCTTATTAGTGGTCGGAAGCGGTCGTACTTGTTCTAATCCAAGTATCCGCAAGACCTTTGCGAAATCTTCGCGTAAGTTCTCAAATCTCATAACGTAACTCAGATGATCAGCCGAGAGATCAATCATCCCTGAATAAACATGTCGATGATACCTGCGAAAGTACGCTTCAAAGGTTCCCTGCCCAGCAGTAACAAAAGCATATTGCTCCCTATTTATTTCCTCAATAACGCCACTTTGCAAACCCTGGTCAGTGGAGAAGGCAGCCCTGTGATCATACTTCAGCTTGAGGAATTTGCTTACGATCTCGTCCATCGGGTGGCGTACGGCGGCAAAGATCAGGAAGCTTTTCTCATCATCCGAGGCGATTTGTGCGAACTCTGACCAACATGCATGCTTATGAAGTGATAGTGCAACATTCTTTCTGTAAAAGGGAAGGATCCAGAAATCACTTGAACATT
>CAYPHY010000034.1:0-55939 GCA_964410625.1 uncultured Ardenticatenaceae bacterium | reverse complement strand
ACAATGAACAATGAACAATGAGACAATGAACAATGGGACGGTGAACAAGCTAGAAATCCGCGTTATCCGCGTTAAATCAGCGTCATCCGCGTAACCATATAAGTAATGAACAATGAGACAATGAACAATGAACAATGAGATAATGAACAATGGGGTAGTGCATGAGAGTGAAGCTGTCCAGGGCTTGCAGTGCCCGTTGCCGATTCGGCAGCGGGGGCGGATTTTGTTGGGCCATGGCAGCGGCGGCAAGTTGATGCATGATTTGATCGGCGACCTATTTATACGGCCGCTGGGCAACCCCGTTTTGTGCGCCGGGAATGATGCCGGTGTTGTCGAAGTTAGCCCAGGGGTACGGTTGGCGATCAGCACCGATTCCCATGTGGTACAGCCGCAGTTCTTTCCCGGTGGCGACATCGGCCGCCTGGCCGTGTGCGGTACGGTCAATGATGTGGCGATGATGGGGGCGTGCCCCTTGTATCTGACGGCTGGATTTATCCTCGAAGAAGGACTGGAAATTGGACTGCTGGAGCGGGTGGTTGAGAGCATGAAAACGGCCGCGGCCGAAGCGGGGGTGGAGATCATTGCCGGTGATACCAAGGTGGTGGAAAAGGGGAAGGCCGACGGGCTGTATATCAACACGGCCGGGGTCGGGTTGGTGTCGCCCGCGCTGACGATTGGCGGCGCCATGGCGCAACCAGGGGACGCTGTCATCCTCTCCGGACCGATTGGCGATCACGGCATTGCGGTGTTGAGCGCACGCGGAGACCTCGGTTTTACGGCCGAGATCGAGAGCGACGTGGCGCCGTTGAATCAGCTGATTACCACGCTGCTGGCGGCCGGTGGCGCTGCCGTGCATGTCTTGCGCGATCCCACACGCGGGGGCGTTGCTTCCACGCTCAATGAAATCGCGCAGCAGTCGCAGGTGGGGATTGTCATTGAGGAGACGGCCGTGCCGGTCCGTCCTCCGGTCAGGGCGGCGTGTGAAATGCTGGGCTTCGATCCGTTGTACATTGCCAATGAGGGCAAGTTACTGGCGATTGTCGCTCGCCAGGAAGCGGAGCGGGTTGTGGCGGCGATGCGCCAGACTCGCTATGGCGAAGAAACGGCGGTGATCGGCGAAGTGTGCGCGGAGCCGAAGAGGCGGGTCATGCTGAAGACGGCCGTTGGCAGTACGCGGATTTTGGATATGTTGATGGGTGAATTGCTCCCCCGCATTTGCTGAAGCTCTCTCAGCCATCCCCCTTCGGTGACTTTTTACAGTTATTTTTGTGCGCTTTATCACTGTCTTTCGCCCTATGTTTTCGCGCATACTGCTTATAGCGTTGTTCTTTTCCCACTGAACTGGAGGTGTTTTCGATGGCTACCGGAAGAGTCGTCATTGACGTCGAACGGTGCAAAGGCTGCGAGCTTTGTCGCCAAGCCTGTCCCCAAAATGTGCTATTTCTTGCCGAAACATTAAATGCTAAAGGTTACCGGCCGGTTGTTTTGCTAGACCCCGAGCATAACTGTACGGGTTGCGCTCTCTGTGCGGTTGTTTGTCCCGATAGTTGTATCACCGTCTATCGAGACGTAGTTATCCAACATGAGCGACGGCCGAACATAGCAAGAGAGGTGACCCATGCCTAAGGAATTACTCAAAGGGAATATCGCCTTCGCCGAGGCGGCCATTCGCGCCGGTTGTGAAGCGTACTTTGGCTATCCCATCACGCCCCAAACGGAACTGCTGGAGCACATGTCGCGGCGCATGGTTGAGTTAGGGCGCGTCTTTTTGCAAGCGGAAAGCGAGGTAGCGGCCGTCAATATGGTCTATGGCGCGGCCGTTGCCGGAGCGAGGGTGATGACCTCGTCTAGCAGCCCCGGCATCAGCCTGATGCAAGAAGGGTTCAGCTATATGGCTGGTTCTGAAGTGCCGGCGGTGGTCATTGATGTGATGCGTGGCGGCCCGGGCCTGGGCAATATCCAGCCCAGCCAGGGGGACTACTTCCAGGTCACCAAGTCGGCTGGGCATGGTGACTTTCACCCGATCGTCCTTGCCCCGGCCACGGTGCAGGAGGCAATTGACCTCACGATGCTGGCGTTTGACCTGGCAGACTGGTATCGAACATTGGTCTTTGTGATTGCCGATGGAGCGCTAGGGCAGATGATGGAACCAGCAAAGCTGCCAGAGATGCGTCCGCTCCGTGAGCAGTATCCAGAGTGGGCGGTGACGGGAGCGAAGGGACGGCCGCGCAATGTGATCACGTCGCTTTCATTGGACGTGGCGGGATTGGAGCGAATGAACCTGCGGCTGCAGAAGAAGCTGAAAACGATTGAATTTAACGAAGTGCGCTATCAGGAGTACCGGGTGGAGGACGCGGAAGTGGTCGTTGTTGCTTTTGGCACGGCGGCGCGAGTGGCACAAACGGCCGTTGATCGCTTGCGTGCCCAGGGCGTCAAGGCTGGCCTGTTTCGGCCGATCACCCTCTGGCCCTTCCCCGACTGTGCCCTCGCGCTGCTGGCCCGTCGTGTTCAACACTTCCTCGTTGTTGAAATGAACGCCGGGCAAATGCTCCATGATGTGCGCGAGGCGGTTGGGATGGCCGCGCCGGTCCACTTCTTAGGATGTATGGGCGGCCGCATTCCGCTGCCGGAAGAGATTGAAGAAGAGTTATTAAAAATGAACAATGAGACAATGAACAATGAACAATGAAAACCTCGCCTTGTTCATTGTTTCATTGTTTCATTGTTCATTGTTCATTGAAAAAGAGAGTACCGATGATTGCCTTAGCAACTCCTAAACAGGAAGAGATTGTTTACCAACGGCCGCAATCGCTCACGGATGTCTATACCCACTATTGCCCTGGCTGCACACATGGCACGGCCCACCATCTGGTGGCCGAAGTTCTGGATGAGTTGGGGCTACGCGAGGAGACGATTTTGGTCGCTTCGGTGGGTTGTTCTGTCTTTGCCTATGACTATTTCAATGTAGACGCCTGTGAAGCCCCACACGGCCGCGCCCCGGCGATGGCGACGGGGATCAAGCGCGTCCATCCCGATAAGATCGTCTTCACCTACCAGGGTGATGGCGACCTGGCTTCGATTGGCATGGGCGAGATTGTCCATGCCGCCGCGCGGGGCGAAAACATCACCGTTATTTTCCTCAACAACGCCATCTACGGCATGACCGGCGGGCAGATGGCTCCCACCAGTTTGTTGGGACAGGTAACGTCTTCGTCGCCATTCGGCCGTAACGTTGCCCTGACCGGCTATCCCTTGCGGATGGCAGAACTGCTTGCCAATCTGGAAGGGACGGCCTACAGCGTCCGCCGCAGCCTGCACGATGTCCGCCATGTGATTCAGGCGAAAAAAGCGATCAAAACCGCCTTTGAAGCCCAACAACGGGGTCTTGGCTTCAGCATTGTCGAGCTGCTCTCCTCCTGCCCCACCAATTGGGATATGACCCCTACGGAAGCGCTGAATTGGATAAGCGAGGAGATGATTCCCCAATACCCACTTGGAGACTATAAGGTGGTTGAAGCGTTGCAAACAGGAAAGCGGAGAGTGAGAGATTAGAGATTGGGAGATTGGAGATTAGAGATTAGGGGACGGATACCGCTTACCGTTCACCGATTACTGCTTACTATAAAGGAGAACCCACACCCATGACCACCCCCTGGAACCATCGTTATGCACAACGCACCCAGCGTATGAGTGGCTCGGCGATTCGAGAGCTGCTGAAGTTGACCGAACAGGCGGATATGATCTCCTTTGCCGGTGGATTACCGGCCCCGGATGTCTTTCCGGTGGAGGCGTTTCGCGCGGCGGCCGATTGCGTGCTGGCCCGTTGCGGCCGTCAGGCATTGCAATATGGCACGACCGAAGGCTATCTACCCTTGCGCCAATGGATCGTAAATTATATGGCCCGCTATGGTATCGAGGCGCAGCCGGAAAATGTGCTGATCACCAGCGGGTCGCAACAGGCGCTTGATCTGATCGGCAAGATATTGATCAATCCCGGCGACCTGATCCTGACTGAAGAACCGACCTACCTCGGCGCACTCCAGGCCTGGCGGGCATACCAGGCGGAGTTCGTCACCGTGCCGATAGATGCGGATGGGTTACAGGTGGAGCATCTGGAAGAAGCCCTCTGCACCGGCCCGAAATTCATGTACATCTTGCCCAACTTTCAAAACCCCGGCGGCGTCACCATGTCGCTGGAACGGCGAAAGGCGTTGATCGAGATCGCCGACCGCTATGGCGTGCCGATTATCGAGGATGATCCCTATGGCGAGTTGCGCTATGAAGGGGAACACATTCCCCCGTTGGTGGTGATTGACGCCGACCGGCTGAAGAAACGGGCTAGAGGTAACGGGCATCTTTATGACTATAGCAATGGCAACGGATTCATGCGCGGCAATGTCATCTATCTCAGCACCTTCTCCAAGACGCTGGCCCCCGGTTTGCGGTTGGCCTGGATCGTCGCGCCGGTGGAGGTGATCGAACATTGTGTGATGGCGAAGCAGGGCATGGACTTACATACCAGTTCCTTTGTCCAAATGGTCGCCTATGAACTGTTGCAGGATGACTTTTTGACCAGGCACGTCAAAACGATTCGCCAGGTCTACCACGAGCGCCGCGACATCATGCTGGCGGCATTGTCGCGCTACTTTCCCGAAGGGGTGCAGTGGACACGGCCGCACGGCGGCCTCTTCCTCTGGGTCACGCTTCCGGAGGGGATGGATACCACAGCCTTACTACCGGCAGCGATTGAAAAGCGAGTGGCCTATGTCCCTGGTGATGCTTTCTTTCCCACTGGACACGGCAGCAACACCTTTCGGCTGAACTTTTCCAATGCCCAACCGGCACAAATCGAAGAAGGGATCAAGCGCTTAGGTGAACTGCTGTATGAGGTTATGGGAACACAACAACGGATAGAGAAATAAACAGATGAAATCCGCGTTATCAGCGTTTCATCCGCGTCATCTGCGTAACTATTTTCAAAAAGGATTGGATGATTCTATGGAAACTTCAATTATTATCGCCGGGTTTGGGGGGCAAGGGGTGTTGTTTGCCGGACAGTTGCTGGCTTATGCGGCAATGGACAGCGGCCGTCAAGTCACCTGGATCCCCTCTTATGGCCCGGAAATGCGCGGCGGCACGGCCCATTGTGTTGTCAACATCAGCGACGAGGCGATTGGCGCACCAGTCGTGGCCCGGCCCGATGTAGCGATTGTCCTCAATCAACCTTCCTATGATAAGTATGAGCCGTTGGTCAAAGCGAGTGGGCTGTTAATTGTCAATAGCTCACTAATTGACAGCGAAAGCGACAGGGAGGACATCACCACTGTCTATGTCCCGGCCAATGCCATCGCCGAAGAGTGGGGTAGCCGCAAAATGCTCAACATGGCTGCCCTGGGTGCATTGTTGGCCGCCCGGCCGATCCTGCCGCTGGCGGCCGTTGAGCAAGCATTAAATGACCATTTACCGGCCGA
Organism: uncultured Ardenticatenaceae bacterium; assembly: GCA_964410625.1. GTDB lineage: Bacteria > Chloroflexota > Anaerolineae > Promineifilales > Promineifilaceae > CAYPHY01. Next base: position 50,468 of record CAYPHY010000034.1, on the reverse strand, counting down.
TAAGCAACACCTGACTGCCCAAAATGTGGAGGTGCTGCGACGCGGCTATTCAGTGGGGAGTGGTGAGCGGCGAGTGGCTAGTGAAGAGATGCTCGTCACTCGCCACTCGTCACTCACCACTCATTGAAAAGGAGTAATTATGTTTAAGAAAGTTCTTGTTCCGTTAGATGGTTCGCCCTTAGCGGAATATGCGCTGCAACCCGCCATTCGCCTGGCGCGACCGACGGTCGATGAAGACGGCAGCGGCCGTCTAGTCCTCTTGCATGTCCCTGTCTATGAGGAAACGATGGTCCCTCTGGCGGCGAGCGGCAATATGTATTGGTCGGAGGCTCCTGATGCGGCCGAGCGCCAACGCACAGTGCGCCGCCAGGCAGAGGGGTATCTGCACACGCTGCGGATGACGCATGAACAGCCCCGTCTGACCGTTACGACCAGAGTAATGGAAGGGGATGTCGCCGGTGTGATTGTGGACACGGTCGCCGAAGGGGATGTTGATCTGATCGTTATGGGCACCCACGGCCGTTCCGGGCTTTCCCGTTGGGTGATGGGTAGCGTTGCTGAGCGCGTGTTGCACAGCGCCCCCTGCCCGGTGCTGACTGTGCGTTCAGAAACACCTATCCGCCACATGCTGATCACGCTTGACGGTTCGCCGCTGGCGGAAAAGATTCTCGAACCGGCACTGGCGGTGGCAAGCAAACTTGGCTGCGAGGTGACGTTCTTGCGCGTTGAGCAACCGCCGGACTACTCGCCGGAATTTGTGAGCGATCTGGAGAAGGTGGAACATGGTCTCGGCGAGCATTATCTATTGGATATTACCTCCCAACCACAAGAGTATTTAGAAGGAATAATCCGCCGCTTCCAGCGGCGCGGTTTGCGGCTCAACGGTGTGGTCAGCTATGGGCCGGTAGCGCAGGCTATTCTTGACTATGTCGAATACCATGATGTGGACTTAATCGCCATGTCCACCCACGGCCGCACCGGCCCGCAACGTTGGGTCTATGGTAGCGTGACCGAAAAAATATTGCGTCGTTCACCTTGCGCGATGCTCATCGTTCGGCCGTAGCGACAACCCTGTGGATTGGGCGAATTAGCCCAGTAAACTTGTTTGCCCAATCCAGAACATAACCGCTACGGTTACAAATATGACTAACACCATTCGTATAAAGAAACTGCTTGGGGATGCCCAGCCGCTTCCAGGCGCGTCTGCGGCCGTGCCGCCCATCGCCGGACATTCTCCCTTTACATCCTTCTCGCGCAAGCAGCTTATCCTGGTTGCCGCGATTGGCCTTGCCTGGCTGCTGGTCGCTTCGCAAATCGGCGACAGGCAGATGGCCTATGCCACGTTTATTGTCGGGGTCTGTATTACGCTCTGGCTGAGTGAGCTAGTTCCGCCCTACGTGCCGACGTTCCTGTTGTGGGCTTTAACGCCGCTTTTGTTGCAAACCATCAACGACGATTTCAACCTGGCCTCGGTCTTGGGCTGGTCGGCCGATCCGGTCATCGTGCTTTTCCTCGGCGGTTTTACGCTTAGCGCGGCCGCCAGCCACTACCAGCTTGATGCCTTCCTGGCCCATTGGGTGGTGCGCGTTTCCGCCGGTCGCCGCATCGTCTTGTTAGCCCTGCTGGCTTTTACCACGACCTTTCTCTCGATGTGGATGTCCAATATCGCCGCAGCGGCGATGATGATTGTCGCCTTGCGGCCGATAACTGCCCAGCTCCCAAAAGAGGACACGTTTCGCCGCGCTTTGCTGCTGGCCGTGGCATTGGGCGCGAATCTTGGCGGAATGGGAACGCCGATCAGTTCCGGCCCGAACGCCATCGCCCTGGCTGCCATTTCTGCTACGGAGCCGATCACCTTTCTCAAGTGGATGTCATTCGCGCTGCCCCTGACCGCCGGATTGTTGCTGGTTGGGCTTCTATTTGTTCTGGGTACATTTCGGGTACGCGGCCGGATTGAATTGCCGGAGACGGCCGAACATAAACTCCCGCCGGGTGCCAGGCAGGTGGTTGTCGTTTTTGTGCTGACCATTCTGGCCTGGCTCACAGAACCGTGGCATGGCATCGGCGCAGCCCAGGTAGCGTTGTTGGCTGTGGCTATGTTGTTTGGCAGCGGGCTGCTCAAGCGGGACGATCTGGCGCTGATTGACTGGTCTACCCTGATCCTGATTGCTGGTGGGCTGGGGATCGGCCGCTTGCTGGAAGCTTCCGGCCTGATCTACGCCTTCACCGGTGCTATCCCCTGGAGCCACATCCCGGCGGTGGCACAACTGGGTATCCTTTCCTTTACCAGCGCGACACTCTCCGCCCTGATGAGCAATACGGCAACGGCGACGATGCTGATCCCCTTAGCCAACACGCTTCATGTTGTGCCTTCGACGGCCGTTCTGATCGCCCTGGCCGCCTCGGTGGGCATTCCCTTCATCATCAGCACACCCCCGAACGCGATGGTTTTTGGCGAAGGTGGCCTGAAAAGCCGGGACTTGCTCGTCGTCGGCATGTTGATCATGCTCTTGGGCTGCCTGCTGATCACGCTCACCGGCCCCTGGGTCTTGAACCTGCTCGGTATATAACCAAAGTTTGACCATAAACACGGATGAAACGGGTCAAACGGATAAACACGGATTTCCCCTTGAAATCCGTGTTTATCCGTTTGACCCGTGTGCATTGATTGGGAGCGTTATTCAGTACATTGTTTCAAAAGTAGTCCAACTGTCATTCCGAGCGGAGTCTTCGGAGCGAGGAATCCCTAGCGTTTCACTGGTCAACGCAATCGTCAGGGATTCCTCGCTCCGCTCGGAATGACAGATGAGCAAATAACTTTTGAAACGATGTATTTCAGACAGTAGTCATCCGTTAAGCATTGCAATGGGTGAGCATCGTCAAAGATGAGTATGACACCTGTCACTATGCCCTTCTCCTGTCCAATTTTATGATACATACGATGATGGAAATGCATCATCAGGCATAGTTTGATAAAGAGTTACGCACGGCACAAATTTGCGTACGAAATTCACGAAAATTTTCGTGTTATTCGTGCAATTTGTGTCAAAAATGCGCAAGTCTTATTGATATTAATCTAAGGAAAGCACCATGCTCTCTCCTGACCGGATTGTTCCAACTACCTGCCCCTACTGCGGTGTGGGCTGCCAGATTGACTTACACGTCAAGGATGGCTTGATTTACCGTGCCAACGGCCGCTTCGACAACAACGTGAACAAAGGCAATCTCTGCGTCAAGGGTCGCTTTGGCTATGATTTTGTCCATGCCCCCGACCGGCTGACCCAACCCCTTGTGCGTACCGGCAAGAAGGGCAGTTCGGCCGCCTTTGAGCCTGTCTCCTGGCGGGTTGCACTGGATACCATCGCCGGGCGGTTGCGTGCCATTCGCGACGAACACGGGCCGGACAGCATCGCCATCCTTACCTCGGCCAAATGCACCAATGAAGAGAACTACCTGCTGCAAAAGTTCGCCCGCGCGGTCATCGGCACCAACAATGTAGACCATTGCGCCCGTCTCTGACACAGCAGTAGCGTCGCCGGTCTGGCGACGACACTGGGTTCTGGGGCGATGACCAACTCTATCGCCGACATTGTCGCGGCCGATGTGCTGTTGGTCACCGGCTCCAATACGACCGAAGCCCATCCCGTGCTCAGCCTGCAGATGAAAAAGGCGGTGCGGAAACATGGAGCGCAACTGATCCTGATTGACCCACGCGAGATCGATCTGGCCGCTTTTGCTGCGCTCCACCTCCGCCAGCAGCCGGGGACGGACATCGCCATCTTCAACGCAATGGCGCATGTAATCATCGCCGAAGGGCTGGTAAATGAGACCTTTATCGCCGAACGGACGGAGGGGTTTGAGGAACTGGCCGCGGCCGTCGCCGATTGGACGTCGGAACGGGCGGCGGCAATCTCCGGCGTACCGGCCGAGCAAATCATCGCCGCAGCCCGCATGTATGCCGGAGCGACTAATGGAGCGATCTTTTGGGCGATGGGCATCACCCAACACACCACCGGCACGGACAATGTGAAAGCGCTCTCTAACCTGGCGTTGCTGACGGGGCATATCGGCCGTCCGGGGACGGGCCTCAACCCGTTGCGCGGGCAGAACAATGTGCAGGGGGCGTGCGACATGGGCGGCCTGCCCAACGTCTTTCCCGCCTACCAGCCCGTCGCCAGCGAGGAAGTGCGGCAAAAGTTCGCCGCTGCCTGGGGAGTGCCGCTTGCCAAGTTAAGCCCCACCCCTGGTTTGACGGTGACGGAGATTATGCATAGGGTGTTGGACGGCCGTATCCGTGCCATCTTCATCATGGGTGAAAACCCAATGCTCTCTGACCCGAACCTGAACCACGTGCGTGAAGCGTTGGAGCGGGTGGAATTTCTGGCCGTGCAGGATATTTTCCCCAACGAAACGGCGGAGATGGCTGATATGGTCTTACCGGCGGTCAGCTTTGCCGAGAAAACGGGGACATTCACCAGCACCGAGCGGCGCGTCCAGCTAATCCGGCCGGTGTTGGAGCCAATTGGTAACGCCCGCCCCGACTGGCAAATCATCACCAACCTGGCGAACCGGCTGGATGCCAACTGGCATTACGACAGTCCGGCCGACATTTTCGCCGAAATGGCGACGGTGACGCCTTCGTATGCAGGGATGTCTCATGAGCGGCTGGAAAAGGGCGGGCTGCAATGGCCTTGCCCGACGGCCGACCACCCTGGCACGCCGATTCTGCATACGAAAACGTTCACGCGCGGCAAGGGGCTGTTCTGTCCGGTAGCCCACCGCCCTCCGGCCGAAGAAGCCGACGCCGAATACCCCTTCATCCTCTCCACCGGCCGCATCCTCTTCCATTGGCACGGCGGCACCATGTCGCGTCGTTCGCCGGGCCTGGAAGCGATTGCGCCGGAGGCAGAAGTGGAGATCAACCCGCAGGACGCGGCCGATCTCGCGATCCACGATGGCGATCTGGTGCGCGTCAGCTCGCGGCGCGGGCAGGTGGTGGCGACGGCCAATGTGACCAACCGCTCGCCGGTTGGTACGGTGTTTATGACTTTCCACTATGTGGAGGCGGCGGTCAACTTGCTGACGATTGATGCGGTTGACCCAACGGCCAAAATCCCAGAGTACAAGGTTTGCGCTGTCAAGGTTGAGCTGGCAACGTGACATCAAGGCTCATGGAAACCGGGTTTACCCAGCAATGAAGTCGCCAAAACCCGGTTTCTAAACCCCATCGTTCGATTTTCTAAATAATGACATTTGTCATGGTATTTCGCTGATCTTTGTCACTTCTTGTTCTTCAACTTGACATAAAACGAGAATTACACGCTGGTTACACGCTGATTACACACTGGTTACACGCTGTTTGGCTATGCTGGTGCAATATCGGGAGTTAGCCCGCCGCCAATTTCTGGCTCCCCAAGCGCTTTCCAATCCTTTTAGTTGTTGCTCGGTAGGAACCGAGAGGAAACAAACCATGAACGGCAAATTGATAGTTCAAGAGCATCTAGTAGACGAGCAGCCATCGGCCGGAGAACGACTACCTGACAACAGCCGTCCGACCTGGTTGGCAAGCCTGATGTTGAAGCGGAGAGCATTCCTCCCGCGCTTCACACTGTATTATCGGAAGTTGGCCGAGTTGCCACGGCCGTGGCGCAAGCGGCTGCAACGCCGCTTAGCGGTGACGCTGACCGGCGCGGCCTTGTTGTTGGCGTTGGTGCAGCCATCTCCACACGCCCAGGCCGCCACCGACAAAGTGATCACGGTGGTTAATGGCGAAGTAGAGGATGTGCAGAACGGCCAATGCTCACTTGTCGAAGCGATTATCAACGCACGAGCAACGAAGGCCGGACAATTGCGAGCAGATTGTGCCGCAGGCAACCTCAGCGGTGCAGATATTATTGTATTACCGAATAACGGATCGTTCGTTCTGACAGCTCCCCATAACGCCCAGTTTGGCCCCACCGGCTTGCCGGTCATCACCAGTGCAGTGGTGATTGAGGGTAACGGCTCGACGATCACGCGCTCCGATACGGCCGATCCCTTCCGCATTCTGGTCGTTGATCCCGGCCGTAAACTGACCCTGCGCAACACGACCATTAGCAATGGCGAGACGGATGGTGTGGGTGGTGGCATTTTCAACCAAGGCACCTTGATCGTTGAAAACAGCGTCTTCACCAGAAACTATGCCTATGTTGGAGGCGGTGGTCTGCTCAATCGCGGGACAGCGACCGTTACTGACAGTACGTTTGAACGGAATGTTGGGGTGAATGGCGGTGCAGGCATCGGCAATTACGGCACGATGACCATAGACCGTTCGACCATCAACTGGAATGCGGCCGACTATTATGGTGGCGGGATATCGAACTGGTCTGGACAAATGACCATCACCAACAGCACTATCTCCGGTAACAACATCTCGCCGGAGGATGGCGGCGGCCTTTATAACACAGGAAATATGGTTGTCACCAATAGCACGATCACCGACAACTACGCCATGGGCGGAGGCGGTGGCATTGTTAATGGAGGAACATTGCAGTTAAATCGCACCATTGTATCCGGCAACTCCAGCTATTACGGGACAACCTTTCCATTCTATGGCGGACCGGATGAAATCCGTAGTGGCGGGACGATCATCGCCAACAACCACAACATCATTGGTTATAACGGGAACGTCTATTCCTTTAGCTTCACCCCCGGAGCAACCGACATTGTTCCGGCGCAAGGCTTAGATGAAATTCTGAATACGACACTGGCAAATAACGGTGGCCCGACGAAGACCCACGCCCTCGTCTCTGGCAGCCCGGCCATTGACCGCGCACCGAACGCCTCCTGCACGGCCGCACCCGTCAACGGTGTTGACCAACGTGGCGAACCACGCAACCAGGATGGCAACGGCAGTCCATCGTCGAATGAGTGCGACATCGGCGCTTTTGAATTGCCAGGCAGCCAACCGCAAGCGGCCGCTTTCTTCGTCTCTACTACCGGTTCTGGCACAGTGGACGGCGTGGCCTTTGCCCCGGCCGACATCCTGAAATATGACCCAACAACGGGCTGGACGATGCACTTCGACGGCTCGGATGTGGGCATCAAGAAGAATGTCAGCGGCTTTGAGATTCTGGACAACGGTCACATCCTGCTCTCCTTTGCGGCCAACCAAAACATCCCTGGTTTGGGCAAGGTAACGCCGCAAGATGTGGTGCGCTTCATCCCCACCTCGACCGGCAACAATACGGCCGGTTCGTTCCAGTGGTATTTCGATGGCTCCGCCTTCAAGTTAACAACGGCGGCGGAGAAGATTGATGCGCTCGGCCTCACGCCGGACGGCCGCCTGCTGATCAGCACAACGGGGACGGCCGCGGTGTCGCTGCCAAACGGCAACACGCTGAAAGCGCAAGATGAGGACGCACTCGGCTTCAATCTCAATCAGCAAAGCTGGTCGCTGTTCTTCGATGGCACGCCGCTAAAGGGGTTAAAAGCGGAGGACGTCAACGCCCTGTGGGTAGACCCGGACAATGGCGACCTCTATGTTTCGCTGGCCAGCGCCTTTAACCTCGCTGGCGTGACCGGCAACGCGAAAGATATTGTCAAGCTGACGCTTAACAACAATGGCAGTTACACGCCATCGCTCCATTGGGATGGTTCGGCCAATGGCTTCCCGTCGAACCTGGATGGGCTGGAAATGGCCGATTAACAACTTTGTGAGGGACAGAAACCAGGTTTCGCCACCCTCGATGTAAGTGACATCTGTCACCTTTTTCTCCGTGATCTTTATCACCTTTCGGCCGCCACTGTGAAATAAAACACAACCAGGCGGCCGGAAGGTGCGTAAACTAACCATAGGAGGATAATGTTGATTGACTCCTCAATATTTGAGCGCAAGTGCTGATTCCTAGACGCTCGCTGCTCCCACCCCTGACCAACCCTCAGACCCATTTACCCCGTGCCTGGTGAATCAGTCTATGAGCATACTCGTGAACAAACGGGTATGACTGCATCTGACCAATAGGTTAGATGAGAGGGCAAAAATGAACGCCAAACGACTACTCAGTTTTGTTTTGATTCTCGTGCTGCTGGTGGTCGGGACGGCCGCGGCGCAGACCGACCTCCAATCAGCGGAGGCAAGCCAGTCTGTGGCTGCGACCTCCTTTATCCCTGGTGAGCCAAATGACACGCTGGCAACGGCCACTGAAGTGATGATGGACTGGGGTTACTCCGGTTATCTACTGAGTGCGGCCGATGTGGATTATTACAAGCTAACGGCCGCGACGGCCTACGATTTCTGGGGGGACGTCGGCATTTACTACGATTCTACGTCACCCTTGCGCGTCCAACTCGCCCTCTATGATGCCAGCGGCGTCTTGTTGACTGAGGACACCGGCTGCGACATTGGAGACGGGCCTGATTCGCTGGCGAGCCTGGAGCGAGTCCTGACGATGGGCGTCTACTATCTGCGCGTCAAGGCCTGCACGGGAACGCTCGACATCAACGAAGCTTATTGGCTTTCATTGCGTGGCACACCCATTGAGCAAGAACCGAACGACACGCGTTCAACGGCAACGCCGGTTGACCCCCGCTTACTTGATAGTTATGATGGCGAGCCGAACGACTACTACTACGAGGCGATTGACGCGCCAGGGGACACCGACTTTTACAGTATCCAAGCAGTCGCCCGCCAGGTCATCTCAGTTTGGCTAACCTCTTCCTTCCAACTCTCCATCTTAAACTCAGACGGAAGCCCAGTATCCGAGATACCAACAACCTGTGGTCCAGGGTATGATTGTCGCGCTTACGTTCCACCAGCCGACGGTACCTACTACTTGCGGGTTCGCGCGGCCGACCATCCTAATGGTAGTGGCGATTATTCTCTCTGGATTCGCTACTACGATTCGATGGGCGAAGTTGAACCGAACGACACACTCCCCCAGGCGACGATTATCCACTATGACACTTGTATCGGAGGAGGCTGTTTCTATCAGGATGATTTTATTCCAGGCGGTGAAGTCCACATGCTAGAAGATCCGGCCGATTACTACCGCTTTGACGGGCGAGAAGGTGATAGCGTCTTACTCACCAACTCTCTTTTCTATAACAGTTCGGTCGATCTTCAATTGTATGACCCGGCGATGAACCTGCTGGCCACCGACCCCACAGTGCCTGTTACGCTTCCTTCAACCGGTGTCTACTTGATTAAGGTTATGGCTAACAATCCCAACTGCACCGGAACCTATTGCTGGTTTGGGTATGGATTCCTGTTGATGTTGCGGACTGGTGACGAGCCAAACGATACACTGGCAACAGCTACACCTGTGCAACTGGGCGAGCCGATCTATGCGGATTGGTATCCGCACCGAGACAGAGACTGGTATCGCTTCGAGGGTCGAGCCGGTACAGTGATTGACGTTAACACGATCACCAATCAGGCAGGAGAAGATTTCATCCACCTCTACGATGCCAACGGCATTCTCTTGGAAGCAAACGTTCTACCTAGAGATGGTATCTATTACCTTGAGATTCAACATCTATGCCACTGGCAAGACGGGGTGTGTTGGTACTATCCAACAACCTATCATCTAAGCATCGGCCGCAACCTCTACGTCAGCGCCGATGTGAACGCGCTGGGCGGAAACAAGAGTATCAAGCAACAGGACGTCGCCACCCGTGACCTGCTCACCGGCCAATGGACGTTGGTCTTTGACGCTTCTGATGTAGGCATCACCAAAGACGTGGTTGCACTAGAAGCAATGCCTAACGGCACGTTGCTGCTCAGCCTCGGCGCGGCACAGACCGTCCCTGGCCTGGGCAAGGTGATGCCGCAGGACATCATCCACTTCGTGCCAACGTCGCTCGGCGCAAACACGGCCGGTGCCTTCCAATGGTATCTCGACGGCTCCGATGTCGGGCTGACGACGGCGGGCGAGAAGATTGACGCGATAACGCTGTACTACAGCGACTATACAGACGAGCCGGTGCTGATTATCAGCACCAGTGGTTCCGCCTCTGTTCCGCGAACCAGCGGCGGTGCGCTGAAAGTCGCTGACGAAGATTTAATCGTCTTCGACGCCGTCCAATTCGGCCAGAACTCGCAAGGTACGTGGCACATGGAGTGGAACGGCTCGAACGTGCCGGGCGTGGCATCTGAAAACCTGAACGCGGTTGACCTGATCGAACGCCAGAGTCATCGTCCCAGCCGCTGGCTGATGACGATGAAGGACAGCTTTGTGATTAACGGCATCAAGGGCGGGCCGTTGGACGTGTTGTTCGGCTGGGACAGTGGCCCCAGCAGCCTGGCGGTCCAGGCCTTGACCAATAAGCCGATTGACGCGCTGGCCGACGGGCCGGCCTTAACTCCTTAACACTTTGTAATCGCTGATAAATAGTTGGTGGGCTGCCATCTGCAATGGCAGCCCACCAGAAACCACATTCGATGGAGAATCCAAATGAGGAGATAAAAATGAACGTCAAACGAGCAATTAGTGTGCTTTTGATACTGGCGCTACTGGCGGCCATGCTGCCGGGTGCGCTGGCGGCCGTGCCTTCAGCAGCGGCCGACACGGATGAAATAACAGCCGTCAATGCGGTCGATCCCTATGAACCGAACAACAGCCACGCGACGGCAACCCCGATTGGCTGGAATGAATATCTCCAGGCGACGATTGATCCCACAACCGATGTGGACTTCTATCGCGTGGATGTCCTCGCCGGGCAAGTGATCCGGCCGAATCTCTATGTTGATGGGCTTTCCCCTCTACGGCTGATGCTGGCCGTCCTGGACAACAGTGGTGCGGTGCTGGCGACTGATGACATGTGCGGCGGGGGGAACGCCGTTGACTTTGAGGTCATGCTGCCAGCGACGGCCGATTTCTATCTCCGTGTTCAACCCTGTGCCGGAACAAGCGATCCGACAACTCTCTATGACCTGATTGTTGAGCAGAGAGAGCAGATCGAGATAGAGCCAAACGACACTCGCGCTACTGCACAGGACTTTACCGGCTTGGTCTATGGCGCAATCGATCCGGCAAATGACAGCGACTTCTTCAAGTTCACCGGTATGCGCAACCAGGCGGTGAACTTTCATGCACAGAATGATGATTTTCCGACCACTTTCAAGCCGTCGCTGGCTGTGTTCGACAGTGCCGGGACATTGCTAGGCGAGTTCAACAGTTCAGACGAATACGCTGAGCTGAAGGTCATTCTCCCTGCTGATGCCGCTTATTACCTTCGTGTACAAACCACAGGTGGCTCTGGAACTTACTATGTTCACCGTAGTGCCGGTGGCATTGACGACATTGAACCGAATAACACCCCGGCCGAAGCAGAATTAATCGGCTACAACACCAGGAGCGGTGGCAGTTTCAGCTCGACTGACGATGTGGATTACTTCAAGTTCAACGGCTGGGTTGGCGACCGTATCCAGTTTGGTGATGTGGAAGGGTGCGGCTACGATGGGCTGGTAAAGAGCCTGGTGACGCTGCTTGATGCAGACCAAAACGTCATCGCTCAGGCGCGGTGGTTGGAGTCAAAGATCGTTACGCTACCAACAACCGGCGTTTATTACTTAAAGGTCGAATACGCCGATGATGAACCCTGGGGTGGTGACTACACCCTGATCCTGATCATACCTGATGCGAATGAACCGGATGAGGGCCAGGCATTGGCACGGCCGATTGCCTATGGCGACGAGGTATCCGACAGGCTCTATCCAGGCCATGATGCAGATTGGTTCCGCTTCCAGGGGCGTGCCGGAGAGGTAGTACAGATCATAGTGGATGGTGGTTTTGGTGGGGTAGAAGGCCCCTGGTTGGGACTCTATGACAAAAATATGAAGTTGCTGGCTAGTGATGGCGACTATGATGGCTATTTCGCGGAGATCAATTATCTCTTACCGGCCGATGGCGCCTACTATCTCGTCATAGACGACTATAACTATTGCTATCCCTATGGAACCGGTGGCGGTTCGTATGAGCTGAGCCTGAAGCAGACGCACAGCCTCTATGTCAGCGCAACGGCCGACAAGTTGGGTGGCAACGCAGCGATCAAGCGCGGCGACATCGCCACCCGCGATCCGGCTACCGGCCAATGGGTGCTGGTCTTCGACGCGTCAGATGTGGGCATTACACAGAACATCAACGCTTTTGAGTGGACATCGGCCGATCGCTTGCTGATCACACTGCAGAAGGCGCAGAAGGTCGCCAACCTCGGCACGGTGAAACCTCACGACATCCTGCGCTTCACCCCGACGCAACTGGGCGCAAATACGCAAGGAACCTTCTCCTTCTATCTGAAGGGGGCCGACGTGGGGCTAACCAAGGCCGGGGAGAAAATAGACGCCATCGCCTGGGAGGAACCTTATCCGGCGGCCGGTTCACGTCTGCTAATTAGCACGACCGGTTCGGGCAATGTGCCTAAGACGGATGGTGGCAACGTGGCTTTTGCCAACGAGGATTTGATCGCCTTCGATCAAACTTCGACCGGACAGCCGGTGCAGGGGACGTGGCAACTTTACCTGGATGGTTCGATACTCAGCGGTATGGCCGCTGAGAACCTGGGTTCGCTGACCATGGTTCCGCAAGTGGGTTACTTTGATTACGATTGGCCCGCCGCACTGGTCGCGCTGCCGGGGACATGGAAGGTGGACGGTGTGAAAGGTGGCCCGAAGGATGTGTTGCGCCTGGATCACTCATATTGGTATTTGTGGTCGGCCGCGCAGCAGGCCCCGCTGCTGACCAACAAGCCAATTGACGCCCTCTCCATTGGCCCGGTCTGGCAACCGTAAGCTATCACCTATGGTCAGGCTATTCTTAGCCTGACCATAAGCTTGCTTTTTAGATACCCGGCTTCAAACAGCGAGGCCGGGTATTTCATTCTGCCAGAAGGAACCCTAATCCTGAGGTGACATCTAACAGCCAAAGAGGTGAATTCTGTCACTGCCAGCAATAAATCTTCCTCGCTTACACTGTTTTTCAGAAGTTGTCATGTGCGATGACGAATCATGGTCAATGAAAAATCTGCGTAATTCGCGTTTTATCTACGTCATCCGCGTAACTATTTTTATAGGAGATAACTTCAAAGGATATTCACATGGAACAAAACAGTTTTTCATTTGATGCTTTCCTGCCTCCGGCGATGGCGCAAAAGGCGGAAAATGCCGGGATGACCAAGGCTAACCTGGATGGGGTGAAGATGTTTTCGCTGGCTGTGCTGGCCGGGGCGTTTATTGCGATGGGCGCGATTTTTGCGACGACGGCGACGGCCGGGGCGAGTGGCGTCTTGCCCTTTGGCGTGGGCAAGTTGCTCGGCGGACTGGTCTTTAGTCTGGGCCTCATTCTCGTGGTAGTGGCCGGGGCGGAACTGTTCACGGGCAACAATTTAATCGTCATGGCCTGGGCCGGGGGCAAAGTCTCCACCGGGCGGATGCTACGCAACTGGGTGATCGTCTACGCCGGTAACTTCGTTGGCTCCATCGCTACAGCCTATATGATGTTTCTCAGTGGGCAGTACCTCTTTGGTAACGGAGCCATCGGCCAAAACGCACTGAACATCGCGCAGACCAAGGTCAGCTTGGGCTTCACCCAGGCGATTGTGTTAGGCATCTTCTGTAATGCGTTGGTCTGTCTGGCGGTCTGGCTGTGCATGAGTGCGCGGACGACGACAGACAAAATCCTGGCGATCATCTTTCCGATCACCGCCTTTGTCGCCGCCGGGTTTGAACACAGCATCGCCAATATGTACTTCATCCCCGTTGGCTTGTTCATCAAGGGTGGGGCCACGGCCGCCTTTTGGGAACAAGCAGGCAAGACGGCCGCTGACTATGCCAACCTGACCTGGAGCAACTTCTTCATCGCCAATCTGCTGCCGGTGACGATTGGTAACATCATCGGCGGGGCGTTTATGGTGGGATTGGTCTATTGGTTCATTTACCTGCGGCCGAGCCATGTGGCCCGACCAGCGGCCGAGGTGGAGGCGCAAGTCAAGCAAGCATAAAGTCAATAAACCCCTGAAGTCATAAAAGGACACAGATGGACACGGATGACACGGATTTTCAATCTGTGTTTATCTACGTTCATTTGTGTCCTTATTTGTTTATCGCCCAGCCATCGAACACCAGCAACATTCTGCTAGATGTCATCCACCTTTTATGACATTTAGCACGCACGCTCTCCTGATAAAGGGATTACACTTACCTTTAGCAAATTGTGTACTTTCACAATGACAGCTCGTAGCCTTTGGCGGGCTATGCTGCCAGTAATCTCCGCTCTGAGTAGCCATTGTTGCGACTCACCCCAGGAGAAGGATTGGTTTATCACCATGAAGCACAAACAATTGAATATGGTATGGGGCCTTGTCCTCGTCTTATTGGGTGGTTTCTTTCTGGCCGAGCAGGTTGGGCTGATTGACGACCTATCGGCCGACGTCTGGGCGTTGTTGTTCGCTGCGGCCAGCCTGTTGTTCTTCGCCAGCTATTTCATCAATGGGACCACGCAGTGGGGCTGGTTGTTTCCAGCCACCATTGGTGCTGGGCTGGCGGCGATCATCTGGCTCGGCGAGCGCGGTTTCGACGGCGACTATCTGGGAAGCCTGATCATCGCCTGCGTGTCGCTGCCGTTTTGGGTTGGGTTCCTGGTCAACCGCAAGGAGAACTGGTGGGCGCTGATCCCCGGTTGGATCACGGCCGCGATTGCCACCGTCGTCCTCCTGTCTGAGGTTATCTCCGGCGAGTTGATGGCTGCCTTCATCCTCTTCAGCGTCGCCTTGCCCTTCTTTGTCGTTTATGCCATGAATCGCCAGCATTGGTGGGCGCTGATCCCCGGCGGCATTGTGGCCAGCGTCGGGCTGATGCTGCTCTTTATCGCCCCGGTTAACCGTTTGGGTTTTCAAGAGGCGAGTTTTGTCGCGGTAATGTTTGGCGGCATCTCATTGACGTTTCTTGTCATATGGTTGCTACGCGGTAAAAGCTCGACTGGCTGGGCGATTTATCCGGCCGCCATTTTTGCGGCACTGGCCCTCTGGATGCTGCTCGTTGGCACGCAAATTGCCAAGGCGTGGCCATTAGTGCTGATCCTGGGTGGTGGCTGGCTATTGATTAATGCGGCGAGACGGCCGAGGTTGGAGGGGTAGTTGGTTATCGGTAATTGGAGATTAAGAGACTAAGAGACTAGGAGACTGGGAGATTGGAATTCGATTACCGATTACCGATTACCGATTACTGCTTACTGCCTACTACCAAATGGAGTTATCCAATGAAAACATTCCTGATTCGCCTCATAGCTGGTTTGGGTTTGCTGCTGGCTGTGTTGATCCTCTCCTTCTCGCTTTTCCTGTCTGCTTTTGAACGGTGGGGCGCGACGGCCGAAGAAGTCAACAGCATCCAACCGGGCGACGAATTAACCACTGAGCCGCTGATAAACTGGACCAACGCGATTGCGATTAACGCGCCGCCGGAAGCCGTCTGGCCATGGATCGCCCAACTGGGCGATACGCGCGGCGGTTTTTATAGCTACACCTTCATCGAAAACCGCGTCGGGGCGTTGATGGGCGCGGATGATTACAAAGTCGTCTACCGCAACGCCGACCGCATCGTCCCAGAGTGGCAAGACCCGGCCCCCGGCGTGGAGATCATCCAGGGTTCGCTGAAGATTCGCGACGTGCGGCCGGGTGAATGGCTGCTGGCGGATTCAATTAATCCTGAACCGTTCGTCTGGGTCTGGCTGTGGCGACTCTATCCGGTTGATGGCGGCCAACAAACGCGCCTGGTCAATCGCTTTCATATTGACATCTCCTCTGGCACAGATAATCCGGTGATGACCTTTGTCATGTCGGTTGGCGGCTTCCTGATGCAGCAAAATATGATGCAAGGGATCAGGACGCGGGCTGAGGGCGGTTTTGAACCAGCCTATATTGAATCGCTGGAGATTACGATCTGGCTGGTGGCGTTGGCCTGTGGGCTGATTGCCGCCGGGTTCTATCTGTTCCAGCAACAGTGGCAACGGCCGCTGATCGTCGCCATCGCTGCCGTCTTTGCCCTGTTCATCCACACCTTCGTCCAACCGGCGATCTGGCTGCGGGTTCTGCTCGACTTGCTGCTGGTAGTTGGCCTGTGGTGGGCCTACCAACCGGCGAGGCGAAAAGTGGCCAGGGTCCTGACCGTTTCGCCATCCCATTGATTATCACAATAAACCTCTGAGGTCTTGATACGATTACGAGGCAAAACCTGCGATTTAGACCTCAGAGGTTTTTAACCAACCACTTGGTTAAGGAGGATAAAATGCCCAATTTACTGCGTATCGCCCTGGCCGTCGTCGTGGGCGCACATGGCATCGGCCATATCCTGTTTCTTGTCCCCTTGTTGGGCATTGCCGATTGGGGGCAATCTACCCACTCCTGGCTGCTCGGAGCCGGTAGCCCGGCAAAGATCATCGGCAGCCTACTGTGGCTAGTCGCCACCATTGGCTTTATCGTGGTTGCTGTCGGGTTATTTGGGGAAACAACGTGGTGGCGGCCATTGGCAGTCATTTCAGCCCTGGTCTCCCTGGTTGGCCTGATCCTCTTTTGGTCAACGCCGGCCGCTTCCCCCGCCTTTTTCGCTTTGCTCTTTAACGCCGGCGTCATCCTCTCGCTGTGGCTGCTTGATTGGCCGCCGGTAGCAGTTGCCGGGCGTTAGTCGCGAACAGACTGGAGGGTGATGTAACTACGATACATATACATGCCCCGCAAACACAACGAACGGCCATAGACGGCCGCTGAAGGAGATTCGAGATGAAGAAATTAATCCGCCTGATTGCTGTGATATTAAGCGCACTTTCGGCTTTGCTTGGCACGTTACACCTGGTTCGCGTCAAAACAGCGGCCGGTACGATGCTCCTTGTTCCAAAGATGGTGGCCGCTGCCCTGGCTCCTATTCTGGCGCTATCCGGTTTCGTTGGTGCCCTATTAGGGACGTTGATGCGCTGGCCGTTTGTTCAGGCCGCCGGGATGTTTGGAGCCTGGGCTTCGGCGCGTTACTTCAGGCGAACAGTGAAGACCAGGGGCAGCTTCGAAACCGCTTTCGGCACCGATTGGAGCGAACGTATTCCCGCCGAACAGGCAGCAGGCATGTTGAAGGGGCGTTGGGCATGGCGGCCGACGCCAGCCAACGATGCATTCCCGATTAAGGACGTCCCCTTTTACACCATCCCTGGCAGCGAACGGCATTTGCTGTGTGACTTGTGGCAGCCGCCGATGGGCGTGGCGCGATCTGGCCTGGCCTTTATTTACTTTCATGGCAGCGGCTGGCACTTTCTGGATAAGGATGTGGGCACACAACCTCTGTTTCGCCGTCTTGCCACCCAGGGACATGTGGTTATGGATGTGGCCTACCGGCTCTGCCCGGAAACGGGCTGGCGCGGGATGTTGGATGATGTCAAACAGGCGGTTGCCTGGATGAAGCGCAATGCGGCGCGTTATGGCGTAGACCCAGAGCGCATCGTATTGGGTGGTGGGTCGGCCGGTGCACATCTGGCGCTCCTCGCGGCTTATACGGCCGAACGAGCGGAGCTGGCCCCAGAAGCGTTGCTGGAGAGTGATCTGAGCGTTGCCGGGGTGGTCTCCTGGTATGGGCCAACGGATATGACCCTCTATTACCATCACGCCGGAAAGCTGCTCAGCACACCTGTCCAGGAGCAAAACGCCAGCGCAAAAGTGACCCGCTGGCTGTCCGAAGTGGTCGGGATCAAGGTCGAGACGCCTGCCCATTGGCAGCCGGGAACAACGGTACAAGATTCGATGATGTGCGCTCTATTTGGTGGCACGCCGGACGAATTGCCAGAGATGTATTGGCAGGCATCGCCCATTGAGTATGCCGGTCGCAACTGCCCGCCAACCCTGTTGCTCTATGGCGAGCATGATTCGCTGGTCGCAGTCGAAGGGGCAAGAGCATTGTATGAGAAACTTCGCGCTGCCGGCGTCAAGGTCGTTTATGTGGAATATCCGCAAACCGAACACGCCTTCGACCTGATCCTGCCGACTGTTTCACCGGCCGCGCAAGCATCCTGGTATGAGGTTGAACGCTTCCTGGCGCTGTTGGCAGTAAAAACGGCCGTTGTGCCGGAGAGGCCAGGCGTCAATGGAGCGGCCGTCGGTCAAGCGGCCGTCGTGCGACCTATCACACAACCAGTTGCTGTGTAGAACGGCTACATATTGATCCTTGACTCGGTGGAGGTAAATCCCATGTTTCACCGACATGTCTCAAATTTTTCAGGTCTGTTGTTGCTGTTGCTTGTGTCGCTTGTTATTGTTAGCGGTTGCCAGCCTTCCGAAGGGCAAAGCGTGATGCCAACGGCTGCCCCTGTGCCGGAAACGGCCGACGACCCAGGCGACATAGCTACAGTCAGCGTAGATGATACGGACATCCTCAATGATGAAGGTAGATTCGACTGTGCCAACGTCAGTGAGATACCAACCAACGAGTGCCAGGCGTTGGTCGCTTTCTATGAGGTCACCAACGGCCCGGCCTGGCTGGAAAAAAGTGGCTGGCTGCAAACCATAACGCCGTGCAGTTGGTATGGTCTCGCCTGTGTAGACGGCCGTCTCGATATGATCGCCTTGTTCTTTAATGAGTTGCAAGGAGAGCTACCCGCTGCACTGGCCGACCTGTCCGCCTTGCGCGTGCTTGATCTGCACAACAATGCTTTAAGCGGCGCGATTCCAGATGATTTCGGCCGCTTGTCTCACCTCGAATCACTCGATCTTTCCGCCAACGAGATTAGCGGATCGATCCCGGCCGATTTTGGCAATCTGGGCAATCTACGCTTCCTGGCGCTGGCCCACAATCAGTTAGAAGGGGCCATTCCCACTGAGTTAGGCCAGCTTACCCGGTTGGAATACCTCGACCTTTGTGACAATCAGCTCAATGGTGCGATTCCAGAATCGTTGGCCAATCTTTCAGCGCTGGGAACCTTGCGCCTGAACAACAACCAGCTTGAAGGATCAATCCCCTTTGCTTTTGGGGAACTGCCCGCTATCGGCGAATTAGACCTGACCTTCAACCAACTTTCAGGAACCGTCCCTTATGGCGTATGGCAAGTGCCAATCCACCGGCTGTGGGGGAATTTGCTGGAGGGAACAATCCAGACCGGAACGGACGAAGAACAGGACATTCGCTTTCTGGACACCGGTTTTAGCTATGATGCAGCCCTGGCAACCAGTGTCTGGCCGGAATTGGAACCGGCGCTCCCTTTAACGCCTGGCCCCGGCCTACCTTGGGCAAGACCGGAACATCTTTCCTTTACCTTCGTCAGTGGTGGCGAGCCACAAGAGCGTTCACCAATGGGTCTATATTTACCGGCGGAAGCACAGCTCCATTTCTTCCCGACAGATGCGCTCAATGAGGAAGTGCAGCCGGAAGTAGCGGCCTTGCGGCAACTGTTGGCGGAGCGGCCGAACCTCGACACCTACGAAACAGCAGCGGCCGACGCCCCACCCTTGCCACTGCTCCCACCGAGCAACGCCTTGCAGATGTTCCGCGCTCAGGCGGAGTATCTCTCCTTTGCCAACGGCAGCGGGGTGCGCTATCTAACCCAGTTAGCACAGGGAATGGGGCCGATCAACAACCAGGAGTTGTTCTACACCTTCCAGGGCTTGACCGACGATGGCACGCAATATGTGACGCTCTTCTACCCCGTCGCTGCACCGGATTTACCTGCTTCGCCAACAGCAGAAAACGTGGACTATCTGGCTTTCCAGGCGAATTGGGAAAGCTATGTGACGGAAACGGTGCAAATGTTGAATGGGCAACCAGCAGCCGCTTTCCTTCCCGATCTGGCGCTGCTCGATGAACTGGTGCGTTCGATCACAATTACCCCGGCCGCGGCCGAATTGGAAGGCGTGTGGCCGGAAAACGGCGAGTCGGTGGATGTGGAACCCATTCTGCAATGGGCCAGCTTCCCCGGCGTAGACCGTTATGAAGTGGTGGTAGTGGATGACGACGCCTTTCCACCCGTCGTCGCCTATGAGACAACGACGGCCGAAACCAGTGTGCCGGTAACACCCGCGCTCGTGCCGGGTAGCTACAGTTGGACGGTACGAGCGTTAGATGCGGATGGTGCCACGCTTGCCGAACTGAATCGCCAGTTTTGGGTCAAGGCCCTTATGGGGTTGATTGAACCGGCCGATGGTGCGGAAGTAGGTGATTCGCCACTATTGCGCTGGGAAAGCTATCCAGATGCTACCCAGTATTACGTGTTCCTGCTCCATGGCTACCCACCGCAGATGGTTTTTGAGACAACCGTAACGGCGACCGAGATAACCATCACGCCGCCGTTGTTAGCGGGCGAATTCTACTACTGGAGCGTCTGGGCGCAAGACGACCAGGGCAACACCCTTGCTGAGTTGAATAGCTCCTTTACCGTTGAAGATGCTGCGTCCGATTAATAGTAGGGTATAGGTATGAAGATGCCTGGATTAAGACGCGGATGCCTGATAGTTACTGCAACTATCATTCTTCTCGCCCTGGTAGCGATTGGTGCGCTGGCTGTTGTCAACCGACAATTACCGGCAAGATCATCCACGGTGGAGCATTTGTCTGACCAGGACAAAGCTCGCCTGGCGGAAATCTATCACCTGCGTGAAACGCTGGGCGAGGCAACGTGGCCGGGTTTTGGCACGGCCGACATCCCAATCATCCACTACAACGAGGCTTATGTCTTTCTGGTTGGCTACCCCGATCCATCACCTGGCTGGGCAAAGGTACCGGAGGGAAACCAGATTGGTGGGTCGTGGGAAGTGGTGATGGACGACACCTTTGACGGGGAGACCTATTACCGGCAATCTCTACCGGCATCCGGCGAAACGCCGCAATCGTTTGCGGTCACTATTGGTGATCGCTGGGTCGGTAGTCTGGCAACCATGGAGTGGATGAAAATCGGCTTAACGAACCAGATTCGCCAGGATTTACCGTCGCCAATCGCCGCCGTCTTCCCCTATACCCTGTTTACAAACGTTTTGCTGGACAACAGTGAACATTATATGGCAGCCGTCCTCCATGAGACGTTCCATGCCTATACCGGCATGGTTACGCCAACGCGCTTAGCCGATGCGGAAAATGTAACTAGTGAGGAAAACCGTTACCCCTGGGATGATGCTGCTCTGCAAGCGGCATGGCAAACAGAACTTGATTTGCTGGTTGAGGCACTGCAAGCTGAATCACCGGGGGCAACAACCGATCTCACCCGTCAATTTCTGAATCAACGAGCACAGCGCCGCCAGCAAGCGGGGCTAGATCAAGCATTGGTCAACTATGAACAGCAGCGCGAGTGGCTGGAAGGATTGGCAAAGTATGTAGAATTGGAAATCTGGCGGCAGGCGGCAACAACACCCGGATATCAGGCGGTTGATGCCCTAGAATTTGATCCAGATTTCGAGGAATACAGGACATATGAGCGTCAATGGTCACGCGAGGTAGCGCAGACCAGACGTATGGCGAAGAATGAGGGCGACGGCCGTTTCTATTACACCGGAATGGCCCAGGCTGTCCTGCTCGACCGGCTCGCCCCAGGCTGGAAGAAGCAGATATTGCAAGATGCGGTTTTTCTAGAGGATTTATTACGTGAAGCAATTCCTTGGGTTAGGAGGTTTCTAATCATGAACAAAAAAGTTTTAGTTACCTATGCGACTAAACATGGCGCAACGGCCGAAATTGCTGAGTATATGGGTCAGGTATTAGAAGAGGCAGGCTTAACGACGGTCGTGCGGCCGGTAGAGATGGTCCACGATCTGCGGTCATACGACGCCGTTGTGCTGGGTAGCGCGGTTTATGCCGGGCAGTGGCGCAAAGAAGCGGCCGAATTCCTCTCCCGCAACGAACAGCGATTGATGGAGCGGCCAGTCTGGCTCTTCTCCTCCGGCCCGACCGGTGAGGGCGATCCCGTCGCCTTGACGAAGGGCTGGGCTTTCCCCGAAGCACAGCGGCCGATTGCCGAACGGATCCATCCGCGTGACATCACCGTCTTTAGTGGAGAGCTTGATATGGAAAAGCTCAACCTGCCGGAGAAATTGATCGTCAAAGGCGTAAAAGCACCCGTTGGCGACTATCGCGATTGGCGCACCATTGAAACCTGGGCAACGGGGATTGCCGAGGCGTTGCAGGGGTAAAGGGTCTGTGGGTGTATTTGTGTATTAGTGTATTGGTCTATTGGGGTTGGCTAATACACCAATAGACCAATATACCAATACACCCTCCACCCGAACATAAAACCCTCAAAGGAGGGTAAGATGACGACTTCGTCTGTTGATCAAAACTTGACCATCGCTCCGCGGCCGAATCCGGTGAGACGGTTAAGCGCCCATCTAAAAGGAGCCTGGGATGCTGTTCGTCCCGATGCCACCGGCTGGAAAGGGGCGGCGTTGGGAATTGTTGTATTAGGATTGCTCCTGGTGGCAGTCGCGGCCGCCAGCCAAGGCAGCGATCTGCTTTATGGGGCAGGTTACTTTGTCTGGCTGGCCGTCCTCGCCGCGCTGGTGATCGCCCTGGTTGATTTGATCGCCGGTATTGTCACTGCCATTCCCAAGTTTTACCGCGCGGTTCTCATTGGTGGAGCGGTCATTCTGGCGATGTCGCTTTTCCAAAATCTGAGTGTGCCGGGGACCTTGCTAGTTGTCGGTGCGATTCTCATACCAGGGACGTTGCTTGGCGCAGGGATATGGACGCTGGCAAACGGCCGCTGGCCGACGCTGACCAGGCCGCAACGGATCACGCTATCGGCAGGTCTGATCGTTGGCAGTGGTGTGCTGATTGCCGCCATTGTCTGGTATCTCTGGCCGGGGCCGGGCGTGCCGGTGGCGACGCCTTCGGCCGTTGCCGCCAACACCCGCATCGCATCCTTGGAGATTGCTGACCCATCACTGCCGGGCAGGTATGAAGTGCAAACGCTGACCTATGGCAGTGGTTCCGACCGACGGCCGGAGTTCGGCGAAGCGGCTGCACTAACCACACGAACGGTAGATGGCTCGGCCTTTGTCGGCCGTTGGGCAGGACTAAGCGGCAATCTCCGCACCCGCTATTGGGGCTTTGATGTAACCGAGTTACCGCTGAACGGCCGGGTCTGGTATCCACAGGGCGAGGGACCATTCCCGCTGGCGTTGATCGTCCACGGCAACCATTCGATGATGGACGACTCCGATCCCGGCTATGCCTATCTCGGCGAGCTACTCGCCAGCCGGGGGATCATCCTGGTCTCGGTGGATGAAAACTTTCTCAATGGCAACTGGATGGACTACATCAGCTTTGGCTCCTTTAGCGGACTGGACACGGAGAACGACGGCCGGGGCTGGCTGCTGTTGGAGCATCTGGCGCAATGGCAACGCTGGAACCGCGACCCGGACAATCCCTTCTTTGGCAAAGTAGATATGGAGCGCATCGCGGTGATGGGCCATTCACGCGGTGGCGAGGCGGCGGCGATTGCCACTTCCTTCAATAACCTTGCTTACTATCCAGACAATGCTGCGGTGAAGCTGCCATACGACTTCAATATCCGCACAGTAGTGGCTATTGCTCCGGCCGATGGGCAATACCGTCCGGCCAACCAGCCTACGCCATTGGAAAACGTCAATTATCTGGTCATTCAGGGGGCGCAAGACGGCGACATGGCCGCTTTTGAAGGCATCAGGCAGTACAACCGCGTGCAATTCAGCGGCGAAGGGGATTGGTTTAAGGCGGCCGTCTACGTAGACCGTGCTAATCATGGGCAGTTCAACACCACCTGGGGACGCTCCGACAGCGGGACTCACCCCAGCACTGGACTACTCAACCTGGGCGCGTTGATGCCTGCGGCCGAACAGATGCAGGTGGCGAAAGTGTTTATCAGCGCCTTTTTGGAAGCGACGTTGAACGACGTGGCTGGCTACCGGCCGTTGTTCGAGAATGCGCTCAACGGCCAGGCGTGGTTACCGGACAACGCTTATTTGACCCGCTATGAGGCAAGCGGTACGCGCTACCTGGCGACCTTTGATGAGGATGTGGATGTGACGACAGCCAGTGTAGATGGGCTGTCGTTCGAGGCGGGTAATTTGACCACCTGGCACGAGGGCATACCCAGGTTGAAATGGTGGGACCAGCAAACCGGAGCCGTATTCCTCGGTTGGGACCGCACCGAGAAGGGTGGGACGGCCTTTTACCGCCTGGAGTTTGAGGATGAGGCGTGGCGGCCGTCGGCCGGGGACACACTGGTCTTCGCTCTGGCGAATGGCAACACCGGCACGGAAGCGATTGACCTGACCATCTCTCTGAAGGACGAGGCTAA
This sequence comes from uncultured Ardenticatenaceae bacterium, assembly GCA_964410625.1. GTDB lineage: Bacteria > Chloroflexota > Anaerolineae > Promineifilales > Promineifilaceae > CAYPHY01. The sequence continues at coordinate 26,202 of CAYPHY010000034.1, read as the reverse complement.
TCAGGTCGCTAATTTACCCTTAAGCGACTTCTCGCTGCTCTTGCCGCAGTTCGAGTTTCACACGGCAAAGGCGCGACTGCTAGAGAACGGCCAAAACGGTTCGGCCGAGCCGGTGTTCCAGACCTACTCCTTCCCGCTGGAGTGGTTCCAGCAGGAGAACCCGGCATTTGATCCGGCGAAGCTCAGTCAGGTTACGTTTATCTTCGGCCGTAATGAAAAGGGTCTGGTCATCCTGGATGACGTGGGCTTTCGTCCGTAGTTACGATCCACGAATCAAACGAATTTTCACGAATAGAATCAAGGATTCGTGTGGATTCGTGAAGATTCGTGGATTCAAGGAGCCAACGTGAATCTCATCAAAACGATGTCCAGGTCTTCTGAAAAACAGCAAGTCATCCCTTTCCCGAAGGAGCGACGGCCGTCGGTTGACTTGAAATTTGTCGCTCGCTATATCCATCCGATGGTCGGCCTGGTGGAAATTGACGTGACCGAAGCCCGCCGCCTGATCCGCGAACACGAGGAGCGAAGCGGGGAAAAGATCTCTTTCACCGCCTTTATCGTGGGCTGCGTGGGGCAGGCAGTCGCGGCCGACCGTAGCGTCCACGCTTACCGCAACTGGCGCGGGCAACTGGTGATCTTTGATGACGTGGACGTGGGGACGATGATCGAGCGCAAGCGCGACGGCCGCCGCTTCCCCCTGGGCTATGTGATCCGCGCGGCCGATAAAAAGAGCGTCTACGACATCCACCGCGAAATTCGCACCATCCAAAACAACGAGATGGCCGACCCTGGGATGCGTACCCTGTCATTGGCGACATCCCTGCCTGCCTTTGTGCGCCGTCTTTACACTCGCTATGCCCTGGGGCGACCGCAGGTGTTAAAGCAGTTCATGGGAACGGTAATCGTCACCTCTGTAGGGATGTTCGCCGGGCATAGTGGCTGGGGCCTGAACACGCCCACCAATTCGCTAGGACTGGTTATCGGCGGCATCGGCCGTAAGCCCGGCGTCATAGATGGTCAGATCGCTATCCGCGAGTACCTGAGTATGACCATTGCCTTCAATCACGAGGTGATAGATGGCGCACCGGCCGCACGTTTTACTCAGTGCTTTGTTGATTTGGTGGAAAGTGGTTATGGGTTGGGTTCACTGGAGGAGATTGAGAGATGTGAAATTTAACGCAGAGTCGCAGAGAGGCAGAGGCACAGAGCTTTGCGTTATATCCGCCACACCTCTGTGCTTTGGAAAATTTTTACATTGAATAGATGCAAACGAGTGGGGAGTCTGGAGATTAGGAGAGTATCATGCAACCACAAGTGAGTATCCCGTTGCGCCCTGCCTCACGTGTGAGGGCGACAACGCAACAATCCTTGACCATTGCCCGGCTGTTCATGCTGGTGATAATGGCTCTGGCCGTCTGGCTGGGGCTTGCGCCGTTGACGGCCGTGCCAAATGTTGTCCCCGCAACCGCCCCGGCGGCCGAGTTCTCGGCCGAGCGAGCGATGCAAGACCTGCGCTTTGTCGCCGCTGAGCCGCGGCCGATCGGTTCGCCACGGAACGCGGCCGTGCGCGATTATCTGACTAGCGAAATCACCGCGCTGGGCCTGGAAGCCGAAGTCCAAACAACGACCCAGGCCAATTTCACGATCAACGCCGGTTCGGGCAACGTTGGCGTTGTCCATAATGTGCTCACCCGCCTGCCGGGGACGGACAGTTCCGGCGCGATCCTCATCTCCGGCCACTATGATTCGGTGCTGACATCGACCGGTGGTAGCGACTGTGGCGCTTGCACAGTCACAGCTTTAGAGGCATTGCGGGCGATCCAAGCCGGACCACCACTAAAAAATGATGTCATTTTCCTCTTCACCGATGGGGAGGAGATCGGCGTGGTGGGAGCGGCCGCGTTCATGGAACAGCATCCCTGGGCCAGAGATGTCGCTTTCTCGCTGGTGTTTGAAGCAATCGGCACGCATGGGGCGGCGGTCCAATATACGGCCACCCCAGGGCAAGGTGCGTTTGTGCGTGAAGCGTTGCGAGCGCAGAACTACCCGATGGCCTCTTCCTTCATCAACGATTTAATGTGGAATCTGGCCCGCAATACTGGTTCCGACCTGGATGCTTTCTCCTTTGGCGGCCGTCCTGGTGTGGCTTTTATCTATCTGGAAGGGGCGAACAGTTACCATACGATGGCCGATAGTGTGGAGCGCATTGACCCACGCAGCATACAGCACCTCGGTGAACATACGGTCTCGCTGGCCCGCCACTTCGGTAATCTGGCATTAGACGAATTAGCGGCGCGACCAGATGAAGTCTACTTCCCCGTTCTGCCCTTTGTGGTTGCCCACTATAGCAGCACATGGGCCTTGCCACTGGCCCTGCTGTCGTTGCTGGCCTTCGCGTTGCTCTTTTTCTTTGGCCTGCAGCGCCGCCGCGTAAACTGGCGCGGGATGGTATTGGGTGTGTTCGCGATTCTCTTCACGCTGCTGCTATCGGTGGTGGTGGTAACGGCCGTCTGGTGGGTATTGCGCTACTTCAACACAAATTTGCACCCATTTCTCATCGGCGGCTGGTATCAGGGCGAGTTGTATCTGGCCGCTTTCCTTACGCTTACGCTGGCAATTGCCTATCCATCTCTGCGTTGGTTTGCCACGCGAGCTGGCATCGGCAAGCGTGAAAATGTGACCGCCATGTATAGCGGCGTGTTGCTTGCCTGGGTACTGCTGGGCTTGCTGATGGTGATGGCATTGCCGGGATTCAGTTACTTGTTTGCCTGGCCGTTGCTCTTTGCCCTGGCCGGTTACGCCTACCTCATCTTTGGTCGTGAGGAGGAACGGCCGCTACAAACGGCCGTCGTGCTGACCCTCGTTGCCATTCCTGCTCTGCTGCTCTTTGCGCCGGTACTGCACTTCTTCTCGATCTATGCGGCGCGGATGGAAGGGTTGATGGGATTACCCATAGCGGCATTGCCTATTCCCTTCGCCGTCTTTCTGCTGGCCTTGCTGCTGCCACAGTTGGACTACCTGGCCCCCTTTGAACGGAGACACCAACGCTGGTTCCCACTGACCATTCTCGCCATTGCCATCGTCGTGCTGCTCACAGCCACCCTCCGCTCTGGCTTCAGCGCCGAACAACCAAAGGCCAATACCGTTGTTTACCGCTTGAACTTAAGCACGGCCGAAGCCCATTGGCTAACGCTCAACGACTCTCGCGCCGGTCGTGGCACAAGGGCGCAACTGGATGAGTGGACAGGCCAATTCTTCCCAAATGGCGGCCAGGTAGTGAGCTTCAACCCCTGGCCGACTGGCTGGCTGGCCCAGGAGTATCCCGCGTTGCAAACGGCCGCGCCGATGCTCGAATTACCGCATACGCAGGTCACTGTGCTGGAGGACAGAGTGGAGGCGGGCCAGCGTCACTTGCAGTGGCAGATGGCTGTGCCGCCGGAAGTGCTGGAACTATTTTTCGATGTGAACTTTCCGGGGCGAGTGGTGGTGTTGAAGATCAACGGTCGTCCGGTAGATGTGGGCGATCTGCCGCTGGAGTCGTTCCATTTGAACCTGAACGGCCGCGCGGAAGAAGGGTATCACTTTGAGATGATCCTGGAAGGAAACAATCCAATCACGCTGGTGATGCAAGACCATCTTCCAACACTGCCGGAAGTGCCAGGGCTGGATATTCGGCCGCGACCGGAGTGGATGATGCCGGCTCCCTGGCAGAATGTCGCTGATTCCAGCCTGGTAACGCACACGGTTGTTTTAGATTAACAGGCTCATGCAGCTAATAATATTCGACACGAATGACACGAATTTCACGAAAATAGAAGGCAAAAATTCGTGCCATTCGTGTCATTCGTGTGAAAGTGCGTGATTCCTGAATAATTTGATTAGTGTTGAAAAACCTCATCCAAAAACTATAGGCGCAAAGTTAACCAGATCATGATCAGCTTTGCGCCTTAGCGCCCTTTGCATGAGCTGTTTTACTGAGAGGAAAGAGTCGTTTCCTGAAGGGAGGCGACAATGAAAGCCTTGACAACATCTTCCATAGCGCAACAAGATGCCTTTGCAACCTACATCCAGCAGAACGAAGAACCCCTTTTCGACCTCTGCTGCTACCTGCTTGGTACAGCTTTCGCCCAGCTCGGCAGATAATTAATTTGCTTGACACACTCCAGTGTCTTGATTACAATGCAGCATATAACGCACTGCGTTATATGTTATCATCCAAACTAATAATCCGTATTTGTTCGCGTTCATCCGCGTCCAATTCTGAGGAGAACCACACCCATGACCGCAAACGGCTCAAGCCCTATCAGCTTCCGTCTGACCGAAGAACAGCAAATGATCCAAAAGCTGGCCCGTGACTTTGCCCGCAACGAAATCGCCCCCAACGCCGAACATTACGACCGCACCCACGAATACCCCTGGCCTATCGTCCGCAAAGCCCAAGAACTGGGCCTGACCAGTATGTCTATCCCGGAGGAGTATGGCGGACTGGGTTTCTCGCTCTTTGAAGAGTGCTTGGTAGCGGAGGAACTGGCCTGGGGTTGTTCCGGCATTTCCACAGCCATCGGCGTCAACAGCCTGGGGATGCTGCCGATCCTCATTGCCGGTACAGACGAACAAAAGCAAACCTATGGCGGCCGAATGGCTGATGGTGAGCTTTGCGCCTATTGTGTCACAGAACCGGAGGCAGGCTCAGATGTGGCGGGGATCAAGACCACGGCCGTTCGCCAGGGCGACCACTACATTCTCAATGGCGGCAAAACCTTCATCACCGGCGCGACCAGTGCCAACTTCTACACCGTCCTGGCCTACACTGCGCCGGAAAGTCGCGAGGATATGAAGCGTCGCTACAATGGGATGAGCTTCTTTGTCGTCCACCGCGATTGGGAAGGGGTCAGCGTCGGCAAGCCATTTCACAAGATGGGGCAACACGCTTCGGACACGGCCGAAGTCATCTTCGATAACGTCAAAGTCCCAGCCGCCAACCGCCTGGGCGAAGAAGGACAAGGCTTCCTGATCACCATGCAGGTCTTCGACCGCAGTCGCCCCTCCGTGGCTGCCGGGGCCGTCGGCGTGGCCCAACGCGCTTTGGATGAGGCCATTCGCTATGCCAAAGAGCGCACGACGATGGGCAAACCAATCTGGCAACACCAGGTCATCGGCCACATGATCGCCGACATGGCGATCCAGGTCGAGGCAGCGCGGATGCTGGTCTGGAAGTCGGCCTGGGCAGTGGACTGCGGCGAGCGGAACACGACAACGGCCGCTTTTGCTAAGGCGTATGCGGCCGATATGGCGATGAAAGTCACCACTGATGCCGTGCAGGTCTTTGGCGGCTATGGCTATATGGCTGAATATCCGGTGGAAAAGCTGATGCGCGACATCAAGATCTACCAGATTTACGAAGGGACGAGCCAGATTCAACGCAACATCATCGTCCGCGAACTATTCCGGTAGGAATAACAAACAACAATAGATAAAGAAAAAAGCGGATACCGTTTTGGCATCCGCTTTTTTCTTTATCCGTTGTCGCCTTCTCATTGTTTTTACCTCGGTTCAAAATCCATTGAATGGTGCTCAAACAGCACATGATCCACTTATAACTCTCAATTGAACCCCTGCCATTGTGCACAACCTTCTCCATTCAGATAATAAACGCTGTTAATTTACATAGGACTTACGCATTTCGACACAAATAGCACGAATAACACGAATTTTGTCCTCTACCTTCGTGAAATTCGTGTCATTTGTGTCGGAGAAAATTATGACTGCGTGCGTCCTGTTACATCTATTGGTGAAAACCAAATGTTTATCTGGAGAAAAAGAAGAATGCACATTCAGCGTCGTTTATTTGTCCTTTTGTTGGCACTAACCCTGCTTTTGCTGGTCGCTTGCCAGGGAACGCCACAAACCGTCGAAGTCACTCGCGTGGTGACGGAGACTGAAACCCAGGAAGTGGAGGTGACCCGTATTGTCACCGAAACGGTGGTCGAGGAAGTGGAAGTTACCCGCGTGGTGGAAGTGGAAGCACCGGCGGCCGAACCGGAAGCGGCCGATCCCGGCTCACTGGTCGTCTACTCCGGCCGTAGCGAAAGCCTCGTCCAGCCGATCATCAACCAGTTCGAGGAAGCGACCGGCATCCAGGTGGAAGTGCGCTATGGCAGCACGCCGGAGATGACTGGTGTCCTGCTGGAAGAAGGGGCAAACAGCCCGGCCGATATCTTTTATGCTCAAGACCCCGGTGGGTTGGGGGCAGTGGCTGACGCAGGGATGCTGGCCTCCTTATCGGAGGAGTTGTTGAGCCAGGTTCCGGCACGCTTCGCCTCGCCCGATGGCAACTGGATCGGCATTTCTGGCCGCGCTCGTGTGGTGGTCTATAACACCGAGGCGATCAGCGACCCGGCGGCCGAGTTCCCCGATGACATCATGGGCTTTACCGATCCGCAGTGGGACGGCCGTCTCGGTTGGGCGCCGACCAATGGCTCCTTCCAGGCGATGGTGACAGCGATGCGCTCCATGTGGGGGGATGAGCAAACGGCCGAGTGGCTGGAAGGCATACAGGCCAACAATCCCGTCGTCTTCGATGGCAACTCGCCGATTGTGGAAGCGGTCGGCCGTGGCGAAATTGACGCCGGTTTCGTCAACCACTACTATCTCTATCGCTATCTGGCGACCGAGGGGGAATCTTTCGGCGCACGCAACTACTTCCTCCCCGGCGGTGGCCCCGGCTCGCTGATCATGGTGTCTGGTGCAGGTATCCTCAACACCGCTCCCAATGCTGAGAACGCGGAGCGTTTCATCGAGTTCTTGCTTTCCGTTCCCGGCCAGCAATACTTCGCTTCCCAGACCAATGAGTACCCGGTGATCGAGGGCGTGGCAACGCCACCATTGCTGCCGCCTTTCGAGGAACTGGACGCCCTCGCCCCTCACATCTCCCTCGGCGATCTGGCCGATGTTCAAGGTACACAAGATATACTGATTGAACTAGGCATTATCGAATAAGCCAAATTCACGGGTTAGGGTTAGGCTTTAGCATAAGACCTCTGAGGGACTGTCAGGGGTCTTGTGCTATATTATAGGGTGAACAATCCCGCAGCTTGTACGGACAAACATCCCTGTTTGTCCGTGACAATCCTCAGAATTGTTACTACAGTTGTAAGTGAAATGAAACACCCGCAAAGTCCGCAACTATCTTGACAGAAGCGATGATCGAAAATGAAATAGCGACAAAAGACGAAAACGAAAGCTATAAATTGGATCTTTCCCATTTGGTGACCGAGGACGATGAGCCAGTTGATCCCTTTTCAGGATCACAACAAAGATTGTTGGTAAGCTCACTCTATACAACTTGGAGCGGACCACCAGGTACTAACCGTTCCTTCATAGCTCTAGCAAATGTGGGGCTTTTTTATGATGTACATCAACAAGCAGTTGTCCCGGATGTGCAGGTAAGCATAGGTGTGCGACTTCCAGCTGAAGCGTAGCCGTAAATGTGAACCATAGTTAAAAAGCGATTAGGAGATGGTTAAGTTTGAAGTTAACGGCTTTCATTGATCGGCAGCCCCCATTCTTCGTATTATTATAATCAACATGGGTGTTCTCGAATCAATTCAAACTCGGCGTCTACCTGTTCGGGGCCTCCGGCCGCCATTCACCGACTACCTTCCTTCGCCAATCCGCGCACTTTCCCGCCTGTCGGCCGCGCGAATCCTTTTGGTTGCGGCCGCTGTCACGGTTGCTGCTCTGGTTCTAATTGTTCCCGCCTATCTACTACTGCGTATGAGCGGTGGGCTGGCCGAACTACAGCAGACGCTGTGGCAAGCGCGGACATTGGAGACGCTCGGCAACACCCTCTGGCTGGCCGGTTCCGTCACCGTCGCCTCGGCCGCTCTGGCCATACCCCTGGCCTGGTTGACCACCAGCACCGACTTGCCCGGCCGTCGTGTATGGGCAGTCCTGGCTGCGTTGCCATTAGTCATCCCTAGCTACGTCATTGCATATCTGTTTGCCACCATCTTCAGTCCCAAAGGACTCTTACAACAACTGCTTCATCCCCTCTTTGGCATAGACCGGCTGCCGCCGATAACCGGCTTCCCCGGTACCTTTCTTGTCCTGACCCTGGTTAGCTATCCTTATATCTTCCTTACCGTCCGCGCCGCCTTAAAGCGAATGGACCCGGCTATGATGGAAGCAGCGCGTTGCCTGGGGCAAACACCACGCCAGGTATTTTGGCGCATCACCCTGCCCTATCTACGGCCGAGCATCGTCGCTGGTGGGCTGCTGGTCACTCTCTACACCCTGCGTGACTTTGGCGCGGTCAACATCCTGCAATATAGCACCTTTACGCGCATCATCTACAGCCGCTACCAGACCTATCGCCTGGAAACGGCCGCTGCTCTGGCATTGGTTTTGGTGGCAATCACGGCCGTGATACTCTACCTCGAATGGCGTTCACGCGGCCGGGCGCAATATGCCCGTCTCTCTATTGGGGCCGCCCGACAGTTAAAGCCTGTTCGCCTGGGATGGTGGCGATGGCCTGCTTTGCTTTTCTGCGGTTTGGTTGTGGTAACGGCCCTCTTGATTCCGGCCGGAGGACTGCTCTACTGGTTTATGCGTGGCATTGAGCAAGAGTGGCTCAGCGGTGACTGGGGCAGCATGGCGGCACTGGCCCAACCGGCATGGAACTCCTTCAGCGCGTCGCTGATGGCCGCCGGGCTGGCGATGATCGCTGCCTTACCAGTTGCCCTCTACTCGGTGCGCCGTCCGGGCTGGCTCAGCCACCTTTGTGAACGATTGACTTATGCCACTTTCGCCCTGCCGGGAATCGTTGTTGCGCTTGCCTTCGTCTACTTTGGCCTGAATGTCGCTCCTTCGCTCTACCAGACCTTGCCGATGCTCTTGCTGGCTTATGTCGTTCTTTTCATCCCCCAGGCCGTGGGCGCGGAACGCTCATCTCTGTTGCAAATCTCGCCGAGCCTGGAAGAGGCGGGGCGCAGCCTGGGCAACTCCCCCTGGCGCGTCTTGCAACGCATCACCCTGCCCCTCGTGCGGCCGGGGATTCTGGCCGGTGGCGCGTTGGTCTTTCTCACTTGCATGAAAGAGCTACCGGCAACGCTGATCCTCAGTCCATTAGGCTTCAGCACCTTGGCCGGACAAGTGTGGACGAGCATCACCGAAGCCTTCTTCGCCCGTGCTGCGCTGCCAGCTCTGCTCCTCATTCTGCTCTCCTCGGTCCCGTTGGCTTTGCTCACCCTTCGCGAAGAACGGAGCCACTAATCTCACCGTCTACCAGCAATATTTTGGATGTCTGAGTTTGCCATCAGCTGCCGCTCCCTCGTTAAGTCCTTCACAACCCATCCCGTTGTAGACCAGGTGACATTTGATGTCCCCAAAGGGCAAATGTTGGCCTTGCTTGGGCCTAGCGGTTGCGGCAAAACCACTACCCTGCGCTTGATAGCCGGGTTTGAAACCCTGGATGCGGGCGAGATCATCATCGCCGGGCAAAAGGTAGCCGACGGCCGCCTCCATCTGCCGCCGGAAAAACGGCGCATCGGCATGGTCTTTCAGGACTATGCCATCTTCCCCCATCTTAGCGTCGGCCAAAACGTTGGCTTTGGCCTGAACAAAGAAAGCGCCAGCAAAGAACGAGTAAGCGAACTGCTGGAATTTGTGGGGTTGGCGGGGTATGAGCGGAAAATGCCCCATGAACTATCCGGCGGGGAGCAGCAGCGGGTGTCGTTGGCTCGCGCCCTGTCGCTGGAACCGGCCGTCTTGCTACTGGATGAACCGTTCTCCAACCTGGACGCCGCGCGGCGCGTGGGTGTGCGCGAAGAAGTGCGCGAACTATTGTGCCAGGCACGGATTACGGCCGTCTTTGTCACTCACGATCAGGAAGAAGCGTTGTTCATGGGGGATGAGGTGGCAGTGATGCGCGACGGCCGCATCGAACAAATCGGCTCGCCGGAAGCGGTTTTCCACCAACCGCGAACCCGCTTTGTTGCCGAATTCATAGGACAAACTGACTTTATCGAAGGCACTCGCACCGCGGCGGGGATCGAAACCCTGTTGGGGCCATTGCCTTATCACCCTGATATACCTGCTGGCAGTCGTGTGATGATTGCCGTGCGCCCGGATGATGTGGATATTCAGCCAGACGAGCAAGGCAACGGCCGCGTCCTCTCCCGCCGTTTTGTGGGCATGGCCTACATTTATCAGGTGGCATTGGAAGATGGGACGCAGGTCTATAGCTGGCAGCCCCACCGGGTGCAGTTGGCGCAGGGGACGGCCGTTCAGGTTCGCCTGACCGATGACCGCCCCTTACCTTGCTTTTACAACGACCAGGCCATTCATTTGACCTAAAGCAAAATGGATATTTACGAAGCGATTTTAACTCGACGTTCAATCGTCAAATTTAAGCCGGAACCGGTGGACCGGGAGACACTTTTTCGCGTTCTCTCCACCGGCATTTGGGCGCCCAACCATCACCTGACGGAACCCTGGCGTTTCACGGTGTTGGGCAAAGAAACTCAAAGGCGGCTATCTACACGCTATGGGGAGTTGCGGATGGACAAGGCTCCGCCAGAGGCCACCTTGCGCCGCGAACGGCTACGCGAAGACGGTGTCCGCAAGTTTCTCGACATTCCCACGCTGATCGCTGTCTCGACGGTGCAAGAAGGGAATGAGAAACGCCGCCTCGAAGATTACGCCGCCACCTGCTGCGCTATCCAGAACATCCAACTGGCGGCCTGGGCGGAAGGGATCGGCATGAAGTGGAGTACAGGCGCGTTGATCCACGACCCGCTGACGTTTGAACTGCTGGGGCTTGACCCAGACCGAGAAATGATTGTCGGCTTCCTCTACACCGGTTACCCGGCCGAAATCCCCAATGTCGGCCGTCGCAAGTCCCCGGAGCAAGTTATCCACTGGACGCCTTAGCCAGACGGCGGCCGTTGCCAGGCATTGCTTGTCGCGTTTGCCACCCATTTTGCCCGCCCCCGTTCCCATTTTCCTGCACAAAAACCCGGTAGGTTGGGAAGGCAATATCAACCCCGTTTTGCGTCAGTTTTTCAAAGATAGCGGTTAAGACACTATCGTTTACATCAATCACGCTACTGCGGGTGGAGTTGGTCCACCAACGAGCGCGGATAGTGAGCGTAAATTCAGCGATGCCAACCAACAAGGCATCCGGCGCGGGATCGTCTAAAACGCCCACGGCCGCGCATTCGCGGATAGCCTCCACAATAAGTCGTTTTGCATGGGGGATGTCACTGGCATAGCTTATACCAATATCAAACTCACTGCGCCGCACTTCATGGGCCGTGTTCACCATCACGGCTTCCGTCATCAGCTTGGCATTGGGGATAATCACATTACGGTTGTCATAGGTGTGGATCGTCGTAGCGCGGGTCTCAATTTGCTTAATCGTGCCTTCGTATTGGCCGACGATAATCTGGTCGCCAATCTTAAATGGCTCGGTGAAGAGCAAAATCAGCCCGCCGAAGAAATTCTCCAGCACATCACGAAAGGCAAAGCCAAAAGCAACGCTACCGATGCCCAACGCACTAACCAACGTCCCGATGTTGACAGAGGGAAAAACAATCGCCATCCCCACTAATACACCAATGAGCATGACCACCCACTTAGCCAGGCGAGCAATAGCGATGCTTCCCAAAGGAGATACTCGATTGGTTAGACGGCGAACTAAATTTTCAACTACACGGGAAAGAAAGTGGAAGACGATCAGAACAACCAGGGCTAAACCAATCTTTGGCAAGTGCGCCAGAAAGGCATTGCCCATGGCAATAACACTGTCTACAATGACAGTTGGATCAAAACTCATACTCAATCAATTCCTCTTTACCAATACAACTCCTTTACTATGTCCGATTCCCACTTTACTTGAACTTATTTCATCTCGCTACGGGGCATCGGCCGTTCCTCAACATCCTCTAATAAACCCCCATGCCCTAAATTGAAGATGTCAGCGCGGTTCAAACGGTCGCCAACGAGCAAGCGGGGCAGCACCCAATCAATGATATTAGCCTTTGGACTGCGCACACAACCGGGCGCTCCCAGCACCGGTACGCGCTCCATATAGGCTAACAACAACAAATTCCCCGGATCAACCGGCACGCCAAAACAGGCGATTTCCCCTCCGGCGCGTTCAATCGCTCGTGGGGTGATGTCATAGCGGTCCATGATCGCCGTTTCCCCGGCCAGGACAACCAGCTCCGCACCGCTCTGAGTACGCCGGCGCAGCACCTCCGCCAGTGCTTCTTCACCCTGGTCATCCTCCAGTGGCACAAAGTCCACTGCGCAAATCTCCGCGTCTAACGCCTCCAGCCGTTCTTGTAGAGGGGTAATAAAGCCCTTATGGATTCGTTCTGCGGCCGTCGGCGACCCAGACAGCACGACCGCCACCTTACGCCTGGGGATGGGGTCTACCCACAACAACGGCCCGCTTGCCGCGACTGCCTCCGCCGCCCCCACCACCTGCTCCGCCAGGCCATAGGGCAGAATTTTCACCGTTCCGACCATCATACGGCCGGTTAGCGGTGAGGACTTGCCGCTGGCACTACGGCCGACGGCCGTGTGCGTCAGCAAGGTCGCCAGTGTAATCCCTTCGCAGGCATTGATCTGTTCCAGCTGCCTGGCATCCACGCGCAAGACGCCCAGATGTGTCGCCATCAGATTCACCCGCCCGGTGCTAGGCCCGGAGAGGCGGATCCCGTCGCCACTGACTGCCTGAGCGACGCGCATAGCGGCCGTATTCTCATCTACATCATCCGCCTCCAACTCCGCCACATAGACCGTGTGGCGGCCGAGATGGTGCAACAAGGCGATGTCGGTCGGGGTAAGCGGCCGTCCCTTGCGCAAGGCACGGCGGCCGTCGGCCCCGGCAATGTTATGGCCTAAAATCTTACCTTCTGCTTCGTAAATAGGAACTGATTCGAACTTCATGAGTACAAAGAGACTAGGAGACTGAGAGATTGCGAGACTGTCATTTATCAGTCCAGTCTCTTAGTCTCTCAGTCTCCTAGTCTCATTCTATTGTTGAGCCGCCTTCATCAACGCTCTCGCCACATAGACGGAAGCCATCGCCCGGCGGTAATCCGCGCTGGCGTGGATGTCGCCGATGAGGTCGTCGCCGAGGTCGTTGGTCACGGCCGCTGCTGCCGTCTTGATGTTCTCCTCGGTCAACGCCTTGCCGACCAGGGCAGCTTCCACAGAGGGCGCTTTTCTGGCAGCGGGGACCAGGCTGCCAACGGCCACGCTGGCATGGCTGCATGTGCCGTTGGAGACACCAACGACGGCCGCTGCCCCAACCATCGCATAACGCGACGCCGGATTAGCCATCTTGGCGTAAGCGGAGCCACCGTTGGCTGGCGGAACATGGATAGAAGTCAACACCTCATCCGGTCCCATTGCCGTTGTGAAGAGATCAATGAAGAAGTCACTGGCGTTAACGGTACGTTCGCCATTTGGCCCCACCAGATTGAAGCTGGCGTTCAGGGCCAGGAACACCGTTGGCAAATCCGAGGCTGGGTCTGCGTGGGCGATATTGCCGCCGACCGTCCCGCGGTTACGAACCTGGGGATCGCCGATATTGGACGCCGCGCTGGAGAGGGCGGCCGGAACGACATCAGAAGCGGCCACCATCGCATGGGTGGTTAACGCTCCGATACGGCAACCGCCGTCGCGGGTGGGCGTGATGCCTTTCAGATCGGCGATACGGCCGATGTCAATCAACACGCCGGGATCAGCCAGACGCAGATTCATCGCCGGAAGCAGGCTGTGGCCGCCAGCCAGCAGCTTTGCGCCATCGTGCTGTCCCAGGAGAGCAACCGCCTCGTCGAGCGAGTTGGCGCGGTAATAATCGAACTTCGGTGGATGCATCATCAGTTACTTCCTCCATTGTTATGCCCGTTGCTACGGCCGTTGCTGTGCATCGCTCGCCACACTTTCTCTGCGGTCAGCGGAATGTCAATGTGCCGGACACCAAAGGGAGCCAGCGCATCCATCACCGCATTGGCAACAGCCGGGGTTGAAGCAATCGTCCCCATCTCGCCAATGCCCTTCACGCCGAGTGGATTGTGGGGGGAGGGCGTTTCGGTGCGTGCCATTTCGATCATCGGGAAGCCATCGGCACGCGGCACCGCGTAGTCCATCAACGTGCCGCTGACCAACTGGCCGTTCTCGTCATAAACGCCATGCTCCCATAGCGCCTGGCCCACGCCCTGGGCAATGCCGCCAGTAACCTGTCCTTCCACAATCATCGGGTTGATCACTCTACCGCAATCATCCACCGCTACATACTTCTGAATCTGCACCTGCCCGGTATCCCTGTCCACTTCGACCTGAACGAGGTGGATAGCATTGGGGAAGGTGAAGTTGGCGGGATCGTAGTAGGCGTTTTCCTCCAGGCCGGGTTCGACATCGCCGGGCAAATTGTGGGCTGTATAGGCAGCAAAAGCGATTTCGGCGAAGGCTTTGGCCCGGTCTGGCGCACCCTGCACATGGAAGTTAGACGTACTCGCATCATAGACCACATCAGCCTCGTCGGCTTCCAATTGGTGGGCGGCGATTTTGCGCATCTTGTTGATGATCTTCTCTGCGCTCTTGACGATGGCACTACCACCCACGGAGGTGCTACGGCTGCCGTAAGTGCCCATACCGTTGGCGACGACGGCCGTGTCCCCATGCGCAATATCCACATCCACAGGATTGACGCCAAGATACTCGGCCGCAATCTGGCGGAAGGTGGTGTCATGCCCCTGACCGTGCGAGTGCGCGCCGGTCAGGACAGTGACTCGACCAGTAGCATGGACGCGAATCCCACCACTTTCCCAGAAGCCAGTCACGCCACCCAGCGCACCGGCAACAGCCGACGGCGCCGGGCCGCTGGCTTCGATGCAACTGGCAATGCCAATGCCCACCAGACGCCCCTCTTGCCGGGCTTGTTCTTGGGCAGCACGCATCTGCTGGTATCCGGCCACCGCCTCCGCCTGTGCAAATAAGCCCTGGTAGTTGCCGCTGTCATACTGCAAAGCGACCGGCGTCTGATAGGGGAATTCTTCGGCCGGGATGAGGTTCTTCTTGCGAAACTCTAGCGGGTCCATGCTCAACTCACGGGCAGCCATGTCTACCAGGCGCTCAACCACATATGCCGCCTCGGGACGACCGGCCCCACGGTAAGCATCCACCCAAACCGTGTTGGTCAGCGTACCGTAGGTCTTGCCGTAAATGGCCGGGATTTTGTAGAGGCCGGAGAGCATGGTGATATAAAAGGCAGTGGGGATCAGCGGGGCAACAATGGACAGGTAAGCGCCGTTGTCGGCCCAGGTTTCCACACCGAGCGCCGTGATCGTGCCATCGTTGTTGAACGCAATCCGCGCCTTGGTCACATGGTCGCGCCCTTGCGTATCAGACATCGCGGCTTCGGAGCGACTGGACACCCACTTTACCGGCCGATTGAACTTCATCGCCGCCAGCGGGGTGATGACTTCCTCGGGGTAATTGGGGATTTTGCTACCAAACCCGCCACCGACATCGGGCGAAATGAGACGCAGCTTGTGTTCCGGCAATTTGAAGGTGAAGGCGCTCATCACTACGCGCGTCAAATGCGGGTTCTGGCTGGTGGTCCACAGCGTCATCTCCTCGGTAAAGGAATTCCACTGGGCAACGGCCGCGCGTGGTTCCATGGAGGTCGCGATCAGTCGCTGGTTAACCATCTCCAGCTCCAGCACATGATCGGCCGTATCCAACGCCTGGTTATAGGCCGCCTGGTCGCCTAACTCCCAGACGTAGCTGGTGTTGTTCTCAACCTCTTCGTGGACGCGGGGCGCACCTTCGGCCGTGGTGTTGCGTGCGCCAATGGCGGCAGGCAATGGCTCATACTCCACCTCGATCAAATCAAGGGCATCGGCGGCAATCGCCGGAGATTCGGCCACAACGGCGATCACTCGATCACCAACGTGACGCACCTTTTCGACCGCAAAGACGTCGTTGGGGGGCGTGCGTAGGTCTGGGACCTGCCAGCCACAAGGGAGCGGCCCACAAGGGCTGTCTTCGGCCAGCATATCTTCCTTGGTCACAAAGCCGATCACCCCTTCCAGCGCTTCTGCTTTTGAGGTATCAATGCTTAAGACTCGCGCATGAGCATAGGGGCTGCGTTTGATCGCCAAATAGGCCATATTCGGCAAGGTCAGGTTGGCAACATACTTCCCCTTGCCCTGGATGAAGCGTGGGTCTTCATATCGCTTCATTGCTTGACCAATATAGTTAGCCATTAGTCACCTCCTGCCATGGCGGCCGCGCCGGCCTTCACCGAACGTACGATATTTTGATAGCCAGTGCAGCGGCAAATGTTGCCTTCCAGCCCATGACGAATCTCTTCATCTGTCATATTGGGGGCGTTTTCGACCAGCTTGGCAGCGGCCATGATCATCCCTGGGGTGCAGAAGCCACATTGCAGACCATGGTTGTCCCAAAAGGCTTGTTGCATCGGGTGCAAGTTGCCATTGCTAGCCAGCCCTTCAATTGTAGTCACGCTGCTGCCATCCGCCTGGACGGCCAGCACAGTACAAGACTTGACCGCCACGCCATCCAAATGAACGGTGCAGGCGCCACATTGGCTGGTGTCGCAACCAACATTGGTTCCGGTCAGGCCGAGGTTATCGCGCAGGAAATGGACGAGCAAGGTGCGCGGTTCCACATCTCGCTCAATACTTTTCCCGTTGACCGTAACGTTTATATTCATACGGGTAGCCTCCTTCGTGGGTTTGGGTTTGGGTTTAGGTTAGAACAGTTTGAAATAGCTTTTCCTCAAAGACAATCGCGTGCATGGATTACTCTTCTATAAAATACCTCCTCGTGAATAGGTAATCAGTAATCGGTTATCGGTAATCAGTGAACCGATAACCGATAACCGATTACTGATTACAGTTTACTGCTTACTACGCTTGCTTTTCCGCCAATATCGCGGCCACCTGCTCGGCTAACCGGTACAAGCGGCGGCGGCGCCAACCACGGACGAGCCAGAAAGCGGCCGCCACAACCAGAAGCACCATCGCCACATTGCCACGTCGCTCCTGGGGGACCAACTCATCAACAAAATTGCGGGCCACGCCGAGGGCAAATTCCGTCTGGCTGGGGGCTTCAATGGCGGGTGGGGTCGCCGCGGCCGTCGCATCAGGACTCGCCTTGACCTCCATCTGCGCCTGCACATGCTTATCCAGTCCATCCAGGCTCTGGCGGACAATGGCTTTGGCGGAGGTATCGAGCAATCGCTGGCCGACACTGGCCAGGCGGCCGCCCACCTGCACATCCCCATCGTAGCGCATCGTCGTCGAGTCCCCATTGCCTTCTAACTTCAATTGCCCTGTTCCTTTCACAAATCCGGCCGGGCCATTGCCATCTATGACCAGGCTGTATCCTTCCAACGGCACGATATTATCCATTGTAATCACGCCATTGAATTTGCCCTGGACCGGGCCGACTTTCACATTTAAGACGCCGCTATATTGGTTCTCGCCCGATTCTGTCAGCTTTTCGCAGCCGGGTAACACTTGCGCCAACACATTTGGGTCTTGCAACATCGGCCAGACCACTTCCCTCGGCGCATCAAACGTATAACTTCCTTCTAACTTCACGAATTACTCTCCCGAAAATGGTTGCGCGGATGGCGCGGATTTTCATCCCTGGTGGTGTGTGGTGGTGTGCCACCGCGCATAGCATCTTCTCAACAAGCCGAACAGCAGCTAAGCTATTTTTACAGATGACTTATGAAACAAAAACAGGCCGCACGGAGGCGACCTGAAGCAAAAGCTGATTAAGTTCGTTGATAATGGTGGTGAACACAATAGCCCGGCACGCTGCCTGACAGCAGACCGGAAGGCTCGGCCGACGGCCGTATGTGGTGACACTATACGCCGTCATGTTGATTGTTTTCTGAATGGGCGCAAGCATTCCTTTCATAGTCAGGTGGTTGGGACTATTGAACTCAAAACTTTGGTAATGTCGATTGGGAAGGACGTATCGCTGAATAACCATCACTCCCATGCAAGCTCTATCTTTTTTACCCAAACCTGTCTGACCTGTCAATGACAACCAAAACGAAACGCTTCAACGATTAGATGATTCTTACCTATCCAACAGTTTTGGGGTATGACGATGCTGGTAGAAACAGGTATGTCAGATAGTGTACACCAGGTGCGGCCGTTGTCCTAACCGATAGTTTTTGAATTTAGGAGCGACGCTATTTGTTTCATGTTTTAGCACACTGTTTCAAAAGGGATCGCAACGTCATTCCGAGCGACGCGAGGAATCCCTGGCGGTTTTGTTGACCAGCGAATGGATAAGGATTCCTCACTCCGAAGACTCCACTCGGAATGACAGGTGACAGTGTATTTAGAGATTGTGGAACAGTCTACTGAATTTTGGTTGACAGAACAGCGAATTTACCTATGATCGGCAATGACATCGTCTTCAGTCTGTTCAGACTAGAGCATATCTACCCTCCAAATATTGACCTTTTGGGTCACCAGCAATAAGGATTTATCTATGCGCCTTGTTTCCTTTCTCCACAATGACAAACCAACCTTAGGTATTGTCAGCAAGGGTAGCGAAGAGCTAACTCCTGTCCCCGGTCTTTCTATGTTAGCGTTGATTGAAGGCGGCCGATCCGCCCTGGCAGAGTTAGACAATGTAAACGCCGCCCCTACTCCACTAATCAAGGAAAATCTGTTGGCTCCCCTCCCCCAGCCACGTCGCAACATCTTTTGCCTCGGCCTCAACTATGTTGAACACGCCAAAGAGTCGTTCGGCGCACGCGGCCGCGAGGTAAAGCTGCCAACGACGCCCCTCTTTTTCACCAAAGCAACCAACACAGTCATCGGGCCATATGCCACCGTTCCCTTCGACGCCGCCGTCTCCAGCCAGATTGATTGGGAGGTAGAGCTGGCGGTGGTCATCGGCCGTCGCGGGAAAAATATCCCGGCGGCCGAGGCGCTAGACTACGTGTTTGGCTATACAGTGGTCAATGATGTCAGCGCCCGCGACTTGCAAACGGGGCATGGTGGGCAATTCTTTAAGGGCAAGAGCCTGGACGGGACATGCCCAATGGGGCCGTGGATTGTGACGGCCGACGAGATAGCCGACCCCCACGCGCTCACCCTCCGTTGCCGCGTCAATGGCGTATTGAAACAGGAGAGTACGACGGCCGATATGATCTTCGATATCCCCACCACCATCGAAATTCTTTCGCGCGGCATGACCCTGGAACCGGGGGATGTGATCGCCACCGGCACGCCCAGTGGCGTTGGCTTTGCCCGCACGCCGCCGGAGTTCCTCAAGCCGGGTGATGTTGTCGAATGTGAAATAGAAGGGATTGGGACCATTAGCAATGCGGTAGGCCAGACGGTTTAATGACGCCGGAAATCGCCTTAACCCTGGGGATCATCGTCGTTGCGGTTATCCTCTTCGCCACTGAAAAACTGCGAGTTGACATAATCGCCCTGCTGGTGCTGCTCACGCTGGCGCTGACCGGGCTGGTAACGGGGGATGATGTCTTTGCGGGGTTCGCCAGTCCGGCAGTGATCACAGTTTGGGGCGTCTATATGGTCTCCGGCGGGCTTCTCCGCACCGGCGTGACCGACTTTTTGGGCGAGCGAATCGGCCGTATAGCCGGAACCAGCGAGCCGCGCCTGGTGGCGATCATCATGCTGGCTTGTGGAACTTTGTCGGCCTTCATAAACAATATCGGCGCGGTAGCTATGCTGCTGCCGGCAGTCGTTGGTTTATCGCGCCAGACAAAAATTCCCCTCTCACGACTATTGATCCCGCTCTCTTTTGCGTCGCTGATGGGCGGCAATATGACCCTGATCGGCACGCCGCCTAACGTGCTAGCCAGCACTATTCTGGCCGAACGGGGATTGACTCCCTTTCGTTTTTTCGACTTCACTCCGATGGGCGTGATCGTCTTCGGTTCGGGCGTTCTGTTCATGGTTTTGATCGGCCGCCACTTGCTGCCACGACACCAATCTCTGGAAACAACCTCCGAATTAGCCCAGCTACGCGCTTATGTCAGCGAAGTGCGCGTGCTGCCCGATAGCCCCCTGATCGGCAAAACCCTGCTCGAATCCCGTTTGGGAGCCGACTATGACCTTACTGTGTTAGCGATTGACCATGAAGGCGAAATTCAGGAGCACATAGGCCGCGATACAATTATCAACGCGGGTGATCTGCTCTTGGTTGAAGGGATGGTCGAAAAGCTAATGCGCGTCCGTGATAGGCTGGGGCTGGCGATTGAACCTGAGCAAAAGGTGGAGCTGGCGCAGACAGGTGACGACATCCATATCTTTGAAGCAGTGCTAGCTCCACGCTCCTCTATTGTCGGCCGTAGTCTGCGAAGCATTCAATTCCGTGATCGTTACGGCTTCACCGCGCTCGCCATCTGGCGACAAGGAGAGGTGCTAACGCAACGCTTGCGCGACGTTCGACTGCAATTTGGTGACACGCTGCTCTTGCAAGGCCCTGCCCAACGACTGGCTCCGATGCAGGAAAGCGGCGACTTTCTCGTTCTGGAACCCCTCAAGTTGGAGGAGCGCCGCCAAAGTAAGGCGTTGCTATCCGTTGGCATAATGGGTTTGGTACTGCTCCTGGCTACAGTTGTGGGGCTGCATATCTCTGTGGCGATGGTCATCGGCGCGGTTCTCATGGTTCTCTCAGGTTGCTTGACCATGGACGAAGCGTACCAGAGTATTGAGTGGCGCAGTATCTTCTTGATCGCCGGGATGTTGCCGCTCGGCACGGCCATGGAGTCCACTGGCGCAGCGCGGTTCTTAGCCGATACGATTGTCGGCAATATCGGCGTGTTTGGGCCGCTTGCCGTATTAGCTGGCATTTACCTTCTGGCTTCGTTGATTACAGAACCTATGTCTAATGCGGCCGCTACCGTTCTGATCGTACCGATTGCGATAGATGTCGCCCTTGAGTTAGGAGCAAATCCCCAAACTTTTGTCTTGGCGACGGTAATCGCTGCATCCACCAGCTTTCTAACGCCCGTTGGTCATCAGGCAAATGTTCTTGTCCTTGGCCCTGGCGGTTATCGCTTCTTCGACTACACGCGCGTGGGTCTACCACTCAACATCGTCATCTTCCTGGCCACGATGATCTTTTTGCCGTTGCTGTGGCCGCTTTTTTAAGGTAAACAGGACTATTTACGCGTTGACACCTGCCCTGCATTCGCTATACTAGATAGTATGTACAGTTTAGTGAAAACAGCCAACGCTGTACCAACCTTTTGTTAAACACACGCCTCACCGCGTGTGTTTTTTATTTTCGGTACTTGAAGTGCGGCAAGCTTCGAGACCGTCAGAGAGGAGAGTTCACTATGGACTATGGTATGATTGGCAAGATTGAGAAGGCGAGAATCTACTCCGAAGAGCGAGAGCGCATTCAATTTCAGTCCCTCCACGTCAACATTCGCGGCGACAACGATTCAACCCATGATGTACAATATGAAGGCGGCCGTTGGCGTTGCGATTGTGATTTTTTCAAGACTCGTGGAGTGTGCAGCCATACCATGGCAATGGAACGTGTTTTGGCAAATATGGTTGAGATCGGGGAACCGGTCATCTAGGCTGAAGGCCGCCTGCGACGGCCGATAATCAGTAACTCGCTGTAGCAACAAAGCACCTTGCTTACGAAGCAAGGTGCTTTTTTTTATATTCACCCGTAGAATATGGTGACGCAGATCACGCTGATCCATCGCGGATAGCGTGGATAGCTTTTCAGATTTCACAAGACGGGATTATGGATTTAGTAAAACAAGTTTTTGAGCATGTCGGCCGCCGCACCGACAAATTTTACAAAGCGACGCTGTTTCAAAGTCAGACGTTGCTGCTCGGTCTTAACTGCCTGGAACCGGGCCAGGTGCAGGCCGCCCATGACCATGCTGATCAGGACAAGTTTTATTATGTGATCGAGGGCGTCGGCCGTTTCCAACTGGGCGAAGAGGAGATAACCGCAGGAGCCAACGAACTCATCTGGGCGCCGGCCGGTGTTGTCCACGGCGTCACCAATGAAGGGGACACTCGCCTGACCCTCCTCGTCGGCATCGCCCCGGCCCCTTAGAAGTGGAGAGTGGTTAGTGGCGAGTGGTGAGTAGTTGCCGCTCGTCACTCATCACTCGCCACTCGCCACTAAGCTATGAGGACTCACGTGACTATTCTCGGCGTCGAATTTGACCTGAAACTGACGATTTTGATCATCTTCAGCGTCGTAGTGCCGATGCTCGACTATTACAACCATCAGATTACGGGAACGAAAGCTTATGACCGTTTTATCCTCTACTTCATTCTGCCAACCCTGCTGATCGTCTTGCTCTACCGCGAGCCAATGGCGAACTATGGCTTTCAAATTGGCAATTGGCGGGCGGGGTTGCTGTGGACGGCCGTTGGCTGCGCGGGCATGGCGATCATCCTCTGGTTCATCGCCCGCAGCCCGGCGATGCAGCACTATTATCAGCGATTGGCTCCTGATGGGGTCGGCCGTCTCATCTTCCTCAATGGGGTGGAACTATTCGGCTGGGAGTTTTTGTGGCGTGGGGTCTTGCTCTTTGCCTTTGCCCGCGCCTTTGGCCCCGGCCCGGCCATCTTCCTGCAAGCCGTTCCCTTTGCCTTCATGCACCTCGGCAAGCCGGAAGTGGAGACGCTCAGCACCATCTTCGGCGGCGCGGCCTTCGGCTTCGTCGCCTGGCAAACCGGCTCGTTTCTCTACCCCTTCCTGATCCACTGGTTCATCCTCTCCTTCACCATGCTCATCGCCACCGGACGGTTCTAGTGGGGAGTGGGCAGTGGAGAGTGATTAGTGGTTAGTGACGAGAATACTGTACGCCGAATGAACAACATTATCAATACACCAATATACCAATAGACCAATCTCTAATCTCCCAATCTCTTAGTCTCTTAGTCTCTTAGTCTCTAATCCCCATGCCTCTCCTCACCCTCACCGCCCCCGCACACGGCGGCAATGCCGTCGGACATGATGATCTCGGCCGCGCTATCTTTGTTCCTTTTGCCTTGCCTGGAGAAACGGTTCAGGTGCGGTTGGTGGAGGAGGGCGGCCGTTTTGCCCACGCCGTTCTGGAAGAGATTGTGGAGCCGTCGGCCGATCGCGTACAACCTCGTTGCCAACACTTTGGCGTTTGCGGCGGTTGCCATTGGCAGCACGCCGACTACGCGGCGCAGCGACACTTTAAGCAGGAAATCGTTGCCGACCAGCTTCTGCGCCTCGGCCGGCTTGAAGAAGCGCATGTCCTTCCGGTTCGCGCATTGCCCAAAGCCTATGCCAATCAGTGGCAAACGGTACTCACTCCTGCCTCTGGTGGCGGTCTTGGCTATTGGTCGCCCTTTAAGCGACAGGTGATCGCGATCAACGAGTGTCCCATCCTCCATCCCACGCTGGAAGCGCTGATCAAGGATTTCAATCTCGATCTGCCCGATCTGCGTAAGCTCACCTTGAGATTGGGGGATGAAGACGAGGTGTTGGCTGTTCTGGAAGTCAACGACGCGGAACCACCGGAGTTAGAAGTGGATTTCCCTATTTCGGTTGCGCTGCACTTACCCGACGGTACGGCCGTGACGCTCATCGGCGATCCCGCCCTGGATCTGACAATCAAAAACCGCACCTTCACCATCTCACCGGGTAGTTATTTTCCGCCCAGTCCGGCAGCGGCCGCGCTGATTACCGATGCAACCCTAGAGCTGGCCGCCCTAAACGGCAAAGAAACAGTCCTCGAACTGCCTGCCGGGTCTGGCTTGTTGACCGCATTTCTGGCGGAGATGGCGGCCGACGTACTGGCCATTGAGCGAAACCCTGATGCTGTCGCCGATCTCGTAACCAACCTTGATCATCTCGATAACGTTTCGCTCTATGAAGGCACAGAGGAGGATGTGCTGCCTGGCCTGGACACACGACCAGACCTGATCGTCTTTCATCCTCCTACCGGTGGGATTTCGGCCGTTCTCTTTGAGACACTGGAACGCCTGTCCCTATCACGTTTCATCTACATCAGCACCTCACTGGCTACGTTTGCCCGCGATACGCGCCGCCTTGTCGAAATGGGCTACCGGCTGGCGGCCGTGCAGCCCGTTGATACGACGCCCCACCACTTCCGTATTGATACCGTTGCGCTCTTTGAACGTTAGTCCCGCTGGTTGCTCGCCTACCCCGCGCCTCCTATAATGAGATGAATGCAAACAAACTGGGACAGACAGGTGGTTGGATTATCTAAGTGCTTCTCCCTTGCTCCTCCGCTCCTCTGCTCCCCTGCTCAAACCATGTTTCGATTGAATCCATTACGTCACATAAACAATCGCCCCGGTTGGCCGACACTTGTCCTCTCATTTCTAGCCTTATTGCTGGGGTGGCACCTGTTGGTTACGTTGGCTGGCTATCCCGCCTTTATTCTGCCCGGCCCGGCCGATGTG
Organism: uncultured Ardenticatenaceae bacterium; assembly: GCA_964410625.1. Taxonomy (GTDB): domain Bacteria; phylum Chloroflexota; class Anaerolineae; order Promineifilales; family Promineifilaceae; genus CAYPHY01. The sequence goes on along the minus strand of CAYPHY010000034.1, from coordinate 1,714 downwards.
TGGCAACAATTCGTGATCGTGGTAGAGGACGGCCGACTGCTGCGCCACAGCCTGATAACCATCAGCGAAGTCATCCCTGGTCTGCTCATCGGCCTGCTTATCGCACTCCCCCTCGGCTACTTGTTGACCAAATCCCCCTTCGCCGAAAGATTGATCTCCCCCTATCTCATCGCCTCGCAAGCGATACCGATCATTGCTATTGCCCCTCTGCTAACCATCTGGATCAGTTCCACCTACTGGGCGCGAGTCCTCGTAGCCGCCATTGTGGTCTTCTTTCCAATTTTAATCAACACGATTGCCGGGCTGCGCTCTGTCCCGCCTGAATTATACGATGTGATGAACTCCTTAAAGGCGACCCCCTGGCAAATATTCCGCAAACTGGAATGGCCGGCCGCCCTGCCGACCTTGCTGGCTGGTCTGAAGGTAGGGGCAACCCTTTCGGTCATTGGCGCGTTGGTCGGCGAATTTGTCCAACCCAAGAGCGAAGGGCTGGGCTTTTTGCTGATCACCGCCCGTTACCAGTTTAAGACGGATCTCGTCTTTGTCGTTCTGCTGGCGCTGGCGGCCGTTGCCCTCAGCCTATACGGCGTGGTGACGTTGCTGGAAAGACGTTGGCTGCGTTGGCGATCTTTTGGTAACGGCCGGGTTTAATTTACAGGGTGAAGGGCGGACTCATGATTAGATAGTTCTCGAAGCGGCCGAATGGTGCGTCACTCATTACCAGCGCAATAAAGCCGTGCATCTGAAAGCCACGTCCTAACAGGTAATCCACAACCGTTCGGTTCACCATCGGCACTTCCAGGCCAAAGTTCCCCGCTCCGGCAGCGGCCGCCTGTGTTTCCGCATGGGCCAACACAGCAGGATAGTCGGCCGCCTCCAATAAAGCAAAAGGCCCATTCCCTTTACCCATATAGCCATACCCGACAGGACGGCCGTCACGCCGGTAGAGGTACCCTTGCCGGTCCGTTAGCAACCAGGCGTGATCTGCTTCGCGGCGAAAAGATAAAACGGCCTGATCAATGTCGCCGAGGATGGTCAGCAGGTCGGCCGTTGGCACAGACGGCAACGGTTCAATCGTCAAATCGCTCTCTACCACGGTCGCTTGTGGCTGGCGATAGAAGTAGTAAAGGGGGAATTGTGGATAGAGACCGGCTTTCAGATAACGCCCCTGGGCGCGAGTATCGATCGTGGCAATGATCGAGCGTTGTCTCGCCCCCTCAGCGGGAAAAGCCCGCGCCAGCAGTTCGCGGCCGACCCCTCCCGACTGACTCCCCGGCAGGACAAAAAACTCAGTCAACTGCCGTATCCCATCGCGCAGAATCGAACGGGCGAAGCCAATGGCACGGCCGTCAACTTCGGCAAGCCAAAATTGATCGGCCGTTTGTGCCAGATGGTGATAGAGCGGTCCCCGTTGCCTCCATATCTTCGCCAACGCCTCCGCGTCCGGCCAGCTAGTGGCCTCCAACCCAAAACGCTGAAACTCGTCCGATATGGTTTCCTCAAACAAACAAAAGACCGTATAAGAATCTTCTGCCGTCCCAGCCCGGTATTGCACCTCACCCATTGTTCATTGTCTCATTGTTCATTGTTTCAACGTCCATTGCGGTCACGGTAGCGACTAAAATGGTTACGCGGATTGCGCAGATCGAACGCAGATGACGCAGATTTCTTCATTGTTCATTGTCTCATTGTTCATTGTCTCATTGTTCATTGT
>CAYPHY010000033.1:0-58447 GCA_964410625.1 uncultured Ardenticatenaceae bacterium | reverse complement strand
TCATTGTTCATTGTTCATTGTCTCATTGTTCATTGTTCATTGCTCAGCGCCGGTACCGATAATAAGCCGCACACGCCCCCTCGCTGGACACCATCGTCGCCCCCAAGGGATGCTCCGGCGTGCATTGACGGCCGAAAGCGGGGCAGCTATCAGGCTTCCTGAGACCCTGCAAAATCTGCCCGGCCACGCACAGCGGCGACTCGACAGGCCGGATGTCGCCGGTGGCAAATCGCCGTTCGGCATCAAAGTCCGCAAATTCCGGCCGCAAGCGCCAACCGCTTTGCGGAATCAGGCCAATGCCGCGCCAGGCGCGGTCACACGGCTCAAAGACCTGCTCAATAACCGCCTGGGCTGCTCGATTGCCTTCATACGTCACCGCCCGGCCATAGGCGTTTTCCACTTCCGCGCGGCCGTTTTCCAACTGGCATACCGCATGCAAAACACCCTGCAAAATATCGAGCGGTTCAAACCCCGTCACCACAATCGGCACGCCATACTGTTCGGCAATCGGCGGATATTCCCAGTAACCCATCACGGCACACACATGCCCGGCCGCCAGAAACGCCTGCACCTGGTTATAGGGGGCCTGCAAAATGGCGTGCATTGCTGGAGGGACCCGCACGTGTGACACCAGGACGCTAAAATTGGGGACGCCCAACGCTTTGGCCTGCACCACGCTCATCGCATTAGCCGGGGCCGTTGTCTCAAAGCCAATGGCAAAGAAGACCACCTGCTTGTCGGGGTTCAGCTGCGCCAGTTTGACAGCATCCAACGGCGAATAGACCGCCCGCACGTCACCGCTGGCCGCGCGAACGGCGAACAGGTCTTCCTCGCTACCCGGCACGCGCAGCATATCGCCGTAGGAGGTGAAGATGACGCCTGGTTGGGCGGCAATCGCCAACGCCTTATCAATTTGTGCCAGCGGCGTGACACAAACCGGGCAGCCAGGGCCATGGACGAGCGTAATTTCCGGCGGCAACAGCCGATCCAGGCCGTAGTGCATAATCGCATGGGTTTGGCCGCCGCAAATCTCCATGATCGTCCACGGCCGTGTCACCACCCGCCGGATTTCGGCGGCCGCTTTCTGTACCAATGCCGCGTCCCGATATTCGTCAAGATACTTCATCACCTAACTCCGCCTCTATGCTGCTTAGTTCCTGCAACACAGCCAGTGTCTTGTTTGCCTCGCTTTCGCTGAGGCGACTGATAGCAAAGCCAACATGAATGATCGCGTAGTCGCCTACCTCAGCTTCCGGGACATAGGCGAGGCACGCCTCGCGGGTGACGCCGCCAAAATCCACCTTTCCCAGCCGCAGCTCGCCCCTTTCATAGATATCAACAATTCTTCCCGGTATTCCTAAACACATCTTTCACCACCTTCACCGCCCTCACCACCCATAGGCAGCGATGACCGCCTGTCCTAAGGCCAACCCGCCGTCGTTGGTCGGCACTTGTTGGTGCCAGTAAACGGTGAAATCGGCCGCTTCTAATCGCCTTATCGTCCTTTGCAGCAGGGTGACATTCTGCCAGACGCCACCACTGAGAACTACTTCGCGTAGGCCGGTACGGCCGCAGATCGTCTGGCATACATCGGCCACCATCTGCGCCACACCACTGTGGAAACGCGCCGCGATGCTCGAAACGGGGACACCATTTCGCCAATCGGCGACAATTGCGTGCGCCAACGGCGTTGGGTCCACCGTCGTCTCGCCAATTGCCAGGGGGTATGCGCCGGTCTCGTCCGGGTTGACCAATGCTTCCAGTTCGATGGCCGCCTGCGCTTCGTAGCTGACCACCTGCCGCACGCCAATTAAGGCTGCCACTGCGTCAAACAAGCGGCCGACACTCGAGGTAAGCGGCGTGTTCAGCCCCAGTTCCAATTGGCGTTGGACGATCCCTGCCCGTTGAGGCGTCACCTGTAATCTCTCCACAACCCCATCCCAATCTATTCCAGCCGCCCATAACCAGGCGAGCGCCAATCGCCAGGGCTGGCGCACGGCCGCATCGCCGCCGGGCATCGGCAGGTAGGCCAGATGGTACGGCCGTTCATACCCCCTATAATCGGCCACCAGAAACTCGCCACCCCAAATGTGGCCGTCGTCGCCATACCCCGTTCCGTCAAAGGCGACGCCGATCACCGGCCGCTCCCCGCGCAGGCCATGTTCCGCCATACAAGCAGCAACATGGGCGTGATGGTGTTGCACGCCGACGGCCGCAATGCCCGCTCGTTCCGCCCGCTCCAGCGCGTAGCGTGTCGCCAAATAATTGGGGTGTAAATCATAGGCCAGCCGTTCGGGGCAAACGTGGAACAGCCGTTCAAAGTGGTCAACACTTTGCTCAAACGATTGCAGCGTTTCCAGGTTTTCCAGATCGCCAATGTGTTGGCTGAGGAAAGCATCACGGCCGCGTACCAGGCAAAAACTGTTCTTCAATTCCGCCCCGGTCGCCAGGATCGGCCGTACCTCCCAGGGCAACTTCACCGGCAACGGCGCATACCCCCGCGCGCGCCGAATAGGAAGTGGAGAGTGAAGAGTGGTGAGTGGAGAGTGAGGGATTAAGGATGAGGGCTGAGGGATGAAGGATGAAGGCTCCACTTCACTTGCCACCTGCCACTTGCCACCTGCCACTTGCTTACTTGCCACTTGCAAACTGACCACCCTCACCACCGAATCATCACAGCGCAGGTGAATGTCACGGTTGTGCAAGAGGAAGGTGTCGGCCAACTCGGCCAGTCGTTGCCGCGCTTCATCGTTATCGGCCGCAAGCGGTTCTTCGCTACGGTTGCCGCTGGTCATAACCAGCGCTTCAGGGAAGCCAGCACCTGGTTCGAGCAGCAGGTAGTGTAGCGGCGTGTAGGGAAGCATAACGCCGAGCGTCGGCTGGCCGGGTGCAACGGCCGCCGCCACATCCGAATCAGGACGGCGATCAACGATCACAATCGGCCGCTCCCGCGAGCATAGCAGGCTCTTTTCCGCCTCGTTGAGCCAACAATGCTTTTCCACAGTTGCCAGATCAAACATCATCACCGCCAGCGGCTTTTCCCCTCGCCCCTTCCGTTGGCGCAGCGCGGAGACGGCCGCGTCGTTGGTGGCATCACACACCAGATGAAATCCTCCCAACCCCTTCACCGCCACGATCTTTCCCGCCATCAAGAGCTGTCTGGCCCTTTGGATGGCCTCATCTTCCCTGGCTACAGCCGTAAAGATGTTGGCAATGGTCGGATAGAAGTCCGCGACATCGCCACCGTCTTTACCCTTTTCCTCCAGCCACACCTGCGGGCCACAGACGGGGCAGGCCACCGGTTGAGCGTGGAAGCGGCGATCAAGGGGGTCCCCAAATTCGGCCGCGCAAGCCGGACACACGGGGAAGGCAGCCATCGTTGTGGACGGCCGATCGTAGGGCATCCTCCGAATGATGGTGAAGCGCGGGCCGCAATGGGTGCAGTTGATAAAGGGATAACGATAGCGACGGTCACGCGGATCAAAAAGCTCGCGTAGACAATCATCGCAAATGCCCATGTCGGGCGAGACCGGCTGGTAAGTTCCGTCAATAGCGCGTGAGGGGCTGATCGCAAATGATTGAAAGCCGTTCGCCGGGCGGTCCTCAATGCACAATTCATCAATTCGCGCCAGAGGCGGAGCTTCGCCAACCAGTGCGCTGGCAAAGGCAGCCAGTTGATCAGCACGGCCGTCTACTTCAATGTCCACGCCGGCCGAGGTATTAGAGACCTGGCCGGAGAGCGTGAAGCGTTGGGCCAGGCGATAAACAAACGGCCGAAAGCCCACGCCCTGCACAATGCCCTGTATGTGGATCCGTTTCCCGATCAATTCGTCCATAGCCGGTTCGTTCATCATCTTTCGCAATTAGCTGACGCCGCTACGAACGGCCGCACCACTCGCAGAACTCTGCTCGCGCAATTCCTCAACAACGGCCGTCACCGCCCTCTCTACCGCCGCCGATAAGGGCATATTCAGCCCCGTATCGGCCGCTTGAATCCCAATTAGCCCCACCGCGCAATCCGCTTCCATTGCCAGGTAACGAGCCAGCAGATAAAGCGGCATGGTGTGGGTCGAGGCGCTCAGCCCGGTCAACTCCGGCCACTCCAGCCAGCGGATTGTGCCGGGAGGTTCGCCCAACTCGGCCGCATCCACCAGCAAGACAAAGTGTGGCGCAAACCGGCGCACAGGAGCGGTATAATTCTCTGGCGCGTGTCCCGCTTCCACCACCAGGAAACGCTCGTTGGCATACGGCCGCAACGCCCGCGCTACCAGCAACCCGGCGATGTCATCCCCGCGCAACTCATGGCCAATGCCCATCACCGCCAGACGCGGATCACTCTTCGGCAAATGCCGCAACCGCTTCCGCAATGAGGTTTGCCAATCGAGGTTTGTCTCGTGGTCCATCTCGTTGTTCATCATCCGCTTGCTCTACTGCCTCTGCTTCGCTAGCCACAAAGATAGGATAGGTTGGCTCATACATCTCGGCGCGAATCGCCTCAATCAGCTTGTCCGGCTCCGGCGTGACCGCCAATCCCTGCTGATAAGCGACCGAGGCCACGGCCGCCGCCACCTGCAACGACACGTCACGAATGCGGCTCAACGAGGGATAGACCCGGCCGCAAGCCAAATCCTCCTCGCCCACTTCCGTGGCCAACGCTTTCGCCGCCGCCAGAAACATCTCGTCCGTCACCAGTTGCGCTTCGCTGAACACAATGCCGAGTCCGATGCCGGGGAAAACGTAGGCGTTATTGGCCTGTCCGGGGACAAATCTTGTTTGCTCAATCGTCACCGGCGCAAACGGGCTGCCGCTGGCAAAGATAGCGCGGCCGTCTGTCCAGCGGTACGCTTCTTCGGCCGTACATTCCGACTGCGAAGTGGGATTGGAGAGGGCAAAGATGATCGGCTGCTGGTTGATAGCGGCCATCGTTTCCAAAACGGGTTGGGTAAAGGTGCAGGGCTGGCCGCACGCGCCAATCAATACGCTCGGCAGCAGGGCTTCCACGGCCGAATCCAGCGTTGGCAAGAATTCATAGTTATGGGCATAGCGGCGCTTGTGGGTGGCGAGGTCGTCACGGCCGCTGACCACCAACCCCTTAGAGTCCATGAACCAGCAACGTTGCCGCGCCTCCGCTTCGGAAAGCCCCTCTTCCACCAGGGCAGTAACGATCAGGTCGGCAATGCCGATGGCCGCTTCGCCCGCGCCCATGAACAGAATACGCTGCTCCTTCAGATCGCCGCCTGTGATCCGCAGGGCGGAGTAGAGGCCAGCCAGGGTGACGGCGGCCGTTCCCTGAATGTCATCATTAAAGGTACAAACGCGGTTGCGATACTTCGCCAGCAAACGGAAAGCGTTTTCCGTGGCGAAGTCCTCAAATTGGATCAGCACATTGGGGTAGCGCGTCTGCACGGCCTGGACAAACTCCTCAATCAGCTCATCATACGCCTGTCCGCGCACCCGTGGCTGTTGCAAGCCCACATAAAGGGGAGCGTTCCGTAGTTCTTCGTTGTTTGTCCCCACGTCTATCGTCACCGGCAAAGTGGACTCCGGCGGAACACCGGCACAGGCGGTATACAACGACAGCTTGCCAACGGGGATGCCCATGCCGTTCACCCCCAAATCACCGAGGCCCAAAATACGCTCGCCATCGGTGACGACGATGACCCGCACATCATCATAAGGCCAGTTGTCTACCAGTTGGGCGACTTGCCCCTTGTCTTCGGCCGAAATATAGAGACCGCGCGGCCGGCGGAAGATGTGGCTGTATAACTGGCAGGCACGGCCGACCGTTGGCGTATAGATGATCGGCATCATCCGCTCCAGATGATCGATCACCACCCGGTAAAAGAGGGTCTCGTTACGGTCTTCCAGACCGATCAGGTAGATATAACGTTCCAGATCGCTGGGCTTGCGCTCAAAGTTTTCCATCACTCGCTGCACTTGCTGCTCCAGCGACATGAGGCGCGGTGGCAACAGGCCGCGCAACCCCAGCGCGTCGCGCTCAGCGGTCGTGAATGCAGTGCTTTTGTTCAAGCTCGGATCATGCAACAGGTCAACGCCTGTGGGAATAACGGGTACATATGAAAGTTTCATTTAAATCCTCAATAATGTAGGGGCAGGTCTTGTGCCTGCCCTCAATCGGGCACCCCCATTGGGCAACCACACCAGGCAACTATACTGGGCAACTATACTGGGCAACCACAAGGGTTGCCCCTACGCTTCTGTGGCTTCACCAGCCAGTAATTGTTCAATATCTTCGTCGCGGCCGTACAGCACGGTAAATGGCTCTTTGTCGGCCGAGGCCAGCTCCCACTCCTCGTTCGACATCTCCATGCATTGGAAGCGGCAGCTTTGTACACACTGTGCGCAGTAGAGGCAGCGGTCCATGTGATAGCGCACCACAAAGCGCTTCGCCTTTTTATCCAGCGTGATCAATTCAATGGCATTGGCCGGACAATCCTTATTACAAAGACAGCAGCCCGTACACTTCTCCGGGTTCCAGCGTAACACCCCTCGTGAGCGTTCCGGCAGCGGCCGCATCTCCGTTGGGTATTGCTCCGTATGCGGCCGTTGCCACAACGACCGCCACACATCCCGCCACATCGTTCCCAGTTTCATCGTTACACCCAATCTCTTACTCTCTTAGTCTCCCAGTCTCTAATCTCCAATCTCCACTTCACCCCACCAACCGCCCAACAATCAAAACCAACCACTGCCCCAACACCAACAACACCCCATACCGCCACCACATCCCTACTGTCTGGTCAATCCGCAGGCGCGTCATCAGCGATTGCACAAAAGCCAACCCCAACAACAAGGCCAGCGTTTTCAGCAGATAGGCCAGCGGCGTGCCAACGCCACCCAGATAAAAGGTGGCTACCAGCGTCAGGCCAATCACCAGTTCGACCACTTTGCCCAGGTGGAAGAGGGCAAGCCCTCGGCCGCTATACTCCGTCATCGCCCCGGCCACAATCTCCGTCTCCGCCTCCGGCGCGTCAAACGGCGGCAACTCCAGCTTGCCCATCAGCCCGATCAGGGCGACAACAAAGCCGATGGGTTGGGTGAGCAGCAGCCAACGGCCGTTGGCATACGCCGCGATCTCGCTGATTTGCCAGCTACCGGCCACTAACGCCGGGCCAAGCAACGCCAGCAGGAATGGGGCTTCATAAGCAAACAACTGCGTCAGGGTGCGCGTTGCCCCCACCAACGAGAAGCGGTTGCGGGTGTTCGCCCCCGCCAGCCCCATGCAAAGCGTTAGCAAGCTGAGCAGGTAAATGGCAACGATCAGGTCGCCGCGAAAGCTGTGTGCGGGCGGCAAACCGGCGATAGGGACATAGAGGGCGGCCGTCAGCGGCCCGGCCAGGGCGACAATCGGCAGCAGCACAAACAGGCCGCGATGAACACCCTGAGGGATGATCTCCTCTTTCGCCAGCATCTTCACCACATCGGCCACTGGCTGGAACCAACGCGGCCCAATCCGGTTTTGTAAGCGGGCCAGCAACTTGCGATCCAGCCACTCATAGGCCAGCCCATTTAGCAACAGAAAGAGGCCGCCGGGGAAAAACAAAATCGTCGCCAGACTAAGTAAGCTGTTCATCGGTAATACTCAATTCCGTATTCGCGTAGCTGCTCCCAGGTCCAAATGCGCTCGTCCCCGTTGCCAACCGGCTTGAGCAGCACGCCGCGATCATTACAAGAGAAGCACGGGTCTACCCCGACCAGCAGCATGGGCATGTCGGCCAACTGATGGCCGACGGCCAGGCTGGTCACGGTCGCCATATTACACAGGGTCGGGGTGCGGATTTTGATCCGTTCCGGCTTGTCCGTCCCGTTGCTCTTGATGTAATAAAACAGTTCGCCGCGCGGCGCTTCCACACGGCTGATCACCTCTCCCGCCTGAATACGGCGCGGCATTCGAGTGGTCAACTCCCCTTCCGGCAAACTGTCCAGCAGTTGGCGGATGTGACGGCTTGTTTCCAACAACTCGCGCATCCGCACGACGAACCGCGCTTCCAAATCCCCGGCCGTTTCCAGCGTGATACTCACCGGGAAGTCGTGATAAGCGGAGTAAGGGGCATCAACACGCACATCACGCGCCACTCCCGAAGCGCGGGCAGTCGGCCCCAATGCGCCCAGATTCGTCGCTTCGGCCAGGGTCATCGTGCCAATGCCGCGCGTGCGGCGGGAAAAAACCAGGTCGTTGTGGATAATGTCCAGGTAGTGGCGCACACGGCCGTCGAGGAAATCCAATCCCTCGCGCACCTTCGCCATCTGCTGCGGGGTTATATCGTACTTCACCCCACCGAGGACGTTTATCGAGTAGTTGACGCGATTGCCGGTCAGTTCATCCACCAGGTCCATGATCGTTTCCCGGTCGCGCCAGGTATACATGAACAGCGTGTCAAACCCCGCTTCGTGTGCCGCCACGCCAAACCAGAGCAGGTGGCTGTGGAAGCGTTCGATCCCGGCGACCAATTCACGGATAGCCTGGGCGCGGGGTGGCGCTTCCACGCCGGCCAGTTGTTCCACGCCGTTGCAGAAAGCGGCCGTATGCACATGGGAGCAGATGCCGCAAATGCGTTCCAACAGGTAGACATTTTGTGTCCAGGTGCGCTCCTCGGCCGCCTTTTCAATGCCGCGATGGACATAGCCGAGGCGCACGGCCGCGTCCCTGACCACTTCCCCGTCCACAGCAAACTCAAAATGGGCCGGTTCCTTCAGCGCCGGATGCTGGGGGCCGATGGGGACAATGAAGCGTTCTGTCTCGCCATCGTCGCTACTTGCGGGCTTTGTTTCCTCTCTCCGCGCCGCCTCGGAAGAGACAAAATCCTTGCGCAGGGGGTAGTGGCCTTCCGGCCAATCGTCGGGCAAGAAAAGATGATCGCGGTTGGGTGTGCCGACAACCTCAATGCCAAACATCTCCATCAGTTCGCGCTCATGGACACTGGCGGCCGGAAGGATGGAGCAAATCGAAGGGATAGCAGGCGTATCGCGGGGTAACTCGACCCGCAGGGTTGTCACCGTTGCACCTTCACAAAAGTGGTACAGCACCTCCATCTGCCCCGCTTCCAGCCCATAATCCATGCCGGTAATGGCCGCCAGGTAGCCCGATTGGGCATCGCGCAACGATTCGACGGCCGCCACCAAATTCTCCGCTTTCACCACCACATCCAGGCGATTATCGTCCGGTCTTTCCACCCGTTCCGCCCAAAGCGCCGCCCATCCCCGCCCATCGTCCATACCCCCATCGTCCATAGCCCCATTGTCCATAGCCCCATTGTTCACTGTCTCATTGTTCATTGTTCATTGTCCTCAACAACTGCACCAACCCATAAATAATCGCTTCCGGCCGAGGGGGGCAGCCAGGAATATACATATCCACTGGTAGAACGTTTTCAATCCCGCCAAGGCAGTTATAACATCCCTCGAATACACCGCCGGAGAGCGCACATGACCCGACCGCGACCACGTATTTTGGCTCCGGCATTTGCTCATAAATCCGCAACAACCGGTCGCGTGATTGGCGTGTCACCGGCCCGGTGCAAAGCAGAATGTCGGCGTGGCGTGGGCTACCTTGTAGCTTGACGCCAAACCGCTCTAGGTCATAGCGTGGGGTCAGCGTCGCCAAAATCTCAATGTCACAGCCGTTGCAGGAGCCGCTGTTATAGTGGATCGCCCAGGGGGAGTTGACCCGCGCCCAGGTCGTCACCTTGTCCATGATCCCCTGCCACGTCTCTTGTAATTTCGTTGCCATCACTACTTCCTTCATAGTGCCTCACGCAAGGACGCAAACTCTTTCTTAGCGGCTTGGCGTTCCTTCACCTTTGTTCACTTTGCGTGAGCTTTCCTATCCTAGAATTAAGGCCACCAGGGTCAGCAGCAGACCAACCAGATAGCCCAGGCTGGCCGGGGCGAAGTCGCTGCTGCCAAGCATTAGCACGCCCAGATGCAACACGGCAAAAAAGAGGGCGATCACAAAAAACGGCCGATACCCCGGCGCAGCCCGCCACAGCGGGGCCGCCTCGCCACTGGCATAGGTGCTGGTCTTTTCCGGCGATTGTTCGGCCGCCGGTTCGCCGCCATTGGCTAACAGTCGCCCCAGGCCGCTGAGAATTCCAACCAGTAACAGATAGATTAAAAAGGCCACAGGTGGTGCTAACACAAACTCCATGATTAGCCTCCAAACGCAGACATGATGGCTTCCGCCGCCGTTCGCGTCAATGGCTCGGCCGCCACCGGCCAAACACCGAGCAGGACCACGGCCGCCGCCAGCAATAGCAATGGCAAAAGCATACTCGCGGGCATCGGTCGTCCCTGGCGCACAGCGGCCGAAGGCTCGCGCCGATAAACCACATTGACCAACGGGGCATAGTAGCCCAGTGACAAGACGCTGTTCAGCGCGGCAAACAAGACCACACTGATGATCAGGATATTGTGGGTGGCGAATCCGGCGACGAAAATCTGCCACTTCGACATAAAACCGGCCAACGGCGGCAACCCTGCCAGCCCCAACACCGCCAGACTGAGGGCGAGTGCTGCCAGTGGATAACGCCGCGCGGCCCCTGCCAGATCGTTAGTAGTCAGGCTATGGCCCGAATCACTCACGACATAGAGGAATGCCCCGGCCGCCAGAAAGGCCAGCCCCTTCATCAGCCCATGATTGAGAAAGTGGAACAGCCCCCCTTGCGCCCCGGCCGTTTCCCCGGCATAGAGAGCGACGCCGAGGCCGAGGAGGATATACCCTATGTGGCTGAGACTGGAATAGGCCAGCATCCGCTTCACCTGTTGCTGGCGCAAGGCCATCAGGTTGCCAACCAGCATGTTCAACGCGCCAAAGAGCAACAACAGCACGCTCCAGGAAAGCGCGACACCGGCCAGAGCAGTCAACGCCCGCAGCAGGGCGACCAACCCGGCCTCGATCACAACACCTGATAACAACGCACTGATGCCGCTAGGGGCCTGGCTATGGGCGTCGGGGAGCCAGGTATGCAGGGGGACAAGGGCGACCTTCACGCCAAAGCCGATGGTGAAAAGCGCCGCCGCCACCAGCACGATCCATGTGTCCGGCGCGGCCGCCTGCACACCGCTCAACTCAAGCCGCCCCGTTGCGCCAAATACGAGGGCGATTGCCAGCAAAACCAGCACCGAGCCGGCCGCGCTTTGCGCCAGATACTTCACACCAGCCTCGAGCGCGGACGGCCGTTCACGGTAGAACGCCACCAGCAAGTAAGAGGCAATCGCCATCCCTTCAAACCATAGCCAGAGGTTAAACAGGTCGCTGGCGCAGCCAAGCCCGATCATCATCCCGGCCATCGCCAAAATCAGCGCGTAATACTTCTCTTCCCCGCTTTCCTCTTTCATGTACGCCAGGGAGTAGAATGTCACCAGGGTGCTCAGCGTCAGGACGACGGCCGCCAACAGCAAGCTTAAGCCATCCACCCGCAGCGCTATCGCGCCGATGGGCAGGGTCAGCGACCCATCGTGAACCACGGCCGCCCCCGTTTCCACCAGCGGCCAGATGAGCGAGAGCAGCACCAACAAGGCTGCCACACCTGCCACTCGCCTGTTGTTGCCCTGCCGGTAAGCCAGACGGCCGAGCAGATAGACCAGCGGCGTCGCCACTAATGGCAAAGTGATTAACAAAACCGGCGCATTTATCGCCATCTTATAGACTCCGCGAAATCTTTAGAAACCGGGTTTCTTCGTATCAAACAGGCTCCTCTAGTAAAAGCTAAGAAACCCGGTTTCTATCAAATCCTGTCAAAAAACAATCGCCAATAAGAGCAACACCATCACCAACGCCCCAATGAGGCCGACGAGATTCCAGTTCAGTTGGCCGGTTTGGGTGCGCTGTAATTGAGCGGCCGCCTGCTGCGTACCGCTGACAATCCACTCATTGACGTGCTCAAAACCAAAGCCTGCAACGGCCGTCTCGCCCAGCCACTTCAGCCGTTGGGTGATATTCGCCAATTTCCCACGCTCCCACCAGGCCAGCAGTCCGGCGGCAATCATTAGCAGCGCAACGTAGGTCAGGGGTGCAGTGAGAATCTCGATAATCAGTCCGGCCGTCGAAGGGGCGTGCAGGCCGTGGGCTGGCAATGTTTCGCTTAGCAATGTTCCAAACGGCCCGGCCAGCAGCCAGGAGACGGCCGCGCCGGTTGCCAGTAACGCCAGCGGCCAACGCATCGCCAACGGTGTGGCGGGGGCTTCATGGCTCTGGCGAGGCTGGCCGTAAAAGACAAGCCAGACAAGGCGCAGCGTATAGGCGGCCGTCAGCCCCGCGCCGAGCAACAACCCGGCCACCAGCCACCACCAGCCACCGGCCGCTACCTCTTCTAACAGTAGCTCCTTACTCCAAAAGCCGTTCAACGGCGGCAGTCCGGCGAGGGCGAGCGCCCCAACAAGGAATACGTTGCGCACAAAAGGCATCGTCCGTCCCAGCCCGCCCATCTGCCGCAAATCGCGCGTGCCGATGGTGTGGATCACCGCCCCGGCGGCGAGAAAGAGCAACGCCTTAAAGAGTGCGTGGCTCAACAAATGGAACTGGCTGGCAAAGAGCGCCCCGCTGCCGACGGCCGCCACCATGTACCCTAGCTGGCTGATTGTCGAATAAGCCAGGACGCGCTTCAGATCGTTGGCCGTCAGTGCCATCACTGCTGCCAACAGCGCGGAGAGCAGACCGACGACGGCCACGGCCGCCATCCAGCCCGGCACAGCGGCAAACGCCGGAAAGAGCCGCGCCAACAGGTAAATACCGGCATTGACCATCGTTGCGGCATGGATCAGGGCGCTGATCGGCGTGGGAGCCTCCATCGCCGCGGGCAGCCAGGTGTGGAAGGGTAGTTGCGCCGACTTCGCCGCCGCCGCCGCCAACGCCCCAAAGGCCATGATGCTGAGAACCGTGCGTGGCAGTTCCGGCGCGGCCGCCAGAAAATCATTGATCTGGTAACTGCCGCTGTAGGCGTAAGCCATCAGTGCCAGCACCAACAGCCCCAAACCACCCAATTGGGTGATGACCAACGCCTTCATACCTCCGGCAACGGCCGCCGGATTGTCGTTGTCAAAGGAGATCAATGCGTAAGAGCAGAGGGCGGTGATCTCCCAAAAGATGAAGAGGAAAAAGAGGCTGCCCGTCAGCACCAACCCGGCCATTGCACCGATAAAAAGCAAGACGAGGGTGTAGTAGCGGCCGAGCTGCGGATGGTTGCCCATATAGGCGACGGAGAAAATGACTGCCAGGCTGCCGATGACCGTGGCCACCGCAGCGAGGAAGACGCCGAGACCGTCAGGGACGAAGGTCAGCGTGCCAAAGGGTTCGCCGAAGGGAATGGCGATGACGGCCGTGTCGCTCGCCAGCGGCAGCAAGGCCAACGCGGCCATCCCGGCCGCTACGGAGCTAAGGATCGCCAGGATGTGGAGGGTTGGCGGCCGTTTCTCTTCTGGTAAAGCTTCCCCTACCAACCAGACAGCCAACGCCCCCAACCAGGGCAGCCCTATTGTTAACCAAACTAGCCAGCTACTCATCGTTTAGCCTCGTAAGGTAGATAACGCTTTTACATCTAGCGTGCCACAGTGCCGTTGTACCTGGACGGCCAAAGCCAGACCGATGACGGCCACAACGGTATCGGCGACGATCACCGTAACCGCCAGGCTTTGCCCCAGGTTAATTTGTCCGTTGATGCGGCCGGCCAAGACCAAGGCCAACAACGCCCCTTTGACCAGGATTTGCAGCACAACCACAAGCTTGATCAAGTTGCGCGTGACAAGAAGGCCATAGAAGCCAACGCCCAACAAGCCTAGTACGATCAAGACAGCGATCTTAGTGGGCAAAAACATCACCTGCCTCCTCCGTTGTAGCGCGATTTGGTAAATCGCGGCCTTCAACTCGCGATTTACCAAATCGCGCTACAGGTGCGACAACGACCTCTGCCAGTAGCCCTAGTACACCGAGGACGCCAGCAAACATCAGGGCAATTTGTACCCCTACGTCCAGTGCTCGTTGCTGCCACAGCACAACGGCAAAATCTGCTTCCGTCTGAGGTAGCGGTGGAATAGGGGCTGCTATCGGCCGAATCAACCACCCCAATAGCCCGACGAGCAGCAGGCACAACACCCAGGCCAGCGACTTAGGGACCAGCGACGGGAGATCGCGGGTCAATTCCCCGGCGATGCTGATCGCAAAGACAAACAGCACCGTTACCAACCCCGCACCAACGCTTAGCTCCAGCACTGCCACCTGTGGCGCATCGAAGAGGAAGAGCAATACAGCAAGCAGGGCGCTCACACCGGCTAACCACAATGCGGAGACAATGAGATGTTGCGCCCTAATCGCCTGAATCGCACACAGCAAAGTACCGATTGCCAACAAACTGATGCTGAAAGTCTCAATCATCGGCTTACCCCATTCCCCAACCTTCCGGCCGGCGAATCTCCTCGCGGAAGTGGGCTGTGGACTCCAACTGCGCCAGCTTTAATGAGGCATATCTGGATGCTTCTGTCATCAGCTTCCTGACTTCCTCTTCAGGTAGTTGGTCTAGTTCGACCAGATGGTAGCCACGGCCGACCAAATACTCTTCCAGCAACATTCGCTCCAATGCTGATTCGGGGCCTTGTTTATAAACCTCATTTCCCAATTTACTGTCGCTTGACTTGTTCATGCTCGTTTCCTTTTCCTGTGATGGCTTTTGATAGCTTCATCAAGGAGTGGCCTGGTTGTGAATCGCGGCCGTTAAAAGTTGCGGATCGGTGGGCATTTCGTGTGATGCTGCTTAGGTGTTTGCCCGCTGACCATACGATACTCGTGAAACGCCACGATCTGCCAGTGACGAACGTCATTGCCAGAACGTGATTAAAGGAACTGCTTTTAAGGCATAAAAATTTGCTAAATTAATAGTGGCAGAATGACACTGCCCCTTTCAGTTTGTTTAACGACTGAATCATAGAGGGAGAAAAGGAAGGTTTAACTAGATCATGTAGTTCTGAATAATACCGGGCATCGTTGCCAGGCATCATTCAGATGGATGAGTGTATGATGAAACGTGTATTGGTTTTACTATCGCTTTTCGGTGTCGTCGGCCTTTGGGTCCTCTCCCTACAGCAAGTCGGCTCGGCCGTCCCCGGTGGCCTTCCTTCCATAACCTATTTAGGCGAAGAAGGGTCTTACACAATCGATCCCGGGCTAAACTTTATCGTCAAGCGACGGCCGTTTGGCTTTGATCTACTACCTGGGCCGGACTATACGGCCGCTCCGAAAGAACGCGTCTGGTCAACCACCGCTGACTATGCCCCCGAAGCTGCCTACCAGACATGGATCACTTTAGGGCAGGTTTCGCCGGGTTGTGTGGTTGAATATCGGGTGATTGACGACGACCCCGATGAGCGGGTCAATCACTTCTACATTGGTGACACGGCCGTTTATGAATTGCCGCAGGGAATGGTCTCCAGCGGTTCATTTGTAGCGGAAAGCGCAGGGGCGTTGAAGTTCTATGCCGCCGACAGCGTTGGCCTTTGGGTGGATACCTGTGCCTCTGTGGTTTCACCCACACCAACAGCCACCCTCTCGCCTACTGCAACCAGCACAATGACGCCGACGCTAACCGCTACGCCAACCAGCGAAGCGACCATCACCCCATCGGTGACGGCGACAGCAGAGATTACGGTCACTGCAACAGCAACACCGACGGTCACAGCTACTCTTCCGGTCAGCACGCGCGTGCTGACGCTTACGCCTTCCCCCACCACGCCAGCAACGGCGACGGCCACTGCCACGTTGCCACGGCCGACGCAACCCGCCATGCTCGACACGCCAACGCCAACAAAGGAGCCGCGCGAGAATGCCTGCTTGCGGATTAACTTCGAGGTGGGCGGCGATGAGGCCCGGCGCGGCCTTTATGTGGTGCAGGAAGTGGGCGGCCGTGTCCTCTACTCCTGGTGGGCGGAGGAAGGCTGGATGGATAGCGGCTGGGTGACGGACATTGACATCACCTTCCCAGCAGTCTATGTGCAGGTGCTATTCTACCGTGGCGACGGCGGCGAACCGGTGGAGTTAGAGATTGTCAACCCGGCCCCCGGCACCCCTTATGGCTGGCTGGCGCGAGGTCAGTGCCACGCCCTGGAAGTCGCCTGGCCTGATTAAGAACCTGTCCGAATTAGGCCAGGTAGTCCTTAAAAGACACAGAGGTGCAGAGCATACTCAGTTATGCTCTGCGCCTCTGCATCTCTGTGACTTTGCGTTGAACATTCGGACAGGCTCTAAATTGAGTAACCTAATGAAACTGATCATGCGGCCCTATCAAGATGAGGAGGACTTCTGGCGCATCCGTGCCTTTTTGCGCCGGGTGATGGAGGCGAATAACCTGCGTGAATATAGCTGGCATGTCGTCCGCTTCGATTACTGGCGCTGGCACATCCTCGCCAACCGCCTCGTGGACTTTTCAATCGAGGGGGTTACATTCATTTGGGAAACGGAGGATGGGGAGATAACGGCCGTTCTAAACCCGGATGGCAAGGGGGAAGCGTTCTTCCAGGTCCATCCAGCCTGGCAGTCGGCCGAATTGGAGGAAGAGCTGCTCGCCGTTGCCGAGCAACATTTGATGGCGACCGCGGAAGACGGCCGTTCCCATCTCCGAGTGTGGACGGATTCACAAGACACCCTTCGGCAGGCCATATTAACACAACATGGTTATCAGCAGGTGCAGCGGCCGGGAGAGCAGGAATGGCAGTTTCGTCGTTCGCTCAGCGAGCCGCTTCCCGAATACCCCACTCCTCATGGCTACACCGTGCGTTCATTGGGCGATGGGCTTGAACTGCTCGAACGTTGTTATGCCTCCGGCCTGGGCTTTCACAATGACGATATCCACACCGCCCGCGAGAATCGTGATGATCCAACCTGGTATCGCAATATCCAGAACGCCCCCCTCTACCGCCGTGACCTGGACATTGTTGCCGTTACCACAGACGGCGAAATCGCCTCCTTTTGTACCATCTGGTTTGATGATGTAACCCGCACCGCTATTTTTGAGCCGGTCGCCACCGTCCCGCGGCATCAAAGGCACGGACTGGGTAAAGCGGTCATGCTCGAAGGCTTACACCGCTTGCAACGCATCGGCGCGAAAATGGCCTTTGTCGGTGGTTACTCGGCCGCGGCCACTGGCTTGTACCGTTCCGTCATGGGCAATGGCTTTGATATTTCCGAGCCGTGGGAAAAGGTAGGAACATAAATACGGCCGTCGTGCTGGTGACATTTGTCACTGATTTTACTGATGTTTATCACTATCTAAGGCAACAGACGCGATCTATACTGTCCTTACTTAAGGAAAGCAGCCTGGACAGAGGTGATTTCCGAGAGTAACTGCTTTTAAAAGAGTTTCAGGACATCGAAACTCGCTTCATTCAAACGTCGCCAACGTTGCTCGGTTCGGCGGATTCGTCCAAGTCTAGTCACCAATGGGTGCTGCCATCCGTGGGCGAATGAACCACAACGAAGGCGGGGAAAGCTTTTAAAACCCTGGAGGGCTCACCGGTAGGGAAGCCTGCCGAAAGAGAGGGTTAAACAAAGCTTTTCTAATTGGCCGGACAAACGCTACCCAATGGCGCAAGTTCAGTCAAACGATTAGTGAAGCAAGGGAGATGGCCTGGAACTCTTTTTTCTTGGGTGTATCATGAATTCATCAACAACCGTTGTTGCGCCCGCTTTGCCAGATCAGAGGACGCAACCCAAGACAAGTAAGCTTATGCTCTATATCGTTTTAATCCTGCTGGCTGGTATTGCATTGTTGGCGCTGGCGGTTTGGCTCGGCTTACAGGTAAAATCGGCTCCCTTTCCCGCCTTTCCGCAAGCGCAACCGGCGCTGGAGACAGTTCCACTGCCGGAAGGTCTGCCTGCGCCAGTGGCGCGTTTCTACCGGCTGGTATATGGTGAGCATATCCCGGTGATCACCTCGGCCGTCATCACCGGCCGCGCCGAAATTCGGCCGGGTATTGCCGGTCTGACCTTTCCCGCCCGCTTCCGCTTCACCCACATCGCTGGGCAGGGGTATCGCCACTACATCGAGGCAGGCCTCTTTGGGCTGCCACTGATGAAAGTCAACGAACGGTATCTCGACGGCCGCGGCTATGGGAGAACACCCTTTGGCGTGGATGAGGGAGCAAAGGTCGATCAAGCCGCTAATTTGGGGATGTGGGCGGAGTCTATCTGGATGCCCTCCCTGTTCCTCACCGATCCGCGCGTACACTGGGAGCCAGTAGATGACAGTACCGCCTTGCTCATCGTCCCATTTGAAGATGAGGAAGAAACATACGTCGTGCGTTTTGACCCGCAGACCGGGCTGATCACCTGGTTTGAGTCCATGCGCTACCAACGCTCCGACAGCGAAGGGAAAGTCCTCTGGCTCAACCAGATTCTCGAATGGAAGGAGTTAAATGGGACGTTGACCAACACCACAGGCGCAGCGATCTGGATGAACAACGGCAAGCCCTGGGCTGTGTTCCATGTCGAGGACATTGTTTATAACGTGGATGTGGACGACTACATTCGTGGCGAAGGGCCATAGTGTTCATCGGCAATAAACCTTTGAGTTCTTAATGCGATAACCAGGCCAAACCTAAGATTTAGACCTCAGAGGTTTTCAGTGATTAAAAAGCCTTGCTATCACGAATGGGCTTTCTATGATAAAGTCATGATAATCAACATTAAGAGAGAGGGCAGCGGGTCGTTGGAGTATTGGGAAGGAACGGCCGCCACCCGCTTACCATTATTTTTGCGATGCTAGATCCAATACTGTTCGTGGTAGACGATGACAGTGAAGCGCTTGGCGAATTTGAGCGGGCGCTGCGGAGGCGCTACGGCGCAGACTTTCGCGTGATGGCAGAGCGCTCCCCAGAAGTGGCACTCGCCACCCTGGAGCGACTCGCCCAGCGCGGCGAAGAAGTAGCGCTCGTCATGGCTGACCTCCATTTGCCTGGAATGGATGGCGTCGAGTTTCTCGAACGCGCACGGACGTTGCACCAGCGTGCCATGCGTGCCTTGCTCCTGGCCCTGGATCAGCGTGGAACGCGCATTCCCTTCAGCGAGTTGGACTCCCTGCAACGGGCAACCGCGCTGGGGCGGATTGACTTGTGGGTCGTGAAGGGAGCGTTTGCTCCTGAAGAGCTGCTTTACCCGCAGCTACAGGGGCCAATCAGCGCGTGGAGCAGAGCCAATCACCCGCGCCACATCGTCGTGCGTGTCGTCGGCGATCCCTGGTCGCCGCGCAGCCACGAGCTACGCGACACACTCGCCCGCAATACCGTCCCTTTCGCTTTCTACGCGGCCGACTCCGACGAGGGCCGACAATTGCTGCACCAGCACGGGGCAAATGCGGAGCGCCTACCGGTCGTCATCTTCCACGACGGCTCGGTCGTCCATAACCCAACACTTGTTGACATCGCCGAAGGTCTGGGGGTGCACACCCGGCCGTCGTCGGAGGTGTATGATCTGGCGATCCTCGGTTCCGGGCCAGCTGGGTTGGCGGCCGCTGTTTATGGAGCCTCCGAGGGGTTGAGCACCCTTGTTGTGGAGCCTTTGGCGATAGGCGGACAGGCAGGAACCAGCTCGATGATCCGTAATTACCTCGGCTTTCCGTGGGGGCTAAGCGGTGGCGAGTTGGCCTTTCGCGCGTGGGAGCAGGCTTTGCTGCTGGGGGCGCAGTTCGTCTTTGGGCAGCGAGCAAGCGGGCTGACAACGCGCGACCGTGAGCACACCATCACGCTCAGCGATGGGAGCGAGGTGCACGCTCGCTCCGTGATCATCGCCAGTGGCGTGGCGTACCGCCGCTTAGGGATTGAGGTGCTGGAGCGTCTCGTTGGCGCTGGCGTCTTTTATAGTGCGGCCGGTGTTGAAGCGCCCGCAATGGCCGGGCAGTCGGTCTATGTCGTGGGTGGGGCGAATTCGGCCGGGCAGGCGGCTCTACATCTGGCCCGGTTTGCCGCGCGTGTTACCCTGCTCGTGCGCGGAGCGTCGCTGGTGACCAGTATGTCTGAGTACCTGATCACCCAACTGCAAGCCACGCCTAATGTTCATGTACGCCTCCGCACCCGTGTCGTTGACGGCCGTGGAGAGAACCGCCTTGAGACGCTGGTCCTGGAGAACATTGAGACCGGCCAACGCGAGGAGGTGGAGGCGGCGGCCATCTTCGTCTTGATCGGCGCCGAACCGCGCACGGAATGGCTTCGTGATGTCCTGGCGCTCGACGAACGCGGGTTTATTCTGACCGGTCGTGATCTTCCTGCGGCGGCGTGGTCGTTGGAACGGCCGCCACTACCCTATGAGACCAGCCTGCCCGGTGTGTTCGCTGTGGGCGATACGCGGCACGGCTCGGTGAAGCGCGTCGCCGGAGCCGTTGGTGAAGGATCAGTAGCAGTCGGCTCCGTCCATCAGTATCACGCACTAATCGGCTCGCCGGACTGACCTTAACAGCTTACGACCTCCATTTTTAGTGCAGTCTGTTGTTCCAAACGAAATATCAACTCGCACAGCGCGACGGCTAGCTTGACCAACTGTGAAGGTTTGACAATTTCCAGGTCGTCTTTTGGCGTATGGGTGATGGTCTGCATCAGTTCGGCCGAATACTCCGAGGTAAACGCCAACGCCGGTACCTCGTTGATCAGAAACAGGCCGTGGTCCCCCTGGTACCATGCTTCACCAGGGGTCAGTACTTCATAGCGGCTCAATACATCATTGATTATCCCCGCTGTCTCCGCGGGGCAGTCGTAAAGGGAGTAGGCCACGCGTCCACGGTGATAGCCCACGCCATCAATGTTGATGCCCAATACAATCTCATTAAACTTACCGGCGTTCAAAGCCAGATATTGCTGCTCGCCGGGATTGGAAAAATAATCTTCCCCATTGATGGCGACAAGCTCAATCGTCAGTTCCCCCTGGTAATCGGCCAGCAACTCCGCCAGCAACAGCAGCACGCTGACTCCGCCGGCATTGTCCGTTGCTCCCGGTGTACCCAGCTTGGCATCAATATGGGCCATGACCACCAGCCGCTGCTGTTCGTTCGTCCCCTTGCGAGCAATGACATTACACGCTTCGGCCGTGATTCGCCGGGCATCGCTCTGCAGAAACACCTTCTTTCCCGCAAATGCCGCCAGTCGTGCTCCTTCCGCTTCAGTCATATAAACCGAGGGGATGTCAAAATCGCCATCTTCGATGAGTGGGAACGGATATTGCCCGCCGACCATCGTCACATCCTGGCTGGTGGCGGCGACGACGGCCGCCGGTTTCCCAATCTCCAGCAACTGAATGATCCGGCGGTGGTGGTCGGGGTTGTAGAAGGGGAAGTTCTTGGGCATCAGTTGTTCGCTGGCGATCGCTCCATGTAACAGGAGGACTTTGTCGGTGATGTCGGCCGCTTCTAATGCCTCGATGCTATCCACCACGACCAACGGCCCAGTGACCTTGCAACCCAATGAGTAAGGGCTGGGAAAAACGGCAAAGGAGTGGTCCTCTACACTGAGCACCGCGCCTTCACCAACCCAGTCCATACACTCGAACCAGGGTGTTTCCGTCTCGAATCCAAAGGAGGCGACGGTGTCGGCGAAGAAATCAACGGCCGCGCGATTGCCCACACTGCCCACTCGCCGGTTGTCAATCTCAACACAAAAGTTATACAGATAGCTTTCTGCTTTGGTTTGGGGAAAGTTAAACATGGCATACCTCAACCTGGTTGACAGGTAACATCGGATTTGTTTACTGGAATGTGACTGCCAAAGCGTCAGCCCAGTTGTGAATGGCATTCCAGTCGCGGTGGTCTCCCTCCGACCAAACACCACTGGCAACGCTCAAGCGAAACAGCAATCGCTGGCGGAAGGATGGGACATCCTTTATATGCAGTACCCCGGCGAAGTACCCTTCATCCACCGGTCTCACCAACGCGCGTACCGGCTGCATCCAATCTCGCACCCCTTTACGCGCCTCGACACTCTTCATTGCCATCGTCATACAGACCAAAAAAGCAGCGAATGGCTTACGGTTTAACATTGCTTGATGCAATCGTATGAACTGCATCGCTTCCGGCAGCCACTTTCCTTCTTGAATGGCGCTACCTGCGACGACAGCATCGTATCGCCTCAGGTCTTGGACGGCTTGCATCGACCGTACTTCCACCTCTGCTCCACTTTCGGTAAGCGTTTTGCCAATCGCTTCGGCAACGCCAGCAGTAGAACCTGTCCGGCTTGCATAGGTAACAAGGATCTTCTTTTGCATCACGCATACTCCTTCTGATTCGCCATCATCATCCCCCCTATTCAGTGATTCAACGTCACAATGGCGTATTCGGGACGGCCGTTTCTGAAGACAATTTCAAGCGTCCCACTCTGGCCGTGATACTTATCCAGCAAGCGTTGAGTAAAGGTAGCTTCGTTTTCTTCTGGAAATGGTTTTTCGATGAGCTTTACCTTCTTCAACGCGACCTTTCTGTTCGCAAAAGAGAGGATTATGTGACTAAAATTATTGTCATTCACCATCCTTACTTCCAAGGCTCCCCTCGGTACGCTGTATCCATCAGAATAACTGTACAAGCAGGCGACACATGTAATTATTTACGTACGTTTGGCTTTTATGGATGATCTCCTGCAATTTTCTGTGGTCATCCACCAGGATTCACCGAGCCTATCGCCATGAAGGAGAAGATAGCTACATCCTG
This sequence comes from uncultured Ardenticatenaceae bacterium, assembly GCA_964410625.1. Taxonomy (GTDB): domain Bacteria; phylum Chloroflexota; class Anaerolineae; order Promineifilales; family Promineifilaceae; genus CAYPHY01. The sequence continues at coordinate 35,762 of CAYPHY010000033.1, read as the reverse complement.
CCAGAAGTGGATGAACCAGGGCCAGAAGAAGCCCTTTGTCTCCAACATGCTCTTATTTAGGAACCAGCCGAGAACGAAGGCCATGACTACACCGATTGGCCCATAGGGAACCCCATAGAAATGGCCGATGCCGAAAAAAGCGGCCGCCACCAACATTGCCTGCGCCCCTCCGACGGCCGTATGCAACGGGGCCAGCAATGCCGCGCGATAGTTAACCGATTCGTTAAAGGCATTTATCGCGGCCAAAACCATCACCGCAGGCAACAGGGGTAATACACTTTTGAGCATTGTCGAAGACGGCTTTCCGGCAAGTACCAGGAAAAGCAATGTGCCCAGTGTGATACAGAGTGTCAGCATCCAACCGAGGCGCACCCAGCCGACCGGCTTATCAATCAGCCAGCGAACCGGAGCGGCCGGGGCGTCAAGCTCGCCCTTGACCAGGAAGAACTCGCTGCGCCGTCGCTTGATCACAAAAAGCATGGCGATCATCACCGCCGTTACCGCCAGACGCAACAGCTGCACCCCCAACATCTCCCGGCTAAAGGAAACACCTGCACCACCGAACCATTCTTGCCACTGGGCGATGTTGCCAACTCGGAAGAATAGCGCTTCCGCCAACAAGAGGGTCAGAAAGATGACGAAGTACGCGCGTAACGGTTTGATAGCGGGCCGGACAATCGTTAGTGCTGCGGCAAAAAGGAGCAAAGCGATCTTCGCCCAAAATACCCAGGCGGGCGTTGCGCCGGTCAATTCGGTCCAGAGGATGTTGGGCAAGATAGAAACGAGCAGGGTAACGACCCAGGCTACAAACAGCACCGGCAATGGCCTGGATTGCGTTCCGGTTAGCGGGAGTGATTGAGGTTGACCTTTTATTGTAGTCACAGTTACTTCTCCGATTGAAACGGCGGCCAATCCCCCTTCCTGTACATTACTCTTTTCCAAACTCGCTTGATAAGTGAAGGAAATCATCTTTTTGGTGTGACATTACCAACCAACTTTGTGCTAAAGTTGTGGTTATCGTCTTGTTGGTTCTGTACGCCTTAACCTTCGTGGAGGAACTGTTGTGATAGCCCAAAGTGCTCTTACCAACCGCTTGCTAGATGCTGGAGAACCGGCCGTTCGCTTTAAGATTCGTGTAAATGTATTGGGTGAAAATGTAACCTCGGCCGCCGTCCAACAGTTGCAGCAAGAAATCAAGATCTCTCCGCGCGTGCAAACACTATTATCAGAGCGCAACGAGGAAGGCCGCATTCCCCGCCACCCTTATGCCAAGTGGATTGGTGCGCATTGGGTGCTGGCTGACGAGCGAACAGAGGAGCTGGCTTCACGACTGGTAGCGTGGCAGTGGCCGGATGGCGGTTGGAATTGTGACAAGAACCCCCAAGCCAGTCACTCCTCCTTTCACGAAAGCCTGATCCCGTTGCGAGGGTTGGCACTACATGGGCGAATGACCGGCAACCAACAATCGGCCGTTCGCTGGTCAATTGGGGTGTGACCAGCAAACGGCCGATGAATGAGTTTGTGACGACCGACGCACTGTTTGTCCTTAAGGTAGCGGGAAAATCAATCACGCCTGTTGCAGACGCTCCATAAGCCAGCGCCGGGCCAACAATGCCGGTTTACTACCACTTTTCGCGGCCATTTGCTCTAGCTGACTGAGGAAAGGCTCTTCTAGCGAAACAAAAATTCCACGTCTCAACAGTGAATCGGCAAAAATAGCCTCGACTTCTTCAAACTCATCTTCAAATTCAGTTGTGTCATGTGAATCCCAAAACGCCGCTTCCTCCTCGAGAGAGCTGAATTCAGGAATTCTACTTTTGTCTTTCATAATTCTTTGTTACTTTTTGCGCTGATAGAGTCGCCGTTCGGAATCAGTGGCATCTCGTTCGGTAATTGGATAATAAAACCCCTGCCCACGAGATGCTAAGATAATGGTTAAATAACGGCCGTCATCCGTCTGTCCTATCACGCGCAGCTTGCCTTCACGGGTCTTCGATACATAAGGACGAGCTAAACAAACTTCCTCTACTTCTTCCGGTTCAATATGGTGACGAGCAATATGCTCTTCATTCCAGTCATCAAAAAGCAGGCCATTTATGCGTAACATTGCGATGTCGTCAGACTTTTATTCCATATTATATATGAAAATACGCTTGTCTGATAGGTTACGCGCTTACGGACTATAGCGGTACAATGGACCGTAGGAGTGGACGATCTGCATGTAGTTGGCGCGTTCAAAGGCGGCTGGAGCAGCGACGTTGATCTGGCTCAGGCTGCCTTGTAGCTGTGCCAGCGATTCATAATCATGTTCCTCCAACCATCTTTCCATCCCCCTTAAAATATCGTGTAGACGCAGGACGCCATTGCGTAATAATTCCGAAGCCAGCATGGTTACAGATGCACCGGCGGCAACCCCCTTTAATGCATCTTCAGCGGTATGGACGCCGGTGGTTAACGCCAGGTCGGCGGCGATTCGGCCGTACAAAATCGCAATCCACCGCAACGGCAGCCGCATTTCATTCGAGTGACTGAGCGATAAGTTAGGCACAACCTCTAAATTTTCCAAATCCAGGTCTGGCTGGTAAAAGCGGTTGAACAAGACCAGCCCACTCGCCCCTGCCTCCACCAGCCGGGCCATCATGTTCGCGGTCGAACTGAAATAGGGGCTGAGTTTGACGGCTACGGGGATGGTCACGGTCGCATGAACATGGCGCACCAGGTCAATATACATCTGTTCCACTTCCGCGCCGGTCAGTTCCAGGCTGGTCGGTACATAGTAAATGTTCAGTTCCAGCGCGTCCGCTCCAGCTTGCTCTATCTCATGGGCATAGCGAATCCAGCCCCCGGTCGAGACGCCATTGAGACTGGCGATGATCGGTATCTCCACCCGCTGCTTGGCGCGGAAGATATGCTCCAAATAGACATCAGGGCCGATATTGGAATAAGATGGTGCCTCCGGGAAGTAGGAAAGGGCTTCCGCAAAACTTTCCGTCCCTTCGCTCAGATAGCGATCCAGGGTACGGCTCTCCTGATTGATCTCCTCCTCAAACAGCGAGTAGAGGACAACGGCCGCTGCCCCCGCATCTTCCATCCGCTTCAAGTTCCCCAGGTTGCGCGACAGCGGCGAAGCTGACGGAACCAGTGGATTCTTCAATTTCATTCCCAGGTATGTTGTGCTTAAGTCCATTTTATGCTCCATTAGCCAGTAAGCAGTGGGCAGTCGGCAGTTAGCTATAGGTATGTCTGTCTACTGCCAACTGCCTACTGCTTACTCCAATTGCCTATTACTTACCATCGGCCGCTAACCGTTCCAGCTTCTCCCATCGCTCCGCTACATCCGCCTTCGCCAGCTCCAACAAACGCGCGGCCGCTTCCGGGTTGCTCTGCGCCAACATCCGATAGCGACCTTCACGGTAGATGTACTCCTCTAAAGGTAGCTTCGGTGGCTTCGAGTCCAGGTGTAACGGGTTCTTACCGCTTCCATTCCCATTTTCCGTCAGATCGGGGTTGTAGCGATAGAGCGGCCAGTAGCCCGACTGCACGGCCGCCCCTTGCTGTTCCAGACCAAAGCGTAAGTCATAGCCGTGGGCGATGCAGTGGCTGTAGGCGATGATCAGCGAGGGGCCATCATAAGCCTCCGCTTCCAGGAACGCCTTCACCGTCTGCGTATCGCTAGCCCCGAAGGCCACCCGCGCCACATAGACGCTGCCGTAACTCAGCGCCAACATCGCCAGGTCTTTCTTTGGCAAGGGCTTGCCCGCCGCTGCAAACTTGGCGACCGCGCCCCGTGGCGTGGACTTCGACATCTGCCCGCCAGTATTGGAGTAGACCTCCGTATCCAGGACGAGGATGTTGACGTTACGGCCGCTGGCCAGCACATGATCCAAGCCACCATAGCCGATGTCATAAGCCCAGCCATCTCCACCGACAATCCAGACGCTCTTGTTCACAAAAGCATCAGCTAGATTCAAGAGGTTGGAGATGGGAAAGTGGAGATCAGAGGCCGGGTCAAGCGTAGCTAATAGCTCGTTGAGGCGGGCTTTTAGCTCTGCTACACGGCCGCGCTGATCGGCGATTTCCGCTTCGTTGGTCTGGTCAGCGTAGAGGATGGCGTCAGCCAATTGTGGGCCAACGACCTCACGTAGCTCTCGCAACTGGCCGGTTGCCGCTTCCAGCCGCTGGTCCAGCGCCACGCGCATCCCCAGCCCAAATTCGGCATTATCTTCGAAGAGGGAGTTCGACCACGCCGGGCCTCGGCCGTCGGCGTTCTTCGCCCACGGTGTCGTGGGCAAATTGCCGCCGTAAATCGAAGAGCAGCCAGTGGCGTTGGCGACGATCGCCCGGTCGCCAAACAGGCGGCTGAGCAGGCTCAGGTAAGGCGTCTCGCCACAACCGGCACAAGCCCCTGAAAACTCAAAAAGTGGCTCCAACAATTGGTTATATTTAATTTGACCAAGAGGCAATGTTGTGCGGTCTACTTCCGGCAGGCTTTGGAAGAAGGCCCAATTCTCGCTTTCCGGTTCACGCAGCGGGGCTTGCGCTTCCATATTCAGCGCCTTGCGCTTCGGTTGTTGTTTGTTCTTCACCGGACAAACCTCAAAGCAGAGGGCGCAACCCGTGCAATCTTCCGGCGATACCTGCAACGCATAAGCCATATCCTTAAACTCTTTGTAGCGGGCCGGAGCAGACTTGAAGGTTGGCGGGGCCTCTTCGAGCAAGGTCGGATCAAAGAGCTTCATCCGAATCACGGAATGGGGACAGACAAAGGCACATTTGCCACATTGGATGCAAATGTCGGGGTCCCAGACGGGAATCTCGGTGGCGATGTTACGCTTCTCATATTGGGTTGTGCCAGAGGGATAGGTCCCATCCACCGGCAACATACTCACCGGCAATTCGTCGCCCAGCCCCTCGATGATCCGCGCGGTGACGGATTGCACAAATTCAGGGGCAAACTCTGGGATAACCGGCGGCCGTTCAAAGCGACTGGTCGCCTCTGCCGGAACGAGGACTTCATGGAGATGGGAGACGGCCGCGTCCACGGCGGCGAAGTTCTGCTGCACCACAATCTCGCCGCGCTTGCTATACGTCTTCTCAATCGCTCTCTTGATCTCCTGGATCGCTTCTTCTTTGGAGAGCAACGCCGTGCCAGTCACTTGATTCAGCAAGGCGAAGAAGCATGTCTGCATGATGGTGTTGATCCGCCGCCCCATGCCCGTTTCCTGGGCAACGGCATAGCCATCCACCACGTAAAAGCGCAGTTGCTTATCAATGATTGTTTGTTGCACGCTACGTGGCAGATACTCCCATATCTCGTCCGGGCCATAAGGGCTGTTCAGCAGGAAGGTTGCCCCTGGTGCGGCCAGGCGCAACATGTCGTAACGCTCCAGAAAGTTAAATTGATGGCAAGCGACGAAGTTGGCCGAATCAATCAGATATGGGGCGCGGATCGGCCGCGGCCCAAAGCGCACATGGGAAATCGTTACCGACCCTGACTTCTTCGAGTCATAGACAAAGTGCGCTTGTGCATGTTTTTCTGTGTTTTCGCCAATGATCTTGATCGTATTCTTGTTTGCCCCAACCGTCCCATCAGAACCGAGACCATAAAACACCGCCCGCACCACATCATCCGGCTCGATGCTAAATGTCTTGTTCCAGGGCAGGCTGGTATGGGTGACATCATCATAGATGCCAATCGTAAAGTGATTCTTCGGGGCCGCTTTGGTCAGCTCCTCAAAGACCGCCTTGACCATACCCGGTGTGAACTCTTTGGACGACAGCCCATAACGGCCGCCAATGATCCGTGGCATGATCGCAAAGGGCGCGGAGTCAGTCGCCACCGCCTCAGCTACGGCCGATACCACATCCAGATAGAGTGGTTCGCCCGTCGCCCCCGGCTCCTTCGTCCGGTCCAACACAGCAATCGCCCTGGTGGTCGGCGGCAGGACGTTTACAAAAGCGGAAACATCAAACGGCCGGTACAAACGGACAATCACCACCCCCACTTTTTCATCCTGTTCGGCCAGGAAGCGAGCGGTTTCGGCGGCCGTTTCCGCCCCCGAACCCATCAGCACGATTACCCGTTCGGCGTCGGGTGCGCCTACATAGTCAAAGAGGCGATATTGCCGTCCGGTCAACGCCGCAAATTGGTCCATTGTGCGCTGGACAATGCCCGGACAGGCCAGATAGTAAGGGTTGGCGCTCTCCCGCGCCTGGAAATAGACATCCGGGTTTTGCGCCGTCCCACGAATGAAGGGATTGTCGGGGTTCAACGCCCGCGCCCGATGCGCCTGTACCAACTCCTCACGCACCATCTTTCGTAACACCTCGTCGCTGAGCGGTTCGATCTTGTTGATCTCATGCGAGGTGCGGAAGCCATCGAAGAAGTGCAGGAAGGGGACACGCGCTTCCAGCGTAGCGGCCGTGGCGATCAGCGCAAAGTCATGCGCCTCCTGCACCGAAGCGGCGGCCAGCAAGGCAAAGCCCGTCTGCCGCGCCGCCATTACGTCGGAATGGTCGCCAAAGATGGAAAGCCCCTGCGCCGCCAGCGAACGGGCAGCGATATGGAAGACGGTCGAAGTCAACTCCCCGGCGATCTTGTACATATTGGGGATCATCAACAGCAACCCTTGCGAGGCTGTGAACGTGGTTGTCAGCGCTCCGGTCTGCAACGCCCCGTGAATCGCGCCCGCTGCACCACCTTCCGACTGCATCTCAATCACCATCGGCACGGCGCCCCAGATATTCGTCTTACTCTCGGCCGACCATTGATCCGCCCACTCCCCCATCGCCGAAGAAGGGGTAATCGGGTAGATCGCAATTACATCATTTACCTTATGCGCCACTCGTGCGGCCGCTTCGTTTCCATCTATGGTAATCATCTCGTTCACTGGCTCCTATGCCGGATTGGAGGATAAAGGTCAGCGGGTAGTGACTGGCTGGCACGTCCAGCCCCTACCCCCCGACCCCTATCCTCCAATCATTAAACACACTCCATATCCCATATCGTTCGTTACGTGGATTACAAGAAGTCTGCCAGAAACCGGGTTTCTATTGTGAAAGTGATTCCATCTAATAAAAGCTAAGAAACCCGGTTTCTACACTTAACAGCTGATCAAGGGACAGGGGAAGGTGTGCTCTTCACCCTGTCACCCTATCACCTTGTCATCTTGTCACACTACAAGTCCTTATAAAACTCTCCCAACGCCGCATGGGCGGCCGCCAGCCGCGCAATCGGCACACGGAACGGCGAACAGGAGACGTAGTTCAACCCCAACTGGTGGCAAAGCGCGATACTCTGCGGGTCGCCGCCATGTTCGCCACAGATGCCGATTTCCAGGTCGGGGCGCGTCTCGCGGCCGAGCCGCACCGCCATCTCCATCAAGCGGCCGACGCCCTTCGCGTCAATCGTCGCAAATGGGTTGTCCTCAAGAATGCCCTTCTGCTGGTATTGCACCAGGAAGCCTGCTTCCGCGTCATCACGCGAAATGCCAAAGGTCGTCTGCGTCAGGTCGTTGGTGCCGAAGGAGAAGAATTGTGCCAGCTCGGCGATTTCATCGGCCGTCAATGCTGCGCGAGGAATCTCGATCATCGTCCCGAACTTATAGCTGATCTCGATGTTCTGTTCCTCCATCACCGCCTTCGCTTCCGCTTCCAACAAACTCTGTTGCGTCTGCAGTTCCTTCACATGGGCCGTCAGCGGGATCATCACCTCTGGGTGAACCTCGATCCCTTCGCGACTGCATTTGCAGGCCGCCTCGAAGATCGCCCGCACCTGCATCCGTGTGATCTCCGGCATGAGGATACCCAGGCGTACACCGCGCGTGCCGAGCATTGGGTTCGCCTCGCGCAAGGCCACCACGCGCTCCAGGTAATCCTGCTTCGTGCGTAACGTCGCCAGCGCATCGTCAATCTCGCTCAGAGTGTGGAAGTGCTGCAAGCGCAGTTTCAGATCGGCCAGGTCTTGCACCAGCTCCTCATAGGAGGGCAGAAACTCATGCAATGGCGGGTCAATCAGACGGATGATGACGGGGCGGCCGTCCATCGCCCGGAACAACCCTTCAAAGTCCTTCCGTTGCAACGGCAACAGCTTGTCCAACGCCTCTTTGCGCCCGGTCACGCTTTTGGCCATGATCATCTGCTGGACGATGGGTAGCCGCTCCGCCTCAAAGAACATATGCTCGGTACGGCAGAGGCCGATCCCCTCCGCGCCATATTCACGGGCGCGTTGAGCGTCACGCGGGTAGTCGGCGTTGGCCCACACCCCGATCTCGCGAATCTCATCCGCCCAGTCCAGTAATTTCAACAGATAGGGGTTCTGAATGTCCGGCACTTGCGTCGGCAATTGTCCGAGATAAACCCGGCCGGAGGTGCCATCCAGCGAAAGCCATTCCCCTTCTCTGACGACCAGTTCATCAATGCTCGGGCTATGAATAATCATTTCCCGCCCATCCAGGTCAATTTCCAATTCACTGACGCCAACGACGGCCGGTTTGCCAAATTGTCGGGCGACAAGCGCGGCGTGGCTGGTTCGGCCGCCCTTACTGGTCAGAATACCCTCAGCGGCCAACATCCCATGCACGTCGTCGGGCTTCGTCTCCGGACGCACCATGATCACCGACTTCCCTTCCTCCTTCGCCCAGCGTTCGGCCGTGTCCGCGTCGAAGGCCACCATGCCAACGGCCGCGCCCGGCGAGACATTCAGACCTGTTGCAATGGGTTTGGCTTCACCATTTTTCTTCAGGTCTAATTGGGGGTGGAGGAAAAAGTCTACCTGCGCCGGTTGGACACGCCGCACCGCTTCCTTTTCGGTAATCAGCCCTTCCTCAACCATATCCACCGCAATGCGTACCTCGGCCTGCGCCGTGCGCTTGCCGTCGCGCGTTTGCAGCAGCCACAGCTTGCCACGCTCAATGGTGAACTCCATATCCTGCATGTTGCGGTAATGGTGTTCCAGCTTGCGGGCGATCTCGGCAAATTCAGCATAGATCTCGGGCATTGCCCGCTTCAGATCGCTGATCGGCTGCGTCAGGCGGATGCCGGCCACCACGTCTTCACCTTGCGCCTTCATCAGGAAGTCCCCTTCCAGTTCTGGCTCGCCGGTAGAGGCGTTGCGCGACATGGCGACTCCGGTGGCGGAGTTGTCTCCCATGTTGCCGAAGACCATCATTTGAATGTTGACGGCCGTGCCCAGGTAGTGGGGGATACCGGCGGCGTTGCGATAGTCTACCGCTCGCTTGCCGTTCCACGATCTGAACACCGCTTCCGTTGCCAATCGCAGTTGTTCATAGGGGTCGGTGGGGAACTCCTGCCCCGTATAGGTGCGGACAATTTGCTTAAACTTGCGGGTGATAATTTGCCAATCATCGGCCGAGAGTTCCGCATCCGTCTGCACCCCGGCCAACTCGCGGCGGGATTCAATGAAGAGTTCAAACGCTTCGTCTGGCACGCCCAAGACCACGCTGCCAAACATCTGCACTAGGCGGCGATAAAGGTCATAGACAAAGCGAGCGTCGCCGGTCAGCTTGACCATCCCTTCGGCCACTTCATCGTTCAGGCCGATGTTGAGAATGGTGTCCATCATGCCCGGCATGGAGAATTTCGCGCCGGAGCGACAGGAGACGAGCAGCGGATTGTTTGGATCGCCGAATTTCTTGCCGCTTTGCTCTTCAATCGCATGAACGGCCGCCAGCTCCTGCTCCCACATCCCCTGCGGAAACTCATTACCCGCCTGTAAATAAGCGTTGCACGCTTCCGTTGTGACGGTAAATCCGGGCGGCACGGGAATGCCGAGGCGGGTCATATCGGCCAGGTTGGCCCCTTTGCCACCCAATAGGCCGCGCACGGCGTTCCATTCGCCGCCGACATGCTGTTCGGCCGCTTCCACTTCGCCAAATAAATAAACCCATTTCTGGGCTGGCGGGCGTTTATGCCCATTCGTCGGCGGAGCCTGCACCGGCTTAACCGCCATTTCAGCTATTTCAGCCATTAGTTGAGCCATTTGATTTCTCCTTCAAGCGCCGTTCACAAACGTGAACGCGCGATGATCTCCAATATCATTGAAAATATTGTAAGGAGAGGGGGGGATAAGGGTCAGTGACAGATTGCACTGAATTGAGCGATAGATGTCATTCGAGATAGTGTGAAACATCGCTCACCCAAATTTAGCACGGCCGCACCCCAGCCCATGCAGAGTTTCGAGCCAATGTACTTTGGTTGTCTCATCAGCGCTGGATAGTCCCCCCAGCGGGTCTTGATAACCGACGCGCTCAAACTTGTCGCGCCCCAGGCTGTGATAGGCCATGATTTCCACGCCCTCTAGTTGTGGGCAACGGCCGCTAAGGGCTGCGATACCCGCCAGGTGATCCGGCGAATCGTTGACACCTGGCACAAGCGGGCAGCGTAGCACAATACGCGCCTGGCGATGGTAAAGATAATCCAGATTAGCCAGAATCAGCTTATTCGGGACGCCGGTGAGCATTCGGTGATGCGCAGAATCCGTCGCCTTATAATCGAAGAGAAAGAGATCAACATCGTCCGCAATGGCCTCAAACTTACGCCGCGAAGCCAGGCCGCTGGTGTCCAGACAGGTGTGGAGGCCTTGCGCTTTGGCAGCACGAAGCAAGGCGCGAGTAAATTCAAATTGCGCCAATGGTTCACCCCCCGAAAGTGTCATGCCGCCCCCCGAACGCCGGTAATAATCAGCATCCCGCATCACTTCGTCCATCACGCCAGCGACACTCATCTCTTTGCCGATGATCGTTAGTGCGCCGTGGGCACAGCCAGCCAGGCAACGGCCGCTCATCCCACAGCGTGCAAAATTCAGTTGATGGCGGCCGTTTTGATTCTGATGTGCCCCATTTGCACAAGCGGCTACACATTCCAGGCAATCCAGACACTTCGCCGGGTTATAAGCCAGTTGGGGCTTGAACGACCACGACTCTGGATTGTGACACCAGCGGCAGCGTAAAGGACAGCCTTTAAGGAAAACCGTTGTGCGGATTCCAGGGCCATCATGCAGCGCAAAGCGTTGAATGTCGAAGACCACGCCGTTCATGCTTAATACAACTTGAGGTCGAAATGCATCGAATGGACGAAACCAAAATTCGCGGGAAATCGCGTCAATTCGTTGTAAAACTAATACAACGTCCTGTTCAGAATCTCAAGCTGAACATCGCGTGAGAGGTCCACAAAGCGCGCGCTGAAGCCACCGACACGGACAAAGATGTACCGGTACTCCTCAGGCTCCTGCATCGCTCGCTCCAATTCCTCCCGGTTCACGACGGTGATCATCGCCTGTGCGCCTCCTTTGGCGAAGTAGGTGTCCAGCAGTGCCTCCACTTCCGGCCGCCGCGTATTGAATAACTCGCGGCTCAACTTCATATTCTGCACCGCGCCAGCGTGGATCGCCGGAGAGGGCTTGACAATGGAGTTCAACATCGCTGTGATCCCTTTGCAGTCGTTGCCGCTAGAGGGTGCGTTTCCATTGTTCAGCGGTGTTCCCCCCAACCGGCCGTCAGCCGAAGCGGCCGTCCACCGCCCCATCAACGTGTTGGCGCTGTTGTTGATAATCACGACCAGATAGGAGTGGAGGTTGGCCCGTTCCCGCTGCTCGCACACCACGTTGCACACATGATTGTGTACGTTCAGTAGCATCTGGTCGGCGCAGTCGTCGTCATTGCCATACTTCGGCGCGTTGAGCATCAGTTGCCGTTCACTGGCGAACCCTTCAAAATTGGCGTCTACCGCAACGAGAAGTTGCTCGGCCGACAGCAGCTTCTTGTCATACACCAATTCCTTAATGGCGGTCAGGCTATCAGCCGTGTTGGTGTTGCCATACGTCTCCAAGGTGCTGCCTAGATAGCGAATGCCACCGGCAAAAATGGGCTGACCACACTCCAGGCAGTCGTTGTAAAGCAGACTTAGGTAGAGGAAAGCCGCTTGCTTGCCCGCCACTGCATATTCCAGCGCCGCTTGCTCGGCCATCAACTGGACGAAGTGTTCCACTTGCCGGGTGTAAGCCGCCCATAGTTCATCCCAGCTCTTGAAATCACGAAACTCGCCCAGGGCAAGCCCGGCCCTCCGGCCAGTAAGCGGGTCAACGCCGTTGTGCAGCGTGATCTCAAGGGCTTTCAATAGATTGATCACCCCGCTGGGCGTGCCGAAACTGCGATGATCGAGAATGTATTCACCACAGCCAAAGGGTACATACTGCTCCGCCTCGGCGCGACAGACTCCGAACGCTTCCATTACTGCCGGAACGTTCACATTGTCGTTGTAGAGAATGGGATACGTGCGCCCTTCGGCAATGACATCCAACGCCTTCTGCATCAGCGCCGGATCAGTGGTGTGATCAAAGCGCAGCGAGAGCTGCGGCTCGGCTTCGTGGACGGTGCGTGTGGCCTCCATCGCCAGCAAAGCAAAGCGGTTGGCATTAGCAGGGTTTGGCCGTCCCACACCGCCAACGATGACGCGGTTGTGGACGCGCGTGCAGCGGTCAGCCATCAATTGCCACAGCGACTGAAGCAGGCGGAGGGCTTGCGCTTCGTCAAGAATACCGGCCTCAAGATCATGGATTAGGAAATCACCGAAGTAAACATCCATGCGACCGTGATTACGAATATCGCCCAGCAATGCATATAGCCAGAATAGTTGCATCGCCTCACGCAACGTCTGCGGTGGCGCGACGACGATGTTATGCAGCGTTTGAGCGATCTGTTCTAGTTCGTTGCGCCGTCGCTCGTCGCGGGTGGCGGCCGCTTGCTCACGTGCCTGCTGCTCATAGTAGTGGCAGACTGTGGCGAGCAGATCGAGGGCCAACAATAACCCTTGATAGAATTGCGGGTCGCATCCCGTGCTGAGCGCCTGTTCATGCCGCCGTCGAATCTCAGCGCCCAAACCAGGTAAGCCAAGCTGCATCAGCTTTTGGTAGTTGACGTTTCCGCCGGTCAAGCGGTAGAGGGGGAAGGCGATACCCGGCTCGTTCATCCAGTCGTCAGACGGCAGAGAATCGGCCAGGTATGGCGGGTAGGCGCGGCGCACTTTGCCAGACGTATTTTCGCGATTCCAGAACACCAACATCTCTTGAACGCGACTGCGACTTTCATCGTCTAGATCAGCGCGCCCCAAAGCATCTTCAATCGCCCCCGGCAAATGGTAATAGCCAAAAGCACACGACCCCCATTCATCCGGGCTAAAGCCGACCAGCCTGGGTTGGACGCGCCCGGCCAGGAGATCACCCTCTTCAATCGGGCTGCAAATCTCCGGGTACTGCGCCGCCAGGCAGTGGGCTTCACGAATCGCGATGGGAGCATCCTGATAACGACGAAAGGTATCGGTAAATCGTAGTTCGGCAACGAATGGGTGCTCTGGCGTTGTGGTAGGAAAAAGCTGTCCTCTGGAAGAGGGTTTTGAACTGGACATGAGCATACTAACTCTCCTGAAAATAGCAGCGAATTGGCGCAAATTTTGCGTCGCGAATTGACTCGAATTTAGGCGCTATTCGTGACGATTCGTGTCAATTCGTGGACCATACTTTCTCCTCCCTTAGTTCATGCCAGGCTGAGGTTTATGAGAAGTCACGGAAGGTTTGAGACCACGTCGGGGCTGCCAGAGCAACACCCCGGCCAGCAGCGCCCCAAACACAAAGTTAGATAGCGCCAACTCGATCTGATGCCCACGAGCGATGTAGTCGGGCATATAGGGGTTGGGGATGAACAGTGTGCTGGCGACAGTTACGGAAAAGAACAGGCCCAACGCCAGACTGGTTTCCCACGCTGGCCCCTTCAACATGCGCACGATGGGCAGGGCGAACAGCGTCCACAACAACGCGCGGCCGACTTGCAGCAAAGGCAGCCAGGGCGTGTCACGCATCACGTTCCCCAATTGTCCAAAGAATGTCCCGGGATCACTACCGCCATAGAACTCCGGCAAGCCAGGGGTGCGCCAGGCGACGTAGTAACCAAAAAAGAAGTAAATCACTTCATACAGAACGACAATAACCGCTAACTTCCGCAGCCATTCGCTCAGCGGTATATCGCGGCGCAAGTTCGAAGTGGACAAACCTTTGGGTCTGGCCGTCTCCGCACCGGGCTTCCACTTACCCATCACCAACACGGCCAATGGGGCGAAGACGACCGCGAACAACGCCCCCGTCCACAGCAGCGTGAATAGCATTCCCGGCGGCATCCGATCCGCGACGGCAGGAAATACGCTGGTTTCGATTTGCTGGAGCAGGGAGTAAACGCCGAAGAACACAAAAGCCAGTACCAATGTCAATCGCCAGCCATACCAGCGCGAGCGGAGAACGAGATAGGCCACCACTGTAGTATTTAGAATAGCGACAAGTGGCATAGCCATCATCGCAGCCTGCGCTTGTTCGGCCGTAAGCTGGTTACTTACCTCTTCGGGGACACCGATGTTCGAGGTGACCATAAAGAGGAGCAAATAGATCACAGATAGGACGAGAATTCTCAACCCGGTAAACAATATTTTTCGAAGTGTCATCGCTTGTCTTCCTTTTGCATAAACTGGTAGATGCCCAGTGCCACCAGTGCAATGATAGAAACAGCAACGGAAATACGGGGGTCCCACATCGTGCTAAACAGCACAATGAGGGCGGCAATAATGGCTATTGAGCGTTGTGCTTTGGCAGCCATTCCATTCCTCCTGAATCGCTATTGCGCCTGGTTACCAGTATAGGCATGGCCGATCTTCATGAGCAGTGACTTTTGTCGCCAGCTTGACTACCATTTATCACTACCTCCAAAAGCGGCCGTCCCCGATAATGAAAAGAGACTAGGAGACTAAGAGACTTTATGCTTTTAATCTCTCAATCTCCCAGTCTCATGATTTGGAGGTATAACCATGTTCAAACACATCCTTGTCCCACTAGATGGTTCGATCTTAGCGGAGAAGGCGTTGCCAGCGGCGCTGGAAGTGGCACGTCGCTTTGATAGCAAAATCACCTTAATGCGGGTTGCACAAACCCCCGTGTTGCCCGGTGTTGATGGCTTTGCCTTTGCCGAGTTGGAGGCGACGCTGCGCCAGCAGGCGCGTGAGGAAGCGCAGGATTATCTACGCGCTCAGGCCGGTTCCCTGCGCCAGCAAGGGTATAACGTTCATTACCATTTGGAAGTGAGCCAGCCGGTGGCGGAGACTATTCTGAACACGGCCGATCTGCTCAATGTGGACGCGATTGTGATGAGTACCCACGGCTGGGGTGGTATCCGGCGCTGGGTCTATGGCAGCGTGGCCGACAAAGTGCTGCGCCATGCCAAAGTCCCCGTCTTGCTCATCCGCGCCGACGACCAGAAGATGGAGTTGTCAATATCATCCGTCGAAGACCTGGCGGTGAATCTCAATTAATTGTGGTAATCGGGGTTCGGTATTCCGTATTCGGTGAGTGGTTTTCTCTGGTAGGCTCTACTGAAAACCGATTCGGACCTCTTGTTGCGGATGTCAGACAAGTGGGGCCAGCGCTATCCAGGAAGTTCCACCGCTTCAGAGAAGCAGGACTTCCTGGCTAACACTTCTTCCGCCAGTTGCGCCTCGCCCAACGCCCGCAACACCTCCGCCGCACGGCCGTAACTCAGGCTGGGGCTAGAGGAACCTTCGATGCCCGAATGCGCCAACAGGTCTAAAAAGTGGTTGATGTGTGCGCGAGCGGCCGTTTCATTCCCCTGTCGCCAACTGACATAGGCCAACCCCACCACATGTTCCATTGACCAGCGCGGCAAATCGGGAACCGGCACGGCCGCCGCGCGAGTATACACATCCTGGGCCTGCGCCCACAATTGCAACCCCACATACGCATGACCCAGGCAGGAGAGCGACACAATTTGCCCCACTTGCTTGTCATGTATTTCTGCCAACTCAAGCGCTTTCTGCGCCAGCGTTATCGCCTGATCATAGTCACCGCGCAGGACGCACAATCGCGCCCACCCTTCCAGGGGGTTCATCTGAAAAACCTCGTTGTGTAGCGAATTGGCCAGAGCAAGCGACTGCCACGCCGGGAGGCGTTGTGGCTCTGGTCCCCTTCCCCGTCCATCTAACTATCACGTCGGAAGGTCATCTGGAGTTGAATAATCCAATCTTGAGTAATGCCGACGGTTCTCCATTCATTTACTGGTCGAGCCGGGGCGGCGACCCAGCCGTGGCTCAGGATGCCACCAGCACGCCTGACACTGCTGCGAGTGCGGCGACGCCGACAGTAGCCATTGCTCAGGAGGCCACCAGCACCTCCAGCGTCGCTGCTAGTGGGGCAACGCCGGCGGGACCGGCAGGACCGGTGGTGGGCAGCCTGGGCTTGACGCCCGGCCAGGAACTGACGGTGGACGTGAAGTACCTCTCGTCGGATGGACGCTTCGCCCTGCTCTTCCTTTACACCAGGACACGCCGCCACTGCAATGGTCAGCGGTTCTGGCGGCCGAGGCGCAGCAATGGGCCAATACCTGCGGCCCGATGCAACATTCGCAAGCGACAAATGGGGCAGGGGAGAACCTGGCGGCGTTCCATACCGAGACGATGGTCGAGCGGGTTCAGTCCTGGTATGACGAAGTCACCGCCTACAACTACGCTAATCCCGGCTTCAACAAGAGCGGGAGCAGCCAGGAGACACAAACCGGTCATTTCACCCAGCTCGTCTGGAAGTCGACGACGCATCTCGGCTGTGCCCAGGCGCTCTGCCCAAGCAGTCCCTATCCGAGATGGCTCGTATGCCGCTATTGGCCGGCTGGCGACTACCAGGATAATGGGCCTAACGGCGAAGCGGCCGCTTTCACACGGAACGTGCTTCCATTGCTCCCTTAAGGTGGAATCGGCGCGACGAAGCAGGATTCATCAATACCGCGGCCGATCCTACAAGTATCCTAACTTGTGGGCGGCCGCGGCCAGCTCCTGCCGAAAGTCTGGATGGGCCACGGCAATGAGAGCTTGTGTTCGCTGGCGAATGGTCTTGCCATGTAGGCAGGCCACGCCATATTCGGTGACGACAATGTGGACATCGTTGCGCGTTGTCACCACGCCAGCGCCTTCATAGAGCATTGGCACGATACGGCTAACCGTTCCCTGTTGGGCAGTAGAGAGGCAGGCGATGATCGGCCGTCCCCCCTTCGACCGCGCCGCCCCGCGAATAAAGTCCACCTGTCCACCCGCCCCGCTATATAGCTTCGACCCAATCGAATCGGCACAGACCTGGCCGGTGAGATCAATTTGCACGGCCGAATTAATCGCCACCATCTTCTCATTCTGGGCGATAATAAAAGGATCGTTTACATAGTCAGTTGGACGTAGCTCGACCAGTGGATTATTGTGGACAAAGTCATATAGCCGCTGTGTGCCAAAAAGGAACCCGGCAACGATCTTGCCCGGATGGAGCGTCTTACGGGCGCAGGTGATAATCCCATTTTCCACCAGGCCAATGACGCCGTCCGAAAAAAGCTCGGTGTGGATGCCCAGGTCTTTGTGGCTGTGTAAGGAGTGCAATACCGCGTCGGGGATGCTGCCGATCCCCATCTGCAACGTCGCGCCATTCGGGATGAGTTCGGCGATGTACTCGCCAATCAGTCGCGTCTCGGCCGATTTCTTTCCCGTTGGCGCTTGGGGCAGTGGATAGTCCACCTCGACGATATGGTCCAGGCGGCTGACGTGGATAAAGCTATCGCCCAATGTGCGCGGCATATGGGGGTTTACTTCCGCGATGATGATACGAGCAATTTCGGCCGCCGGTTTGGTCGTCCCCACCTCCACGCCAAAGCTGCAATAGCCATGATCATCCGGCGGCGAAACGGCAATCAAGGCGACATCAATCGGCAACGTTCCATCACGAAAGAGACCGGGGATTTCCGATAGAAAGACCGGTGTAAAGTCGGCGCGGCACTCCTGCACCGCCTCGCGCACGTTGGAGCCGATGAACAAGGCATTGACGCGGAAATTCTCCTGGTAAGCGGCGTCGGTATAGGGTGCAGGGGCAAAGGTCAGAATGTGGGTGATCTCCACTCCACGGAGATAGGCCGCCCGTTCCGTCAACCCATGCACCAGTTCCAGCGGCACCCCCGCACCACCACCGAGATATACCCGGTGGCCGGATTGGACGGCCGCCAACGCCGTCTTTACGTCCGTCACTCGTCGTTGATACACTGCTTCAAAGTCCATCTTGCAAATTCACCAATGGGTTATGTGGCTTATGTAGGTTATATGGGCAGCGAGCCGCCGCATTCAGGATTTTTATCCTTTGTCTGAGAGGATTCAGGTGTTTGACACGAATTTCACGAGTGGCACGAATGATCCTAGGATTGACTCAGTTCGTGCCACTTGTGTTGAATTGTTCTTGATGCGTAAGTTCTAATTGTAATGGGCATACGGCTCGGCCGTTGCCAACTCTCGTATACTCCAATCTCTAACCACCAGCCGGAAAATGTCCGACTCGGTGATAATCCCCACTAAATCTCCATGGTGATCCACCACCGGCAGGCCACTGATCTGATGATCGAGCATCAGTTTCGCCGCCTCGCCAATGGTTGCGTTCTGGGAAACTGTGATCACGTCGCGGGTCATAATCTCGGCGATCCGCAGCTTTGCCAGCAGATAGTTGAGTTCCCAAATACTCAACGAGGTTGCCGCAGAAGGCTGTGCTTCGCGAATATCGCCGTAAGTGACGATACCGGCCAGACGGCCGTCTTCCATCACCGGCAAGCGGCGGATCATCTTCGTTTCCATCAACCGTGCCGCATCCGCTAGGGTAGTATCGGTGGTCACGGTAATGACCTTAGAGGTCATCCAATCACGTACTAATTCAAGTTTCATTGAAAATTTCTCCTTATGAGCTTAACCATGCCTCAATTCTCTGTCGGAAGACATCGAAGGGCTGTGCGCCACGGACTTCGCTGTCATTGATAAAAAAGGTCGGTGTGCCGCTGACCCCGGCCGACCGCGCGGCGTTCATGTTTTGTTGCACAACATCCTCATACTGCCCCTCATCTACACAGGTGGTGAAAGTGGGCATATCGAGTGAGAGGGAAGCTGCCGTTGCCAAAATCCCCTCGCGGCTCAGATAGTCCGGCTGATCGAATTGGGCAAAGAGCGCGCTGGCAAAGGGGAAGTAGGCTTCCTGCTCGGCCGCGCAAAACGCCGCATTCGCTGCCGGTACCGTTTCCGCCCGTAGTGCATAGGGGATGGTCACCCAGCGCACCTGCTCCGTTTCGACATATTCCTCTTCGATAATCGGAGCGGTCTGTTGGTTGAAGTTTCGGCAATTGATGCAACCGAAGTCTGATACTTCAACCAGCGTCACCGGCGCGGCCGTTTCACCCTGGGTCACACATCGCTCCGGGTTCTGCGTGCAGTAATCAGCCAGCGAAAATGCCTCCGGCTCACGCAACGCCAGATAGAGCAATCCAAACAGCAAAACCACGCCCACGACGGCAATGCCGCCGATGAGCAGCCAGTTTGTCTTTCTTTGGTTCCGTCGCGTTCGTTTCTTATATGTTTTGTATGCCATTCAATGTCACCTGTTCCTTTTTCGTTCAGTGTAGTGGATGGCCCCCTGGAAGGGGAGTGCTTAATGTAATCCCTTCTCGGTGACTATGTTCACTATGCCCTTGGGGGTAGAGAAGGTTAAACTAAGGTTATAGTGACGAGTATTTAGTGAATAGTGGTTAGTGATGAGTGGTGAGTTCCTCGCCACTCATCACTCGCCACGCTAATGAGGTATATAATGGTTGATCTTTCTACTACCTATCTGGGTATGAAGTTGAAGAATCCGCTGGTTGTGTCGCCTTCGCCGCTGACGGCCGAGCTGGGTACGTTGCGCCATGTAGAGGATGCGGGGGCGGCGGCCGTCATTCTCCCTTCCCTGTTTGAAGAACAGGTGGAACTGAAAAATATCGGTAATCCGCGAACTCCCCTGCGCCAGTGGGAAAATTTGCCGGAAAACTTGCGCTTTATTCCCGACATGGAAGCTTATAACCAGGGAGCGGATGGCTATCTCTCCCTGGCCTATCGCGCGAAACGCGCATTAGAAATCCCCGTAATCGCCAGCATGAATGGTTACTATGGTGGCGGTTGGGTGCAACAGGCACGCCTGGTTGAAGCAGTAGGCGTGGACGCGCTGGAGCTAAATCTTTATTACCTGGCGACTCGAGCTGATATTGATGGGAGTGAAGTGGAACGTATGTACCTCGATTTGGTGCAAGACGTGAAGGCCAATATCAGCATTCCAGTGGCTGTCAAATTAAGCCCTTACTTTAGCTCTTTGGCCCATGTTGTACGAAGCCTGGATCGAGTCGGGGTAGACGGGGTGGTTTTGTTTAATCGCTTTTACCAGCCTGACTTTGATATCCAGACTCAGACGGTTGTACCGAGCTTGGAACTGAGTGATTCTACTGAATTGTTATTACGATTGCGCTGGGCGGCTATCCTTTATCCCCAGGTGAAAGCTGATTTGGCTATTACCGGCGGCGTACACACGGCCGAAGATGCGATCAAGGGGCTAATGGCCGGCGCAAATGTGGTGATGATGACATCGGCCTTAATGAAGCATGGCATTGGCTATCTGGGAACGGTTTTGCACGGCATTGGCGAATGGATGGCGGAAGAAGAGTTTTATTCGCTGCGTGAGATCATCGGCCGCATGAGCCAGGAGAGAGTCGCTGATCCGGCCGCCTTTGAGCGGGCGCACTATATGAATGTATTGAAGTCTTATGACTTCTAAATTGTAGGATACAACAGCAAGTTTGAACGGAAACTAGAGAGCCAAAGCGACAGCCGCTTTGGCTCTTTCTTTGTTGACCTGCTCAATTTCGGCAATCAGTTTTGGGGTGTTGACGTTTTTCAGCAAATAGCGGCTGGCCCCGGCCTGGAGCAGTAGCTCTTGTTCGATGTCGTCGGCATAGGGGGCCAGCACAATGACGGCCGTTCCCCTGCTGACCAAATTCTCAGTGAGCTTGAGCGTTCGCTCAAAGTACCGGTCGCCCGACTGTTTAATGCTCAGCAAAGCGACATCCGCCGGTCGCTGATGTCCGTTTAGAGAAGCGCTTTCGGCCGCGTGGGGCAAGGCGTCCCCGATGTGGTGGAACACGTCTATCACTTCAATCAGTGGCGACGAGCGCAGGCGCGTCAACAGTGCCTGCCGGACGGCCTTATGTTCCTCAATGATCATCAATCGAATTTTTCTCATCATCACTGCCTCACACGATCGTTGCAAGCAAAAGTATTGCTCGAAGATATTGTCCTTAGTTTACAAACAACCCAATTTCTGCTTTAGTAATGAAAATCATCAATGTTTAGGCGTATTGTCATACTCCTGGTTGTGAACAACGTCACCAGCAGCCCATGACGTTTGCCACAGGACAAAAAGGATGAAAAATCTTAAAGTAGATATAGTTAGATTGGTTAGTCGCCACGATTTTCAGGAGAGATGATCATGTTAACTGTCAATGATTTAATGACAATTGATCCACAGACCGTATCACCCGATACCTCTTTGCGGCACGTCATCGAGCTGATGAAGCACGAAGGATGTCGCCAGCTTCCCATTTTGGACGACGGCAAGTTAATCGGCATTATTACCGACCGCGATGTCCGCCTGGCCCTGAATTCCCCCTTGTCTGTGCGCGTACGTTCGGTCAATGAAGAATTATTGGATCGGCTCACGGCACAAAGCTGCATGACCCCCGACCCGCTCACGGTAACGCCGAACATGCCCGCTTATCGCGCGGCCGAGCTGTTGAGCCTCTACAAATTTGGGGCGTTGCCCGTTTTGGACGGCGAGACATTGGTGGGTATCATTACAGTCACGGACTTTTTAGATTACTTTGCTGCCACCGATCCGGCCAAAGCGGGTAGTAAGCCTTATCGCGATGTAGACCAAAAGCTGTCACTCTCTGGTTTATAGGCTTTACGGGCTGATAAGGTTGAAAAACGGGTGGGAATCGGTGATAGTCGTAGTGGACATTATTTATGCTTGCCGAGAACCCAACCCTTTATCGTGCAGCGAACGGCGCGACAGCTGATCTACGTTCGCTCTTTCTGCTTGATCCAACTGTTGTCTTTTTGAATCATGGCTCCTTTGGGGCCACCCCCCGACCGGTTTTTGAAACTTACCAGCAATGGCAATTGCGGCTGGAACGTCAGCCGGTGCAGTTCCTCGGCCGCGAGATCGGCGATCATCTGGCGGCCGCGCGGCAAGCCCTCGGCCGTTACCTCCAATCCGACCCGGCCGATCTCGTTTTTGTGCCAAACGCCACCTTCGCCGTCAATATCGTCGCTCGCTCGCTAGAGTTGGGGCCGGACGATGAGGTGCTGACGACCAACCACGAGTATGGGGCGTGTAGCAACGTCTGGCGATTTCTC
The DNA here is from genome assembly GCA_964410625.1 of uncultured Ardenticatenaceae bacterium. Taxonomy (GTDB): domain Bacteria; phylum Chloroflexota; class Anaerolineae; order Promineifilales; family Promineifilaceae; genus CAYPHY01. The sequence continues at coordinate 13,412 of CAYPHY010000033.1, read as the reverse complement.
GGCCGCCAGCAAGGCTTTCGCTATGTGGAGCAGGCGGTTGATCTGCCACTGACCTCAGCGGCCGACATGGTGGAACAGTTCTGGCAAGGCGTAACCCCACGCACCAAAGTGATCTACATCAGCCACATCACCTCACCCACCGCGCTGTGCTTCCCGGTGGAGGCGATTTGCGCCCGCGCTCGTGAAGCGGGGATTTTGACGGTGATTGACGGCGCACACGCGCCCGGCCAGATCGACCTCGATCTGCCGGCCATCGGCGCCGACTTTTATTGTGGCAACTGCCACAAGTGGCTAAGCAGCCCGAAAGGGGCCGGTTTTCTTTATACTCGCCGCGAGCGCCAACATCTGATTGAACCGTTGGTGATTGGTTGGGGCTGGGGCGAGGGACGAACGCTGACCTTTGGCTCCGATTATCTGGATTACTTGCAATGGCTGGGGACCAATGATCTCTCTGCTTACCTGTCCGTACCAGCGGCGATTGAATTTCAGCAGACTCATGAGTGGGCGGCCGTGCGCCAACAGTGCCATCTACTGCTTCGACAGGGGATTGAACGTATCGCCGCGCTGACCAGACTCGCTACTGTTTATCCGCTCAATGGTGATGCCTTCTTTCACCAAATGGCGATTGCCCCGCTCCCACATCTGGGTGACCTACAGGGATTCAAAGATCAATTCTACGATCAATTTCGTGTGGAGGTCCCCTTTGTGCAATGGGACGGCCGCCACTTCATCCGCGTTTCCGTGCAAGGCTATAACACCCAGGAGGATATTGACGCTTTGCTTTCCGCGCTGGCCGCTTCGCTCCCCGCTTAGGATGGGAGGAAGTTATTTCGCGCGGTAGGGGGGTGGCAGCGGGCCAAAGTTAAGTTCTTCGCTGCTGGGTAAGACGGTGAAGGGATTGGCTTCGCAGCGAATCACTTCGCGGGTGTTATTCGGCCGTTGCCCCGGCCCATGTAGCTCACTGACGTAACTCAATCCCCGGTCGGCGCTCCCCCAGCCAACCAGCCCAAACCCCTCGGCATAGAGGTATTGCTCCTCTGGCTCTCCGTTCGGCTGCAACAGCCAGGCAAGCTGGATCACGTTGTTCACTTTGATGCCGCTGGGGAACATATATTGCGGATAAAATGCTTCAAACTTCAGCCAACTGCGCTGGAAGCCGCTGGCGACAATGCCACAATCTGACTTGCGGTAAAAGACCACATAAGGGTTGCGCTCAAATACCTGATTAACGCTCCAAAAGCGCGGACTCCAGGGAGAACCGGCGCCGTTGTTTTCATAGAGGGTATAGAAGTTGCCGTTGCCGGGGCTAGTGTCGGTCCCGCGATAGATTAACTCTTGTGTCGCCCAAAGCTCTTCCCACTCAGCGCTGACTTCGTTTCCCTTCGTGTGGAAGAAACGACTGTTTTCGATTTGTGTCTGGTGGCGAGCCTGGGAGCCGCTGCTGTGGCGCACTTCGTATAGCCGGCCATCGCCGACCATAAACTGCGTCATGTCATAAACTGGCTCCATCCGGCTAGAGATCACCACCGGTAGGAAATTGCGATGCTCATCGGCACTTCTTGAGCTTGACGGAGAGCCGCCCACACCAACATTGCTCGGCCGATTGCTATAAAGCAGGGCATTTGCCAGGCAAAAGGTTGAGACAAAAACAAGAAACCCTAACAGGGCAATCAGTAGAACTCGACGCATCGTGATACCTGAAGGAGATTAAAGAGTGGGGAGTGGGGGGTGAGGAGTGGAGAGTGAATATTCTCTTCGTTTCCCATTTCCACTCTCTAATCTCTAATCTCCAATCTCCATTCTCCAATCTCTCTATTTCCCGTATTGTAGGCGAAATGGCGCGATCTGGCGACCGGTGATGTATGTGGCGCGATTTGCCAAATCGCGGTACATGTGGTGACTCTTGCGCTTGGTATTGTCAATAGTCTAGGCTAGAATGCAACTAGAATAGCAGAGTAGGCCTTTAATAACTTCTCATGTGTGCGAATGCACCTCAGAGATAAAAACTTGTGCTGAGAAGCAGCGAACTATCCGCGTAATCCGCGTTTGAGCTGCGTTATCAGCGCAACTATTTTCAGGACAGCTTGATGGAATATTCTGATTTTCAGCATATCGTTTTTGAACAACGCGAAAATGGGATTTTGTGGCTAACGCTAAACCGGCCAGAGGTGCTAAACGCGGCCGATGCTCGACTACACACCGAATTGGTCGAAGTATGGGGCGTAATTGACCGTGATCCACAGGTACGGGTAGCGGTTGTGACGGGAGCAGGTCGTGCCTTTTCGGCCGGCGGCGATCTCAATTGGGTAGAGAATGCCTACCGCGATCTGGCGGAGATCACCCGCATCCTAGAGGAAGCGCGTGATCTGGTTTACAACCTCTTGCGTTGTCGCAAGCCGATTGTCTCAGCGATCAATGGCGCGGCCGTTGGCGCAGGACTGGTGGTGGCCTTGCTGGCCGACATCAGCATTGCCGCCGAGAGCGCACGGCTGGCCGACGGGCATGTACGGATGGGCGTGGCCGCCGGGGATCACGCGGCGATTATCTGGCCGTTGCTGGTGGGCATGGCGAAGGCGAAATACTATCTGATGACTTCGGAGTTTGTGGGCGGCCGCGAGGCGGAGCGCATTGGCCTGGTCAGCCTTTGTGTGCCGGATGAGCAGCTACATGACAAAGCAACAGAAGTCGCCACTCGGTTAGCAACCGGTCCGCGCCAGGCGATCCAATTTACCAAACGCAGCCTCAACCAATGGCTGCTCCAGGCCGGCCCAATCTTCGATCACTCGCTGGCCCTGGAGATGCTCGGCTTCTTCCACGAGGATATGCTTGCCGGAATCGAAGGGCTACGGCGCAAGGAGTGGCCGGAGTTTCCCTCTGCGGAGGTGCGGTAAGCGGTTAACAGTAATCGGTAATCGGTGAACAGTAAACAGTAAGCGGGCACAAGTAAGCTCTCTTGTTCGGCTTACGGCTTACCGATCACCGCTTACCCTTTTACAACGGCCGCCGGAACCAACCGCGCCACCTTCTTCGCAATCCTCGCCCCATGCACCACTTCAATGACGCGATCGACATCCTTATAGGCGTTTGGCGCTTCCTCAGACAGTCCCTTCAAGCTTCCGGCGCGGACGCGGATGCCTTGTTCTTCTAATTGCTTGCGTAGTTCGCTGCCCTGGATTTCCTTCTTTGCCCGCGAACGGCTCATCGTCCGTCCCGCGCCGTGGCAGGTGGAGCCAAAGCTTTGCGCCATTGAGCCTTCCGTGCCGACCAGCACCCAACTGGCGGTCCCCATCGAACCGGGAACGAGGACGGGCTGGCCGATGTCGCGGTAGACATCGGGCAAGACCGGCGAACCAGGGCCAAAAGCGCGAGTCGCCCCCTTGCGATGGACACAGACTTCCATCTGGCGGCCGTCCACGTCATGCTGCTCAAACTTTGCCATATTGTGGGCAATATCATAAATCTGAAAGACGGTGTGGTTTTTCACCTTGCCGCCCAGCGCATCCTTAAAGGAACGGCGAATCAGATAAGTCAACATCTGGCGGTTGGCGAAGGCGAAGTTGGCCGCCCCCTTCATTGCGCCGATATAGTCTTGCCCTTCGGGGCTATTGATCGGCACACAGACCAGCTCGCGGTCGGGCAGTTGGATGCCGTATTTATGTACCACTCGCTGGAAGCTCTTCACGTAGTCGGAGCAGACCTGGTGGCCGAAACCGCGTGAACCACAATGAATTTGGACGACGATTTGGCCGGGAAAGAGGCCCATGCGTGACGCGGCCGTCTCATCAAAAATCTGGTCCACCACATCCACCTCGATGAAGTGGTTGCCCGCGCCGAGCGTACCAAGCTGGTCGGTGACGCGCTCATATGCACGGGCGCTGATCTTTGCCGGGTCTGCGCCGGGGATACGGCCGTTTTCCTCCGTGCGCTCCAGGTCCATCGGCGTGGCATAGTCGTGTTCCAGCGCCCAGCGACTGCCCTTCACCGCGATCTCTTCCAGTTCGCTGCGCTTCAGCTTCCACTCCCCGCCTCGGCCGACGCCATGGGGACAACTACGCTGCAACTGGTTTGCTAGCCCATCCATATGGGGCGCAACTTCATCCCGGTGGAGATGGGTTCCCAGCAGGCGCACCCCGCAATTTATATCATACCCAATCGCCCCAGGTGAGATGACGCCTTCGGCCGCGTCCGTCGCCACCACGCCGCCAATCGGGAAGCCATAGCCCTGATGAATGTCAGGCATAGCCAGCGCATACTTGACGATGCCGGGGAGTGTGGTGCTGTTAACCAACTGTTCCAGACTTTTATCTTCCAGCGCCATCTCCAACAACACCGGGTCGGCATAGAAGCGCGCCGGAACACGCATATCATAGCGATGGCTCTTGGGAATCTCATACACATAAGGCGCAACGCGCTCAAAGTCTTCGGGGTTCATAATCTAAATCCTGGATTTGGGTTATTGGTGTATTGGTATAGTGGTGTATTGGTTGTTGCTTGTGTGACCAATCTACAAATAAACCAATATACGACTACACCAATACACCCAATATACCTTCAAACATCAAAAACAATCGTCACCTCTAAGCCGCTAGCCGTTTGGGTAATAGCCAGGTCGTGATAGGTGACGGCTTTGATGTGCTTTTGCATATCGGTTACACGGCCGCCGCGCACCTCAGCACGCAACGCAGCCGGTTCCAAAGTCAACTCCTCTATCGTGAACCGGGTAAACACCAGTTGCTCTCTCTCAGCCAGATAGGCCAATTCGCTAAGCCATTCGACGAGCAGGCTTTCAGCGTCATAACCGGTCACTTCGATCCGCTGCGTTTCCTCCAGCGGCACGGCCGCCAAATCACCCACCAGCAAATAGGCCATCCCTTCCGCGGCGTGGACCAGCAGTTCCGCCATATCATCGCCGCGAATGAGCAACGACCAATCGGCCGTATGTTCAACGACGGTGAAAGGGGTATTAAGAGCTTGCGGGTCTGGAGCTTGTTTTAGTTGGTTCATAATCGGCCGTTCACCTCACGACCGATTATAGCACAGGAAACTACAGTGTATCCTGGCTATTAGGATATTTTATTTATACCCTATGGTGGGCCTCATAGGGGATAGTGATTGGAGAGAGAATAATTGCGTAATCGGCAAATTACCCGTTTCAACGAGTTTCCTATATCAGACGCCGATTTCAATCGGTGTTTTGTTACGCGATTCTTTTGTAAATTACGTTAATGTTGAAGCAGTTGGAAGCTGTTGAGGATGTTGTCCAGGTCGCGTTGGAAACGGGCGAAACTGCTTTGCGGAGCACAGGTGGCAACCAGATAAGCGGCTTCGGCCGCGGCCGTGTATAAGCTGCGGCACTGCATCTGCTGATTACTACTGAGCAAACCGAAGCGGGCCTGAGCCTGGCCAGCGAAGGGTTCGGCGGTTGCGCTGGCGGTGACAAGCGGTTGGTCGGCTATTAAGGCCAGGGCTTGCTGTGGCGTCAGGGTAGCCAGTTGTTGGCTGCGGCCGATGGCGACAAAAGTCATCGGCTGGCGATCATCGGGTGGCTGGGGGAGAAAGCCTATAGCCAACAATTCTAGATCGTTTACGCTCGCTCCCAGCGGGGACAACGACCAGGCGATGTTCGGCTCGGCCGCGGCCGTCTCGTCCAACAGTGCTTGTTGTTGGCGGAACTTACTATCCAGCCATTGCCAGCCGGGAGGGAGACTGAGGGTGTAGTTTAGGTCGTTGTCGGTAACGGCCGTCCAATCCGCCCCCAATCGAAGGTCTGCGCCGGCAACGAGCAACGGACGACGGCTGAGCGACTGCATGGTTAGCAACAACAGCAGTAAAATCACCAGTGTTAGCAAGCCGTAAATGGCAATGGCGCGAAGATCATAGGGCTGAGTAATGGCCGCTTCTGTGTCGGCGAGGCGGGTAGACGGGGGGTTAAAACGGCGCAGCCGTTTGGCAGGTGAGGGTTTCGGTTGTGGTTTTTGGGGCAACTGTCGGCCGCAATGCCAACAGACCGTATCCGTTGCCAGCACCGGGTTGCCACAATTTTCACAGCGTTCAGACATCGTTCGATCAATTTAGAAACCGGGTTTCTATTGAGCAATTGGTTCTGTCTGCTAGAAGCTAAGAAACCCGGTTTCTGTTTCCAACTTCGCTTAAGTGTAAACTATTTTACACCTAGTTTGTAAGAAGTTTACACGACAAAACTAAGCTCATCCTCTATGATAATAGCATATTCAGGCGACAAGCAGTATCAAAACCCAAGTCCTCCTTTTTCTCCTCTTCCCGCAAAGAGCCTTGCACCCCCCCGCAAGGCTTTTTTGCTTTTTGGGGTCTAATGGTTTGTTGGTTTATCGGTATGTTCGTATATTGGTGTATTGGTCATCGTAGTGATAGATGAATGACAGTAGACCAATCAGACTATACTAATGTACCATTACACCAATACACTATGAATCCCTTCCTCGACCTGATCCAAACTCGACGCTCGATCCGTCGTTACCTTCCTGACCCTGTCCCTGAGCAAGTGATCGAGCAGCTATTGACGGCCGCCACCTGGGCGCCCTCCGCCCACAATCGCCAACCCTGGCGGTTTGTGGTTGTGGCTGATGCAGCGAACAGGCAGCGATTAGCGGCGGCGATGAATGCACGGCTGCGTGCTGATCTGGCGGCCGATGGCGTGCCACCTGAGGCAATCGAGAAAGACGCTGGACGCTCCTACCGGCGTATGACCGGCGCGCCCCTGCTGATTGTGCTTTGCCTGACGATGGCCGATATGGATAGCTATCCTGACGAGATACGGCAGCATCACGAGTGGCTGATGGCAGCGCAAAGCACGGCGATGGCCGGGCAGAACTTGCTGTTGGCCGCTCATGCGTTAGGGCTGGCCTCCTGCTGGATGTGCGCCCCCCTCTTTTGTCCTGATGTGGTGCAAGCGGTATTGGAGTTGCCGGAGGATTGGCAACCGCAGGCGTTGATTGCGGTGGGATATGCGGCCGAAGAACGGCAAAAAACCAGACATCCGCTAACTACAAAGGTTCTCTACCGCTGATTACTTTACAACTACCTCAATAACTGGCCGTTTCCGCGTTTCATCATATAGATAACGATTAAGTGCCTGTTCGAGACGGCTTTTGATGGCGTCGCGGCCGAGTTCCCCATTCTCGGAGAGGATACGGGCGATCAGATCTTCGGCTCCGGTCAGCAGCTCTTCGGCCTCTTTCTCATTCACAAAGCCGCGTGTACGCAATTCGGGAAGACCGACCATCGCCCCATCACGATTCACCGTAACCACGGCAAAGAAGAAGCCCGCTTGTGCCAGCCGGTCGCGGTCGCGCACTTCCGTCCATCCGATATCGCCTACATTCGAACCATCCACGAAGATGTAGCCCCCCGGCAGCCGGTCGAGAACCGTCATACTATAAGGGGTCAGTTCGACCGGTGTGCCGTTTTCGACAACGGCGACACACTCCTTGTCCATCCCTAGCTCGTGGGCCATTTCAGCATGGAGCTTCAAATGGCGCAGTTCGCCATGGACCGGCAGCAAAAAGCGCGGCTTGACCAGATTGATCAGCAACTTCATCTCCTCGCGGCTGGCGTGGCCGGAAACGTGGACATTGGCGATACGATCATAGAGGACATTGGCCCCGCGCCGGTGAAGCTGGTTGATTGTGCGGTAAATTAGCTCTTCATTGCCAGGGATGGCGTGGGCGGAAAAGACAACGGTGTCGCCCTCCTGAATGCTGAATTGGCGATGTCGCCCGCGTGCCAACCGGCCGAGAACGGCCGAAGGTTCCCCCTGCGCCCCAGTTGCCAAAATCGTGACGTGGCTAGGCGGCATTTTCACTGCCTGACTGATGTCTACTAGTAAATCATCGGGAATGTCGAGATAGCCCAGCTTGCGGGCAATCTTCGCGTTTTCGCGCATCGAACGGCCGGTGATCGCCAGTTTGCGGCCGAACTTCAGACAGGCATTGGCCACCAATTGGATGCGCGAGGTCAACGAGGCAAAGGTAGCGACAATGATGCGTCCCGGCGCCTGGCGAAAGACATCTTCAAAGCCTTCGACCAGCACCATCTCCGATGGCGTCCAGCCCGGCCGGTCGGCGTTGGTGCTGTCGGCCAGCAGACAGAGAACACCACGCTGGGAAAAAGCGGCCAGTCGGGCAAAGTCAGGCGGCCAACCATCCACAGGCGTGTGATCAAATTTATAATCGCCGGTATGGACGATCAGCCCCACCGGTGTTTGGATACCAAAGCCAACACAGTCGGGGATGCTATGGGCGACATGGAACGGCTCAATGGTAAACGAGCCGATTTCCAATGTCTCTCCGGCACGAATGGTGACCAACTCGGTCTCGTTCAATATACGAGCTTCGCGTAGTTTATTTTCAATTAGCCCTAGCGTAAGTGGCGTAGCATAGATCGGCGCGTTGATCGCGGCCATAAAGTGTGGCAGTGCACCGATATGGTCTTCGTGTCCATGGGTGACAAGTACCGCGCGGATTCGGTCAACTTTATCTAATAGGTACTTGTAATCGGGGATGATCAGATCGACCCCGAGCATGTCGTTTTCGGGGAACATGACGCCGGCATCAATGACAATGATTTCATCTTCATATTCAATAACCGTCATATTTTTGCCGATCTCCCCTAACCCCCCCAGGGGGAGAATTCGTAGCTTCGAACTCATAATACCTCTTTATTATGTTAAGTAATCGTAACGTTTAAACCGGGTTTCCTGGCCCTACCAGAGGAAACAACGTGCTGATTTAGCATCCCGCTTTATAAAGATTTTCACCAATCGCTTAAGCAACGATTAGCAACTAAGTAACGACCAGCAATTTAGAGAGCAAGGAGCGTTTGTATTCCCATCCAAACGAGATAAATCAGCACGATCATCACTAAGGCAAGGAACAGGGTGAATGGCAACATGTTGGGCTGCGCTTGTGCCCTGGTTGTTGCGCCCGTTCGTTGGGCCGGTCGTGGTTGCCCCTGAACGGTTGTATAGAGCGGAGGGGAGGAAACCGTCGGCCGCTCCTGCTCAACGGCGGCCGTACCATCAGATTCGGCACCATAATGGATAATGGCAACTGAGATGTTGTCCTCACCGCCACGCTCACGAGCGAGATTAACCAGGCCTTTGGCCGCCGAATTGAGCGTGTTTTGCTCGATAATTGGGCCAATCTCATCATCATCCACATGACGGGTCAGACCATCGGAGCAGAGGATTAGTTTGTCTCCCGGCTTCAGCTCATGCTCAAACAGGTCAATAGGCGGCCGTTTTTCGGAGCCAATACTGTATAGGATGACATTTTTATGTGGGTGATGGGCGGCCTCTTCAGCGGTGATCGCCCCCTCCTCAACCAGACGGGCGACGAGGCTTTGGTCTTTGGTCAACTGTTGTAGGGTTGCATTGCGCCAAAGATAGCCCCGGCTGTCACCAACATTGGCCAGATAAAGCTGGTTGGCGTGAATGACGGCGGCAACCATTGTGGTTGCCATCCGCCGGTTGTCGTTGCGCTCGGCGATAAACTGGCGTAAATCGGTGTTGGCCCCCTGCATCGCCTCCAGCAGCCGCTGTCCCCAATCGGATTGAGAACTCTCTAAATAGTGGCGGACCGTCTGTTCGCTGGCGTATTGGCTCGCCACCTCGCCCGCGTCGGCTCCGCCCACGCCATCGGCGACAATGTAGAGCCAACCGTGACGTTCCTCATCGGCCGCGTCTTGCGGCTCGCGGCGCATGATAAAATCCTCATTATGATCGCGGAGTAATCCGGGATCGGTCTCCATGGCCGCTCGAATAAACGCAGGTTGCATCATGTTCGGGACTATAGCCAGAAATGTCGGTCTGGGCAAGCAGTGATCATCATTTAGTAAAGTACGCTCGTTACCCGGCCGCTCAGCCGAGGTAGCCGAGCTTTTTCAGCCGTTCGGTGATCTCCGCTTCGGCCGTCGCATCCCAATCGGCCGGTGCATCATCCCGACTGGCAATGTCGGACTCTACATAGTGGGGTGGGTGTTGTTCTAAGAAGCGGGGTGCGAACAATTCATTGATCAATCGCCCATCCATGTAAGTGGGGATGGGGCAGTGGAGCAAATGCAGCAGGGTAGGGGTCAAATCTTGGATGTCGTGCGCCGGTAGCTCCGCTCTTTGTTCAATGTCCGGCCCGGCAGCGGCCAAAATCCCTTCCAGGCGGTGGCTGCCCGTTTCTTCGGTGTACGGTTCGCGGAAGATGACGCCGCGTTCTGCCGCAAATTCATACCCCTTGCGCGTCGTATAGGAGAGGCCACGCATGATTGCCAACAGGTCGGGGGCTTCATCGAGGTAGTCGCCGTGATATAGCTCCTCTTTTGTGTAGACGCGATCGACAACGGGGCGGCCGTCGGCCGGGTCCACCAGCGTCAGCATCGCCTGGGCAATCGCTTCGCGTACTGCTTCATACTCTGCACCCGGCTCAACAATGCCTTGCGGTTCCCGACCTCTGAGGTTGATGAAAATCTGACCGTAATAGCCAAAGCTATACGCTTTGGTGCGGCTCCAATCAATCGCTTCGTGAAATTCCAACCGTTCATCGCGGGGCAAGACGCGAATGCGGTCGCCGAGAGCGCGTTTGATCAGCACTTCCAGGCGGTGGAGATTGAGGCGGGTCAGCGCGTCGGAGATGTTGGCGCGGGTGATGCCTAGCTTGCGTGTGATCGTCATCCAGCGTTTGCGCCCGGCCGCTTGCTCCTTCATCGTCAGCCACCCTTGTTGCCAGAGCCATTCGTTCAGGAATACATCGCGATACAGCGGCCCTGCGCCATGGTCGGACATGACGACGACATTGGTTTGCTCTCCAGCGGCCGCCACCATCTCGCCCACCCAATGATCCACACGCCGGTAAAGGTCGAGGATGGCGGTTTGATACCTGGCCGGGGCTTGTGGGTCGTGCTTGGGATGGCTCTTATCCATATGGTGCCAGAAGAAGTGGCAAATTTCGTCGCTATTGCGAAAGACGACCATGAAGAACTCCCACGGCCGTTCGCCCATCAGTTGCAGCGCGGTACGGCCGCTCATGTCGGTCATCGCCATCACATCGGCCAGCCACTCATCCTGGCGGTCAGGGACAAAGAAGAACTTGTTGTTGACGCGATAACCTTGTGCGTCCAACGCCTGCTTCAACGAAGGGGGGTAGGCATAGTCGGCAAAGTCTGGCGTCCCCAGGCCGCTAATCAAAAAGCCGTTCACCGGCTCCGGCGGATAGGTGATAGGGACGTTGATCACGCCCACCTGGCGGCCGTTGTCGCTGAGCAGTCGCCACAAAGACGCGCCTGGAATCTGGTCAGCCCGCACCACGCGCAGTTCATAGCTTCCCGGTTCGCGACGCACAAAGTCAAAGATGCCATGCTGGCCGGGGTTGAGGCCGGTGGTGAAGGTTGTCCAGGCGGTGGGGGAGTGGACGGGGATGGTGGAGTTGAGAATCCCAAATTGCCCGCGCTCAATCAGGCGGGCGAGGTGGGGCAGTTGTCCTTCATCTGTCCATCGGGCGATTAAATCATACGGTGCGCCATCAATGCCGATGACGAGGAGTTTGTTTGCGGCCGTCATAAGGGCTATTGTATCTACGTCAAACCGTTAGGCAATTGCCCGTGTCTTCCATTTTGCATCAATGTATAATGAAAGTTTACGGAGTAAATTATGACTACCGATTCAACCCAAGAGGAATTTCGTATAAGTTCAACTGATCTTGAACACCTGATACACCACATAGTTCGTGAAGAACTAGGTTTCACGTCTCAACTTTTCTCTACCCTTGATGCCCCACAAGATGATAAAAGAGATAGTGAAAATTTTAAATCAACAGGCACTATTGAAGATACAGTAGTAGAGCCAAAAAGTGACTCTAAGCGGGTGTTTCCAAAACGCCATCCATTGTCACGAGCAAAATTCTTCTTGGATAAAGCGATTCCACTGAATGCACCGGATCGAGATTCTTTCGAAGCTTATTTAGAGGCGATTATAATTTTTGGCTATGCTGCGATTCAAAAAGCAATAAGTTTGCATGAAGACCACTCCAAAGAAAGTAACTGGTTGAATTCATTAGAGAAAAATTTGGCAATTGCCTTCTTTTTGACTCATGGAGAATCTTTACTTCATGAAGGACGTTTAAAAGTGGGTCAGAATATTTTCTTACATGGAGAGCCATTTCCTGTCACAGATATTTATTGGGCAAGAGAATTCTATTACTTTGATGAACCGGCGACAGTAGCGACAGAAACAATTAGACAACACCTTGATGAGTTGGTAAACATCTTATTGAGTGATGAAATTTATCTTGCTTCTTTGGGAGTGGGTTAAAGCCAAAGTTTGTAAGGGCAGGAAACAATACAATTATGTGTTTGTTTCTGCTTCTCTCCGGTATTTATCAGGGAGTAGCTCCAACACAGGGACCACCCTATCCTCCGCCAGAATGACCTGGCACTCCGGCGAATAGTCGGAGATGAGTTCGCGGCACATGCCGCAGGGGGCGACGATACGGCCGTCCCGATTCACCGCCACAACTGCCAGCAAGTCCGTATCCCCGGCCGCGGCCGCCATCCCAATCGCAATCGCTTCCGCACAAACGGCGATACGCCCGACATACGCTTCCAGGTGGACAGCGGAAAAGAGACGGCCGCCCCGCGTGAGCACGGCCGCGCCTACTTCATGGACATCCGGCTTGTGGCGTTGGGCGATGATCGCTCGCGCGGCGGCAATGACCGCTGGATAGGGCGGTGTATGCTCGCCCTCTGATAGTGCCGTTTCGACATCAGCGAATGATTTCAACAACGCCGGATCAGCATCCAGACGGTAGCCCAAACTTTGATAGAGGGCCAGAGCCGGAGCGTTGTCGAAACCGGTCACGACCATTATCTCTTCGACGCCCCGCTTGCGTGCCACTTCTTCAGCATAAAGCACCAGAGCGCGGCCGACACCTCGCCGTTGATATTCCGGCTCTACATAGAGTTCGGTTAACTCGGCGTTAGGCTGGCGATAGAAGGGAGAGGCCACAATCCGCAGACTGGCAAAGCCGACCAGTCGGCCGTCTATCTCAACGACAACGGCCGTCTCGACGCCATGCGGGTCAGCCAGGCGGGCGGCAATCAGTTCGGCCGGGGTATCCGTCTCATTAAAGGCGGTATTCAGCCGGGCCAGTTCCGGCGCATCGGTGGGGGTAGCGGTACGGATGATCATAGGGGTAAGAATGGTTACGCGGATGACGCAGATATTACGCAGATAACGCGGATTCTTTCATTGTTCATTGCTTCATTATTCATTGTCTCATTGCTTGTATGGTTACGCGGATGACGCAGATACTACGCAGATAACGCGGATATTTAGATTGTTCATTGTTCATTGCCTCATTGTTCATTGTCTCATTGTCTCATTGTTCATT
>CAYPHY010000032.1:0-59087 GCA_964410625.1 uncultured Ardenticatenaceae bacterium | reverse complement strand
ACCCGCGTCGGATTGTACGAATATAGATTGAAACGCCGACCCATGCTACAGGACATCATGCATGATACACAGCAAAAAAGATGAAAATCCGCGTTATCTGCGAACTATCCGCGTCATCAGCGTAACTATTTTCTGAGAGATGAACCAACCATGATTGTCGTGATTGATAACTACGACTCCTTCACCTATAATCTGGTGCAATACCTGGGCGAACTGGGCGCAGAGCTAAGCGTCTTTCGCAATGACCAGACCACGCTGGAGGCGATCAGGGCGTTGCGGCCGAGCCACATCGTGATCAGCCCCGGCCCCGGCACCCCCGACGACGGCCGTATTTCCAACGAGGTGCTCCGCGAACTGGGGCCAACAACCCCCATCCTCGGCGTGTGCCTCGGCCACCAATGCATGGGGCAGGTCTATGGCGGCAAAGTCACCCGCGCCCCGCGCCTGATGCACGGCAAAACCTCACCCATTTACCATCACGGCGACGGTATTTTCAGCGGTATCCCCAACCCCTTCACAGCCACCCGTTACCACTCGCTGATCGTCGAAGAACCACTGCCCGACTGCCTGCAAGTGACCGCCTTCACTCGCGACGGCGAGATTATGGGCTTGCAACATAAGACCCATCCCGTAGTCGGTGTACAATTTCATCCCGAAAGCATTCTGACCGAACATGGCAAAGAAATTTTGCAAAACTTTTTGCAGGGGAAAGCAGGAGATTGAGAGATTGGGAGACTACGAGACTAAACATCTAAGTCTCCCAGTCTCTACTCTCTTAATCGCTAGTCTCTTAATCTCTGAACCTCTTCCCCAATAGGAGCAATTGATGACCCAATCTACCCAATCGATCCAATCCCACGGCTTTGAACTACTACGTGAGGAACAGATTCAAGAACTAAATACAACAGCGCGACTGTGGCGACACATCCAAACAGGGGCGCGGCTGCTTTCGTTGGAGAATGATGACGAAAACAAGGTCTTCGGCATCACCTTTCGCACGCCACCGGCCGACTCCACCGGCTTGCCCCATATCTTGGAACACTCCGTCCTCGGCGGCTCGCAAAAGTATCCGCTGAAAGAGCCGTTCATTGAGTTGGTCAAAGGCTCGTTGAACACCTTTCTCAACGCCATGACCTATCCCGATAAGACCGCCTACCCCGTCGCCAGCACCAATCTGAAAGATTTTTATAATCTGGTGGATGTCTATCTCGATGCCGTTTTCAACCCGTTGCTGACCCCTTACCACCTCCAGCAGGAAGGTTGGCATTACGAATTGGAAACGGCCGATGCCCCACTGAGCTATAAAGGAGTGGTCTTTAACGAGATGAAGGGCGCCTACTCCTCGCCCGACAGCGTTCTCTATCGCCATAGCCAGCGTTCGCTCTTTCCTGATACCACCTATGGCTTCGACTCCGGCGGCGACCCGGCGGTCATTCCCGATCTAACCTACGAGCAATTTAAGGCGTTTCACGAGAACTACTACCATCCATCCAATGCCTTCATCTTCTTCTATGGCGACGACGATCCCGAAGAACGGCTACGTATTTTGAACGAATATTTGAACAACTATTCAGCCAAAACCGTCGCCTCCGCAATTGAGCTACAACGGCCGTTCTCCGAGCCAAAACGCCTCTCCGTCCCCTATAGCGTGGATGAGGAGAGCGCGAACGGCCGCCCGAAAGCGTATGTACAGATGAACTGGGCCTTGCCGGAGTTTGAGGACGCGCTGTTGACCATGGGCCTGACCATTCTCTCCTATGCCCTGATGGAAACGCCCGCCTCGCCGCTACGCAAGGCGTTGATTGATTCCGACCTCGGTGAAGATTTGGTCGGCAGCGGCCTGGCTACCCACTTACGGCAAATGACCTTCTCGGTTGGGCTGAAGGGGGTGGAGCTGGAAAAGACCGCCCAGGTGGAAGCATTGATTCTGGAGACAATGGAACGACTGGCGGCCGAAGGGTTCGAGGCCGACATGATCGAAGCGGCGGTGAACACCATCGAATTTGCGCTACGCGAAAACAACACTGGCCGCTATCCACGCGGGCTGAGCCTGATGATGCGTGCGCTCGATACCTGGCTCCATGACCGCGACCCGTTGCTTCCACTCGCCTATGAAGTCCCGCTCAACGAAATCAAGGAGCGATTGGCGGCCGACCCCGCTTATCTACAATCGTTGATCCGCCAATACCTGCTAGACAACACCCACCGCTCGACCGTCATCCTCGAACCAGACCCCGAACAGGCGCGGCGGCTGGAAGCGGCCGAGAAGGAACGGCTGGCGCAACTCCAGGCCACTCTGGATGAGGAGGATGTGCAAGCAATTATCGCCAATACCCAGGAGCTAAAACGTCGCCAGGAGACGCCTGATCCGCCGGAGGAGCTGGCGAAGCTGCCGATGTTGACTCTGGCCGATCTCGACCGCGAGCACAAAGCGATCCCTCTGGCGGAAGAGGAGCTTGCCAGCAGCCGTGTCCTCTACCACGATCTTTTCACCAATGGCATTGTCTACCTCGACGTGGGCTTTAACCTGCAAGCGTTGCCCCAAGAGTACCTGCCCTATGTCCCCTTGCTCGGCCGCGCCTTTGTCGAATTGGGGACGGTCGAGGAAGATTTTGTGAAGCTCTCACAGCGCATCGGCCGCAAAACCGGCGGCATCTGGCCGACATCGCTCACCTCCTCGCTACAAGGAAGCGACGAGACGGCCGCCTGGCTCTTCCTTCGCGCCAAGTCCACCGTCGCCCAGGCGGAAGAGATGCTGGCGATCCTGCGCGATGTGTTGCTGACCGTCAAGCTCGACAACCGCGAACGCTTCCGGCAGATCGTGCTGGAGAGCAAGGCTGGAAAGGAAGCGGGATTAATCCCCAGCGGCCACACCGTCGTCAACACCCGCCTGCGCTCCCACTTCAACACCGCCGATTGGGCCAGCGAGCAAATTGGCGGCGTTGCCTATCTGCTCTTTCTGCGCCGGTTGGCCGAAGAGATCGAAAGCGATTGGCCGGCGGTGGTCGAACGGCTGGATGTGGTGCGGCGGCTGCTGGTGCAACGGCCGAACATGATCAGCAACGTCACCCTCGACCAGGACAACTATGCCACCTTTGCCCCGCAACTGGCGGACTTCCTCTCCCGCTTACCGGCCGAGCAAACCAGGCCCATCCCCTGGACGCCACCCGCACTGCCAGCCAACGAAGGGCTTTCCATCCCTGCCCAGGTCAACTACGTCGGCAAGGGCGGCAACCTCTACCAACTGGGCTATACGCCACACGGCTCAATGAGCGTGATCACCAACCACCTCCGCACCTCCTATCTCTGGGAGAAGATTCGCGTGCAAGGTGGGGCCTATGGCGGCTTTTGCGCCTTCGATCGCAAGTCCGGCGTATTCAGCTACCTCTCCTATCGCGACCCGAACCTGCTAAAGACGCTCGCCAATTACGACGGCACGGCCGACTTCCTGCGTCGTCTGGAAGTCAGCGAGGACGATCTGACCCGCAGCATCATCGGCGCCATTGGCGCGATTGACGCCTACCAGTTGCCAGACGCCAAAGGCTACACCTCGCTCGTCCGCTACCTGACCGGCGACAGTGACGAAATTTTGCAACAATACCGCGATCAGGTGCTAGGGACGACAGCGGCCGACTTCCGCCAATTGGCTGACGCGCTGGACGCCCTGCGTAACAGCGGGCAGATCGTCGTCATGGGTTCTCCCGACGCACTGGCCGCCGCGCGGCAGGAAGGGATCGAGCTGGAAGTGACGAAAGTGCTGTAAGAGACTGGGAGATTAGAGATTGGAGATTGGGGAATGGCCAACATTAACAATTAACAATTGACCATTCACAATTAACCATTAGGATGCTTCTTATGCCATTACGAGCAGCAATTGCGAAAGTGATCAACCGCCAGGACTTGAGCCTGGAAGAAGCGGAAGCGGCGATGGACGCGATCATGGACGGCGTTTCCAGCCAGGCGCAGATCGGCAGCTACCTGACCGCCTTGCGCATGAAGGGTGAGACGGTGGAAGAGATCGCCGGGAGCGCACGCTCCATGCGCCGCCATGTCATTCCGGTGGATGTATTGTTGCCGGAGAGCGGCCGTCTGGTAGACACCTGCGGCACGGGAGGGGATGGCAAGCACACCTTCAACATCTCCACCACGGCCGCCTTTGTCCTTGCCGCCTGTGGGCTGAAGGTGGCGAAGCACGGCAACCGCGCCGCCAGCAGCCAATCAGGCTCGGCCGATGTGCTGCTCGCCCTGGGGGCCAATCTCGATCTCAGCCCGGAACAGGTGGCCGAGTGTGTGCAAGAGGTGGGGATCGGTTTCCTCTACGCGATCAACCACCATCCGGCGATGCGCTTTGCCATTGGCCCGCGCCGCGAGATCGGCCAACGGACGATCTTCAACATCCTCGGCCCGCTGACCAACCCTGCCGGGGCGACCCACCAACTGATTGGCGTCTATGATCCGGCACTGACGGAAACAATGGCCCATGTCCTCGGCACGCTGGGCAGCGAGGCGGCTTATGTCGTACATGGGGCCGGTGGGCTGGATGAACTTTCGACAACGGGCGTGAATCGGGTCAGCCATTTGCGCGACGGCCGCGTCACCAATACCGATCTTGACCCGGCCTCGCTCGATCTGCCACCGGCCACGCTGGACGACCTGATCGGTGGCACGCCACAGGAAAACGCGCAAATCACGCGCAACATTCTCTCCGGCAGCGACCAGGGGCCGCGCCGCGATATCGTGGTGTTGAATGCCGCCGCCGTGTTAAGCCTGGAAAGCAGCGATTGGGCAACAGGACTGGCGGCCGCGCGTGAAGCCATCGACAGCGGCGCAGCACAAAATACGCTTGATAAATGGTTAGTTAGAACGCAACGGTTCGCTGACTAAAAATTTAATCGAAACGATACCCCTGCTGATGTGCTACAATCATACGAAGAAGAGTGCATGGAGAAGTAGGCAGCCCTGTCATTGGCTCGTTCAGCAGAGCCGGGCAAGGCAGAAAGAGGGCTTGTAATGGCACTAAAAGAGTTTACCCAAGCGGAAGCACAACTCCATTGGCCCAAGCAGGGAGAGTGGACCTATGAAGATTGGGCGCGTCTGCCCGATGATGGCTACCGCTATGAAGTGATTGACGGAGTGTTACACATCATGCCCCCTCCTTCGTTTGAGCATCAAAACACAGTATCGAACCTGATCATGTGGATGCGTTTGCACGCTCGTGATAACGATCTTGGGATAGTTGTTAGTGCGCCGATAGGTGTGCGCTTGCCCGGCCAGGAAGTGCCAATTGAACCGGATGTAGTATTCATCTCTAAGCAGCGCAGCCATATCATCGGCAAGCAGTACATTGAGGGCGTGCCAGATTTGGTCGTAGAAGTCCTCTCGCCGAGCAACTGGGCGCATGATCGCAAAATCAAGTTAGAACTTTACCGCCAGGCAGGGGTAGCCGAGTATTGGCTGGTAGATTACCGCTTACGAACGGTTGAAATATTATCGCTGCAAGATGAGGAGTATATTCAGCAAGGCGTGTATGAGGCTGGCGAGCAAGTAAACTCTACCGTTCTGGTAGATTTCAAGCTCAATGTTGCCGATGTATTCGCCCGTTAATCAATATGAATCATAGTGCAAGATGGGACGCAGATTCACGCCGATCTTTTCTAAAAATCAGCGCGAATCTGCGTTTTATCCGCGAAAATCAGCGTTCCCTCTTAACGTGCAAACATAACTGTGTTGCTCCGTTCAATCTGTGTCAATCTGTGGTTAAGTAAACCTTTATGAGTGTAAGCCAACTTGCCCAACGACGGGGGACCATGCTCGATGAGATCATGGCCTACCACCGCGACCAACTGCCGAAAACGATGCAGGAAGTCCCGTTTGAAGATTTGCGGGCGTTTGCCAGCGTCGCCCAACCAACGCGCGACTTTTACGCCGCGCTGAAAGCCCCCGGCGTCTCGCTCATTGCCGAATGTAAAAAAGCGTCGCCGAGCAAGGGGCTGATGGTCCCCCACTACGATCCAGTGGTGTTGGCGCAAACGTATGAACGGGCTGGCGCGAGCGCGATCTCCGTATTGACCGACGGCCGCCACTTTCAAGGCTCGCTCGAACATCTACGCGACGTAAAAGAGAGCGTGCGCCTGCCCGTCTTGCGTAAAGACTTCATCTTTCACCCCTATCAGGTCTATGAGGCGCGGGTGGCCGGGGCGGACGCGCTGTTGCTGATCGCCGCCGTGTTGAGCGACAGCGAGATCAAGCAACTGCTCGCGCTGACCCACCAACTCGCCATGCACGCGCTGGTGGAGGTGCATACCGAAGAAGAGCTAGAGCGCGTCTTGCGCCTCAATCCGCGTATCATCGGCGTCAACAACCGCAATTTGCAGACCTTCACCGTTGATTTTGCCAATACCGCCCGGCTAAGAACAGCCATCCCCCCCGAAATCGTGACCATTGCCGAAAGCGGGCTAAAGTCGGCCGACGATGTGCGCCAGATGGCAGCCATTGGCGTAGATGCGGTCCTCGTCGGCGAAACGCTGGTTAGAAGCAAAGACGTCTACCAGACGACACGCGTATTGGTCAAAGCGGGCCAGACAAAGCCAACCCCGCCCTAACTCAGCAGCCTGAAAGCCTAAAACCGACGATATTCGCTATTCTTTGCCCTTTCCCGCGCTCTTGCATAAAATCTGGACGCGCTAAAGCTTTACTAAATCTCAAATTGTATAGCCCACAACAGAGCATGAGACAGGGGGAAGCAGGCGGAGCAACAGTGCGAAAGGATTGTTGAAACTCCAGCTTGCCCCTGACAACCATAGCTCAAATAAACATAGGTTAGCTGCTGAAGGAGTAAGTTTGTCCATGGCCAAAGTACCAGTTGCTATTATGACCGATAGCACCGCCAATTTACCCGCCGAGTTAGTTCGCAAGCACAACATCCGCGTCATTCCCCAAATCCTCAACTGGGAAGGGGAAAGCCTGCTCGATGGAATTGATATTTTCCCCGATGGCTTTTACCGTCGTCTTAGCACAGCCAAAGAAATCCCCACCACTTCGCAAGCATCCCCTGGACAGTTTGTGGAGGTTTTCAGCGAACTGGCGGAAACGGCCGATAGCATTGTCGGCATCTTTATTTCCGAGCATCTGAGTGGCACCTTATCTTCCGCCCATACCGCCTTGCAAGCAATGGGGGATTTTCCAATTGAGATCGTTGACTCTCGTTCGGCGTCGCTGGGACTGGGGTTGCAGGTCTTGGCAGCGGCACGCGCGGCCGAAGCGGGCAAAAGCGCCCAGGAAGTGGCCGAGATCGTCCGTGACCTTGTGCCAAAAGTGAAGATCATGTTTGTGGTTGATACACTGGAGTTCCTCCACCGCGGCGGCCGCATTGGTGGGGCGCAACGCTTGTTAGGTTCCATGCTTTCGATGAAACCCGTTTTGCATTTGGCCGACGGCCGCATTGAGCCATTGACGCGGGTACGCACCAAGCGCAAGGCGATGCAACACATCCTCGACATCGCCCAACAAGACCTGGCTGGTAAACAAAACGTCCATGCCGCGACCATTGGTGCGGCCGCGCCGGAAGACCAGGCGCACCTCGTCCAACAACTCCAGCAAATAGCCAACCCTGTTGAACTGGTGCAGAATGAACTAACCCCTGTGATTGGAACGCACGTTGGCCCTGGCACGGTCGGAATCGCCTACTACACAGCATAGAGACCGAGGCCATCGCCATGCCCCAAAGCCGACTACACAGAACGTTGTGGCTTTGGGTTTTTGTGGTAGATAGATGAAGCATGTCGTGATCGTTGGTGGCGGGTTTGGCGGGCTGTATGCGGCCAAGTGGTTGCGTAATGCCCCCTTCCAGGTGACGCTGGTAGACCGGCGCAACTTCCATCTCTTCCAACCTCTGCTCTATCAAGTAGCAACCGGTGGCCTCGCCCCCAGCGACATCTCTTCACCGCTGCGTGCTGTTTTGCGCCGTGCAAAGAACGTGCGCGTGATCACTGCCAACGTGCAGGATATTGATCTTCGACAACAGTGCCTTATCCTTCACGATGAAAGGTTCTCGTTTGATATACTCATCGTCGCCACCGGCGCAACCCACCACTATTTCGGCCGCGACGAAGCGTGGGCGGAGTTGGCCCCCGGCCTGAAAACAATCGAGGACGCGACCACGATTCGCCGCCGCATCTTATTGGCTTTTGAGACGGCCGAACGAGAACCTGATCCAGAAAAACGCCGTTCGCTGCTCAACTTCGTCATCGTTGGCGCGGGGCCAACCGGCGTGGAGATGGCTGGGACGCTGGCCGAACTGGCCCGTTATACGATGCGTGGCGAATTTCGCAATATTGACCCCACCGAAGCCAACATTATCTTAGTCGAGGGGCTAGACCGGGTTCTGCCCACCTATCCACCCAACCTATCGGCCAAAGCAGCGCGTGATCTGCAAAAGCTGGGTGTAACCATCCGCACCCATACGCGGGTGAACGACGTGCAAGAGGGAGGCGTTCTCTTACAAAACCAGGACAATGGCGAAGCGCAATTTATGGCTGTCCAGAATGTGATTTGGGCGGCCGGGGTCAAAGCGTCTAGGATGGGCCAGGTCTTGGCGCGAGAAGCAGGCGTAGAGTTGGATCGCAGCGGCCGTGTCAAAGTCCAGCCCGACCTCTCCATTCCCAACCATCCCAACATCTTTGTGATTGGCGATCTGGCCTATCTGGAAGATGAAACGGGAGAGCCACTGCCCGGTGTGGCGCAAGTCGCAATGCAACAGGGGCGCTATGTCGCCAACTTGCTCCGCAAGCAGGCCAAAGGACAAACGTTGCCCCCCTTTCGTTACAGCGATAAGGGCAACCTGGCAGTGATCGGCCGCAGCGCGGCCGTCGCCGACATTAGTGGATTCCGCTTCAGCGGATTCTTCGCCTGGCTGGTCTGGGTTTTTGTCCACATCCAGTTCCTGATCGAGTTCGACAACAAGCTACTGGTGATGATCCAATGGGCCAGCTACTTTTGGACGCGCAAGCGCGGCGCAAGACTGATCACCGGCTCCGCCCCCTACCCCACGCTCGGAACCTCACTACTCACCGGCCAACCCGCTTCCGACGAGCCTGTTGATGCGAATGATGCGGATTGTATGGATTAAGCATAAAGGGCTAAAATCAGCGTCATCTGCGTTCGGCATTCGTGAATGTATACCGCGCGATCTGCGTAACGCTTTTAAAGGGAGGTTTATCAGATGGACAGCAGCGCCGAACCGATACTCCGTTTACCACAGTCACGGCCGTCCCCCTGGGGGACACGGCCGTTTCTCATCGGCGGTGCGGTGCTGGCGGCCGTCCTGCTCTTCCTCCTGGCCCAAACCGCGCCGGAGTTGCAGCGTTTCCCCGAAGCGTGGAACCTCGGCCTGCGCCAACCGATTGACGCCTTCGAAGGCTGGGTGATCGCCAACCGCACCAGCCATCCGCTCTTCCTGGTGTTCTTTGAGCCACTAAGCGACGCCATTGATTTTACGCTGCGCCGCCTAGAAAATTTCCTGCTCTGGATGCCCTGGTTGGTGCTGGTTGTGGGCACGCTCCTGCTCGGCTACCGGCTGGGCGGCCCGTCGCTGGCTGTGCTAACGGCCGCTTGCCTGCTCTTCACTGGCCTCTTTGGGCTATGGGACGAGAGTATGCAAACGCTGGCCTTGATGGGCGTTGCCGTCGCCATCTCTTTGTTGATCGGTATTCCCTTGGGCATTTTCGCCGCGCGACATGAACGATTTGAGACGGTGCTGCGGCCGATACTGGACGGAATGCAGACCATGCCCACCTTTGTCTATCTCATCCCCGCCTTGCTCTTCTTTGGCATTGCCCGCGTTCCGAGCGTGATCGCCACGGTGATCTTCGCCTTGCCCCCGGCCATCCGGCTGACCACCCTCGGTATCCGGCAGGTGGACCCGGCGGCCGTGGAAGCCGCCCACAGCTTCGGCTCAACCGAACGCCAGACCTTGTTCAAGGTGCAACTGCCGCTGGCCGCGCCAACGATCATGGCCGGGGTCAACCAGACGATCATGATGGCTTTGGGCATCGTCGTCATTGCCGCGCTGATCGGCGCGGGCGGCCTGGGGCGTGAAGTGCTTGTCTCCCTACAACGCTTACGGGTTGGCGAAGGGTTGGAAGCGGGGCTGGCGATTGTCTTTCTCGCCATTCTGCTCGACCGGCTCAGCCAGGCGTTTGCCCAGCAACGACGCACAGGCCATCTTGACGCGGGCGGCAAGCAGCCGTTTATCAAACGCCATGCTTATTTGCTGGGCAGTTTGCTCTTGCTGCTGGTTTTTTTGGTGGTTGGCTTGCAAACGGGAACGGCCGACTTCCCCTCCTCCTGGCAATTACGAATTGCGCCAATGGTTGATACGGCCGTCGCCTGGATGCGCGACAACCTCTACCAGATCGGTGACTTACCCCTCGGAACCGGCCCCTTCAGCGATTTTCTAACCATTCGCATCTTAAACCCGCTGCGCCACTTCTTCCAAAACTTCCTCCCCTGGCCGGTCGTGGTGCTGGGGGTGGCCTTCATCGCCTGGGTAGCGGCCGGTCGGCGGCTGGCCCTTTTTGCCGCCCTGGGGATGCTTTCCCTTGGCCTGTTGGGCATGTGGAATCATGCGATGGACACCTTCAGCCAGGTGATGGTCGCCGTCGGGCTATCGTTGCTAATTGGCATCCCGCTGGGGATTTGGGCGGCACGCAGCCAAAATGTGGAGAAAATGCTCCAGCCACTGCTGGACTTCTTACAGACCATTCCCCCCTTTGTCTATCTCGTCCCGGTGATTATGCTCTTTAATGTCGGCCGTATCCCCGGCATCATGGCCTCAGTGCTTTACGCGCTGCCCCCCGCTATCCGGCTGACCACGCTCGGTATCCGCCAGGTCGATCCCGAAGCGGTGGAAGCGGCCGAGGCATTTGGCTCCACAGCCAGGCAGACCTTGCTCAAGGTGCAACTGCCCCTGGCACTTCCGGCGATCCTGACCGGCGTCAACCAGACAATCATGCTCGTCTTGTCGATGGTGATTATCGCCGGATTGGTCGGCGGCGGTGGCCTGGGCCTGGAAGCGGTGACGGGGTTGGCAAGGGTAGAGACAGGGCGCGGTGTGGAAGCCGGGCTGGCGATTGTGATTATGGCGATCATCCTCGACCGCATCACCCAGGCCTGGGCGCAGCGGAATCGTTTCTGATCAGGGCAGGCTGTAAAGCATTCTTGCAACTGCTTTGACCAGCAACTCGCCAGGGATTCCTCGCTCCGCTCGGAACGACAGGGCGGGTAACACTACACGTCATTCTGAACGGAGTGAAGAATCCCTTACAACCTCCTATATCAGAAATGCACCAAGGATCCCTCGCTCCGCTCGGAATGCCGGTTAAATTACTTTACTCAGCCAGATCAACGAAACGGCCCTATCGAAAGTCAGGTTCAGCTATAGGACAAATGATAGGTACATAATCTGACTTGTCCCCAATGTATTCCTTCAGTCAATCTGCTATGCTGTCAAAAACGTAGTCCGTTCCTCACTAGGCATCCGTCAAATCTCTGATTCACGGCTGCATTCAATCATAAGAGGTTTGCCATGCTTTCCCCACTCCTGCGCAGATTAACGCTGTTGCTGGCAATACTTTATGCTGCCCTCGGACTCATCCTCTTTCTGGCCCCGGCATGGTCGGCCGCCAACTTCTCCTGGAAGATTTCGTCATTTGTGGCGATGACCATGGGTGGTTGGTGTTTGGGCAATGCCTACTACGCCTGGGAAAGTGCGCGGATCGGCCGCTGGCCTGTGGTCTATCCTTCACTGATCTATCTATGGGTGTTTGGCATTCTGGAATTGCTCGTGCTGTTCCTGTTTCGGGAGCTGCTTATCCTCAATGTTCCACTGGCCTGGCCTTATATTTTAACGCTAGGGCTGACAGTGGTGACCGCTATTGTCGGGATCGTAACCTGGTTGCGTGAACGTCCTTCGCTGGCCGCAGAGGGGCTGGCTATTCCATTATGGAATCGGCCGGTCATTATTTTCTTTGTCGTCTTTGTCGGCTTGCTGGCTTTGCTTGGCGGCCGTGCCCAGGCAGGCGGCCTTTCAACTGAGGGGGGCATCTTTCCCCAGCCGCTTACTCTTTTTACCGTCAGAGCGTTCGCTGCTTTTTATGCCGCGCTCGCGCTTTCGGCGCTACCACTTATCTGGGCACGAAACCTGGCTCCCTGGCTGCTTTACGTGCGTGCTGGATTGGGGCTGCTCATACCCATTCTCGTCGCTGCCTTGCTCCATCTTGGTCAATTTGATTTTGCCAACCGCCCTGGTGGCCTACTTTACATTGGCGCTTATGTCGCCGCGTTGGTGGCCGCCATCTTCATCCTGGCGGTCTATCGTCGCCAACCGGTAAATTATGTGGGAGCTACAGGGTAAGCCACTAAGCCACGACTCCAGGAGATAGCTATGAACGTCCCTTCGCGTGATGATCGCATCTTGCCGTTGACCCGTTGGGTATCGGTTGTAATCGTTCCCGTCTTACTGGCGTCCTTCGTGATTCTTTACCTGTTTCCTGATCGCACCGAGGAGTTGTTTGCCTGGACGATCCAGCCGCGAATGACCCCCTTGCTGATGGGCGCGGGCTATCTGGCTGGTGGTTACTTTTTTCTGCGGGCCATATTTTCCAGCCGCTGGCACGAAGTAGGCGCCGGTTTCGTCGCCATCTCCGCTTTTGTCTGGCCGATGGGGATAGCGACGTTGTTACACCTGGACCGCTTCAATCAAAGCCACATTACCTTTTGGCTGTGGACCTTACTCTATACCGTCACCCCTTTTCTAATCCCCTTTGTCTATTGGGTAAATCGTCAACGAGACCCTATACGGCCGCAAGCCAACGATACCCTCCTACCCCGCCCCATGCGCTTGGCGTTTGCTGCTATCGGGATAATGGAGTTGGTTCTTGGGCTGGCTATGTTTTTGTTTCCCAACTGGGCAATCAGCATCTGGCCCTGGTCGCTGACACCGCTTACGGCGCGGATCGTCGCCGGTTGGTTCACCTTACCCGGTGCAGGCAGTCTGCTCATTGCCCTCGACCCCCGTTGGAGCGCCTCCCGCATCATGTTGGAGGGCAATATACTGTGGATTGCGTTGCTTTTAGTTGCTGTTGTAAGAGCCTGGTATGATTTTGATCCGGCAAACGCGCTAACGTGGGTCTACATCGGCGGTCTCATTCTGTCACTGATTACCGTTGTTGTCCTAACCTTCTTGATGGGCAGGCAGCAGCAAAACAGGCCAGTCTTGGACGCCACCTGATGTAATACTTTTGACACGAATAACACGAAGTTTACCCTCTGTCCTCGTAAACTTCGTGTTATTCGTGCCATTCGTGTCGGAAAATTATCAACGTCCTATGTCTATGGGAGCCATTCGCTCCACACGGCCTCATTCTCATCCACCCAGGCACGGGCGGCTTCAGCGGCCGACAGCCCATCCAACTCAATCGCCGCGACCATCGAAATCTGGTCTTCAGTGCTATAGTTCATGTTCTGCAAAAACTCATAAGCTTCCGGCGCTTCGTCGCCGAGGCCCGGCCAGACGATCTTGAATAGTTCATCGGCCGGATAGTCGCAATCCACACCGCCAGACTCTGCCCCGGCATAGCACTCCTCGCTATATTCAGGAAGCTGTACTTCGGTCAGATCATATTGGGCAAAGACGGAATGGGGTTCATAGAAGTAAAAGAGCAACGGTTCTTCGCGGCTGACGGCCGAAGCCAACGACGCCAGAATCGCTTCCTCCGAACCGGCCACCACCACCTGGAACGGCATCCCTAGATTGTTGATGATGTCGGCGTCATATTGCACCCAGCTTGGGTCGCCAGCCAGGAATTGGCCGTTATCGCCCGTTTCGGCCGTCGCAAAGAGAGCGGCCGCTTCCGGGGTGGTAAACCCCTCCCAGGTCGCCAGTTCAGGATGTTGCTCCACCACATAGCTCGGCACATACCAGCCGATCTTGCCCACCGGGCCAAGCAGCCCGAGGTTTTCGACCGCGCCGCCATCAATGTATTGCTCCACATTTGCCGCGTGTCCCGACGGCCACACTTCCAGGCTGGCATGGAGGTCGCCAGCGGCAATCGCCGGCCACTGCCCGTTCTCATCAATGGTGACGATTTCGACGGGATACCCGATCTGCTCTTCGATGATAATTTTGGCGACATTGACGTTCGCCGCCGACCCTGACCAGGGATTTTCGGCCAACTGGATGGTGAAATCTCCTCCCACCGGCCCCTCCTCTGATTCTTCGGCCGCTTCCTCCACCGGCTCCTCGGCCACATCAGCCACATCTTCCGTGGTGGATTCGGTGGGTTCAGCTTGTGGCGTCCCCTGGCCGCCGCAAGCTGCCAGGACCAACGCAAGCAGTAGCACGCTCACCACTAACAAAGCAAGTCGTCGCGTTTTTGCATTCATATTCACTTCTCCTCTAACTTATGAAACAATGGGAACAATATACCAACCAGGGGATGCCAACCCCAAGTTGCTTGACAGCGCACAGTGTAACATTGTAACCGGCCGTTTTCAAGCCACTGTAGCGCGGTTATTTACCCGCGTAGACGTGCGTAAATAAACAACCCGCGCTACACAATACGGCCGTCCGTGTTATAATGAACAGGTCAGGAACATTTGAGCTACGCTAGAAACCGGGTTTCTTTATAAGTCCTTTATTATCCCTGGTGATATAGTGAGAAACCCGGTTTCTATCCATTTGAGCTACATCAACCTACCCAAAAGGGTATGGGCTGGTTGCTTCTGAATCATGGCAAAGCGAAAATCAACACGATCAACAACGAGTAGTAAAAAATCGAGCGGCCGTTCCCGCAGCAAGCGCACCACGACCCGCAAGTCAACCTCGCGTTCGGCCGCGCCCACCCTGCCAAGCCTCAATCTGTCGCAAAAGGCGTTGATCGTCGGCGTTTTCCTTATTTTTGTCGCTGCCGTCCTCGGACTGAGCCTGCTGTCACCCAATCAGGGGCAGCTAACCATGTTCCTCTCACAGATCAGCGGCCGTCTCTTCGGCTGGGCTGATTTTCTGCTCCCCCTGCTCGCCTTAGGGATCGGAATATATCTCGTTCTGTGGGGAATGGAGCAACCACCAGTCCTGCCGGTTTATCGCTTACTAGGGCTGGGCTTGCTATTGGTCGTGTTTTTGGCCTTCGCCTCGCTGATCACGCTGCAACGCAACCCGGACCTGTTTGATGTCTGGCAGGTGGCAGCGGCCGAGCGCGGCGGCGGTTATCTGGGCAGCGCGATCTTTTATGTGCTCAGCCTTTTCCTCGGTGGCCTGGGCGCGATCTTGACCCTGGTTGTGTTGGGCTGTGTCGGGGTTGTTCTCATCTCCGGCGTCAGTCGCGCCGAGCTGGGTCACTTCCTGACCACATTTTGGCGGCCTTCGCCGGAGGAAGGGCATTATCCAACGGCCGCCAGCGACCTGGAACCACAAGGAACAACGCTGCGAGCGCGGCCGACGGTGCAGCCAACTGCTAGTCCGTCTGCACCAGAACCCGCTGCGCGACAACTCCCCCTAACCACTCGTCGCAGACGAGACACCGCTCCGGCAGAGTCGAAAACGGCCGAAGTATTAGACGCCCCCAAAGCCGCCCCGCAACGCGCCACACGTCCGGCGCGGGGCAAAGCGGAGCAAGCGCCAGTTGTTCTCGGTCAGCGGGAAACAGCGGCGTCACCCGCAGGGCTGACCAGCGCGACCGCCAACGGCTCGAATTGGACCTTACCGGCTATCAGCGATATTTTGGAGTCCGGCTCCGACCAGGACACCAACAACGCCGCCATCCGCGAACAGGTGGAGATTATCGAACACACGCTGGAAAGCTTCGGCGCACCCGCAACCATTGTGGAGATCAACCAGGGGCCGACGATCACCCAGTTTGGCGTAGAACCCAACTACATCATCATGCGTAACGGCAAACGCACCAAGGTCAAGGTCGGCAAAATCGCCGGTCTGGCTGATGACCTGGCGCTTGCCCTCGCCGCCCGTTCGATCCGCATCCAGGCCCCTGTGCCAGGGAAGGGGTATGTGGGCATTGAAGTGCCCAATAGCAGCAAAGCCCTTGTCTCGCTGCGGGATATTATGGAGTCGCCGGACTTCGGCCGTATCCGCTCCAGCCTGCGTATTGGCCTGGGGCAAAACGTGGCCGGGCAACCCATCGCCACCGACCTCGCCGCCATGCCCCACATGCTCATCGCCGGAACAACCGGCTCCGGTAAGTCCGTTTGTGTCAACGGCATTATCGCCTGTCTGCTCTTGCTCAATAGCCCCGACGATCTGCGCCTGGTGATGATTGACCCGAAGCGCGTGGAACTGACAGGCTACAACGGCATTCCCCATCTGGCCGCGCCGGTCGTGGTCGAGATGGATCGCGTGATCGGTACGCTGCAATGGGCTTTGCGCGAAATGGATCATCGCTATAAGCTGTTTGCCGAGGTCGGGGCGCGTAACATCCTCGACTTCAACAAGAAGATGCGCCAGCAAAAGCGCAATGAAAAACTGCCCTATATCGTCATCATCGTTGATGAACTGGCCGACCTGATGATGCTTGCCCCCGAAGACACGGAGCGCAGCATCACCCGTCTGGCGCAGATGGCACGGGCGACGGGTATCCACATGATCATCGCCACGCAACGGCCGTCCGTTGATGTTGTCACCGGCCTGATCAAAGCCAACTTCCCCGCCCGCATCGCCTTTGCCGTCGCCTCCAGCACCGACAGCCGCGTTATCCTCGATAGCACCGGCGCGGAACGCTTGCTCGGACAGGGGGATATGCTCTTTCAAAGCCCGGACGCGGCCGCCCCGGTCCGCTTGCAAGGCTGCTTCGTCAGCGACAACGAACTAAGCAAGCTGATCCACTATTGGCAAACGGCGCGGCGCGTGAACGTGATTTCGGCCGCCGAAGCGACCGCACAACGGCCGATCCCCACCGCGCCGATGACACCCGCCACCGACAAGGCTGCTGCTCCCCCGCCACAAACGGGAAGCCCGATGACGGCCGTCCCCCGTCCCGTAACCAGTCCGATCATAGACGATGAACCGACGGTAGTTGCACCGCCACCCGTCGAGCGAGAACAGCCTCGGCAGTCGCGCCCACAACCGCCCCCGGCCAAGCCTCGCCCATCTCCCCCCGTCCCGGAACCGTCAGCGACGACGGGCAAGAAGATCGAGATCGTCCAACAGCCGTTGTGGGAAGCGTTACAAGAGATGGAGGGCAGCAACGGAAACAGCGGCTCGACTGAGGAAGATGAGTTATTGGCGGAAGCAATCGCCCTGACGCGCAAGTTGAACAAAGCCTCTACCTCTATGCTTCAACGCCGCTTCCGCATCGGTTACACCCGTGCCGCGCGGCTGATTGACACAATGGAAGAGCGTGGCATCATCGGCCCGCCAACGGGAACCAGCAAAGCGCGGGAGGTAATTGGCGGGGAGGGAACCCCGACCGCAGATTCAGAAACGGCCGAGAGCGGCAAAGAAACCCCTAACGAAGACGCTGAATGAGCCGGAATGTTGACATCGGTGCCCGCCGTCTGGTCAGTCTATCCCCCACCGCCTGGGCGCGTTGGTTGACCGGCGATGAGACAGTGAAGTCACTCGATCTGTTGTCGGGCGAGTTCCAGTGGGTCGGCCGTAGCAACGATGTCTTGCTCAAAGTCGAATCGTCCACACACGGCCTGTTCCTGATCGTCAACGAAATCCAATTCCACGCCGACAAACACATGGCTAAACGGATGCGCGCCTACGCGGCCCTGGCCGAAGAACGCTATGATTTACCCATCTACCCGGTCCTATTGAACGTCCTCCCGCCTGGTCAATCCGAGCCGGTGCAGCACTACCACACCGAATTTATGGGCTTGACAGCGCATCAGGATTATCGGGTAATCAATCTTTGGGAAGTAGACGCCAGCTTAGCGCTCGAAGGTGGAGTTTCAACGCTCTTACCGTTTGTTCCCATCTTGAAGAATGGCGGGACGGCAGCTACCGTCATCCAGGCACACAAATTACTATTAGCTGATGAGAATCTGGCAGAATTGGAAACCTTGCTTGCATTCCTCTCCACTTTTATTTTAGAATCTGAGATAGTACAACGAATCATGAGGTGGGATATGGCAATCATACGAGAGTCACCTTGGGCAAAAGAGTTTTATCAAGAAGGATTGGAGGATGGGTTAGAAGAAGGACGGCGGACGGCCGAAGTCGAAATGCTGCTCCAAATCCTGAATCGTCGTCTTGGCGTTGTTCCTCTTCATATAGCCGATACCATCTCTGCGTTAACCAGCGAACAGGTGCGCCAACTGCTTGATGTCGTGTTAGTAGCAGATAGTTGGGCTGAAGTTGAGCAATTCTTAGCAAATCCTCCCCAGATGACAAACCCCGTTAACGGCAATTGATAGCTCATTATGGCTTATCTACAAGGTGAAGAACGCGCCCGCTATGTCCAGGCGATGTTTGCCCGCATCGCCGGCCGTTACGATTTGATGAACCGGCTGATGACTTTCGGGCAGGATTTGCGCTGGCGGCGCTACGTGATCCAGCAGGCGCAGTTGCCTCCCGGCGGCCGTCTGCTCGACATCGCCACCGGCACAGGCGACATCGCCTATGAAGGGCTGCGACAGGTGGCCGACCTGCAAGCAGTGGGCGGCGACTTTGTGCTGGAGATGATGCAGGCAGGCAAGCACCTCTCTGGACGGGAAACTATCCGATGGGTTGCGGCCGATACCCTGGCCCTCCCTTTCCCCGCTAATTATTTCAACGCCGTAACCTCCGGCTTTCTGATGCGTAACGTAATTGATGTACCGGGGGCCTTGCGCGAACAGCTACGGGTGACACAATCCGGCGGCCGTGTGGTCATCCTCGAATCTAGCCCACCAAAGGACAACCTGTTGCGGCCGTTCATCCGCTTCCATCTCAACACCATCATCCCCACCCTGGGCAAGCTCATCACCGGCCAAAGTGACGCCTATCGTTATTTGCCCGACAGCACCCAGCAGTTTCAGGGGCCGGACGAACTGGCACAGACGATGGAGGCGGCCGGGCTGATCAACGTTGTCTATCGCCTGTTCATGTTCGGCACAATTGCCATTCATGTCGGGCAGAAGCCAATAGGCTAGAGGCGGAAATGGTAAGCATACGATTGAGAGCAACACTCCTCGGTTTGTTCCTGCTTGCTTTTGTAGCTTGCAATTCAGCGGCCGATCCTCCGCCTGATCCCACGTCCGCTGCGTCTCTTCCTGAAGCAACGGCCGGTGGCGAAACATCAACTGATGAATCCGCCGCGGATGAAATTCCCAGCGGCCGCACGCCAGAAGGCCTCTTTTTCCTCGGCGCGGAAGATGCGCCGGTCACGTTAATAGATTATTCCGACTTCCTCTGAACGACCTGCCGTGCCTACGTGCTAGGCACTGAGCCACAGATTGTGGAAGATTATGTGCGATCGGGGGATGTGCGGCTGGTGTTCTGGCCGTTGTTAGATTTGGGGACGGGTAGTGAGCGTTCGGCCGTTGCCGCGGAATGTGTCGGCCGCCAGGACTCGGCGCTGTTTTGGCAAATGCACACATTACTATTTGAGCGCCAATTAAGCCTTTATCTGGCCGGCCGGGAGTTTTTTGTCAATACGGCCGTCGAAATCGGTGCGGAGCAGGACGCTTTTGAGCAATGTTACGACGATGAAAGCACGCTGGCCGTGATTAGAGATTTAGATACCCTGCGCCGTGAACGCGGGATTAGCGGACGGCCCACCTTTGACATCAACGGTGAAATTTTTTCGGGGCTGCCACCCTACGAACAGTTTCAGGCTGTGATAGATGCAAGCCTGGGTGGTTAGTGATTAGTGGCTAGTGGATAGTGATTAGAGCGTAAAAACTAACCACTAGCCACTCCTATAATTAGAGAGCCTAGTAGATATGCTGAAAGACAAAGTAGCGATTGTCACCGGGGCGGGGCAAGGGATTGGCGAGGCGATTGCCAGGACGTTGGCGGCCGCTGGAGCCTCAGTCGCGGTGAACGATCTCAACCCTGATCGGGCAAAACGGGTGGCGACGGAGATTCGTGACGCTGGCGGCCGAGCGATTGACGTCGCGGCCGATGTCGGCAACAAATTCCAGTGCGTACATCTAATCGAAACCACTCGCGCGGAGTGGGGGCGGCTGGATATTTTGGTCAACAATGCGGCCGTTGAACCGAAGACCTCGATCCTGAAAATGGACGAGTGGGAATGGATGCGCTGCCTGGATGTGAATCTGAAAGGCACCTTTATGATGAGCCAGTTGTGTGGGCGGGTGATGGCCGATGAGAACAAAGATCGCGGTGGGGCCATCGTCAATATCGGCTCGACAGCCGGGGTCGCTGTGCCATTAGAAGGTCGCGCCGCCTATTGCGCCAGCAAGGCGGGGATGGTTGGCTTTGCGCGGGAATGCGCCCGCGAGTTCGCCGCCTACGGCATTCGCGTCAACACGGTGTTGCCGGGAATGATCGAAACGCCGCTGACGGAGAAGAGGCGCAATGATCCCCAAACGCTGGAACGATGGCTGGACAACATCCCCCTTAAACGGCTGGGAACGGCCGACGAGGTAGCCCAGGTGGTCCTCTTTCTTTGCTCCGATGCCAGCAGCTATATGACTGGCAGCATCGTAAGTGTAGACGGTGGCAAAGTGATGGTTTAGCGGTAGAATTGGCCCATGATGTCGTTGTCATTGCGCCGCTTACTGCCGCTGATCTTGCTCAATGTGGTTGTCTCGGCCGCCGTCGTACTAGGGATTTTACTCTGGTGGGACAGCCGCCAGGAAGAAACCCCCTCCTCTAACATCATCCCCACCCTGGCCGCCGAGGCAACGGCCGCCGGCGTTATCCCCATTGCCGCCACGCCGGAAAGCAGCGGGGAAACCGAAAGCGTGGCGGTCGAAGAAAGCCAGCCGGAAACGGCGGCCGAAGCCGATGCCGGACCACTTGTCCATACGGTAGTTGCTGGTGATACACTCGGCCGCATCAGCGACACCTATGAAGTTAGCATGGACGACATCATTGCCGCCAACGACCTTGCCAACCCCAATATTTTAAGTGTCGGACAGGAATTGATCATCCCGATCAACGGCGTAACCGAACCAACTGTTGAACCGACCGCCGAAGCAGAGGGGACGGCCGCCGTGCCGACGCCTCTAGCGGCCGAAACGGCCGCCGAAGGGGATGCACAAGTGGGGATTTCGGCCGTGTCTGGGGTTGGTTCGCTGGAAGAAGAAGCGATTGAGATCATCAACAATGGCACAGCCCAACAATCGCTACAAGGCTGGCAACTGGCGGACCAGGATGGTAATCTCTATACGTTTGGTCAAGTGACCGTTTTTGGCGAAGGGGCGGGTATCTTGCTCCACAGCCGGGCTGGGGACAACAACGCCACCAATTTGTATTGGGGGCTGGACGAACCCGCCTGGGAATCGGGAGAAACAGTGACTTTAACCGATGTGGAAAACCAGGTTGTTGTGACGTTTACTGTGCCGTAAAGGGTAGTGGCAAACCGTCAGCGGCTATCGATTTTGCACATCGAAAAGTAAGAGGATGTCATGCGTGGCTTATTTGATCGCAAAGGAGAGCAATTTGCTTATCTGGAAGGCAATGTGTTGTACACGTTAGAAGGGGAAATCAGCGGCTATTTGCGCGAAGGATTTATCGTCGATCGCGAAGGCAATCAGGTCTGGCGCGTGGTTGGCGATGGCGTCTATGCGCTTAATAGCATGGAGACCATCGGCTACTTGGGGGAGGAACGGCCGAGTGATTATTAAGAAGTAATCGGTTATCGGCGATCGGTCTACGCTTCTGATTACCGCTTACCGTTTACTGCTTGCTGCTTACCGATTCAAGGGAGACTGCATGAGATTAGGTACACATATCAGCACCGCCGGAGGAGTCTATCAAGCATTTGCGCGAGCGCAAGAGGCGGGCTGTGATTCGATGTTGATTTTTACCAAAAGCAACCGCCAATGGGCGGCCAAGCCACTGGCGGCCGAAGATATTGACCTTTACAAGCAAACGGCCGCCGAATACAGCCACATCTATCCAACGGCCGTCCATGCCAGCTACTTGATTAACGTCGCCTCGCCAGACGAAGAACTATGGGAGAAATCATACCAGGCCCTAAAGGACGAAATGGAACGGGCCGGGGTATTGGGTATCCCTTATCTTACCTTCCATCCCGGTTCGTTTATGAGTGGGGATGAGACCAGCGGGCTAAACAACATCGCGCGGGCGTTGAAGCGGCTATTAGCAGAAACGGCCGCATCCGTGCCGGAGACAATGGTCTGTCTGGAAACAATGGCCGGTCAAGGGACGAACCTTGGCGCACGCTTTGAACACCTGGCCTCTATTATGGAGCAGGTCGGGCCAAATGAACGGCTGGGCGTCTGCTTCGACACCTGCCACGTCTTTGCCGCCGGATATGATATTCGCACCCCAAAAGCCTACGAAGCAACCCTGGCTGAATTTGATCGCGTCGTCGGCCTGGAACACATCGCTTGTTTTCACTTCAATGATAGCAAGTTCCCGCTGGGTTCAAAGAAAGATCGCCACGAACACATCGGCCGCGGCCATATCGGCCTGGAAGGATTCGCCAACTTTATCAACGACCCCCGCTGGGCTGACCATTGCGCCCATCTGGAGACGCCGAAAACAGAAAAAGACGACAGCGGCCAGGAAATCGAGATGGATGTGGTCAATTTGGCCGTTTTGCGGGAGTTAATAATCTCCTAGTCTCCCAGTCTCTTAGTCTCTTTATTCGGAGACTGGGAGACTGGGAGACTGGGAGATTGGGAGATTGGGAGATTGTATGCTCATTGTCGATGCACATCTTGATTTAGCCTATAACGCCCTGAACTACGGCCGCGACCCGCGTCGCACTGTAGCCGAGATGCGCGCGGCCGAAGGGAAAACGCGGCGCGGGCTGGCAACAGTCAGCTTCCCGGAGATGCGTAAGGGCGGGGTCGGCCTGGTTTTTGCCACCATTTTTAACACCCCGGTCACAACCCCCTTTGAAACCCTCAACAAAGAAGCGGTCTATGAGACGGCCGAGGACGCCCACCGCTTGGGCATGGCACAACTGGACTACTACCAACGGCTGGTAGACGAAGATAACTCCTTGCGTCTGGTGACGGATCAGGCTTCGTTGGATGAAGTGCTGGCTTCGCAGCAAGCCGGGCCATCTGTCAACGAGGAAGGGGTGGAAGAACCGCCGCTACTCGGTCTCGTTCCGCTGATGGAAGGGGCTGATCCAATCCGCGAGCCGGAGGAGGCGGAGCTATGGTATGAGCGTGGCGTGCGCCTGGTTGGGCTGGCCTGGGATGATACGGCGTATTGCGCCGGGGCCTGGCGCGACGGCCGCCGGGGGCTGACCGACACGGGACGCGAACTTTTGGATGTAATGGCCGACTTGGGCATGGTGCTCGATCTGACCCATATGAGCGAAGTCGCTACGCTGGAGGCCATGGACCGCTATCAGGGGCTGGTAGTTGCCACCCATAGCAATGTCCGCGCACTCGTCCCTGGCGAACGCCAGCTAAGTGACGAACAAATTCGCCGCCTGGGCGAACGAGACGGCGTGATTGGCACGGTGTTGTTTAATATCTTCCTCCGTCCTGGGTATCAGCGAGGCAAGGATAAACATCTGGTGACAGTTGAGCAAGTGGTAGCCCATATTGACCACATTTGCCAGGTGATTGGCGACGCCGACCACGTCGGCATTGGCAGCGATTTGGATGGTGGCTTTGGCGCGGCCGATATTCCCGCCCCCATGGACAGCATCGCCGATCTGCCACTCATTGCTGATGGACTGGCGGCCGCTGGCTATTCGGCCGCCGATGTCGAAAACATCATGGGTGGCAACTGGCTACGAATTTTGCGGCAGGCACTTCCCTAAGCACTCTCTCAGTCGCTTAGTCTCCCAGTCTCCAAGTCTCTTAATCTCTTCGTTTCGGAGACTAAGCGACTGAGAGACTAGGAGACTGCACCCAGCTCAAAACGAGAAGACCTGCTCAAACTGAGCAGGTCTTCTCGCGTGATGAAGGAAAACCCCTTAACCCTCATCACAAACCCCCGTATCGTTTTGTCTTGGATGTGTGATCCGGTACAAACGATGTAGAGGAGGAAGAACAAGTTGTGTTGTCCGTCAAGACAGAAGGTAGAATAACAGTAAACAGGAGCAAAGTCTGACGCTGGTTCGTATCAATTCGGTATCATTTTGGTGGCAATTGGGATAGAATAGAGCATTGTGGCTGAACATACCCCGTTTCAACTGGCCGATGTCCTGGGTGAGTTCGTCAATCGCTCCGGCTATACACCGGGTCAATTAGCTAAACTCTCCGGCATCCCCAAACCAACCATCGTGAACTGGTTGGTCGGCCGTGTGCGCCGCCCCCGTTTGCCAGATGATCTCTTGCGCTTGGCGGCCGTTCTCCATCTCAGCCAGCCGGAAGTGGACAGCTTGCTCCTGGCCGCCGAACATCCCCCGCTGACTGACCTAGCCGCCAATGCTGCCCAGGCTTCCGACGCCCAGCTATCGGCACTGGTGGCGAACTGGTTAGAAGCTCGCCGGGAAACGGCCGCCTATCATGTGCCGTTCCAGGTGACGGCCGATCTGCCCACCTTTGTCGGCCGTGAACCTGAACTCCAAACCCTGCGCCAGGCGTTGTTGGCCGATGAACATCGCACGCTCTATAGCGTGCAGGGCATGGCCGGAGTGGGCAAGACAACCCTCGTTGCCCATCTGGCCTATCAATTGCGGGCCTATTTCCCCGATGGCGTCCTGTGGGCGCAGACCGATCTATCGGATGCGATGTCCATCCTCGATACTTTCGCCGGGGCCTATGGGGTAGAGGTGCGCCACTATGCCGATGTCCACAGCCGCAGCCGCGTGGTGCGCGAACTGCTGGCCGACAAACGGGCGTTGGTGATTTTGGACAACGTGACCAGTTCAGAATCGGTAGCCCCGCTCCTGCCCCCCACCGGCCGTTGCGCCGTCATCATCACCACAAGACGCACCGATCTGTCGCTGACACGGGGCGCATTTCGCCTGTCGCTGGGGCCGTTCGATCCTCGCCGGGAGGAGTCTTTAGCCTTATTCACTCAGACAATGGGCGCGGAACGGGTTGAACGTGAGCGCGACGCACTGCTCGCGCTGGCCGAAGTCCTGGGGCATTTGCCGCTGGCGATTGATATTGCCGCCAGCCGCATCGCCTATGAGCCGGGCTGGTCAGCGGCCGACTTCTTGCATCGCGTTCGCCAACACCAACGCAGGTTAGCCGAGCTGGCCTATGAGGACCAGAGCGTGCGTGTCTCCTTTGCCGCCAGCTACAACTCGCTGCCGCCGGAGTTGCAACGCTTTTTTGTTCATCTCAGCGTCTTTCCCGGCGAAGATTTCAGCGAAGAAGCGGCCGCCTACGTCGCCGATTGCACCATTGACCAAACACAAGACAACCTGCGCCGCCTCTATGGGCTATCGCTGGTCCAGCCCGGCCGCCCTCCCCTGCCAGAGCAGCCCGTACGCTATCGCCTCCATCCTCTGTTGCACGACTATGCCCAGACCCAACAGGAAGAAACGGCCGTCTACCAGCGATTCGCATCCTACTACCTTACCCTGGTCTCCACCCACCATCGCCACTATCAATGGTTGGAACAGGAAATGGGCAATATTCTCGCCGCGTTGCAGTGGGCCGATCCCGCCGCTGCCGGAAAAGTGCCCGCCATGGCGGCCATGGCGGGTATGGCCGCCCCCTTCGTGCGCGGCGCGGCCGCCTTTTATTACTTTCTGGAAGCGCGAGGACGATATGGGCTGGCGGCCGAGTTGTTATCCAGGGCAGAGGAAGCGACACAAACACTTAACGATCCAACGTTGCGGCTGGCGGTCTATCAATGTCTCGGCCGTCTGGCCCAACGACAAGGCGAATATCTGATCGCCGAAGCCCACTACGAAACCGCCTTGAAACTGGCCCAACAAAGCGGCGACGCGGCCGGACGCAGCGATGTTCT
This sequence comes from uncultured Ardenticatenaceae bacterium, assembly GCA_964410625.1. GTDB lineage: Bacteria > Chloroflexota > Anaerolineae > Promineifilales > Promineifilaceae > CAYPHY01. The sequence continues at coordinate 33,043 of CAYPHY010000032.1, read as the reverse complement.
CCGCGCTTTGGGCGTGTTGGCCGCCCGGCAAGGGGACTACGGGCTGGCCGACGCCTATTACAAAGAAGGGCTGGCCCTCGCCCGGCGGCTGGGGCATGGCGGCGCGGCCAGCGACTTTCTACGCGGGTTGGGCGTCCAGGCCTATATGCGTGGCGACCTGGTGCGGGCGGAAGCCTTTTATGAAGAGGGCTTGGCACTGTTGCAGGTCGGCGAGGAAGAGGATGGCGGCCGTGCCGCTGGTACGCTCTGGGGCTTAGGAGTGCTGGCCGAAGAACAAGGTGATGTCGATCAGGCGGAGTCCTACTACCAGCAAGCGTTAACCCAGGTGCGCGATCTCGGTCATCAGGAACGAATGATCACCCTGTTGCGCAGCCTCAGTAATTTGCGGATGGCACAAGGGGACACCGAGAGCGCAGAAGCATATCTGGCGGAGGCACTGCGCCTGGCGCGGGAGATCGGCCTGCGCTGGCAGGTGGCGCGTGTATTGAGCGAGTGGGGGGAGTTGCAATTGCGGCGACAGGCCTATGCGGCCGCCACCACCACCTTCCGCGAATATTATGAACTGGCACGCATGTTGCACAGCCAGGAGATGATCGCCGGTGCGCTGTTTGGGCAAGCCCGCGTGCTGGCGGCCGAAGGGGATGGGGCGCGTGCCCGCCGCTTGGCCGAAGAAAGCCTCGACACCTATACCGCCATCGGCCACTACCGGGTGAATGAGTTACAGGAATGGTTGGCCGCTCTGGTTTGAGACCGCTCTATCTGGCCGTCTTGCTGGGCACGGCCGTCCTCATTACCCTTATTCTCAGTGGCGTCTTTGATCCCAAACCAATTGGTCTACCAGCCTGGGATGTTGAACCGGGTGAAGTCCAGGTCGCAGCGGGCGGTGAGCTGGTCGAGTGGTTGCAAAACGCTCCGACCTTGCCCCCGGCTTATACCCTGCGCCTAACGGCCGCGTTGGTCAGTGGCGAGAACGACAGTGCTTATGGGTTAGCGATTGGGGGCGCGGATGAGAGGCTGACCATCGCCGTCTCCCCGCTCGGCTATGTAATGATTGAACAGGGGGGCGAGCCAATCCTTCCCTGGCAAACCTGGCCCCATGTGCGAACCGGTGAACAGACCAATGAAATTTGGCTTGATGTCCGGCCGTCTGGCGCAATAAACCAGCTAACCGTCCGCCTCAATCGTGAGCTACTTTGGTCGGGCGAATTAGAGTGGTCGGGTAAGGAGATCGGGCTAACGGCCGAAAGCTTCGGGGAAACGGCCGTCATCAACTTCCAACGTCTCGAACTATTCCACCCAAACTTGTGACGCGATTTGGCAAATCGCGCTACATAAAGCCGCGCAAGACAAAGCCCAACACCGCCCCGCCAACCACCACCCAGGCGGAATTAACCTTAAAGAAGAGCGTGGTAATCACCGAGAGGACGGCGATCAACCAGGCAGGCCAGGAAACCAATGTCGCTCGCCCTAGATCAATCACCACCACCAGCATCAGCGCAATAGAGGCGATATTGACCGCATCCAAAAAGGCTGCCATCCAGGGAGATTGGCGCATTCGCGGGATAAGCGGATTCAACAGCAGCACAAAGAGGAACGATGGCAGAAAGATAGCCAACGTCGCCACAACCGCCCCCGGCACCCCGGCCAGCAAATAGCCGACAAAGGTGGCTGTTGTCAGCACCGGGCCAGGGGTGAATTGGCCGATGGCGATAGCGTCTAATAGTTGCAGCTCAGTCAGCCAACCCAGATTTTCGACCAGCAACGCTTGCAGATAGGCAAAGAGGACATAACCACTGCCATAGAGCGTAGCTCCGACCAGCAGAAACACCGCCCCTAGTTTCCAAAGCGATACGCCGGCCGCAGCGGCCGTTGTTGCCCCCACTGTTTGTAACCACGGCTTTGCAAGCAACGTCCATTTGAGGGGCTGGCTATTAGTCAGCGCGAGGCCGCTCAAGGTGGTGGGCGGCTTGGGCTTGCCAAACCCGGCCGACCCGCGTAACCACAACATCCCCACCACACCGCCAACGAGCAGGGCGATGATCTCATTCAGCCCCAGCAGCGCGGCCGCAAACACCACCACGCCCACCAGGCCCACCTGCCAGCTTTTTAATGCCTTCTGCCCCAGCCGCCACACCGCGCCGAGGATGATGCCGATCACCGCCGGTTTAATGCCCAACAGGAACTGTTCAACGGCCGGGATCGTCCCCAGCCGCACATAGAGCCAGGCGAGGATGAGTGTGATCACGGCCGCAGGGAAGATAAAGCTCGCGCCAGCAACGATCAGCCCCGGCATTCGGGCGCGTTCATACCCCACGTGCATTGTCATTTCACTGGAGTTGGGGCCGGGGATGAGATTGGTCGCGCCGACCAGATCGAGGAAGTGCTGGCGCGAGAGCCAGTTGCGCCGCGTCACCACCTCATCTTCCATCATGCCGATATGCGCCGCCGGGCCGCCAAAGGCGATGACGCCCAACCGCAAGAACAAAAGCGCCACTTCACGTAACCGCGAACCGGCGCTATCGGGAAGAGTCTTTGTTTGGTTGTCCATACAATATACCAATAACCAGTATACCAATAACTGCTGTATTGGTATATTGGTTATTGGTATATGGATAGTACCGGCCGTCTACTGCTCAACGATTGCCGAGAGGAAGCTAAACCGTTCCGGCAGTCTGAATTGTAAACGCAGACGGCCGAGCAGGTTTTCCCTCATCTCCCCCTCCGCTTCAGCCAGGTCCTCCTGCTCATAAAGCGAGTCGGGTTGCAGTTCATACAGCTCGCCGCTGGCATCGGGGCCAACGTGATGGATGTATTTCCAATCCCCCCGGCGCACCGAACGCAAATCTGAAGGCGGCGCAATCCAATGCCCTGGTGCGCTGGGGCTGAGTTCACTTTCCATCTCGGCAAAGATCAGCCGGTTCGGATTGGCTGGCCCCCCCTGTGCCTGATAACGCAGGCTAAGCCCATCCAGCCCGTTTGGAATGGGCAGGCCAACCAGATTCAAAATCGTGGGCATCAGGTCCATGGTCGTGACCGGCGCGGCCGCCACATGCCCCTTGCGCGTGACCCCATCATAGCGGATGAACAGCGGCACTCGCAGCACTTCTTCATAGAGCGAATTGCGATGGACCCACTTTTCATGTTCGCCAAACATCTGACCGTGGTCGCTGGTGACGACGATGATGCTGTCCTCCAGCAACCCCCTGCCCTCCAGCTGGGCCATAATCTGCCCAAAATGATGGTCCCAGTAGGTGATCTCCCCGTCATAGAGCGCGATTAGATGTTCGGTGTCGCGTGCGGTGGGAACAATATCTCCGGCAACGACGGGCTGGCCGTGCTGGTAAACATCCGTCGTCAATGGGCCGCTATAGTTGTTATCGTAAATGGTGTTATAGGGCGGCGGTGGATTGTACCAGGTATGGGGATCATAGTAGTATAAGAAGAGAAAGAGCGGCTGCGGCCGTCCCTGGGGGACCCATTGGCTTTCCAACCAGTTCAATGCCAACGAATTTAAGTCTTCGGCCTTCTCGCTCCCTCGCAAGGTCTCGTACACATCAAAACCGCGATTGAAACCAAAACTATCGGTCAGGTAGAAGTTATTGACAAAACCGGCGGTGTAATATCCGGCGTCCTGCAAATGCTCGGCCAATAACGTTTCACTGGCGGGGATGCTGCTTTCAAAGCTGGACCAATCTACACCGAGGCGGGAGGGCATCCGGCCGGTGAGCATGGCGGCATTGGAGGGATAAGTCCAGGAGGAAGCGGTGATCGCTTGCTCGAAACGCACCCCTTCGGCCGCCATCATCGCGTCCAGGTTGTGGGTCGTCGGCCGTTCATACCCATAGGACGAGACATGATCCGCCCGCAGCGCATCCACCACCACAAAGATGATATTGGGCATCGTCGCCGCCGCAACCGGCTCAGCGATAGCGGCCGCCTCTGGCTGCGGGCTTGCCCCCATCTCCCCTTCATCCATCTCCCGGCTAGAGATCGTCGCCCCACTGGCCGCCTGCAACCCCAGCCACAACACCAACAGCAAGCAGCCAAAAAAAGCGGCCGTCAACACCTTGCTCCCCATACTACCTATACGTCCATTCATTATGATTCTTCCATTAATAAGCGTTATTACATTGTTTCAAGAGTCATTGACCGTTAGCCCTTCAATTCCAGCCAGTTAGAGCCGGTCTCCGCTTCCACCTTCAACGGCACATCGAGCTTGAAGGCGTCGCACATAATATCCACCACCAACGGCCGCACCGCATCCATCTCTTCTTCCGGTACTTCCAACAACAGTTCATCATGCACTTGCAGCAGCAGCCGCGCCCGGTACTGTTCGCTCAACACTTTGTGCAGGCGAATCATGGCGACCTTGATGATGTCGGCCGCCGTGCTTTGGATCGGGTGGTTGATCGCCTCGCGGTAAGCTCGCTGCTGCGCCTGCCGGTTTTGGGCGGTAGCCGGGGCTTTGTAGATCGGGAAGTAGCGCCGACGGCCGAAAAGCGACTCCACATACCCCTGCGTCCGCGCAAATTGATCTGTTTCGTCCAGATAGCGGCGGATACCGGGGAAGCGGGCGAAATATTCAGCGATATATTTCTCCGCCTCGCTCAAGGTCAGCCCGGAGTCCCGCGCCAGACGATAGGGGCCCATCCCATAGATCAGGCCAAAGTTGACGATCTTGGCAAAGCGGCGTTGGTTATAGCTCACTTCCTCCATCGGAATGCCATAAACCAGCGCGGCCGTTGCGCGGTGGATGTCCTGATCATTGTGGAACGCTTCCAGCAAGGCATCATCCTGGCTGACATGGGCGAGGATGCGTAGCTCCACCTGCGAATAGTCGGCCGCCAAAAAGAGCCAGCCCGGTTCCGTCACAAAGCCGCGCCGTATCTGCTGCCCCACTTCGCTGCGAATCGGGATGTTTTGCAGATTGGGCGTGTTGCTGGCGATGCGCCCGGTGATCGCCCCCGTCTGGTTAAAGCTGGTGTGGACGCGACCGGTTCGCGGATTGATCAACGCTGGTAGAGCATCCACATAAGTGCTTTTCAGCTTATTCAGTTCGCGGTGTTCCAAAATGGCGGTGATGATCCCGCTGGTATCGGCCGCTTTCAGGCTTTCCAGCACGTCAACGGCCGTTGAATAGTGGCCGCTGCTCACCTTGCGCAGCCCCTCGCGCGGTAGGCCCAGGCGCTCAAACAGGATGTCGCTCAACTGCTGGGAGGAGTTGATGTTAAACGGCGTTCCGGCAATCTCATGGATTTGCAACTCCAACTGTTGCAGCCGCGCTTGCAAGTCCTGGCCCATCTGCCGGAAAAAGTCCGTGTCCAGGGCGACCCCTGCCTTCTCCATGTCGGAGAGGACGGGCATGAGTTTCATCTCCAACTCCATCAACTTCGTCTGCCCCTTCTCCTCCAACTCCTGGCGCAACGGTTCGATCAGGCGCAAGGTCATGTCGGCATCGGCCGCGCCATAAGGGGCTGCCTCTTCAATCGGCACCTCAGAAAAGTTCTTCTGTCCCTTGCCCTTGCCGATCAACTGTTCGATGTCGGTCATCTCTACACCCAGGCGGTGGCGGGCGAGGTCTTTCAGCCCCTTGTGCTTCGTCGCCGGGTCGGTCAGCCATTCGGCGATCATCGTATCAAAGGTAATGGGATGGACGCGCACACCGAAGCGGTCAAGGATGAGATAATCATACTTGGCGTTGTGGGCCACCTTGGGGATGTCGGGATTGGTCAGCGACGGCCGTAGCGCGTCCAGCACCGTTTGCAGCGGCAACTGGTCGGCCACATGCTCCACCTCTCCGGCAAAGAGGTTCATTTGCCCCGAAGTCGCTTGCGCCGCGCCAGTCAGATGGCCGACGGGGATGTAATAGGCGACGGGAGACTTGACCGCCAGGCAAATACCGACGATCTCGGCCGACATCTTATCAATCGCCGTCGTTTCCAGGTCAAAGCTGATCACCTTTGCTTTATTTAGCTCGTTGACCAGTTGTTCCAGTTCATCGGCCGTGCGGACAATCTTTACCTCGGTCAGCGGCAACTCGCTGATCTCTTCCGTAGAAGGTGCATCCTCCACCCGTTCAAGCAGCAGATTGGTCAGCGACCGGAACTCCAAATCACGAAAGATGGGCAGCACTTCCAACGGATCGAACTCGCGAGCGACACACTTTTCTAGCTCAACGCTGATCGGCGCGTCAGTGACAATCCGCGCCAGCTTTTGGCTGAGAAAGGCGTTCTCGCGCCCCTCGGCCAGCTTGTTGTGCAACGCACCCTTAATTGAATCGAGGTTGGTATAGACATTTTCCAGCGTACCATACTCATTGAGCAGTTTGGCGGCCGTCTTCGCGCCAATCCCCTTCACGCCAGGGATGTTGTCGCTGGTGTCGCCAACCAGCGCCTTCCAGTCCACCACCTGCTCCGGCCTGACGCCAAAATACTCTTCCACGCCGCTTTCGTCGAACAGTTCCGGCGGCCGTCCGGCCGCGCGTGCCGGTAACTCAACTTTTGTATTCTCGTCCACCAGTTGCAGCAAGTCACGGTCCCCGGTGATGATCCGCACCGGGACCTGCCCTCTCACCTGCCGAGCCACCGTCCCCAAGACATCATCCGCCTCAAACCCTTCCAGCATCAGGATCGGGATATTGAGCGTCTTCACCACCTGCTTAATGCGCTCGATCTGCAAGTCGAGTTCATCGGGCATCTTTTCCCGCGTCCCTTTATAGTCGGCAAACAAATCATCGCGGAAGGTTGCCCCCAGGTCAAAGCTAACCGCCAGATAGTGGGGCGGGTCGTCGCCGAGGATGAGATCCAGCAAGGTGCGCGTAAAGCCATAGGTGGCGTTGGTTGGCTCACCTTCCTTCGTCGTAAACGCCTCAATCGGCAAGGCGAAAAACATGCGATAGGCCAGGGCATGGCCGTCAATCAGGACAAGTTCGTTTTTGGGCATAACAGTTTAATGGTGAATTGTGAATGGTGAATTGATAATTGTGAAGTGTGTTGTTCATCGTTAACCATTAAAACTTCACCATTCACCATTAACAATTGATTACGCTGGTTCCGGCACAAGGCCGAAGCTGCTGAAGCCTTCCTGTAGGGATTCGGCCAGGCGTCGAACACGCGGGAAAGAGGTCTCGGCCGAATCTACAATTGTCAATAAGTATTTACCGCTGAGATAGCTGGTATAGAGCAGGTTCTCGGTTGGCAATAAGGGGAGTTGCATAAACTGGATGCGGGCAGTCTGGCCATTATCAATCCATGTGTCCGCCACCTGGGTGGCGATCTCGGCCGCTTCGGCCGCCTTCAACTCGCCGCGAAAAAGCAGCAACATCGGGCCACGCGAAAAGATAATCGTCTGGCCTGGTTGCAATTCGACCTTGCGGATCACCGCTTCGGCCGCTTTTCGATTCAGTTTACCGGTATCGGGCCGGTCGTTATTCTCCGCCACAAATTTATTGTTTCTTGTTCTTTGCAACGAATTGGCGCGAATTTTCGCGAATTGGCTTATTTGGCGAAAATTCGTGTTAATTGGTGCAATGATTTTATACCATATTGAGTGTTGCACGGGCTATCAACGGCGCAACATATGGTATGTTAACATATACAGCGGCTATCTAAAAGTACCATTCAGAAAGCGTAAAATCGGGCAAACCTGATTTTTCAAGAAGTGTCGACACGCTTATGGTATAATCCTGCAAAGAAGAAAGTGGGCAACGATATATGCGAATTGCTGACATCATCTGGCTTCCTCACATAATTGATAAGTTGGCCTGGAAACATCACGTAGAGCCTGAAGAAATAGACGAGGTATTATTTGGAAAGCCTATCTTTCGTAAAGTACAGAAGGGACATATTCCTGATGAAGACGTTTATTCTGCACTTGGACGCACGGAATCTGGAAGATATTTGATTGATTTTTTCGTCTATAAACAGACCCGTGAAGCCTTGATTCTCAGCGCACGAGATATGGATCCAAAGGAACGCAGGCAATATGGACGTAGATAAAAAAATTCCTGAAATGAATAGTTATGAGGAGATCGCCGAATTCTGGGAGACCCACAGCCTGGCAGACTATTGGGAGCAGACGGAAGCGGCCGAGTTTGAGATTGACCCTACTGCACGACGGCGCTACCTAGTCGCGCTCGACCCTGGACTGATCCAACGGGTGCAGCGATTAGCGCAAGTACGGGGTTTGTCCACCGAAAGTTTGGTCAACCTGTTCCTGGAGCAGCATCTACAGCAGATTGAGAGCCAAACCGCCTAGCCTGGAAAAGGAGCTATGTTCGCTTACTAGAAAGCAAGGCTACTATTCCGGCAACGGCCGCACCCAAGAGAGCAGCAATCCAACCCCAGCCGGTCGTTTCCGTGGCGGCCGCTTCAGCCGCGGGCGTCGCGGTGACAATAGGCTCTACGGTTGGAGGCGGTAGCTCAGTTGGCGGGTCGCCGGCCGTCCCATTATCCACTACCAGCAGCGGGACATCATGGTCAGAAGCATGGTAGGGCAACCCTTCCAGGCTGGTATCAGCCGAGAGGATGGCCGGATAGTCAGCGTTAACATGGAGAATGGTCGCCAGAACAATCCGCTCGTCCACGGCCGCCGACACAAGAATGTTGTCCAGCAATTGCGCCACGCCACCGAAGTTGTAGCTATACCGTTCAGCTTCGGGAACGCGCAGCAGGGCATTGGTCAACACGCCACCCTCGTCCGCATCCGTCATTGCCAGCAGCGGAGGAGACAGCTCATAGTCGTTCAGATCGCCGATGACGATTAGCCGCGCTTCCGGGTCTGCGGCCAGCAGATCGGCCGCCAGCCGGTTCTGATGTCGCGCCTGGAGCAACCGCCAGAGGGCCGTCTCCGCCTCCCCCTCGCGCTTTGATTTGAAGTGGTTGATGAAGAGGGTGTAGGCTTGGCCTTCTACACTCAACTCCACTTGCAACGGCGGCCGGTCAAACAAGGGGCTTTCGCCGGTTGGGCAGGAGACAGCGGGATCATTGACGCCGGTACGGACGCGGCCGCAACCCTGGCGCAGGTCAGCGCGTTGGATGACAACGCGGTTAGGGTCACTCATCAAGGCGTTGTCAATGCCACGAAAATCCAAACTCTCATAGTGCGTCACCTGATAGGTAAAGCCACAAGTCTCCGCCAACAGAACCGCCAATTCCTCTAATAAGACCCCCTTTTCTACCTCTTGAATCCCGATCAAAGTCGGGCAGCCCAACCGTAAACCGATGGTATCAGCCAGCTTAGCCTTCTTGATCCCCAGCTCCGCCTCCGTCGGGACCGGCTCGGCCTCATTGCCGGTGTCAGAGATGAGATCAAAGTAGTCCCACATATTGAAACCGGCAACCGTAAACTGTCCCGCTTCCAGGGCAGGCGGGGATGGAAGCGGGGGGAGTTCGGCCGCGCTGATTGCCACACTGTCTGGGTCTGCGGGGAGGATCTTGAACTGGTCAAAGTTATAGACCAGCGGCCCAACCAGATTTTCGATGCGGTCGCCAAACTTAACGTGAATAGCATCATCACAGTCTACATCGGTCAATGGCAGCACGGGGACCACTCGCCCAATCGGGTCCTCCAGGCGGCTACGCCTCACTTGTTCCGCTGTCTCTCCGGCCGCGCGAATGACGGCAAAGCCACAGCCGCTATGGGTCGCCCCCACCACCTGCGCCGGAGTCAGAGAGACGCGCATCCCTTCCAGCGGCTCAAAGTACGCTCGTTGAGCCTCATTGTCGGCCGGGGGATCAATGGGAATGGGTTCGGGCAAGGGGGCGTCTTCCGCTTCGACAACAATTTGCAGGCGGCTATCGTCAATCTCCGTAAAGCCAAAGAACTCCGTCACCCGTCCGGCGACGCGCACCTGCGTGCCGATGGGGTAGCTCGGCCGCGTCGTCCCCAAAAAGACGGCAATGCCATCGGATGTAGCCGGGTCGCCATCCTCATCCCCCGGCAAGTCCTGGACAAAGATGGTGTAAAAGACCGTCCCTGCCGTGTTCTGGTCGGCCATCACGCCGGTGACAACGCCACGAAAGGCGACTAACTGGTTGAGATAAGGTGTGGTATTGTCATCCCCCTGAATCTCGCCAATCGGCCGCACCTCCGCTTGTGCAGCCGTAAACGGCGTGCGGCACTCCCCATCCAGCAGGATTTCGCCCGGCGTTGGTTCGATCTGTGGCCGCCAGTCGGTGGCCGAGTCGGAATCACAATGGGCAGGGAGACGCTCCAGGCTTTGGCCGCTGAGCGCGGGGCCAACGGGCGGGTCGAAGAAAAAGCTGCTTTCGCCATAGTTCATCCCATCCACCACTGCATCCTCCGGCCCCAGCACAAGCACTTCATCGCGCAAGTTAGAGAGCCGGAAATCACCCGACGCCCAGGCAGTATACTTGACCACATCGGGAACGGCCGCCTCACTGTCCGTCACCTCAAAGTCCGGCAACCTGCCAAATTCGGCCATAAACCCCGTTGCCGTCTGCGCCACAACGATCACACTCCCTGCCTCCAGTCGCGCTCCGGCCGGAAATTGCAGCATCCCTTCCCCACCGCCTCGCTCGGCCGCGTCACCGAGCTTATAGCTGGATAGGTCGAGATCAGCCGCGCCGAGGTTGGCAAGCTCTACCCATTCTTCCAGTTCATCATTGCCTGGGGTGTGATAATATATTTCTGTGAGCACAATGGTCGGCGCTTGGGCGGCCGTTGGCGCAGCGGTCAGGCAAAAAAACCACAAAGACAGGAACGCAACTATTTGCGCGACCCGATTCCTTCGCGATGAGCAAGAGGGGCATAAGTAAGTTATTGGGGTCATCGGCCGTCTATAAAGTAGGAGTAAAGGTAGAAATACAGGAAGAAGTAGCAGAATTTATTTTCTAACGCGATTCTATTACGATGTTATCGCAATGCAAATGAGAGCAGCATACAATGGTAACATTGGATTTATCAGGAAGAATATGCAGGACAAGTATCATTTGACTTCCCTCATCATTCTCCTTCATCCTTCATCATTATTAGCGGAGGAGACGTAAAGGATAATCAACATGAGCGATACAATGCTTAAACAAGCCATCCCCGTCGTCCCCTTGCGGGGGGGCGCGGTTTTCCCCGGCGTGACCACGACCATTTCGATTGGCCGGCGCCGTTCGTTGGCGGCCGCACAGGCAGCCATTGAGCGCGGCGGCGAACTGCTCGTTGTTGTACAAAACGACAGCGAGGTCGAACTGCCGGGTATTGACGATCTGGCCCCGATTGCGATTCTCGCCACCATTCGTGACGTACTACGCACCCCGGCGATGGGCATTCAGATGCTCGTCGAACTACACCGGCGCGTGGGGCTGATCAGCATTGACGGCAGCGAGCCGTATCTGGTTGGTAGTTATGATGAAATCGAGAGCTTTGATTCGGCCGAAGATGGCTCGATGATGCTCGAAACCATCGCCTACCTGGAGCAATACGCTGATGCGTTGGGCGAGGCCAACCAGCAAATCATGGCGACGATGCGCAGCAAGCCGACGGCCGGTACACTGGCCGACTATATTGCCGGTTTGCTCAGCCTGCCGTTTGAACTGGAAATGGAGCTGTTGACCAACCTCAACGGCGTCGAACGGCTGCGGAAGATACTCGACTACTTACAACAAGAGCTACGCATTGCCGAGATTCGCACTAAGATTCAGCGCGACGCCCACGAAGGGGCAAACAAAGCGCAGCGCGAATACCTGTTGCGTGAGCAAATGAAGGCCATTCGCAAGGAATTGGGCGAAGATGGTGAGGAAGGTGGCGAGGATTTGCGTGACAAGATCGAAGCGGCAGGAATGCCGGACAAGGTCAAAGAACGCGCCCTCAGCGAATTGAAGCGCCTGGAGTACCAGGGGCCGCAATCGGCCGAGTCGAGCGTGATCCGCACCTATCTAGAGTGGCTGGTTGAGCTGCCCTGGAGCAAAGAGACGGAAGACAACTTCGACATCGCCCACGTGCGCGAGGTCTTAGATGCCGACCACTTTGGCCTGGAAGATGTGAAAGAGCGCATCGTTGAATATGTGGCCGTGCGTAAGCTGGCCGGGAATGAGATGAAAGGCGCGATTATTAATCTCAACGGTCCGCCTGGGGTTGGTAAGACCTCAATTGCTACTTCGGTGGCGCGGGCGATCGGCCGCGAGATGGTACGCATCAGCCTCGGTGGCGTGCGCGACGAAGCGGAAATTCGCGGCCATCGTCGCACCTACATCGGCGCGTTGCCTGGCCGCATCATTCGTGCTCTGCGCGACGCCGGTACGCGCAATCCGGTTATCGTCCTCGACGAGATCGACAAGGTAGGGACCGACTGGCGCGGCGATCCGTCATCGGCGTTGCTAGAGGTACTCGATCCAGAGCAAAACGACAGCTTCACCGATCACTATCTGGAAGTGCCGTTTGACCTGAGCCAGGTGATCTTCATCACCACGTCGAACCAACTCAATACCATCCCGGCTCCGCTATTGGACCGGATGGAATCAATCAATATGCCTGGCTACATTGAGGACGAAAAAGTCTCCATTGCCCAGCAATATCTATTACAAAAGCAGTTGGCCGGTCATGGGATCAAGGATGTAGAGATCACCATCGAAGAGCCTGCCTTGCGTGCGCTTGTTCGCGGCTATACCTACGAAGCGGGTGTGCGTCAGCTAGAACGAGCCATCGGCAAGATCGTCCGTAAGTTGGCGGTGCGCGTGGCCTCTGGCGAAAGCGGCCCGTTCACGATCACCGAGAGCGATGTTCCCGAGATCATGGGGCCGGAGAAGTTTATCCACAACCGCGCCGAGGAAAAGGACGAGGTTGGTTTGGTGACGGGTCTGGCGGTCAGCGGCTTCGGCGGCAACATTCTGCCTATCGAAGTCAGCCTCAGCGAAGGGAAGGGGACGATTACCCTGACTGGTTCGCTGGGCGACGTAATGCGCGAATCAGCGCAAGCGGCGCTGACCTATGCACGGGCAAACGCGCGGGCGTTGGGTCTGGACCCGGCCGTCTTCGACAAGGCCAACATCCACATCCACGTCCCCGACGGCGCAACGCCGAAGGACGGCCCAAGCGCGGGTCTGGCGATGGCAACGGCCGTGATCTCCGCCTTCACCCGCCGGCCGGTGCGCCACGATGTGGCGATGACCGGTGAGGTGACGTTGCGTGGCAAGGCATTGGCGATTGGCGGCCTGAAGGCGAAGACCATCGCCGCCCACCGCGCTGGGATTATGACCGTGTTGCTGCCGAAGGAAAACGCTAAGGACATCCCGGAACTGCCGGAGCGCATCCGCGAAGACCTGACGCTGATCCCGGTCAGCCATCTGGACGAGGTATTGACCGTCGCCTTGCTCGACCCGATTGATGACCCCTTCACCGTCGGCGAGAAGGAAGTGACGCCACTGCTGCCCGTCCCGGCGGCGAACGGCCGCAACGGAAAGCCGGTGTCGCCGGTGAGCTAACGGCCGAGTCGTATTGAATAAAATTAAAAAAGCCATCGTCAAACCGACGATGGCTTTTTTTGTTGGAGCATTACTGTAATCTTGCTAAGGTAGCGATAACCTTTGCTTTTAGGATGGAAAGGACTAGAGCTAATTGTCAGTCAGAAGTTGGTGATACGGCCGTTCAAAGCGTTCCAGGACTTCGGCCGTTTCCAGAATATCGCAAAAAATAGTCAGCCAGCGACGAATATATGCTCATCCAATTTGTGCTGTTAGCGAATGATAACCCCTTCAATATCCCGAATATCTTGCGGCCGATAACTTTCGATACGCAGCCACCAAATCTGCAAATATACGCCGTGCTTCTTCAGGTGTCATTCGTTGCAAACGCTCGATTCGCTCACGCTCAATTAATTCATTGGCGACGGCGTAGCCTTCAAGCGTTTCGCGTATCCTTTGTTTATCGAGCATTGGTGGTTTGCTCCTTCTTGCTCTCTTTACTAACTATATTGTACACTAAGATAGGTCAAACCGGTGTCTTACTCATTTTGAAGCGAACCTATCATGAATGAGATTCTGCTGGCTTTCGTAAGCTTCGGTGCAGGTATCCTGGCAACATTGATTACCCAACTGTTCTCACGGCGCTTGGGATTTGCTGATGCCAGACGAAAACAGCGTCTGAAGAATCTTGAGGTTGTAAGATTATGGATAGAGGCGTATCGAGATCTTTTCGACTGCAAATTTCCAGAAGATGAGATTTTGTTCGCCTATAAGTATCTCGTTTCAGACTTCTACTTAGTCTATGATAAGACTGCTCCAAAACGGGTTTATCGGTCATTGAAAGAATATTGGAATAGAGATACAAGGTATAGAGTTGCGGAAAGAAAAGGGCAAGAGGCATTGGAGTTACTCGGTGAAAGGCAATATCTCGATAGATTCACCTCGCCTTTCGCATGGACTTTTAGACGTGAATCCTTATACTATTATACTTACCCACGAGGTTTTCCTAGAGTAATCGCACCTTACCTCAACGAATTATCAATACAGCGTTACAAGCTGTTTACCGCCTTCCTCGATCAATTTAATAATAAGGATTGATTGGGAAGAGCTTGACCATATAGAAGAACCAAGTGAGGTTGGTACTATTGTTCATCACCCTTTACCTCCCTTCCACAAATGGCGAGAATATCCTGAAAGCGAGCAGCGATATAGTGAGAAAGAATTGGCAATAGCTGATTCCAGAGACGCTCGTTATCACTATCGCCGCAATGCCGAGAAAGCTATTGACCAAATCCTCAAAACAATTCGTCGTTATGAGCAGAAATGGCTGGTCCCTGCCGGAACTTGAGCGGGTTTAACTACGTCACTGACTAAGAGGACATCTCCTCTTATTAGCTCAGACAGACCAGTCTTCTAGGCTAAGTTCAGGTATAAGCGAAAAATCACGAGTATTGCGTGTGACGAGGATTGCTTGATGACTTAAGGCAATTGTCGCAATTCGTAAGTCTTGAGTTCCAACACGAATTTTCTGCCGTCGAAGCTGCACGAAACGAGTATAGGCTTTTTCATTGTATGGCAATACCTGCACCGTTTGATAGAACGCAATGGTATTTTGTAAACTGGAAAAGGCACGGGCAGCATCAGCCTCCGTTCTGGCGCGGCGGATCACGGCCAAGCGTCCCTGCATTTGTTCGGCTGCGGTAATGATAGTGACAGCTCTGTCATGAACGTCTACATGTGTCAGGTTAGAAACAACCTGCCTGTGACCGCGTTGCAGTAACGATACGTGATCGGTATCGAGGATGTAGAGCATAATCAGGCCAGGTCTTTTTGTGTTTGCATGTCAATGGTCTGACGAAAGGCTTCAACTTCGGCCTGGAAAGCGTCCCAATCAGGATCATCCGCCCAAAAACCGGCGTAACGCAGCCATGGATCCGCACCCTCTTTAGGGAGTGAAGGGACGTCTAAACGGACGATGTGACTGCTCGCACGTAAATGGGTGATGGCGGTTTGTACCCGATCCAATACGTCTGCTTCACTCTCGCCCGTCACAACAATATCCGGGAGCAGCAACACCCTTGCTTTGAATCGTTTGTTCTTCTCTCGAGTTACCAACACATCATAGGTCATGACGTTCCTCTAATGCACCATCACCGGGTCTTTGATCGCCCCGCGCTCAAACAGCGGCCGTTCATACCCCTCATCCAACCCCACCGGCGCTGTCGTCTTCTCCACCTTCACCGCCGTGTTCTTATAATCCGGTATCTTCGCCCGGTCGTCAATGCGGTCGAGGGTCAGCAGGTTGGCGGCCGCTTCCGCAAAGTGGAAGGGGACAAACACCGTCCGCTCCGGCGAACGTCCTGTGACTAATACCCGCAACGTAATCGTCCCCCGCCGCGAGCTGACATTAACCCAATCTCCCGTCTCTAATCCCAACGCTTTGGCATCATTGGGATGCATCTCGCACACCGCCTCAGGGAAAACATCCTCCAGCCGTGATCGGCCGGTCATCGTGCTGCCGCTCCAATGGTAAAGGACGCGGCCGGTGCTGAGATTGAAGGGGTACTCCGCGTCCGGTTGCTCGGATTTCGTGCCATACTCCACCTCCCAGAACTTACCTTTTCCACGTGGGAACTCATCGGCAAAGAGATAGGGCGTGCCGGGATGGTCGAAACTGGGGCAAGGCCAATGGACGCCCCCCTCACGCTCAATCCGCGCATAATCAATGCCCCAAAAGTCAGGCGTCAGCTGGCGCATCTCTTCCCAGATTTCCTCCGGGTGGCCGTAGTTGAAACCGGCCGACAGTTGCACCCCCAACCGCGCTTCGATGCGACGGCCGAGATCGCTGAGAATCTCCCAATCGGGCCGCGAATTGCCAACAGGGGCAACGGCCGCGCGGCAGCGTTGGATACGCCGGTCGGTGTTGGTGAATGTGCCATCCTTCTCCGCAAAGCTGGTCGCCGGAAGGATGACATCAGCCATTTCGCCCGTTTCATTGATGAAGATGTCCTGGCAGACCATAAACTCCAAATGTTCCAGCGCGTGGCGGGCATGGTTCTGGTTTGGCTCGCTCATCATCGGGTTTTCGCCCAGGACAAACATCCCACGCACCGCGCCCGTCAGCGAAGCGTCCACCATCTCTGTTGCCGTCAGTCCCGGCATGGGGTTGAGCCTTGTCCCCCAATAGGACTCAAATCGCTGGCGGATGTCCGGGTTGTCTACACGCTGGTAGGCAGTGAAGACGTTGGGCAACCCCCCGCTATCGGAGCAACCCTGCACATTGTTTTGGCCGCGCAATGGGTTCAAGCCTGTGCCCGACTTGCCCACGTGACCACACATCAAGGCCAGGTTGACAAGCGAGAGCGTGTTGTCCGTCCCATGTGTGCTTTGGCTGATGCCCATCCCCCAATAAATCGAGGCGCGTTCTGCGTTGGCATAGATGCGGGCTGCCTGGCGAATTTTCTCGGCCGGGACGCCGCTCACTTCCTCCGCCCACTCCGGCGTGTACTGCTCCAGCGACTCCAGGTACTCGTTAAACCCCTCAGTGCGTTGGGCGATGAAATCGTCGTCATACAACTCTTCTTTAACCACCACATGGGCCATGGCTTGAAAGACGGCCACATCCGTCCCCGGCCGCTGGCGCAACCACAACGTGGCGAAGTTAGTCATCTCAATCTGGCGCGGGTCAATGACGATCAACTTTGCCCCATTGCGGCGCACGGCGCGTTTGAGAAAATTCGAGATCACCGGATGGGTCTCCGTCGTGTTCGAGCCGGTGACGATAAACGCTTCCAGGTTTTCCATTTCGGCAATGGAGTTGGACATCGCGCTGGAGCCAATGGAGAGTTGCAGGCCGGTGACGGAGCCAGCATGGCACAGCCGGGCACAATGGTCAACGTTATTCGTGCCGATCAACGCCCGCATCACCTTTTGAAAGACGTAGTTGTCCTCGTTGGTCGCCTTCGCGCTGGCATAGCTGGCAATCGCGTCGCCGCCATGCTGGCGGACAATGCGCGTCATTTCATCAGCCACCAGGTCGAGCGCCTCATCCCAACTTGCTTCGCGCCAGACGGGTTTGGCGCTGCGCCCTTCCTCGCGGTTGGCGCGGATCAGCGGATTGCGCACACGGCCGGGATGGCGCACATAGTCCGTCCCAAACCGCCCCTTGACACACAACATCCCACGATTAGGCTCAGCATCAAACGGCGCGGTCACGGCATAGATGTACTCATCCTTGATCTTCAAATTCATCTGGCATCCCACCCCACAATAAGGGCAGGTAGTGCGAACAACTCTATCGGGGGTTATCATGACCTTTCTCTCCGGCAGTGAGTGTATAGAAGTCAATAAGTACGCCTCACTACTGTTACTGCTAACACAGCATACTGTTTCTAAATCAACGATAGCTTAAGAATTCCTCAATGGTTAAGCCAATATCTTTGGCAATTGTCTAAGAAGGGTTGGTCAAATATCCCGTCCTGCATGAAATGGTACGGTTGTTCCTCTTCCATCAGGGTGACGATACTGAATATGTGATCCTTTTTGCCTTACTTCTACAAAACCAATTCGAGTAAGAATTGCCACAACTTCCCGAGGCTTTAGTACAGGATATTTTTTGCCCATCTTAGGAAACAACAATAGCCTGAGTACCAATAAATTCTGTTTCCAGAATTGGTGGCCCATCCTCTAAGAGCATAGCAATAACTTCTCGCAAATTTTCATAGAGTTCATCAAGCGTTTCTGCTTGTGAGTGCGCACCTGGAAAATCAGGCACATACCCAACGTAAAGACCAGTATCGGGGTCTTTCTCAATGATAGCGATATAGGTATAAGCGTTCATCAGCAGTAAACCCAAAACTCGTTCTTACTAATTCAGACTAACGGCCGTGCTTGTAGCAGGATGGCATCTTAAAAGTGCTCAAATACCTAGACTTAAAGGACAGTTCTTTTCCCTATTATCCAGATGAATAATCCCAACGCAACCATAGCCAACCACAGCAACACCAACATCCACGCAGCCGGATTACCCCAATCAACTGTACCGGCGAAGCGAAGCAAGGCCAGCAGTTGCAACGCGCCGAACAGCCACACCGCCAATGACGGCAGTTCCAAGCGGGCAAAGTCATTCTCCCACCACAGCACAAACGCGGCCGATCCCACGGCCGCCAACCACGCCCCCACCGTCCGCCCTGTCAATGGCGTAAGCATCCACGGCCAGAAAGGAATGACGGTTTCCGGAACGATGACCAATAAAATTGCTGGCGCAACGGTGACAATGCTGATAATCAGCAACAATAGGCGAACCAGTTGGGGAAGTGGGTATCGTCGTGGCGGCGTAACACCAACGATGCGAAGCTGTTGCCAAAGGAGTAGCAACACCACCGGTGGGGCCACTACATAGACAACGATCCACGCCCAGGCGGCAAACCAGGTGATAAACACCGGGCTGTTGGTGTGAAAGCGATCCAGATGGAGCAGCGTGGCAACTAATAACAGGGCCGTCGCGATGATCGCCGTCGGAATCGTCCCGCGAACGCGCACCCAAGTACGTTCGCGCAAGGCCAGCACGCTAGGCAGAAAAACCGACCAGTAGCCCGCGCCTAAAAAAGCGGCCGTCAACGGCGGGTTAATCGTCCAGGCAAAATAGACATCCGTTTGCTCGGAGCCATAGTACAGCTGAAAGCCGGCGATAAAGACGAGGATAGCGGCCGCGACAAAAAAGAGGCGCATTCCTCTGGTGATAGGTTGGGCGTCGGCATTCACAGCAACGGCCGTCATCGTTAACCTTATTAACCGTTATCCTTTGGTTACTTATTCCGCTTCCCGCCGCGTCGTGTCTGGCGGAAGATGTCATCCGGGTCCACGCCTTGTTCGAGCAATGCCTGCCGCTTGGGCTTCAACGCGCCGGTCGGACAAACGCCGACACATTGGCCGCAAAAAACGCAGGTCGTATCCATCATCCCGTCGTTCATAAACGTGCCGATCGTCGTAGCGAAGCCACGGCCGTCAAAACTCAGCGCAAAGGTGAACTGGGCATCCTCCGCACAGACCTGTACACAACGCCAGCAGTTGATACACTTATTGTAGTCGCGCAGATAGAAGGGATTGTCATCATAGACCGGCGTCTCGCGCCGCTGGCCCCCTGCGAAGCGCTCCGGTTGCGCCTCATACTCATCCAACAAAGGCAAAATGTCCGGCGATTCATCCAGATCAACGGCCGACGCCAACATCTCCAAAATCGTCCGCCGCCCGCGCTTAACCGCTTCCGTTTGCGTATGAACCACCATCCCCTCGGCCACCGGCGTCACACAGGCGGCCGCTTGCAACCGTCGCTCCACATCCACCGAACAGACCCGGCACAACCCGTTGGCTGTCAGGTGGGGGTGATAGCAGACAACGGGAATCGTGATGCCAATAGAGGCGGCCGCGTCCAAGATGGTCGTCCCCGCCGGAACCGTCACCTGTTGGTCATCAATGGTCAACGTTACCATGTTTGTCATAAGATAAATCCTTACTCACGCAAAGACGCCAAGATCGCAAAGCCGCGGAAGTCTCTAACCTCTTAGTCTCTTAGTCTCTTAATCTCTCAATCTCTTAATCTCTCTACGCCTTTGCATCTTTGCGTGACACTTCTTCTATAGCAAGTCGTTCTGGATGGGTATAGACCCGCATCCGGTCCTGGCGCAAATAGGCGACGATGGTCATGTTCCACGCTTCGGCCAGCGCAACGGAGAGGCTGGTTGGCGAAGTACGTGAACAGACAATTGGGACGCCCATTCGCCGTGCCTTGTTCAACATCTCGCTGCTGATCCGGCCGCTGCTCAACACAATCCGGTCGCGCGTCTCAATCCCGGCTTGCAACGCCGCCCCTTGCAGCTTGTCGAGGCAGTTGTGGCGGCCGATGTCCTCCACCTGCAACAGTATCCGGTCACGCTCGGCCAGAACGGCGGTGTGGATCCCCCGCGCTTGCTGGTAAAGGGTAGCCCCCAGGTGCAATTCGCGCATCAGGTGGGCCAGCTCTTGCGGCGCGGCCGTCAAATCCGACACCAGCGGCTCATGTTGCTGCGAGAGGTCGTCAAATGTGACGCCTCCCCCACATCCGGCGGTGGTGATGGCCCGTTCGGGACGCTTGAAATCCATATTGTGCAGCCAGACATCCACACAGGCGTTGTTCTTAGCAATGTGTACCGCCCGTACATCCGCCATGCCGCTGATCAAGCCTTCGTTATAGAGGAAGCCCAACGCCAGCTTGTCCAGGTCACGCGGCGAACACATAAAGGTCGCCACTTCCTCGCCATTGACTGAAATACAGGCCAGCGACTCCTCCACCACACGGCCGTCCACATCCAACGGCTCGCCACCATTCAGGCTAATATAATGGGTCGGTTTGATGCCGACTTCAACGACCATCTGTTCGAACATGAATGTTAAATAGAGAGTAGGAGATTGAGAGACTACGAGATTGCCGCTCACTCTCCCAATCTCTTAATCTCCCAGTCTCCCATTTTCCGAGCCAGTCCGGAAAAGTTCGGGCCAAAGCGGCATGGCGCTGAGAATGGCGGAAGCGGCCGTTTGCCCCAGACCACAGAGCGAGGTGTAAGTCATCGTAAAGCCCACATCCTCCAACGTCTGGCGGTCGCCAGGGCGAGGATTATGGGCGGCAATGCGCTTCACAATCTCCACTTGCCGCTGCGTGCCAAGCTGGCAGGGGTAGCATTTGCCGCAACTCTCATGGGCGAAAAAGCGGCTGAGCTGGTACATAATCTCGCGCATGTCCACCGTCTCGTTAAAGACCATCACCACCCCGGAGCCGAGAGGCACGTTGTTGGCGCGGGCGTCCTCATAGGTCAGCGGCATATCGAGCAGGCGTTGATCAATGAAAACCCCCGCCGCGCCGCCGAGCAACACCCCCTGCACCTCATTCCCCTTTACCCCACCGGCCATCTCGATCAATTGGCGCACCGTCAGGCCAAAGGGGAGTTCATAGAGGCCAGGCTTGTGGACATGGCCGCTGAGGCAAAACCACTTCGTCCCCGGCGAATCGGCCGTTCCCCACCTGCGCCACTCATCCATGCCGATATTGACAATCGCCAGGGCGGAAGCCAGCGTTTCTACGTTGTTGATCACCGTTGGTTGCCGGAATAGCCCATGTGTCGTGGGAAAGGGCGGCTTGATACGCGGGAAGCCTCGCTTGCCCTCAATCGCCTCAAAGAGAGCGGTCTCTTCACCGCAAATATAGGCCCCGGCCCCCTGACGCATTTCAATATCGAAATGAAAACCCTTACGGCCGAGAATGTCACGCCCCAAATAGCCCGCTTCTCGCGCCTGGCGCACCGCTTCGCTGAGCCGCGCAAAGCAACGCGGATACTCGCCGCGTACAAAGATCCAGCCGTTCTCCGCGCCCACCGCATAGGCGGCCAGCGTCAGCGCTTCGATCAGGCTGAACGGGTCTTCTTCCATCAGCACGCGGTCTTTGAACGTCCCTGGCTCGCTTTCATCGGCATTGACCACCACATGCTTCTCGGCCGCTGGCCTCGGCACGTTGCGGGCCGACTCCCACTTTAACCCGGCGGGGAACATCGCCCCACCACGGCCGACAAGATTGCTCCCTTTAAGCGTAGCGATGATCGCTTCCGGTTCCATCGCCAACGCCTTGCGCAAACCACTATAGCCACCATGCGCTTCATAATCACCCAGACTGTGCGGGTCCACCTTGCCCACCCGCTCCAGCAGGATCAGCGGCTCGCCATACACTTTCGGCGGCGGCTCCGGGTACGTCCCGGCGAGGAAATCATCTACATCCGCTACCGTGAGATCACCCGCCGGACGGTCGCCATTGAGGGCGCAAGGCGCATGTTCACACATCCCCAGGCAAGGGACATGCTCATAGGCAATACGGCCGTCGGCGCTCATTTCACCGGAATGCAAGCCCAGTTTCGCCTCGATAGCTTGCTGGACGGCCGCGCCACCAGCCACATGGCAAGCCGGGTCCTCACAAACGCGGACCACATGCCGCGCCATCGGCTCGTTGTAAAACATCGAATAAAACTCGACCACACCGTGAATGTCGGACAGTGGGACGCGCAAGGTATGGCTGATCGCCTCCAATGCCGGACGCGGCAGCCAGCCATAAATAGCCTGGGTGTCGTGGAGCATGGGGAGCAGCGCATCGCGTTTGCGGCCGTGATAGCGGGCCAGAATGGGGTCGAGGAGCGTTAAATCAATCGTTTCAGCTACAAGCGTCACAAGGATACTCCTTTTCCTGATAGACCAATCGCGTCCAAGTGAGCGGCCGAAACCTATCCTATCCACTATGGTCGCTGACTGGCTGCTGATATACCCTATTTTAGGACAAGATTGCACAAACGCCAAAGGTACGGACTGTACAACCTATATAAGGATTATCCGGTTGTTGTTGCTACTCTGTAACTACTATTGGCCTAAACGTAGCCGATCAGCGTGACAGCCTGGCGATAGAAAGGGTCTTGGGCAGCGAGGCGCAGCACACAGCGGGCATCGGATTCGCGGCCGACCAGCCGGTAGAGCAAACCCAGCGCAAAGAAAGCGGCCGGCATCCGCAAGCCGTAGGCAATCGCCCGTTCATAAGCGACCACCGCCCCGCCTGCATTGCCGCGCGTTTCATGGTAGAGGGCGTGTTGCAACGCGCCATGACGCAACACGTGGTGGACGTCGGAGTTAGGAATATTGGTATCAACCGGCGCAGGGAGGCGGCGCACCTCCTGGGTTAGTTGCCATTGCGCCAGGCTGAGCGCGGCCGTCAACAAACTGCCGGGGAGAACGGCCGTTGATAGGCGGCCGCTTTCGGCCGTTGGGGATTGTGTGGGGGTGCTCGTGCGGCCGACAATCAACGAATGCCACGTCTTTTCGACCGCTTTCGCCACCCCCTTGTCCTGTGGCTGCAAATAGAGCGCCAAATGGCAAAGGTGGAGCGCAGGCAATAGGCGATTGTGGCGCTCTAAGATGTCGGCCATAGCCAAAATCTGAGTGACAGCCCCGGCGGTGTCATTTTGGCGTAGTTGCATTTGCGCCAGCCACCAGCGTGGGGCCAGCAAATCAGGCGCCAGTTCGATGGCCCGTTCCCAATAGGAGCGGAGTTGAGTATCGTCGGCGTTTCCTTGTTGTCGGATATGACGGCCGAGCATCACCAGCGTCTGCGCCGCCTCTTCCCGCTGTCCCAAAAAGAGTTGAATATCGGCCACCCGTTGCAGGTAAAGCGGCTCCTTACGGTTCAGGCGCACGGCGATTTTGTAACAGGTCAGGCTGTGCTGGTAGAGCGCCATGCCCAGACAGGCGTCCCCCAATGCGGCATAGACCCGCGCATCATAGGGCATCCCCTGGCGGGCAATGCGTAGGGCGGTCAATGCCTGTCGCCAAAGATGCTGCTGGTTTGCTTCAGTCCCTATTTGCAGTGCCAGTTCATAACGTCGGTGTTCTGCGGCCATGGTTGTGCCTCATCATTACTCTGATTCAATTGCGAGTTCGTTGTCTAACTGCTGCAAATACTGTTGCATAAAAGCGGTGCGTTGCTCCGCTTCTTTTCGGCCGGAAGGTGTTTGCATCATTTTAGCCAGATGCAGGAGTTTTACATAGAAGTGGTCAAGGATATTTAGCGTGTCGTCCGGCGGCCGCTCCACCGGAAACGGTTCGCGCTCATCATACAACGGCTGGCCCATTGCCCCGCCCAACATCAGGCAGCGGGCAATGCCAATCGCCCCAATCGCGTCCAGCCGGTCGGCGTCTTGCACCACCCGCGCTTCGGCCGTTCGTGCCGGGATGTTGGCCGTAAAGCTATGGGCTTCAATCGCATGGTGGATGGCCGCGAGGTATTTGGCGGGATAGTTGTTTGCCGCCAGAAAGCCCACAGCCGCCTCGGCCGCCAGCCGGGATGCACGCGGGCGATCTGGGGAATCTTTGGGAACGACTACGCAATCATGCAGCCAGGCGGCCGGTATGACCACCATCAGCTCAGCGTTTTCGGCCGCTGCCAACCGCCGCGCATTCGCCACCACACGGCGGATATGGCCCAAACCATGTGCGGCATCACCGCCCGTCTGTTGTTCCAAAAAGCGGACGAAACAACGTTCCCAATCTGTCCAGTCCATATATAGCCTACCATTTTAGCCTATAATGGACAGATAGAACATGCAGAAAGAGTTAAACAGGACTAAAGTGAAACCAGTTAGCCCTTGTTCAGCACAAATGACACGAATAACACGAACTTCACCTTCAATCTTTCTTTCGTGAAATTCGTGTCATTCGTGTCGGAAAATTTATGAACTGTACAAACCCGCTATTTTACAAAGCCAGGCTTTAATCAATTGGAAACGCCGGTAGATAGACCTGGTAAGTGACCTCCACCACGCGAACCACCTGCCCCAACGCGGCCGATGTGCCATAGTTCGTCACATAAATCTCGCCATCGTCACCGATGACAATGCCGGAGGGGTTGACCAGCCCTTCGCTGGCCAGCACCTTCCGCGAGTCATCAGGGGCGACGCGGATCACCGCGCCGGTCGGGTCGCCGGATAAGAGGCTGTTGGTAAACATCTCCACGACATAGAGATTCTCATCTTCATCGAACGCGATGTCGGTGATGTTGGTGAAGCCGGTCGCAAAGACCTCTGGTTCGCCACCTTCGGCCGGCACGCGGAACACACTCGCGCCACCAACCGGGAACGGGAAGCCGGTCAACTGGCCGACATAGTAAGCGCCGTCCGCCCCAACCACCACCGAAGTCGGCACAGCCTGCATCGGGACCATGTCTCCGCTCCCTGGCGGAAACTCAACCATCGTGTCTGGGAAGACGGCCAGCGTGGAAACATCCCCCGCGCTATCAATGTGTAGCAGCGCATTGGCCCCGGCATCGGCCACAACGTACCCATCCTCCACTTTCAGCAGGCCGAAGGGATTGGTGTCCGGCAGCCCGCCATCCGGGTTGTTGGCCGCCTCATACGCACCGAGGTCTACTTCGTTCATCCAGGAGCCATCGGCCGCAACCCCAACAAGCTGAGCAAAGTTGATCCCCTGATCACCCAGCGGGCCACTGGGATCGCGCACGGCCGGATCACCACCAAGACCAACGATGACCTTCAGATTGCCTTCGTCATCAAACGCCACATCATGCGGCCCAAGAGCCAGGTTGCCGGTGTTTTCGACGCCCAACGACACCAAATCGTCAACCACTCGCTCCTGTGGCCCGTCTAACAGACGGGTGACCGACCCGCTGGTGCCCAGACAAGAGATGCCCTCCGGCGTGGGAATGCAAGCACCGTCTCCACCAATACCCGCCTCAGCGACGTACAGCCCGCCGCCCGGCCCAAAGCCCAGCCCACGCGGGTTGTTCAGTCCACCGCCGACAATTTCCAAATTACCCGGCGCGGCCGGCGTCAGGCGTATCACCTGCCCTTCGTTAGCAGCCGTGCCAAAATTGGTCACATACAGCATCCCATCCGGCCCAACGGCGATGCCGGAGGGGTTAACCAGCCCTTCGCTGGCCAGCACCTTCCGCGAATCATCGGGCATAACCTGGACCACCGCGCCGGTTGGGTCATTAGACAGCAGGCTATTGGCAAACATCTCAACGACAAACAAATTGCCATAGCCGTCAAATGCGATGTCAGTAATGTTGGTGAAGCCGGTCGCATAGACCTCTGGCTCGCCACCTTCGGCCGGTACGCGAAAGACACTCGCGCCACCGACCGGAAACGGGAAACCCGTCAATTGTCCCACATAATACGCGCCATCCGACCCCACCACAACGGAGGTTGGCACAGCCTGCATCGGGACCATGTCCCCGCTCCCTGGCGGAAACTCAACCATCGTATCCGGGAAGACGGCCAACGTCGTGATCGTCCCCGTGCCATCAATATGTAGCAACGCATTGGCCCCAGCGTCAGCCACAACAAAACCATCCTCCACCTGGAGCAAGCCAAAGGGATTGGTGTCCGGCAAGCCGCCGTCGGGATTATTGGCTGCCTCATAAGCACCGAGGTCTACTTCGTTAGCCCAGGAACCATCGGCCGCGACACCAACAAGCTGGGCAAAGTTGATCCCCTGGTCTCCCAACGGGCCGCTGGGATCACGGACGGCGGGATCGCCACCAAGACCGACTATGACCTTCAGATTACCTTCGTCGTCAAACGCTACATCATGCGGCCCCAAAGCCAGATTACCACTGCCCTCGACGCCCAGCGAGACTAAATCATCAACCACACGCTCCTGTGGCCCGGCCAGCAAGCGGGTGACTGCTCCGCTGGTGCCGAAGCAAGAGATACCTTCCGGTGTAGGGATGCAAGCACCGTCGCCACCCTCGCCCGCTTCTGCCACATACAATGCGCCATCCGGCCCGAAAACCAGACCGCGCGGGTTGTCAAGACCTGTCGCTATCACTTCAAAATCATCCGCGCTACTTGCTGGCGACGCACCGGCCAAGGTCGAAAGCCCAACCAGCAAAAGCAGCACTACGATCACCACGAGACGCCAAACTTGTCGGTTCATTTTTCCTCCGATAAGGTTATTCAACTAGCAGCTGATAAATAGGGGTTCCTTGCACTAAAAAGGGGTTGGTAAATTTTATCGCATTGGCGATCTACCTTGACAAGTGCGAAGCACCCGCTATCTTACAGCAAATGCGAGAATCTACAAAAAGTTGAGCGATTTGGTAAATCACTCCTTTCGCTTGAGTAACGAAGTAAATATGAGCCTGCAACTTTCCACAGAAGACAAAGCGATGTTGGCCGGGGAACGAGGATCGGCCGTCCAAACCGCCATGCGCATCCTGGTGACGATGGCCGAGGTCTATGGCGCGTCCCATCTATTGGACATCGAATCGGCCCACATTGACGGCTGCCTCTATCACGGGCTGTCGGGCCTGGAATTTGCCCAGCGGTTGGCGGCCGATGGCGCACAGGTCGTCGTCCCCACCACGCTCAATGTCGGCGCGATTGACCTGCTGCACCCGGAACACTTTCGCGGCACGGCCGAGATCGCCCAACGCGCCCGCGCTCTGATGGCCGCCTATGAAGCGATGGGCTGTCGCCCGGTGTGGACTTGCGCCCCCTATCAGGCCGCACAACGGCCGCCAACCGGCACGCAAATCGCCTGGGCAGAAAGCAACGCCATCGTCTTTGCCAACTCCGTCCTCGGCGCACGCACCAATCGCTATGGCGACTTCATTGACATTTGCGCCGCGCTGACCGGCCGCGCCCCGGCCGTTGGGCTGCACTTGCCCGAAAACCGGCGCGGCCAACTCCTCTTCCGGCTAACGGATATTCCCCAACGACTGCTTGAGAGCGATGTCTTCTATCCCGTCCTCGGCTACTACCTGGGGATGAAAGCGGGAACACGCATCCCGGTCATTGACGGCCTGCCGCCAACCGCGACGGAAGACCAATTGAAGGCATTGGGGGCAGCGGCCGCCTCCTCTGGTGCTGTCGCCCTCTTTCACGCGGTTGGCGTCACGCCAGAAGCGGCAACCCTGGATGTCGCTTTCCAGGGACGGCCACCGGAAGCGATCATTGAGGTGACAACGGCCGAGTTGCAGCAGGCACGCGGCCGCCTCTCCACCGCGCCCGATGGCCCCATCAACGTGGTCGCCCTCGGCAGCCCCCACTTCTCGCTGGACGAGTTCGCCCACTTGCTGCCTCTCATAGAGCAATATCGGCCGCATCCTTCCGTCGAGTTCATTGTCTGCACCAACCGGCTGGTGTTGGCCGCCTTGCAAAAGCGGGGCTGGTTGGCAACGTTGAAAGCGGCCGGGGTACAGATTGTCGTGGATACCTGCGTTGTCGTCACCCCCATCGTCCGCGCCCAGGAAGGCGTGCTGATGACCAATTCCGGCAAGTTTGCCCACTATTCGCCGGGCAACATCGGCCTGCAAGTGGTCTTTGGCAGCCTGGAGGAGTGTGTCCGCTCGGCCGCGTTGGGGCGAGTGTGGCGCGATGGCAACCTATGGGCAGAAGGGGAAGAGACTGAGAGACTAGGAGACTGGGAGATTAGAGGGGAGGCAGCGGAGCAGAGGGGCGGAGGAGCAGAGGGGAAGAGAATGGTTAATGGTCAATGGTTAACGGTTAATGGAAAACGAGAAAAGTCTCCCAGTCCCCCAGTCTCCCAGTCTCTAGTTCACTCGCCACTCACCACTAGCGGAGTACTCTCCGCCCACTCGTCACTGGTTTTGGTAGAAGGATACGCCGAGGGAAAGGCATTGGTCTTGACGGAGCCACTGAGTCTATGGGGAGGGTTAGAGCCGCAGACGGGGGAGATCATTGACCAGCGCCATCCGGCCGTTGGCGAGAATGTGCGCGGCCGCGTGCTCGTATTGCCTGCCGGAAAGGGGTCGAGCAGTGCCAGCAGTATTTTGCTGGAAGCGGTGCGCGTGGGGACCGCTCCGGCAGCGATTTTAACCGCCGAACCGGATGCCATTCTCGCCCTGGGTGCGGCCGTCGCGCGGGAGATGTATGGGGATGCGCCGTCGGTTGTGGTGTTGGGTGCGGCCGAGTATGGGCAAATCCAGAGTGGCGATTGGGTAACCGTTGAAGTGGATGGATGTATCCGAATCGGTTAAGCTTTTGATTCTCCGCGAAGGGCAGCCAGTTGCGCCTCTAATTCGGCGATGCGTTTTTCGGCCGTCTGGCGGGCTAATTTTTCCTCTTCTAACTCAGATACGGCTTCGCTATATGACGGTAACTTATAGCGGCGAATCGGATCGTAGAAACTGAGTTCGTCTTCATTGAAGTGTACATCTAGCCCAAGTACCTGGCTGTAAATGGACAGTGTACCATCATCCAGCTCAACCAGCGGCAGTTCTTCGTAAGAGCCGCCTCTTAGCCGTGATCCTTGTAGCGGGGGATCGAGGTAGTCGCGGGTGGGATCATATTGAAAATATTCGCGCACACCGAGAAGCGCATACAGCCCTCTCTTCGTGCCTTGATCGTGGAAGTAGGTCGTCTTCGACGTGATCTCCAGCACAAAATCAGGGGCGCGATGCCCTTCTTCCTACAGCTTATAGGTCCGTCGTGGCTTCTTTTCCACACCAAAGACGACAAAAACATCCGGCGCAACAACGGCCTGGGGGTTGCCTTCTTCAAAATAGATGAACAAATCGCCGGAGACATATACGTCTGATTGATCCTGGAAGTAACGTTGCAGAGCTTCAATGGCATAGGTGAGAGGCACGCGCTGGAAGTCGGATTCGGCCACAGGTTCGCCGTCTGTTTCGGGATAGATGACGTTTGGGTTGAGAATGTGGCGGTAGACTGTCAGGTTTGACATTGGATTACCTTATACTGCACCATCGTCAGTGCTATCCATATAATAACATAGACAAACTCTACCCTCAATATGTACAAGACTTGAGCAGTTGAAGAATTTTTAGCAACGAATGACGCGAATTAGCGCAAACATGCAGCTCGAATTTAGACCTGTTTCGAGAAAATTGGTGCAATCCGTTGCAAAAATGCATAAGTCCTCATGTATACTAGCGAGTATGCGGCCGTCTCGTCTGACACTGCTACCCTTCATACTCCTGATCGCTATCCTGATTGGATTGCCGCTCGCTTTCCTCTGGTTGCACCTGACCACCCCCTTCGACGGCGGCCGTCTGCTGCCCGACTCCTTTCCGATTACGGAGAGAGGGGTGCGGGTTACACCACCGCTGCCAATACCCGGTGGCTTTCAGGCCGGAGACATTGTAACGGCCGTTGAAGGGCGGAGCATCGAAACATGGGCCGAAGCGTTATTTACCGGCGACGCCCCATCGCCTCCCTGGACGACCACGGCGAACCCGCGCTATACCGTCTTGCGCGACGGCCGCGAAATCGAGCTAACCATCACCCCCATCCACTATCCATTGTGGGCGATCCTGCGTATCAACTGGGGGCTGATCGTCTTTGGCATCATCTTTGTCCTCATTGCCGGTTTTGTGTTGAGCCAACGGCCGCAACTGCTGACAGCCCGCCTACTATTGCTGACTGCTGCTTCCGTCTTTTCCGCCAGCACCTGGTCGCTCGGCCTGCAAGTCAGCGATTTTCTGGACGGCCGCGGCTTCTGGCTCTACCAGATCACCACCGTCCTCGTTTACACGCTCTATTGGGCCGCCGGGCTACACTTCACGCTCGTCTTTCCGCGAGTGCTGCCCGTGATAGAACCGCGCTGGCGAGTTTATGCCTTGTATGGGTTGCCCTATCTGTTCATTGCGCTCTATATGGGGATCATGTACGGCCGCTCGGCCAAAGTCCTGGCCTGGATCGCCTCCTGGGAACCGGCCACACTGGTAATTGGCCTCACCCTGCTCGTCTGCACGCTGATCGCCGCCACCCGGCAATATCGCACCAGTCGCTATGGGACAGGACGCCAGCAAGCAAAGTGGGTCATGCTGGCCGGGCTTGTCACCGGCGGCTTAGCCCTCTTATTCTATTTGCTGCCCGTCTTGCTGGGGGTGAAACCGGCCGACACCAATGCCATCGGCCTGATCGTCGCCCTTTTCCCGCTGGCATTCGCCGCCGCTATCCTGCGCTACCGGTTGTTCGACATTGATGTTCTCATCCGCCGCACACTGGTCTATACGGTGTTGACCGGCTTGCTGGCGACCGTCTACTTCATCAGCGTCATCTCGCTGCAATTTCTGCTGACGGATCGGTTGCGTGTCGGGTCGAATTTGGCGATTGTTGCTTCCACGTTGCTCATTGCCGCGCTATTTAACCCCTTGCGTCGCCGGGTGCAGAACGTCATTGACCGCCGCTTCTACCGCCAACGGTACAACGCGCAACAAGTCTTGGCGACCTTTGCCGCCGCCGCGCGGAGCGAGACCGACCCGGATCGGTTGACGGCCGAATTGCTGCGCGTCGTCAATGAAACGGTGCGACCGGCTTCGATTAGCGTCTGGCAGATTAAGCAAGAAAAAATGTAGCGCGATTTGGTAAATCGCGTTGGTAATTGCCGCGATTTGCCAAATCGCGCCACACATTTTATGCGCGGGTCAGACGGCGATAGGTGAGGCGATGCGGCCGATCGGCCGCGTCCCCCAGCCGCTTGCGGCGTTCCTCTTCATACTCGCTGTAATTACCGGGGAACCACATCACCTGGCTCTCCCCTTCAAAAGCGAGGATATGAGTTGCTATCCGGTCGAGGAACCAGCGATCATGGGAGATGACAATCGCGCAGCCCCCAAAGTTGAGCAATGCTTCTTCCAGGGCGCGGAGGGTATTGACATCCAGATCGTTGGTCGGCTCGTCGAGCAGCAGCAGGTTCGCCCCCGACTTGAGCATCTTTGCCAACTGTACCCGGTTGCGCTCGCCGCCGGAAAGCGTCCCTACCAGCTTTTGCTGGTCGGCTCCCAAGAAATTGAAGCGTGAAACGTAAGCGCGGGAGTTGACCTTGCGGTTACCCAGTTGCAGCGTCTCTTCACCGTCGGAGATTTCCTGCCAGACGTTTTTATCCGCGTCCAATGCCTCGCGGCTTTGGTCTACATAGGCCAACTCGACCGTACTGCCGACGGTCAATTCGCCATCATCCGGCCGTTCCTGGCCGACGATCATCCGAAAGAGGGTGGTTTTGCCCGCTCCATTCGGCCCGATTACACCGACAATTGCCCCCGGCGGAACGCTGAAGGTCATGTTTTCAACCAGCAGATGATCCCCATAGGCCTTGTCCACTTCCCTTGCCTCGACCACTATATCGCCCAGGCGCGGCCCAGGGGGGATAAAGATTTCCATCTCCTCGCGAGCCATCTCGCTCCCTTGCTCCACCAACTGATTATAGGCGGAGATACGCGCTTTGGCTTTGGTCTGGCGGCCGCGTGGCGACATGCGAATCCACTCCAACTCCCGTTGCAACGTCTTTTGCCGCAGCGACTCCCCCTTCTCCTCCTGCGCCAGACGGTTTTGCTTCTGCTCCAGCCAGGAGGAGTAGTTCCCCTTCCAGGGGATACCATGCCCCCGGTCGAGTTCCAAAATCCAGCCAGCCACATTATCGAGGAAATAGCGATCATGGGTGACGGCGATCACCGTCCCCGCATACTCTTGCAAATGGCGTTCCAACCAGGCGACCGATTCCGCATCAAGATGGTTGGTCGGCTCGTCGAGCAGCAGGATGTCGGGCTTCTTCAGTAGCAGCCGTGCCAGCGCCACGCGCCGCCGTTCGCCACCGGACAGCACCGAGATGGGTGTGTCGCCGGGTGGGCAGCGCAGCGCGTCCATCGCCAATTCCAGGCGGCTGTCCAGGTTCCAGGCATCCATGTGGTCGAGTTTGTCTTGTAGCTTGCCCTGCTCCTCGATCAGCTCGTCTAGCTCTTCAGGGGTCAACTCCTCGCCGAAGCGCATGTTGATCTCGTCGAAGGCTCGCAGCGCGTCCACCGTCTCTTGCATCCCTTCTTCGACGATCTCGCGCACGGTCTTGTTTGGGTCAAGTTGCGGCTCTTGCTCCAGATAGCCGATGGTATACCCTGGCGACATCACCGTTTCGCCGATGAAGTCCTGATCCACACCGGCCATGATCCGCAGCAGCGAGCTTTTCCCCGCGCCGTTCAGACCAAGGACGCCGATCTTCGCCCCATAAAAGTAGGAGAGAGAAATATCCCGTAAAATCGTCCGATTGGGCGGCACAACCTTGCCCAC
>CAYPHY010000031.1:57562-59818 GCA_964410625.1 uncultured Ardenticatenaceae bacterium | reverse complement strand
AGACGCAGAGGCACAGAGAAAAATAGAATAAATCTTTGTGTCTTTGGGTCTCTGCATTAAACAATTGGTTAGGCTCCTAATCTTCTAACGGCTTAAGTCGCGAGACAATCGCTTCCCGCTGTGGTTCGAGGAAGGGGGGGAGGACGACTTTTTCGCCGAGGGTGGCTTCGTCTTCGTCTACGGCAAAGCCTGGCTCGTCGGAGGCGATCTCGAAGAGGATGCCGTTTGGTTCGCGGAAGTAGAGGCTGCGGAAGTAGTAACGGTCTACCAACCCGCTGTTGGGGATGCCCATCGTGGTGATGCGCTCAATCCAGGCATCGTGGGCTTCATAGGTTGGCACGCGGAAGGCGACATGGTGAACGCCGCCAGCCCCCAATCGCGCTACCGGTAAACCGGGTTGCACGGCCACGTGGAGTTCGGCCGCCGCGCCGCCCGGTCCCATCTCATACACATGCACCGTGTGGCTGGGATTATCGGGGTGAGGATATTGGCGGACGAGGCGCATGTTCATCGCTTCCTGGAGGATGGCATCCGTCGGCCGCAAATTGGGTACGCTCATCATAATCGGCCCAAGACCACGAATTTGATGCTCGGCCGGAATAGGGCTGCGCTCCCAGGAATGGCTCTCCCCCTCGCCCCCGTCGTCTACTAATGACAGGCGCTGTCCTTCCGGGTCTTCAAAGTCGAGGGTCAGGCGGTCGTCGCGCTCGACCACTTCCTCCGCGCTGACTCCCTGCTCACGGAAATAGTTCGCCCACCATCGTAGCGTTTCCAGGCCGGCCACGCGCAGATAAGTACGGCTGATCGAGTGCGTGCCGCGCCGTTCGCGGGGCATCGGCCAGTCGAAGAAGGTCAGGTCGCTGCCGGGGCTGCCCTTTGCATCGGCATAAAAGAGATGATAGGCGCTGGTGTCGTCCTGGTTGACGCTACGCTTGACCAGCCGCATCCCCATTGTTTGTGTGTAAAAACGGTAGTTTTCGCGGATGTTGGCGGAGACGGCCGTTAGGTGGTGTATGCCTAGTAAGTCCATTGGTTATTGTCCTCGGTAACACTGTCAGCGGGCATATCGTCTCTATCTTGCCACATAGCAAACGTATCTCGTAAGGCTTGTTGTATCTGCTCAATGGGAATGATGACGACTCGGCCGTTTGTGTCAAGTCTCATAATCACATCCGCACCTGCAGAAAACTTTGGGCGAAATATCTCTGGGATATCTAACGAAAAATTCTGACTGATTCGTGTGATCACGGTTGTTTCGTTCGAATTATCGTTCATAATCATACCTTGCTCATCTGCTCATGGGCGAAAGAACAGAGGAAAACGGTTGGGTTGTTTCAACGCACCAAGCTCAATGTCAAAGTCTAAATCTGGCCAATGATACTGCTTTGATGACAATTGGATAAGGTTATAGATTTGTGCCGCTGTGGCCTCATAAAAATCCGGGTAATCAGCAAAAGGGATAAAGTATTCCTTCTCTCCAACAAGTAGCCAAAATCCCAGGCTACTTAGTATTGCTGACCTCACTGTCCATTTACATTGATTATATCTAATCACTATCCAAACAAGAAACTTCTAATTTTGGCTAAACGCTGCATCCAATTTTGCCCATTGCATGGTGTAGAGGTTGTAGTATCGGCCGCGCCGCGCCAATAGCTCTTCGTGAGTCCCTTGCTCAACGATCTGGCCGTCGTCGAGGACGACGATTTGATCGGCGTTGATGATGGTACTCAGGCGGTGGGCGATGACGAAGCTGGTGCGGCCGCGCATCAATGTATCTAACGCTTGTTGAATGATCTTCTCAGTCGCCGTGTCTACACTGCTGGTCGCTTCGTCGAGGATGAGGATGCGCGGGTCGGCCAGCAGGGCGCGGGCAAAGGAAATGAGTTGTCGCTGGCCGACGCTCAGGTTGCTGCCATTCTCCCCTACCTGAAAGCGATAGCCGCCGGGGAGTTTGCGGATGAACTCATCGGCCCCAACTGCTTCGGCGGCAGCGATGATCTCCTCTTTGCTGGCTTCGAGACGGCCGTAGCGAATGTTGTCGGCAACCGTCCCGGTGAAGAGAAAGGTATCCTGTAAGACAATGCCCAACTGCTGGCGCAGGCTGGCCTGGGTCACTTCGCCGACCTCATAGCCGTCAATTGTCAGCGAGCCACTGGTGATGTCAAAGAAGCGGGCCAGCAGGCGAATGATCGTGCTTTTGCCCGCGCCTGTTTCGCCAACCAGGGCGATTCGCTCGCCAGGTTCGGCGCGGAGGTT
>CAYPHY010000031.1:41612-57462 GCA_964410625.1 uncultured Ardenticatenaceae bacterium | reverse complement strand
TCAAAGAAGGAGCGATTCAGATCGTCAAAGTGCTGGAAATTGACCCGTTCGCGGGTGAAGCTTTTCGTCACGCGGATACCGGATATGGACTCGTTGAGATAGCCGTTGATCAGCGACAGGCGTTGGCGGGTGGCGCGATAGGCAAAGCGCACCCGGTCACGCCAATAGTTGGTGAGGATGAACATCAGCGGCATGACAGCAAAGGCGACCAAGGCCAGTTGCCAGTTCAAGATCAACATCGCGATGACAATCCCGGCGAGGACAAAGATGGAGCGAAACAAGCCGACAATCGACCAGGTGAGAAAGTCTTGCAACACACCGACATCACCAATGAGACGGCTCATTAGACGGCCGACGCTATAGTTGTTGTAAAAGTTCAACGTCAGCGTATGCAGATGGCGGAAAAATTCGCTGCGGATATCAGCCACCACCTTCGTGCCGACATAGGCCATCAGCGCGATACGGCCGCGATTGGTGATCCATTCACCGAGGGCGGCGATGAAAAAAACTATCGTCCAGCGACGAAGCACAGCAAAATCAGTGGCGCGGATACCCTGGTCAATGGCAAGGCCGATGATGGAGGGGCCAGCGACGCTGAGGATGGCGCTGATGCTCATCAGGATGATGGCGGCGATTAGTTTCGTGCGATAGGGGGCGACATAGCTAAGCAGGCGACGGGTGAGGCGACTGTCGTAGGCCTTTCCCAAGGCATCATCTTCTTCACGTAGCAGGGACTTAATCCGTTCCTCGCGTGCCTGGCGTTCTTGTGCAGCGTTGAGCGGCCGGTTGTGTCGTGCTGCGGCCGTTATGGGGGTGCTGTTGTTATCCGGCCTGAAGCGGCCGTTTGCTTGGGTCATTCTTACTCCGTAGGGCCTATGGTCCCTGGTTACTTCTCAATCGCCAATTGCCCTTGCAAGGCGATGAACTCTTCCTGGTCTTTAAGCTGTAGATCGTAAATCTGCCGGTAGAGACCTTCTTGGGCGAGAAGTTCCTCATGCGTACCGCGTTCAATGATGCGGCCGTGATCTAATACCAGGATGATGTCGGCGTGCTTTAAGGTCAGCAGCCGTTGGGCGATGATAAACGTCGTCCGCCCTTGCATAATGGTTTCCAACGCTTCTTGGATCAGGAACTCCGTCTCGGTGTCTACGCTGCTGGTTGAGTCGTCGAGAATCAGAATACGGGGGTTGGCGAGAATGGCGCGGGCGATGGCGATGCGCTGTTTCTGGCCGCCGCTGAGGGTCACTCCGCGCTCACCCACCCGTGTCTCATAGCCGTCCGCAAGCACTTCCATAATAAAGTCATGGGCGCGGGCGATTTTGGCGGCGGTGATGATCTCGTCCATGGTGGCGTCAGGACGGCCGTAGGCGATATTCTCGGCAATCGTCTGGCTGAAGAGAAAAGGCTCTTGCAACACAATGCCGATGTGCTGGCGCAGGCTCTTCAGTTGGAGGTCGCGCACGTCATAGCCGTCGAGCAGGACGCGGCCGTTGGTTACGTCGTAAAAACGAGGGATCAAATTGGTGATCGTAGACTTACCGGAGCCAGTTGGCCCAACCAGCGCAACCTTTTGTCCAGGTTGGATGTGAAAGCTGATGTCGTCGAGGATGGGCGGGCCGTCATTGTAGGCGAATGAGACGTGTTCAAAGGTGATAGCACCTTGAACGTCGGTCAAGGCAATGGCGTCGGCCGCTTCTTCTACCTCGGAGGGAACGTCAATAATTTCAAAGACGCGTGAAGCACTGGCACCGGCGGTAGCGGCCAGATTTGCCAGAAAGCCCAACCGCTGTACCGGCGTATTGAGCATCAGCACATAGGAGGTCAGGGCAAATAGTGAGCCCACGGTGATTTCGCCTGCCAGCGCGCGCGGCCCGCCAAACCAGAGAAGTAAGAAGATGCTGATGGCGATCAGGAAGGTGAAAAACGGCCAGTTGTTGGCCCAGGTCTGGATCAGTGTGAACCGCAAATCAAACCATTGATTGTTTTCGCGGTCAAATTTAGCCAGCTCGTAAGGTTCGCGGGCAAATGCCTTTACCACCCGTATACCGGTCAGGCTCTCCTGCATCACGGTGGAAAGTTCGCCCATTTTGTCTTGGATGGTGCGGAACATCGGCCGTACTGTAAAGCCAAAGCGCAAGGTGGCAAAGACGAGAATGGGAAAGGGAACCAGTGCCAACAACGCCAGCGATGGGGATTCAAGGATCATGGCAATGGTCACGCCGACGAGCAAAATCAGCACGGTCATTAAATCGGCCAGCCCGATGCCAATGAACTGTTGGGTCTCGGTGATGTCGCCAGTAGCACGGCTCATCAGATCGCCGGTGTGGCTCTTGTCATGAAACGTGAATGGCTGGTGCTGCACACTATCATAAAAATCACTGCGGATGTCATAGGAAACACGGTGCGACAGCCATTCGCCATAGTAGCGTTGGGCAAAGCCAAAAACCCCACGAAAAACGGCAATAGCGAGAATGATCCCGCCAGCGACAAAAAGCGCTGAGGCGTTGCCAGCGGCCAAACCCTGATCAATCGCCCGTTTGATGATTTGAGGCACAATGAGGCTCAGCCCGGTGACAACGATGACAGAAATGTAGGCCAAGGCGGCGTTGACCCAATACGGCCGTAAATAACCAATCAGCCGCCGGTAAACCCCAATTTTCGTTTTATCTGGAATAGAGTGTTTGCGTGGTTGCTCCGAATTTAATGCGGTCACAATACCTACCTTGGGATGGCACGATACAAGTTATAATCCGTAGCCCATGGCCCACGGCCCAATGGACTGAGATTAGGAAGAGGACAAGCAAAAAGAAAAGGTGTAGTGCCTTCGCTGCCCTCTGGCATGCCACCCACCTTAATTATAGCAAGGAAATATTAATTTGTTAGACGATTGTCTAACGAGATGATAGCGGATTATTTACCTCAGTAACCTGTCCAATAGGACAGGTTAGTACCATTAACCCAAAAGCCCCGCCCACAGCAGCTTTGATGATGCAAACCTTACCTTGTGTTATACTAATCGCATGGGTACACACATTGCTTCTCCTCCCTATAAACCGAATGATCTAGACAAGGAGCTTATCTCCGGTCGAGAGTTATGGGCGATGGGAGATGTTGGCCCTGCTGAATTAGTCGAGGGGGAGATTAAACACCTGATGCCAACTGGACGCTTACACGGCCGTATAGAAACGATATTAGGAATGCTCATCTTACAATATTTGCTAAATAACCGGATTGGCGAAGTTTATACGGGGGAAGTAGGGATTTACACCAAACGTCATCCAGATACGGTGCGAGCGGCCGATGTAGCCTATATTTCTAATAAACGACTGCAACAAAGCACATCAGATGGCTATCTTGAAGTTGCACCGGAACTTGTTGTTGAAATTATGTCTCCCAATGATAGATGGAGCGAGGTCTATGAAAAGATTGAGGAGTATTTCGCGATTGGCGTTCTGGTTGTCCTCGTTATTGATCCCAAGCTAGAGCAAGTTCGCGTCTATCGTTCGGCCGATGATGTCATCCGATTGACGAAAGAAGATGATCTGACCATTGAAGAAATATTACCCGGTTTTCGAGTCACCATTGCATCGCTCTTTCAACTGGGAAAAACATAACCACTCTTTTTGCCCCTCACTCGATTACTTTGTTACAATAGCAAAGATTTGAGCAAAGATTTGTGTCATCTTAAAACACAATAAACACAATGTCGTTAGGAGATAAGATATTATGCTGCTGAGACGCTTGTTATTGGCCGTTATTTCCCTGGCCGTTGGCACAGGAGCGACGATCCTAATCACCATTCTTGTGGGAACCACGCCGGCCGAATATGGCCCCACTTATACCTTCTTCACAGCATTGGCGTTGGCAGTCGCGGTTGGCATCTGGCTCGATAAGTTTATGGGGACAAACATCCTCCCCAAGTAATTACAAGCTATAAGCCATGACTGCCACAATTATTGACGGGAAACAGATCGCGCAGAACATGCGCGAAAAGGTGCGTTTGGGGGTTGAAGAGATGAAGGCCACCCATGGCGTTGTGCCGGGGCTGGCAACGGTCTTGGTGGGTGAAAACCCCGCCTCCGCCACCTATGTTCGAAGCAAACAGCGCATCTCGGAGGAGCTAGGCATTCGCTCCTTTGGTCATAATCTGCCGGAAACCGCCACCCAACAGGAAGTGGAAGAACTGGTCACCGACCTCAATGCCAACCCGGATGTGAATGGGATTTTGGTGCAACTGCCATTGCCCAAATATCTGGACGAGGAGGCAGTTCTCAATCTGATTGACTTGGGCAAGGATGTGGATGGCTTCCATCCGGTGAACATCGGCCGTCTGGCGATGAAAGGTCGCGAGCCGCTCTTCATCCCTTGCACTCCCTATGGTTGTATCGTCCTGCTGGAAGAAGCGGGGGTTCAGATTAGTGGGGCAAATGCGGTGGTGGTCGGCCGTTCTAACATCGTCGGCCTGCCCGTTGCGCTGCTGTTGCAAAAGGCCAATGCCACCGTCACCATCTGCCATAGTCGCACGCGTGATTTGGCTGGTCATTTGCGTGGCGCTGATATTGTGATTGCCGCTATCGGCCGCGCGGAGATGATCACCGGCGATATGCTCAAGCCAGGGGCGGCGGTGATTGACGTGGGCATTAATCAAAAGGATGATCCAACAGCCAAACGTGGCTACCGGCTGGTTGGCGATGTGGAGTTTGAGTCGGCCAAAGAAGTGGCGGGGGCGATCACTCCTGTCCCTGGTGGTGTTGGCCCGATGACCATCGCCATGCTGATGAAGAATACATTACGGGCGGCCGAGATGGCTCTGGCGGCAAAATCATAAGCAGACCGATATCATCAACGAACAGGGACAACCTAATTTGATAACTGGTTTGCTGGTAACAGGGGTTATTACTTTTGTCGCCCCCAACATTAGTGGTCGTTGGGCAATACCTGGGCAAAGGTCTATAAGTTAAGCATTATTTTGCTGCGTTTGTAGTTCATCGGGGGTGTTGACGTTGGCAAAGGAGCGGCCGTCGGGGTCATACCGTTCAATCACCTCACGATCTACAAAATGGAGCTTGACACGGCCGAAAAAGCCCGTGATCTTCAGCCGTTGCGCCTTCAGGTTCTCTTCCATTGGTTCCAGGCAAGCTTTGCTGTAAATGGCGTGCAGCGGTTCGGGGAACTTTTCCCAACGGGGGACGATGATGTCGGCCGTTTCGCGCAAGGAGATCATGTACTCCAATAACGGCCGGTTGAGCCAGGGCATATCACAGGCAACCATCAGGCAATAGGGGTTGCTGGCGTGGTAGAGCGCGGTGTGCAGCCCGCCCAACGGCCCTTGCTCCTTGTAAATATCGCCGACCATCGGCAAGCCGAGATGGGCATAGTCGTCTGGTTTGTTGGTGACGAGGAGGAGTTCGCTGCCCAGCCCCTCCACCTTCTCGCGGACGACTTCGATCATCGGCCGACCCTGAAACAACACAAAAGATTTGTCTTGCCCCATACGGCTGCTCTTTCCCCCCGCCTGAATCGCGACGGTTAAGTTTGTTGCTGGTAATGTTAATTCATTCATTGGTAGTTGTCTCATAAGGGTAAGGATTTTCGGCAATGACGTGCGCGGACTTGTTTAGTTCTTGACGAATAACCCGCCTTAATGTGTCCTCTAATAATTCTTGTCGCTGCCAAATGTATTCACGCAAGGCCTGGTTGATTAGCGTCTGGTAGTTGCCGCCGCTTGCTTCTACCTGATCGCGAAACCAGTCAATCACATCATTATCAAGGCGAATGGTAATGCGAGATTTGCCAGGCGGTATTGGATCAATCGCTCCCCGTTTCCCTTTGCTAAAGTCATATTCAGCTTACATATCTAATCTTACATGAAGCGGTAAAATACCTGGTTACTTAGGAAGCGGCCTTTTTCGGTGAGAAGGAGACGGCCGTTTTGTCGTTGCACCAATTCCCACTTCTCCAATTGTCCTACTGTGCCATTATAGGCTTCATCCAGCGATTGCCCAAATGTGCTGGCAAAGGCATCGAGGTCTAGTCCTTCATTGAGCAGGCGCAGTTGGGTGATGACGGTGTCCGACATCGCTTCGTCGCGCTCTAGCCGGTGGGCGGCGGCGACGGCCGCGCTCAATGGAAAGCCGTTCACTGCTTCATCCATCATGCGCCGGATGTAGACACGCGGCTGGCGCACCACCTGATAGCGATAACCGGCGGCAAAGCCATGCGCCCCCGCGCCCAAGCCCAGATAAGGCTGGTTGCGCCAATAGGTCAGGTTGTGGCGACACTCCCGCCCCGGTTTAGCCCAATTGGAAATTTCATAATGGGTGTAGCCTTGTTGCCGCAGCAACGCCCCGGCCAGTTCATACTGTTCGGCCGCCAGGTCTGGATCAGGGGGTTGGATGCGGCCGCTTCCCAACCAATGCTGCATCGGCGTCCCTGGCTCAATCGTCAAGCAATAGAGGCTCAGATGTTCAGGGTGTAGCGCTAACCCTGCCTTTAGAGTCGCCTCCCAATCTTCCACCCGCTGTCCTGGCAAGCCGTAAATAAAATCGAGGTTTAGATTATCAAATCCGGCGGCACGTGCTTGCTGAACGGCTTCAACGGCCGTCGAAAAGTCATGTTCGCGGCCGAGCAAGGCCAATTCGCCGGGCAAGGCACTCTGCACGCCATAACTGAGGCGATTGACACCGCCCGCCCGCAAGGCGGCGAGGTAGGGTGTGTTGACCGTTCCAGGGTTGGCTTCGATGGTGATTTCTACGTCCGGCAAGAGGGTAAAGGCGGACGCTACAGCCTGGAGGATGGCGGCAATGGCTTGGGGGGACAACAAAGAGGGTGTGCCGCCACCAAAGAAGATGGTGGACAGGCTGATTTCTTCTCTGGCGGACGCGGCCGAACGGCCGATCTGCTCGATCTCGCGAATTAACGCCGATACATAGGCGTCTTTCAACTCCCCTACCGTCGTATAGGTGTTGAAATCACAATAAGTACAACGTTGGCGGCAGAAGGGTATATGCAAGTAGAGACTATTGACACTCATTAGACGTAATTATAGTTAGAACCTTCCGGAGAAAAAAGGTGTACAATGTTATTAGTGGTTAGTGGCTAGTGGGGAGTGATGAGTGGCAAGTGGCAGGTGGCAGGTAGCAAGTCGTACGTAGGCTGGTTCATGATTACTGGCTACTTTCAACTGATTAGTGAGAATGGAGAGCGAATGAGTAGGAAACTCCTGATTGTGGTTTTGATCGGTTTGTGGTTGGCGGCCGGGTGGCAACAGGTTTGGGCACAAGGTAGCAACGGTAACACCGTCCGGGTGTTGGAGGCGACGGGGGCGGTGACGCCGCCGATGCAACAATATTTTGAACGCGGGATTGAGGCAGCGGCCGCGGCGGGCGACGAAGCGGTGGTGATTGTGCTCAACACCCCTGGTGGCAGCGTGGACACGACGCTACAAATGGTACGGCTTTTCCGCAATGCACCGCTACCAGTAATTGTCTATGTCGCGCCAAACGGTGCACAGGCAGCGTCGGCGGGGAGCGTGATCACGCTGGCCGCCCACGCAGCAGCGATGGCCCCGGAAACGGTCATGGGGGCGGCCTCGCCGATCCAGATGGACGGCAGTGATATTTCCAACACCGCCTATCAGAAGGCGGTGGAGGACCTGAAAGCGGTGATGCGTACCCAAACCAGCCGGCGCGGGACGGCGGCCGTCGAAGCGGCTGAGGCGATGATCGAAGAAGCTCGCGCGGTGACGGCCGAGGAGGCGTTGGAGTTGGGATTGATTGACGTAGTCGCCAGTGATTTGCCAGATGTATTGAACCAACTCAACGGCCTGACGGTGCTGGTCAACAATGAAGAAGTGGTGTTGGAGACGGCCGATGTGGTGACGGAGCCAATCGCCATGACCACCGTTGAGGAGGTCTTGCAAGCGTTGACCAATCCGACGATCATCGCCATTTTGTTGGCAATCGCCACACCAGCTATTTTGGTTGAACTATATAATCCTGGTGGATGGGTAGCGGGCTTCGTTGGCGTCGTTTGTTTGGTCCTCGCGCTCTATGGCCTGGGACAACTGCCGGTGAATTGGCTGGGACTGGGATTGGTGATCCTTGCTTTTGTCCTCTTTGTGGCCGAGGTGTTTGCGCCCACGCATGGCGCTCTCTCGCTGACGGGCGCGGTTACCTTGCTAGGTGGCTTATTGGTGCTCTTTAATTCTCCGGGTTCGCCTGACTTTATTCGCCTGTCTATTCCCGTGGCGGCCGTTATCAGCGGCACGACCGCCCTCTTTTTCGTCTTTATCGTCGCCAAGGCAATTGGCTCTAGCAGGCGGCCGTCAGTCACCGGCGCGGAAGGTTTGGTGGGCAAGATCGGCCCTGTGCGCGTGCCTTCAACGGAGGAGGGTCAGCCGTATAGCGGTATGGCACTCCTCAATGGAGAATTGTGGCGTGTGGAGGCCGCAAACCCCCTGCAAGTCGGTGATCAGGTGGTGGTAAAGGGACAAGAGGGGATGACGCTCCATGTAGCGCCTATAAACCTTGCCAGCAAGATTGGTGACAATTAGAATCGCCAGAAGCGGGGCAACCGGTATAATTAGGGTGAACTCAGGTTTACCGGCAAGCACCATAAGGTTGGCATGGACTCATCATTTACTTCACGGCCGCAAACGCTGAAGCTTAGGCTCAACGGCCGCGAGCAAACGATTGATATAGCGCGGCAAGGGGAGGCATTGCGAGTGCTCATAGATGGTAACGAACAGCGTGCGTGGATTCGTCACCATCACGACCAAACGGTGGTGCTGGACGTCGAACAGGCCGATGGGTCAACCCAACGCTTGCGAGTGGTGGGC
This sequence comes from uncultured Ardenticatenaceae bacterium, assembly GCA_964410625.1. Classification (GTDB taxonomy): domain Bacteria; phylum Chloroflexota; class Anaerolineae; order Promineifilales; family Promineifilaceae; genus CAYPHY01. The sequence goes on along the minus strand of CAYPHY010000031.1, from coordinate 48,623 downwards.
GCAGCCGCCGGGGACCAACGGCAGGTATGGATCAATGGGCGAATGGTAAGCTATGAACGAGCGCGACCGCAAGGCCAAACTGCTGCGACGGCCGATAGTTCGCTGGCCTCCACCATTCCCGCTGTGGTCGCCCAAATCCTGGTTGCCCCAGGCGACAGCGTGCAGGCAGGAGACAAGCTGATTCTTCTGGAGTCGATGAAGATGGTCATTCCCATTCAAGCCCCTTATGACGGCCGTGTGCAACAAATCAATTGTGCCGTTGGCGACTCAATTGCCGCCGGAATCCCCCTCCTCGAACTAGAGCAAACCACTCCATAATTTACTATTCACTATTTTAGGGAAGTTTTATGAACAACCGCCGCCTTGAACAACTCAAATATCAGATTGACGCGCATGGATTGGACGGCGTCGCGCTCGTCCCAGGACCCAACATGGTCTACTTCAGTGGGATTCGCTGCCATCTGAGCGAACGGCCGATTGTCCTCTTCATCCCCGCCGATGATGATCCGGCGATCATCATCCCCACGCTGGAGGCGATGAAGGCGGAAGCGGCCGGGATTCCCGCCGACCGTATCTTCGCCTGGAGTGACGACGAGGGTTTTACGGGAGCCTTCCAACGCGCCTGCGCCTATCTGGAAGTGGCCGACTATCTGTTGGGCGTCGAATTTCTGCAGATGCGGGTGTTGGAACAGCAAACGCTGCAACGATACGCGCCGGGGCTGCAAATCGCCCGCGCCGAGACGGTGATTGAGCCGATACGGATGGTCAAGGAAGGGGAAGAGGTGGCGGCGATGGAAAAGGCGGTGGCCATTGCCGAAAAGTCGCTGAAACGGCTTGTGCCACGAATTAAGATCGGTATGACCGAAAAGCAGGTGGCGGCGATGCTGACCCAGGAGCTATTGGCTAATGGCGCGGACGCGCTCGCTTTTAGCCCAATTGTTTGTGCCGGGCCAAATAGCGCGTTGCCCCATGCGGTCCCTACGGATCGGCCGCTGCAAAAAGGGGACTTGATGATCATTGATTGGGGCGTCTATGTGGATGATTATCCCTCTGACATCACTCGCACCTTTGCCGTCGGTGAAATTGAGCCGGAGTTGGCTCATATCTACGACGTGGTGAAACAGGCCAACGAGGTCGGCCGAAAAACGGCGCGGCCGGGCGTGACCGGGCAGGAAGTGGATCAGATGGCGCGGGAGGTGATTGAGGATGCCGGGTATGGCGAATTTTTTATCCACCGCACCGGGCATGGGTTGGGGTTGGAAGTCCACGAGCCGCCGGATATGAGTGCGGTGAACACACGGCCGTTGGTTGAAGGCAATGTATTTACCATCGAGCCTGGGATTTACCTACCAGGACGGGGTGGGGTTCGCATCGAGGACAATGTGGTCATCACGCTCGACGGAGCCAGGACGTTAACTTCATTTCCCCGTGACCTGATGACCGTCGGCTAGGATAAAGTTTGAACCCCTCTAATGCGAGGGGTTCGTGTTAATTTATTGCTGAATCTTTTTCGCCGATCAGGAACCAGGTTTCCATCTCTCCTTTGCCTTTGACCAGGATACGGCCGCGTGGTTCACAGATGAAGTCGTCTTTGATGAGTTCGTAAAAGTCGCGGCCGATCTGAATCCGCCCTGGCTCGCCGTGTGCTTCCATCCGCGCCGCGATATTGACGGGATCGCCCCACACATCATAGTGAAATTTCGTATGCCCGATGATGCCGCCTACTACCGGGCCGGCGTTGATCCCGGCGCGAAAACGCAATTGTTGCGCCAAGGACGAGGGGCAACTTTGCACATAGTTCATCATCTCTAAGGCGGCACGGGCCATGACCTGGGCATGATCGGGGCGAGGGATGGGTGCGCCGGAGGCGACCATATAGTTGTCGCCCATCGTGCGGATTTTCTCTAAGCCATAGTATTGGATAACGGTGTCGAAGTAGTTAAACACTTCGTTCAGCGCGTCCAACAACTTGACTGGATCGTGGGCTTCAGAAAGTTGGGTAAAGCCGACCACATCAGCGAAGAAAACGCTGACCATATCAAAACGCTCGGCAATGGTCTGCTGGCTGTCCGGCCCTTCCTTCAAGATGGTGGCGATCTTTTCCGGCAGCACATTGAGTAATAGCCCTTCTGACTTGGCTTGCTCTTCACGCAATAAAGCCATCGCACGTTCGCGCTGGCGAATGAAGATATTGAGCATGAAGAAGGCCAGCGCGGAGACCATGCTGACGTTCAACACAAATAGGATGACGATGAGCCAGGTCGGCAAGCCATTCTCGCCGCGTACCAATGGATCGAGGATTCCGGCCAGGGCGACGATGAATACATAAGCGGCAAACCAGCGGGTGGCGCTGGAGACGTTGTAGTAGAGCAACGCCCCCAGAGGACACATCAACGCGCCCAAAATGACCGCGCTGGAGTTGACAATTCCGCCGAGCAATACGGTTAATACCAGCGGCAAGACGAGGGTACAGAGAAGTTGCACCAATGCAAAGGGGTGCTTGCGGCCGCTTTGCGCCAGATAAAAAATGCCAATGACGTTGATGATTGCATACCCTAGCGTCACGACGGCCGCCTCCACCTCGCCATAAACGAGATAGAGGATGCCCCACAGGAACGCCGCCGGAAGGATGGTCAGGCTGCCGCCGACTAACAAAATCTTTTGCAAGCGCAGTTCAAGCGGGTCGGCCTCTCGCGCCCCAATCTGGCCGAGTAGCCTCGACAAACGCAGCAGCACTCGTTCTAAGCGGGTGTCGGTCCCTAGTTCAACTACAGTACTCATTTTATTCCGCTGCCCATCCCACCCTATCTACCCACACTATCTACACTGCCCAAACTTTCCATGCGCGGCCGTTGTTGGCCCATTCTCCATGCTAAGAGGAGCACGGCCGCTATGCCACCTATCGTATAAAAAACAAACCAGTTCAACACGCCTTGCGTGCCGAATTCGGCGCGGTGGAGAAACAGTGCCAGCAGCACCAACAGTTGCCAGAGCAGGATACTCTGCAAAGCGATTCGCCAGGCGCTCCAGCGGGGATCGCGAGCGATCATGATCGCCCCTACGCCCAATAACGCTTGCCAGCCAGCCATCACACGCGCGGTGAACGGGGTTAATGTCCAGGGCCAGGTGTTGATGGCGACCGTGGGGACAATGAAAAGAAGGACGGCCGCCAATAAAATAGCCCCGCCCGCAGCCATCATTCCGCGGCGCATGGCCGCCGGAACCTCATGCTCGCCTGCTTCAATGGTATTGGGATCGGCCGTCCGGTTGCGCCACCAAATCAGCGGAATCAACCCTGGCGTGACGATATATAAAAATAGCCAGACGAGAAAGGGCCAGTGGTTGGGATCAAAAGTGTCCCAATGGAGCAAGGTTGCCAGCAGCATAAATAGCGTATAGGTGGCTACTGGTAAAAATCCGGCCGCTACACGATGCCACTGGCGGCCGAGGCCAACGCGCAAGAAGAAGTAAGCACCACCCAAATAGCCCGCTCCCATAAATGAAGTGGTCAGACGAGAAGGAATATCCCAGGCAAACTGCTGGCCCGTGTTTTCGCCCGATAGATATAATATGATGAACGCGGCAACCAGAAAGGGGATTATGAAGAAAGCCGCAACTTTGGTGAGGGTAAAAATGTTATTGTGCTTTGTCATAGCAGGCATCCAGACAACAGGCGTTACGTAGGTGACCTATGTAGGTTAGTGGGTTGCTATTCCTTAGTCATACGCACACTTCGCCTTGATTAATTATCCATGAGCGTTCGATTTCCGCAATCCTACTTTCTATAGGGCGGAGGGCACACATTTGTTAGTCAATGTATTCTACGATACACTTTTTTGCAGCATTTTGGATATGATATGTGGAATCATTAAGTCGTGGTCGGCAGAAAGTTGATCGGCAAGCCCGTAATCAATGTGAAGTCGATGTCCTCCACAAATTCACTCTAAAAACGTTATAGGTAAAGCAGAATGGTTGTTGCTATGTTACTCGCTCATTTAGTGGGCGATTTTATTTTGCAATGGGATCGGCTGGCACATTGGAAAAGCCGCGAATTCAAAGGAATTATATTTCATGGAGTAATTATACTGATTGTCACCTGGGCCTTCACCCTACCCTTTGATCCTACCTGGTGGTGGGGGGTGATGTTCATTACCATCGTCCACTTTTTCATTGACGCTATTCAGTATTATGTCAAGTTTCCTGTTACCCCGCTTGTCCGCTTTCTCCTCGATCAAGTAGCCCATTTCCTCGTTATTTTTATCGCCCTGATCTGGGGTGGATTTCTAAGCCCGATGTCTCTCGGCCGTGATTTGCTGTCAAGCATCAACGATACACCAATCCTTGCAGCGTTGCTCGGTTATGCGTTCATCACGATGCCTGCCTGGGTTTTCTTAAAATTTGCCATTTACGGGGTGGTAAAAGGCTCTCCCCCAAATTTTCCAGAAGGGCCGAATAAATATATCGGCATTACTGAACGACTGATCATCGCGACGATGATCGCTTTTGGTCAATTTTTGCTGATCCCCCTCGTCGCCCTCCCCCGCCTCATCCTTGATTGGCCGCGTGTGGTGCGCAGCGGCCGCGAACCCATCTACACCAGCGAGCTGATCGCCAGCGTGACGTTGGCCGCGGCCGTTGGTTTTGCGCTACGCTTGCTGCCCCTTTGAATTCAACTGGATATACAATTTCCGACACGAATAACAGGAATTTCACGAAAATAAGAGGCAAAGATTCGTGTTATTCGGTTGCGAAATTTTGCGCTAATTCGTGTCACCCAGTAAGTTACGTGCTGCCTTCGCCATCGCCTCGGCCGTAATCCCCAACTCCTTAAAAATCGTCTTATAGGGGGCAGACGCGCCAAAGCGGTCCAGGCCTACCGATACGCCACGCATACCGACGTAACGCTCCCAACCGATGGTTGTGCCGGCTTCAATGGAGACACGGGCGGTGATGTTAGCGGGCAAAACGCTTTCGCGGTAGTCGGCCGATTGCTGCTCAAACAGCTCCCAAGAGGGCATAGAAACAACCCGCGCGGCAATGCCATCGGCAGCCAACAACTCCTGCGCCTCCACCGCCAATTGCACCTCTGATCCCGTTCCAATTAGGATCACATCGGGTTGATCGGGGTTGCTCCCCGGCGAGAGGATGTACGCCCCCTGTGCCGCACCCTCTGTAGCGAAGGGCAAGATCGGCAAGGATTGGCGCGTTAGCACCAGGGCAGTCGGCCCATGCAGGTTCTCTAAGGCGACTCGCCAGGCGACGGCCGTTTCGTTGGCATCGGCGGGGCGGAATGTGACCAGATTGGGTATGACGCGCAAAGACATCAGGTGTTCAACGGGTTGGTGGGTTGGCCCGTCTTCGCCCAGGCCGATGCTGTCATGGGTAAAGACATAGATGACCGGCTGTTCCATCAGGGCGGCGAGGCGAATGGTCGGCCGCATATAGTCGGAAAAGACAAGGAAGGTGCCGCCATAGGGACGAACACCGCCATGCAGCGCCATCCCGTTCATGATGCCACCCATCCCATGCTCGCGCACGCCAAAGTGGATGTAGCGACCGCCGAAGTCGTCGCGGCCCAGCGGCTGTTCCCCCTTAATATCGGTGTTGTTCGAGCCGGTCAGATCGCCGGAGCCGCCTAACAAGGTTGGCACACGCTCGGCAATGGCGTTCAACACCTCGCCTGAGGCCTGTCGCGTGGCTAGTGGCTTGCTATCGGCGGCAAAAACGGGCATATCGGCATTCCAGCCCTCACGGAGGGCATTGGCCTGGGCGTAGTTCCACTCCTCGGCGAGTTCTGGATACTCCTCGCGATATTGGCCCCACATCGCTTGCCAGGCCATCTGCCGCTTGCGCCCTGCCTCACCGGAGGCTTCCATAAACGGCCGCACGCCGTCCAACACCACAAAATGCTCATCCACCGGCAAGCCCAGTTGTTCCTTCGTCAGCCTTACTTCTTCCTCACCCAGGGCCGAGCCGTGGGCTTTGGCGGTGTCTTGCTTATTCGGGCTGCCAAAGCCGATGTGGGTGCGGCAGGCGATCAGCGACGGCCGATCTGTTTCCGCTTTGGCATTGGCGATGGCCCGCAAAATGGCCTGGGGATCATGACCGTCAACGGCGGCCGTATGCCAGCCATAGGCCTTATACCGTTTGTCTACATCCTCGGAAAAGGCGAGATCAGTTGAGCCGTCAATTGAAATCTTGTTGTCATCATAAAGGACAATCAGCTTACCCAACCCCAAATGACCAGCCAGCGAGCTGACCTCATGGGAAATCCCTTCCATCAGATCACCGTCGCTGGCAATGGTGTAGGTGTAATGGTCTACCAGCGGGAAATTGGGACGATTGTAGCGTTCGGCCAACCAGCGTTCGGCCAACGCCATCCCCACCGCATTGGAGATGCCCTGTCCCAGCGGGCCGGTGGTCGTCTCCACACCTGGGGTCAGACCGTGCTCGGGGTGTCCCGGCGTGCGGCTGCCCCATTGCCGCAAGGTTTGAAGCTCCTCCATCGGCAGGTCATAGCCGCTGAGATGCAGCAGGCTATAGAGGAGGATTGAGCCATGCCCGGCCGACAAGACAAAGCGGTCGCGGTCCGCCCAATGAGGGTCGTCGGGATTGTGCTTCAGGAATTGTGTCCACAAGACCACGGCGACATCGGCCATGCCCATCGGCATTCCGGGATGGCCGTTGCCTGCCTTTTGCACCGCGTCCATTGCCAGGCCGCGAATGGTGGTGGCGGCCGCCTTGTGCTTTTCCAGTGAATAATCAGACATTTAGTTCATTGCCTCCGGCAGTCAGATCGAGTTGTAGATAGCGTAACGGCCGCTGCTTACACCCATGCTTTCCACAAGCGCGACAACCGAGTTCCCGGTTTGTCTCCAGGTGCGGCCGATAGCATCGCAATTTTAGCAAGGAGCATAGGAATGGGAAAATAGAATGAGGAACCAGATCGCTGACTAACACGGTGGCTTCAGCCCCGTGCGGCGTCGCCACACTGATTGACAATTGAAACAT
>CAYPHY010000031.1:17404-41512 GCA_964410625.1 uncultured Ardenticatenaceae bacterium | reverse complement strand
CTGACCACTCCGCTCAAGATTATGCCCATGATCTGGCCGCTGCTGTTGCTTATCTAGCTGACAAAACCCAGCACTTTAACGATACAGACCTGGAACAACCCTACGCCTGGCACGCTCATCAGGAGGGCGTGCGCTTTGCCCTCATTGGAACGTACCATGAGTTGCGGGAATTGGCCGTCGGGCTGGCGGCCGAACGCCAACGACAAGGCAACCCCCTCACCCGCACCCAGCTCACGCTCGGTCAATATAACAACGCATACCGTGATCTCGACGCTGTTCTCCTTGGCGTCACCGACGAGGAGTATGATCGTGTACCTGAACCAAATGAGTGGCCGTTACGCTATGTATTAGGCCACACGGCGGCTACTGAACGCGCCTTCTTTACGCTGGTCCACTACGGCCGTGCCCGCCAGCATAGCGAAGAAGAGTTACCGGCCAAGCTACCTGATGGCGAGGCAGACCGCGTCACGATCCCTATGGATGCGTTGCGGGAAATGATGGATCACAAGCCGATGGCCGACATGCGGGCTTTCCACACCAGTTTGCGGGAAAGGGCATTGCGTGAATTTGCCGATATGAGCGATGCTGAACTGGATGGGCCTTCCTTTTGGTGGGAAGGGATCACCTACAATTTGGAACATCGCCTGCGCCGCTTTGACGCCCATCTGCGCCAACATACAATCCAGGCGGAGAAGACGCTGGAGATGCTCGGCCGCCAAACCAATGAGGCCAAACGCCTCTTGCGCCTGATCTACAACGCTTTGGCCGAAGTGGAAAATATGACGATTGGCGCGGCCGACATCGGTCAGGACAAACGGGAGGCGTTGGCGATGGAAATTTGCACCCGTGCCGACGAAGTGACTATGCTTGTCAACCGTGCTGGAGAGATAGCAACGGCCGTGACGCAGGGCGACTTGGGACGGGTCCAAGAATTAGTGGCAATCGAGCCGCGACTGGTCAATGCGCTCTCACCGAACCGTATTCCAGTGTTGATGACTGCCCTCTATTACAATCGTCCCGAAATTGCCGAGGCCTTAGCCGAAGCGGGAGCTGAACTAGACATTTTCGCTGCGGCCGCGTTGGGACGGCTAGAGGATGTGCAGGCAGCCTATGAAGAGTGGCCGGGCTGGATTAATGAGTTCAGCCGCGACGGTTATACACCGTTGCAACTGGCTTGCTTCTTCGGCAGTGTCCCCGTCGCTCGCTGGCTGGTTGAGCAAGGGGCGACCATTCACGCTGTTTCCAGGAATGAAGCGGCCGTGCAACCCGTTCACGCGGCCGCGGCCGGAGCGGACCGTTCGCTGGCTATTCTGTCCCTCTTGCTGGAGAAGGGGGCCGACCCTAATGCCCGGCAGAGTGGTGGTTTTGTGCCGTTGCATACGGCCGCGCAAAATAATAACCTGGCCATGGCCGATCTACTCCTTTCGCATGGCGCAGACCCCACCCTCGCCAATGATGAGGGAAAAACGGCGCTTGATATAGCTCAGGAAGCGGGGCATGAGGGAGTGTTGCAAAGGATGAAGGTTGAGGGCTGAAGAATGAGATGAAGGAGGCTGTTTGACAAACAACCCAGGACGCATACAATTTTCTACAAGGACAACACAACCTGCCTGCTGCTCACAACACCTACGGGAAAACAACCATGACTGTTGCGCTCATTCCGTCAATTGAGGATAAGGAAAACCTAAAATTAGAGTTGAATATCTCAACGACTCTGGGCATCTCCGCCTCACAAGCTAAACGAAAAGTTGCCCGCTTTTTCATGGATGAAGTGAGTATGTTCATTGGCCCGGACCCCCCTTTGCTAGTCATAAACAAGGGCGAGCAGATTTTCTGGCGTTTCCCCATCATTTTCTCAATGGGTTTTCCGGGGCGAAAGATAGGGGAGGTTGATGTGGACGCATTCACAGGCCAATTAATAATTGATGATGAACTCATAGCGATTATCAAAGCTAATGCCAAACATGTGGCTCTCAACACCGCTGCCCCACTTCTTACAGTCGGTTAATGGTAGGTGTTTAGAAGCGTGCATATGCATGGTTCTTGCCCATCTTGGTACTCCTGCCGTAGAAAGTGATGTTAACAAGCTCTTGCAAGGGACTGAATTTGGAACTCCATCTTCTCGTGTATTACGCTTAAGGGGGTGGGGGTACAGGGTCAATTATCGTTCGGCCGATCTTGACGATCTGTCTGAATGGCTGGCGGAGAATAAACCGCCAATTGTTTTCCTTCGCACGATTTTCCTCGATTATTGGACAGAAGACACATTTCACGCGGCTGTTGTGGTTGGTATTGAAGGTAACCAAGTCTACCTGAATGATCCCAACCTTAGCGATGCCCCACAAGCTTGCTCTATTGATGGCTTTCTAGCCGCGTGGGCAGAAAGGGATGAGGCGGTAGCCTTAATCGAGCGGTAGTTAAGATGGCTTGCAAGGGTGGTGGGTTATGCTGGCTGCACTATAGAAAATGGTGAATGAAATGTCGAAGAAACTTTATTTGATTAATTGGAACGCCAAAGAGGCGGAAGTGGCAGCCAAGATTATCCGCGCAGCGGGTTGGGATATTAGTGGCATCGAGAGTAAGGATGGCAACAAGGCGTATAAAGGGATTCAGGCCGACCCGCCGGATGCAGTGGTGATTTACTTGACGCGCAATCCGGCGCACGGTTGGGAAACGGCGAAAGCACTGCGTGACACGGCCGCCACCCGCGACATCCCGATCCTCTTTGTTGGGGGGATGGGCAAGCTGACGGCCGAGATGAAGTTAGAAATGCCTGACGCTATCTACACCTTCCCTGAATCGTTGACGATCAAGCTCTCGCAACTTCAGGTGAGAGAATAGAGATTAGAAGACTGGGAGATTAGGGGACGAAGGGGTTAAGCAATTAATATCTCTCCTCCGCCCCTCTGCTCCCCTGCTCCTCGGCGTGCTACAACAAAGGGTGTGCCATGAAAGCATCTGTTACCTGGCGACAAGAGATGGAGTTTAGCGCGACGGCCGATAGTGGCTTTAGCGTTGACCTGGCCAGCGGGGGCGGAGAGGGGCTGCGGCCGATGGAACTGCTGTTGATCAGTCTCGCCGGTTGTACCAGCGTTGACGTGGTTGGCGTCTTGCAAAAGCAGAGGCAGGACGTGACGGGCTATCAGGTGCAGATCGAAGGGGAACGGGCGGCCGATCATCCACGTGTCTTTACCCATATCCGCGTTCATTATGTGGTCAGCGGCCGTGATCTTGATCCCAAGGGGCTGGAGCGGGCGATTGAACTTTCGAGAGATAAATACTGTTCCGTTTCGGCGATGTTGCAGCAGACCACTAACATTGAATACACCTATGAGATTGTAAGCGACGGAGAAATGGATGAACCAGACCGCACAACTCATTCGCTGCCCGTGGGCCGGCACTGATCCCCTTTATGTGGCCTACCATGACCAGGAATGGGGCGTCCCTGTCCATGACGACCGCACGCTGTTCGAGTTTCTCATCCTTGAAGGGGCACAGGCGGGGTTAAGCTGGTCAACGATTCTAAAGAAGCGGGATAACTATCGCCGCGCCTTTGATGGCTTCGACCCGCGTGTGGTCGCCGCCTATGACGAGGCAAAGGTGGCCGAACTGTTGGCGGACGCGGGCATTGTTCGCAACCGCGCCAAAATCGCCTCCGCCATTGGCAACGCCCGCGCTTTTCTCGCCATTCAGGAGGAGTTTGGCTCCTTTGATGCATATGTGTGGAGGTTTGTGGACGGCCGTCCCATTCAAAACCACTGGCAATCGTTAAGCGAAGTTCCGGCGGAAACGGCCGAGTCTCGTGCTTTGAGCAAAGACCTAAAGCGCCGCGGCTTTCGCTTTGTCGGCCCAACAATCATTTACGCTTTTATGCAAGCAGTAGGGATGGTGAACGATCATCTTGTCTCATGTTTTCGGTATGGGGAATTATCGGCCGCTTAATACGCTGTTTCAAAAGTTAGTTGCTCATCCGTCATTCCTCGCTCCGCTCGGAATGACAGTTGGATCACTTCTGAAACAATGCACTTAAGTAAGTCGGTTGAGAACAGAAACCAAGTTTCTTAGCTTTTACCAGGCAAAATTGATTGCTAGACAGAAACTTTGTTTCTTAATGTAAAGAAGCTTAGCTTTGCAAAACCTGCTGGTATACCTCCATCACCATCCGCACATGCTCCGCAAACGACAGCACCGGTTCGACATTGGCTCGTAATCGGGCCAACAACGCGCGGTCATCCAATAATCGTTGTAACTGGTCTCGCAACGCGGCCGCTTTGCCCGCTGCAAACAACAACCCGTCTACACCCTCCCGCACCATCTCCGGCAACGCCCCAATGCGCGACGCCACCACCGGCAAACCGGCGGCAAACGCCTCGCGGATGATGAATGGCGATCCTTCGTACCAGACCGACGGCACGACGAGCGCATCTAATTCGCCAAACGCCGACCACAACGCTTCACGCGATAACGCCCCGGCAAAACGAATGTGGGGATGCTCGGCCGTGCGCTGCAATGTCGCCACATAGTCGGGAAAAGTGGCTGGATTGCCATAAATCAACAACTCCACTCCCTCATGTGGCAATTGATTGAAGGCTGCGATTAAGACATGCACTCCCTTCTGCCAGGCGATGCTGCCTGCATAGCCAATCCGCAACGTCTTGTCTGTGCGCTGTGCCGCGGCCGTCCATGCCGCCTCCACCTGCTCAGGTCCCACATCCAGTCCAAATGGCACAACGGTGACATGGTTCGTTGGCAGCCTCATACTGGCATAAGTCCGGCGCATAAAGTCGGCGGGCGCAATGACTCGCTGCGCCCCGGCAAACACATCCTCCAACAAACGGCCGCGCCGCCCCATCACCGGCGCAACCAGCGGAGCCAGCCGGTCTAGCTTGTTTAACCCTGCCCGCGCCAACGCGCAACGGCCGCAATTGTGCCAACGCTCGTCCGGTCCGGCGCAAATGGTTTGGTCATAGTTCGTCAATAGCTGGGCATTGGCACACCGGTACCAGTAATCATGCAGGGTAATCACATAGGGGATACCCCTGGCGCGAAGCTGCTCTACCACCGCCACCGGCAACCCCATCAGGTGTTGCACGTGAACTAGCTGCGGTTGCTCTGCTTCCAGTACCTGGGCGAACAGTTGCGATAATCGCCCCTGCCCAAAGGTGTTCGTAAACACGGCCAATCGTCCCGGCCGGCCGACGGGAATCCGATAGACCCGCACCCCTTTCTCCAGAACAGGGTCAGGCGCGGCCGAAAGCTGCTCCCCGGCCACCGGGCAGAACACGGCCACTTGATGGCCTAACGCCACCTGATGCTCAGCCAGCCACTGCGTATAAAGCTCAGTTCCGCCGATATGCCCCGGTGGGTATTGGTGGACGATGTGTAGGATGTTCATTAGGAAAACAGAGACTAGGAGACTATGAGATTAAACAGTCTCCAGTCTCCTAATCTCCCACGCTCTTATACCGTTCCACAACCCGATCAACGACCTGCTCCCAGGTGTACTGCGATTGTACTTTTTCCCAGCCCTGTTCGCCCATCAGCCGCCGGTCGGCTTCATTGGTTAGCAAGCGATAAATCGCCTCTACCAGTTCGCGTACCTCGCCAAACTTGACCAATAGGCCGTTCTGTTGATGGTCAACGACGGCCGTTATCCCCCCCGCCCGCGCAGCAATCACCGGGACTCGATGTGACCATGCTTCCAACATCACAATCCCAAAGGAGTCCACTCTGGAGGGCAACAACAACGCCACTGCCCGGCGCAGTAGCACGTGTTTGTCCACTTCGGAAAGCACACCAGCGTCGTAGATAGCCTGTCGCGCTTCCTCTGGCAGCCCATTGAGCATTTGTTGGAACTCCGGCGTTGTCTGTCCAACCAGTACCAGACCGACCATGACGCCTTGTTGGCGCAACGCCAGCACCGCCTCGGCCGCATGAAGCGCACCTTTGTCATAACTTGCCCGCCCGACAAAGATGGCATAGGGGTGGGGGAACTGGGCTTGCACGGCGGCCAACAGCGGCGAATTTGGCTCATCGTCCGGCGCATCATCCACCCCGCTGCCGACTTCAACCAGCCGTCCAGCAGGAACGCCGAGCCGTGCCAGGCCCTCCTTTTCTGCGGCGGTCAGTGCCAGCACACATCCCGCTTCACGCAAGAGGCGCATCTGATGATCCATCGTCGAATTCCGCGCCACACGGCCGCGTGCGTTCGTCCCCAGGTGGGCAAAGGGTGTCACCACGAGCGGCAGCTCATGTCGCTTTGCATATGCTCCGGCCACTACAAGCGGATATTCCCAGGAGAGATTAAAGGCGTGGAGTAGATCAAACGACTCTCCCAGCCGTTCCACCGCTGTCGCCAGGTGTTGTATGGGGGGGATTTTCGCGGCCATCCGCCCTAGAATGGCTGACTGGTCCCCTGGCAACGCCGAGACCATCACCATCAGCTTGCGCCAGGCGAACAACGCTGGACGGCCGCCGGGAAAAGGGCGCAGCGGCAGCCGTATCACTCGCACCTCTCCCTCGGCCGTTTCTGTAATTGTCTTTTGCGAGCTACCCTGCCAAAACTCTGCTTCGCGCACGGCCGCGCCAGTGACGACGGTCAGCCGATAGCCGCGCCGCGCCAACTCATTGGCAACGGCCGCCACATAACGCTCGCCGCCGCCCGGCAGAGGGGCATAAGCCGGGGCCAGAAACAGCACCCGGCTACTTTCTCTCAGGGGCGGCCGATCAATTGCCATATACGATAGGGATAAAAGATTGATAGAGTTCGTCCCAAACTTCCACCTCGACTACTACTGATTGTTGGCTATTGCGAATCTCAACATCACTACTCCGTACAGTCAGGTCAATGGTGCCGACAGGATGCGTGCCGGGGCTGACATTGCCAGGTATGGAGATTTTTACCGGCAAAACCAGAGTGCTGTTGGCCGTCCCGGACGCAGCGGGTAGCTGAATATAATTTGGCTGGGTCGTACTCGCCTCCCAGCTAAAGGAGGTAGCGGGAACGCGCACCGTAATATCACGCTCGAACTGTTGTGCCTGTCCACTGACTGTAACCACGGTTATTTGCTGCGGTGATACCGTCATGGCCGGTGGAATATTGGCACTGGTTCGCGCCGGGTTGAACTTAAACATCGGCCAGTGGGCTTTTGTTGCCCCAGCAGGCAAATCCCATACGATTAGTTCGCTATTTTGCGCCACCAATTCCAGACTACCATCATTATCCAGATCACCCACCGCTAGATTATTCATCAGCAGGCCATTCGTCGCAAAGTAAGGCATATTTGGATTGCCAGCGGCGTTTACACTGGTCAGCATCGTGCCATCACCATTGACGATGACCGGCGACCAGCCGATGGTCAGTCCAATCTCCATTTTACCGTCACCGTCGAAATCGGCCAAAATCGGCGTCTTGCCCACATTTTGTTCGACATCCTGCCCAAACTGGTTACGAGGCGTCATCGGGAAACCACTTACCGGTTGTCCATTGTGATGGAACGCATAGAGCTTCTTATCCATGCTGCTGATCACAATCTCCGGCATGGGATCACCGGCAATATCGCCGATGGCCGGAGAAGCAGGGACCGGCCCACCGAGAACCTTCCCTCCTTCCCAGCCAGCCACGTCTCGACCCTGGCTATCGAAGGCGAAAAGGCGAAAGCCCAATGTTGGGTGGTCGGGGCTGTTGTTATAGTAGAAGGTGCCGGTCCCCACAAATATCTCCGGGCGATTATCGAGGTTGATATCAAATATAGCGGGCGTTGATTGCATCGTTTCGTGGATATACTTGGGAAAGCCTGGTAAGGGCTTGCCAAGGCGGTTTAAGGCGTATAACGACCCCCCGCAGTAGCCAGCCGTCCAGCCTGGGGGAAGTTGATAAGGGCATGACCAGCCACCGGAGTTTCCGGGGTGTCTGCTGTCAAGATTGCCTTCATCCGTCCCGATCAGGATATCCAGAAAGCCATCGCCGTCCAGGTCGGCCAAGGCTGGAGAACCCCAGATGGTATCGGCCAGACGGCCGCGCAAACTATCCCATCCCGTTCGTGCCAGCAGCGCACTATCGGCAGGAAAACCGGTGAGCAACCGCCCATCATGGTGCCAGGCATAAACACGATTGTCGAATGCTCCGATAACAATTTCCATATCGCCATCGTTGTCCAGGTCACCCAGTGCTGGCGTTGAATAGGTCGGATCGGGACAACCGCCGGGCGGAATGTGATGATCCTCGGTCAATCGCGGCCAACCTTGTTTAATCTGGCCGTTGTCTTCGAGGACGATAACGCCGCCTGGGTGACAATCAGAACCGAGATAGCCCGTGCCAAGCACCACTTCCGGCCGACCATCAGCATCTATATCCGCAACGGCCGGAGAAGCGAAACTATTCAGGCTACGCGCCGGACGGCCGAACGATGGGGAAATATCTGTCACCCACAATGGCGACCCATTCCCCGATATAGCCGCCACATGGCCGTTGTTGGTCGCCAATACGATGTCACGACGGCCGTCTAAATTCACATCGACGATGACTGGCGAACTGCTATGGCAATTGGTATCGGTTGCCGACCAGGGGCATGATGCAGCCGGCAAAGGGACCGACCACTTCGGCTCAACCTGCGCTGTCATCTCCGCTAATTCAGCTTCCTGGCCCGATCCCACCCCGATCAGAACACCCAACAGTATCGTGGTCAATATCACAATCAAGGTTGTTTTCACAAGCTAACTCCTCTTTCCGGTTAGATTTCTAAAGACACCGCGCCATCCCAGCATAGCAGGCAGGTTTGCAATCATCGCTTCTCTGCACCAACAACACATGCTCAGCTTCGCAAACAGGTAGCAGTAACCCCTGTTTGTCATTTGTGCTATTGAACATTATCTGTAAGTTGGTTTGGTCAAATTGGTGTCTCAGATTACCATCTGCTCCTATTGAGACAGCGTGGCTCCTGGCGTTTGTGGGTCGGCACCCACCTACCTATGTTCGATGTGGATGAGCAGCGACCTCCCATTATCGTACAATTGAGCTTTCAGGCAATAGCCCTATTTACCTAGTCAGCCGCCCCTGTGGCAACACGCTGTAACAGCCTCATATAGCGTCGAATTACTTCCTCACTGCGGTAATGTTGTTCGACAAATACTTTACCTTGTTGTCCTAAACGGCCGCGAAGCTCCGATGAGTGATGGAGATGATGCAGGGCGGAGCTAAATTCATCATAGTTGTGGTAATAAAGCCCCCCATTGCTCTGGCGTGTCTGATACTTTAACACGGCGCAACGGCCGTTGACCAACACTGGCAAGCCCATCAACCACGCTTCCAGGGTGATCATGGAGAGGCTTTCAAACAGCGATGGCATGACGAGCAGCGTCGCCGCCGACAGCGCGTCATATTTATCCTGTTCAGAAACAAAGCCGAGGTGAACAATGTCGGGATGGATGGGCAATTTAAGATGGGATTTACCGATGAGGACAAGCTTGAGTGGCTTTGCGGCCGGAACGGCTATTTCCTCTTGGTATTGCTCGAAATGGGCCAGCAACTCCGGGACATTTTTGGATGGGTGGATACGGCCGACATAGAGCAAAAAATCACCGTCAATCCCATATTTTGCGCGAAAGCGTTCAGCGGAAACGTCTGCGGGACGGCTGATACCTACGGCATTGACATTATTGGGGATAGCGTGATTATGGGTAGTCGCCTGGACCAACCGGCGTTCTGGCTCGGTCAGGTAGACAATGGCGCGTGGCAGGTGGAAAAGCGGCCGAAACGCGACCATATGCAAGAAGGGATCATCGTGGGCGGTGGGGATCAGAATGGCTTTATCGGAAACAATCGGCAGCCCAAAAAAGGTCGTGGCATAGTGGAAGGTATAAAATAAGAAGAGATCGTAGCGGTGATAACTCCGCTGCAAAAAGTGGAGCAATGGTGTTGAGTAGGGGCCTTGTGTTTTGATCCAGGCCAACTCGTCAAACAACGTATGTTGCCAGTTCAAAACGGTCGCCGTCTGCTTTTGCGCCCTGGCCCAGTTACGTGGAGCATCCACTGGAAAACGGTGGACGCAAACGCCGTTTAATTCACTCTCTCCCGCCGGATAGACATTGGCCCAGGTCTGGTAATCTACTGCGCAGGTTGTGATGGCATCTACAGAAGCGATGGCATCAAGGCCCACCAAATGCTCAGCCAGCCAACGCGCATGTTGCTCGGCGCCGCCGTTGATCTCCTCCCCGTATCGCTGCACTACAATCGCCAGCCGCATCTTGCCGTCACTCATGGATGTCTAGGCTTCTCCAGCATATGCTTTTGCAGTAAGTGGGCAGTAGCCAGTAGGTGGTAGGCAGTAAATAGATATTTTGCGCTTCACTGCTTGTCCCTCTTTTCTGCTATCAACAATAACTCACCGCTGACCCATAATAAGATACCCATTTCTATTTGTTGACGGCCGCGAAAGCGGTTCAGCAAACGTTGCGCCCGCCAAAAATTCCCCTGTTTGATCGCTTCCCAACGCGGCCGTCCATAATGCCGCCAGCGGCCGATTGTCTCGCGCAATCGGTTAGGCCAGACAGGGGGCCTGGTGACGCCCAATTCAAAGGCCCAGGAGCGCAAATTAGCCTCATTCAACTCCAACGCATTCACCGGTGCAACGCGAAGCGGTTCCAGCCCGGCAGAGTCTAACGCTTGAATGTAATCGAGCAAGTTCGGCCGGTTTTCATTGATGCCGACCTCCAGCTCATCTAGCGCGTCCCGCGCCAGGACGGCCTGCTCATTCTCGCCGACGCTGATGCATGGTTCGCGAATGGCACACAAACGGCCGCCGGGCTTCAACACCCGCGCGATATTTTGACTGAGCAAGGGTAAATCTGAGGTATGGTGTAGCGTGGCCGAGCAAAACACCAGGTCGAAGCTGTTGTCAAAAAAAGGCAACCGTTCGGCGTCGCCAATGAGCCGATCAAAATAGACTCCGGCATGGGCCATCAAGGCAAGGCCGCGGCCGAGGCCCACTTGTTCATCTGGGACAATATCCAGCGCCACCACCCGGCAGCCGCGCAGGGCAAATTGCTTCGCCGCCCAGCCTCGCCCGGCCCCCAAATCTAGCACGGTTTCTTCGCCGGTCAGATTCAACGCCTTCAGGGCAGCGTCAAAGCTTTGGGCAACGCCGATCCAGGGTTCCTGTGGATAATAGGGGATATGGATGTCAATCTGCTCCTCGTCAGCCAGATCATAAATATCGAGCTTTTTATGGTAGGCTACCCATCCGGCCGCTTCCCGCGCCTTCGACGCCCAACGAGCATCATCCACATAGAGCAGTGGCATCCCGTTGTGAATGGGAAAAGCAAGCCCACACTCCGGGCAGTCTAACGCACCTTCCCACACCTCAGCCGGTGATTCGGCCGCCGCCTCCACCTGCAAACGGCCGCCACACGCCGGGCAACAAATCAACTCTGTCAATTCCGCTTTCATCATAAAATTAATTGTTTTAGCGAATAATCACTTACAAGAATTCCATTAGACTATTATATGGAAAGTTTTGATTTGAAAATAGCTCACGCAAAGGCGACAAGAGCGCAAAGATAAAAATGCTTGGCGGCCTTATTCTATCGCCTCGGCCGCTAAAAAGCCCTTCACCCCTACCTGGCACAGCTGGAAAACGATGTCGGCCATCTGCTCCGCCGGATAAGGCATGTCGTAGGTCAGCCACCAGGCCAGCGTGGCGTAAAAGGAACCGGCAACGTGTTGCGCGACGACCTCAATAGGAACGGCCGCTACCTGTTGCGACGACAAAGAAGCGCATAGTTCCTGAACGCATACATCCGCCAGATAGTTAATGATCCGGTTGATAATATACCCCATCCCCCGTTCGCTGAGGATGACCTTGTAGAGTGAGGCGTGTTCGGCCGCATGTTCGAATGTTAGTATTAGATGGGTTCTTTCCTCCCAGATGGGCTGCTCCACCGATGTTTGCTCAAACATCGCCACCAACTGGTCAAATTGCGCCTCCAGGCTTTCGACCAACAACTCCTCCTTGCTGCCATAATGGAGGTAGAAGGTGGCGCGGTTCAGGTCGGCGCGCTCGGCGATTTCCTGGACGGTAATCGTCTCATACTCTTTCTCAACGACCAATGCCAGCAATGCTTCGCTTAATTGGCGTTTCGTCCGGCGTACACGCCGGTCCTCTTTTCTAGGCATGGGTGGTTCTCCCAATTCTCAACAGTTGTTGTCTATTCAACACGACCGTTCAATTGCTTCTTGACAAATACCGTATTTCCCCGTATTTTATTGGCAAATTGATTATTTATCAACACCGTGTTGTCTAAACACAGCCCGGTTTGCCTAAACCGGAAGCTCACGGGTTGGCAACCCGTGCTACATAACACGCGTTATTTACATGCATTAACGGAGGTATCAGTTGTCATCTAAACTCGCCCCTGGCCCACGCGGACTCCCCTGGTGGGGTAGTGCATCCGGCTTTATCGCCGATCCACCCGGCTTTCTAAATAGCCTGGCTGACGAATATGGGGAAATGGTCTCCTTCACCGCCTTTGGCAACCGCTTCTTCCTCGTTTCCAGCCCCGAACTCGTGCGCGAAGTGCTGATCAGCAACAAGGACGCCTTCGTCAAAGCCGACCGCGATATCGCTATCTTGAGTAAGTTTATCGGGTATGGGTTGGTCACGGCCGAAGGCGAGCACCACAAACGCCAACGTAAACTGGTTGCCCCCGCCTTCCACTCCCAGCGCATCGAGGCTTATGCGCAAACGATGACCACCCACACCGATCAGTTGCTAGAAAATTGGCAAAGCGGGCAAACCCGCGACATTGCCGATGATATGCGTGAACTGACGATGACCATCGTCGCCAAATCCCTCTTTAACGCGGATCGCGAGACGATGGCGGGAACGGTGGAGCGTGTTGGTCATGCCATTGAGGAAGTGCAGGACATCTCCAATATCAACTTCCGCGCTCCATTCTTATTACCAGAGTGGGTTCCCTCGTCGCTCAACCGGCGCGGCAAAGCGGCACGGCAGGTGCTCGACGAGACAATCAACAAGATTGTCCAGGCGCGACGCTCAAATGGAAATGGGCAGATTGAAGATACCGGCGACCTGCTCTCCATGCTGCTGCTGGCGCAAGATGAAGGCGGAGGGACGATGACCAACGAGCAGTTGCGCGATGAATTGGTGACGCTCTTTACTGCCGGACATGAGACGACCTCGAACGCATTGGTGTGGACGTGGTACTTGCTTTCCCAACATCCCGAAGCAGAAGCGCGTTTGCACGCCGAAGTGGATCAGGTATTAGACGGCCGTCTCCCCACCCTCGCCGACTTGCCACACCTACCCTATACATTGATGGTGATCAAAGAGGCGATGCGCCTCTATCCGCCAGCGTGGGTAATCAACGGCCGTCAGGCCATCGTTGACACCACCGTCGGCGGCTACGCCGTTCCGCGTGGCAGTGTGCTCTTTATCTCCCCCTACGTCATCCACCGCCGCCCGGAATTTTACCCCAACCCGGAACGGTTTGACCCGGAACGCTTCACCCCAGAACGGGAGAAGGAACTGCCGCGCCATGCCTACCTTCCCTTCGGCGCGGGGCCGCGCATTTGCATCGGCAACAGCTTCGCCCTGATGGAAGCGCATCTTATCGTCGCCACCATCGGCCAACGCTACCGCTTGCGACTGGCGGCCGATCAAACCATCGCCCTCAATCCACAGATTACGTTGTCCAACCAGGGTGGGATGCGGATGGTAGTGGAAGCACGGCCGCCAACACCACTATCTGAAGCATCTACATCCAACAGCCAGTACGCCACAATAGCTGCTTTGCCGTTATAGACAGAACCGTACCAAACGAGCGCGACTTAGCACTCTACTGCTATCTACCAACCGGTTCTAATTCGCGTTCATTCGCGCCAATTCGTTGCGGCTTACTAACTATCCCGTTGTGACAGATGATGGGCGACTAAAATTGGCACGGCCGTAATCGCCACCACCAGAAAGGCGACGACGTTGGTCACCGGCCGGTCACGCGGCCGTGTCAATTGGCTAAAAATCCAGATGGGCAAGGTAGACTGCTGCCCGGCAGTGAAGGTGGTGACGATCACTTCATCAAAGGAGAGGGCAAAGGCCAGCATCCCCCCGGCCAACAAGGCGGTGGCGATATTGGGTAGGATGATATAGCGAAAGGTCTGGAAGCCGTCCGCGCCCAAGTCCATCGAGGCCTCAATCTGCGAATGGCCGGTGCGTCGGAAACGGGCGAGGACATTGTTGTAAACGACAACGACGCAAAAGGTGGCGTGTCCGACAACAATCGTCCAAAAGCTGAAAGGGATTTCCGCCAGCCCCATCATTGAACGCAGCGCAATGCCGGTAACGATTCCCGGCAACGCAATCGGCAAGACCAATAAGAAGGAGATGGCCTCACGGCCGAAAAACCGGCTGCGATAAACGGCCGCGGCGGCCAATGTCCCCAAAATCAGGGCCATCACTGTTGCCAGTAAGGCCACGCGCAACGACAAACCCAACGCCGCCCACAAATCACTGCGCCCCATTGCCACCTCAAACCAGCGCGTGGTTAGTCCAGGGGGTGGAAAGGTAAAGGTGGCTTCGTCGGTGGTGAAGGCGTAGAGCATGACGATGGCGAAAGGGAAATGGAGAAACAACAGCACCGCCCCTGCTGCCAACGTTAACCCCCACGGCGACTTCTGACCACTATCAGCAGTAGAACTCCGCCTGAATCTTAACGCAGAGGCGCGCAGGCGTGGCGATGTGCTCATATCTCCTTGCGCTTCTGCCTCTCCGCGCCCTTCCATTGCCTCTTGAGGGAGTTCATCATGCCTAAAGTGCATCGAACGCTCCCAGGCGGCGCGCGCCTAATAGATAGATGGCCATGACCAGGATCGGTAACACAGTGAAAGCGGCCGCCAGCGGGATATTGCCTGATGTCCCCTGGTAGCTATAGACGGCCAGTCCAATAAACGGGCTGGAGTCGCCAATCACCGAGGGGATAATGTAATCGCCGAGGGTTAAGGAAAAGGTGAAGATCGAACCGGCGACCACACCGGGAAAGACCAATGGCAGTGTCACATAGCGGAAGGTTGTCCACGGCCGCGCCCCCAAATCGCCACTGGCTTCCCCTAACGAGTGCGGCACACGCTCTAATGCCGTCAGCACGGGCAGGATCATATAGGGCAACCAGATATAGAGAAAGACAAAAAAGAGGCCCAATGAAGAGATAGAGAGGGATGTACCGCCAATGACGGGCAAGCTCAATATCCAATCCAACACCGGCGTCAGACCTAGCTGGGCAAAGAACCAGCTCACAATCCCCTCTTTCGCCAAAATCAGCTTCCAGGAGTAGACGCGGATGATATAAGACGACCACAACGGCAACAGAATCAGCAGATAGAGGATCGCCCTTGTGCGTCGCGAGGCATAGCGCACGGCAAAGTAGGCCAGCGGAAAGGCGAGGATAGCCGCGCCAATGGTCACGGCCGCTGCCATCGTCACGGTGCGGGCGAAGATGCCCATATGGGACGAAGTGAACAAGTCACGATACGTCTGCAAACTAAACTCGCGCACCACCAACCCGCTGAAACCATCCAAATAGAAGAAGGATTGGATCAGCAAGGCCAACAACGAGCCGATATAGACCACCACCATCCACGCCAACGGCGGCCCCAGCAGGAGCAGCAACAACAACCCCGGCTTCGTGTGCAGCGTATTCGAGATGCGCCGCAGCAACGAGGGGGATTCGGCCGTTTTAATGGGTGCTTCTGTCTCTAATGTCGCCATGATCCTGTCTGTAGCGCATGGGGCCAAAGCCGCCATGCTAAAAAGTGACGTACCCTAAAAGATACTTCACTCCATTCATCAACCAACCGCCCTTGTTCATTGCCTCATTGTTCATTGTCTCATTGTCTCATTGTTCATTCTCTTCCACCAAATGATTCGCCGCCTGCGGCCATAGCAGCCGCACCCGCCGCCCTCGCGCGGCCGAAATATCCTGCGCTGCCACATCCAAATTCTGGACAACAACCACCATTTCGCCACCAACATCCAGGGCCACACGGTAGCGCGTGTGCATTCCAACATAGACGGCATCTTGGATGGTGCCATCGGCCGCACAACTGCTGTTCTCCGCCAGAGTACCCGGCTCTGCCAGGCGAATCTTCTCCGGCCGCACAGAAAAGGTTCGCGGTGAGCCGGTCAGCGCGACGGCCGTCGGCCCGCTGAGCAAATTCGATGTGCCGACAAAGGAAGCGACAAAGGGAGTGCGCGGCCGTTCATATAACTCTGACGGCGAACCGACCTGCTCAATGCGGCCGTGGTCAAAGACGGCAATACGGTCGCTCATCGTCAGCGCCTCTTCCTGGTCGTGGGTGACGAAGATAAAGGTGATCCCCACCTCATGCTGGATCGCCTTCAATTCGATCTGCATCTGCTGGCGCAACTTCAAGTCCAACGCACCCAATGGCTCGTCTAGCAATAGCACCTTTGGCCGGTTGATCAACGCCCGCGCCAACGCCACGCGCTGCCGCTGCCCGCCGGACAGTTGCGACGGTTTGCGCCGTTCCAGCCCCGGCAGCCGCACCAGTTCCAACATCTCGGCCGCGCGTCGCTCCCGTTCGGCCTTCGCCACCTTTTTCACCATCAGCCCATAGGCGATGTTCTCGCCGACGGTCATATGGGGGAAGAGGGCATAGTCCTGGAAAACGGTATTCACCGGCCGCTCATAGGCGGGGAGGTTGGTCACATCCTGTCCATAGAGCCGGATGCGGCCGCTGCTTGGCTGCTCAAAGCCGGCAATCATCCGCAGGCAGGTCGTCTTGCCCGACCCCGACGGCCCCAGCAAGGTGAAAAACTCGCCGCCGCGAATTGTCACCGATACCCCATCCACCGCCCGCACCTCACCGAAGTGGCGGCAGACGTTTTCGAATTCGACGGCCGCGTTACTGTTTTCTGTCATCATAAAAGTTCAAAGGTGGCAAGTTGCAGGTAGCAGGTAAGCCCGCGCAACAATCCACTTGCTACTTGCCACCTGCCACTTGCTACCCATTGGCAATCATCACATGCTTCGTAATCTGATAATCCCCCACCGCCTCGGCCGACAAATCTTTGCCGAAGCCCGATTGCTTAAAGCCGCCATGTGGGGTTTCCGAAGTCAGTGGCAGATGGTCGTTGATCCATACCGTGCCGAACTCCAGATCGGCCGACAGGCGCATCGCGCGGCCGATGTCCTTCGTAAAGACCGATGCCGCCAGCCCATATAGCACATCATTACCCAGGCACAATGCCTCCGCCTCATCCTTAAACGATGAAACGGTGATCACCGGCCCAAACACCTCCGCCTGGACGATCTCCGATTTTTGATCGGCGTCGCTGATCACCGTCGGTGAAAAGTAGTAGCCGCGATCAAATTCAGATGGAACATCGCCGCCGAAGAGGATGTTCACGCCATTGGCCTTAGCCCGTTCGATAAAGCCCTGTACCCGTTCGCGCTGCACACCGGAGATCAGCGGCCCCATCTCCACATCATCATCAAAGGGCAAACCAACCTTCACGCCGCGCATCGTCTCCACCAGTGCCTCTTGCACCTCCTTATAGCGGCTTTGCTCGACATAGACGCGGGTAGCGGCCGTGCAGTCCTGGCCGGTGTTGATCGTCGCCGCCAGCGTCGCCTTTTGCGCCAGCGTCTCCACATCCGCATCGTCAAAGACGAGGATCGGCGCCTTACCGCCCAGCTCCAAATGGACGCGCTTCAAGCTGTCGGCGGCCGTCTTCATGATCTTCTTCCCCGTTCCGGTCGAACCGGTCAGACTGACCAGACGGATGTCCGGATGCTCAACAATCGCCTGTCCGGTATCGTTGCCGCCGGTAACGACGTTGACCACACCAGGAGGGATGCCCGCCTCGGCCGTCAATTCGGCCAGCATCAGTGTGGTGATCGGCGTGGTCGGGGCTGGTTTGAGGACAATGGTACAACCAGCGGCCAGCGCCGGCCCGATCTTCCATACCGCCATCATCACCGGATAGTTCCAGGGGGTAATCTGTCCCACCACGCCCACCGGCTCGCGGCGAAACATAGAGGTATACCCTTTGGCATACTCCCCGGCGCGAGCGCCATGGGCGTCACGCGCGGCGGCGGCAAAAAAGCGCAAATTGTCAACAGCAAAGGGAATATCACCGCCCAGGCTGACGGCCGCATACGGCTTGCCAGTGTTCTGCGATTCAGCGCGGGCGATCGCTTCCGCATTGGCTTCCAGCAAGTCGGCCAATTTCCAAATCGCCAACGAGCGTTCGCCAGGGGTCAGCTTCGACCAACGGCCGTCATAAAACGCCTCTCGCGCTACACTCACCGCATGATCCACATCCTCGCGGCTACCATTTAAGACATGGGCAAACACCTCCCCTGTCGCCGGGTCCTCCACCGCCATCATCTCCCCGCCCTTGCTTTCCGTCCACTGTCCGTTGATCCAGAGTTTATATTCCATTTTCCTCTCAAGCTTTTGACACGAATGGCACGAATTTCACGAACGGTTTTCATTCGTGTGATTCGTGTCATTCGTGTCGATAAATAATTTCAGTGATTACCGCCCGCCAATCACCGCCACATACTGCGTCACCCACTCATGATAGGGGACACATTCATCTTGGGTGGCACATTGCGTCGTCGGCGTCCGCCAAAAGTGAATCCGCTCAAAGTTGTCCAGGCCATTGACTGAACATCCTTCGTCGGTCAGCAACTCGTTCCCTGTGCAGGCATCCAACACCGCCGGGACAGAGCCAAACCAGGCCGCCAGATCGCCTTGCAACTTGGGGTTGATCGAATGGTTGAGCCACATGTAGGCGCAATTGGGATGGGGCGCATCCACATGCATCATTGTCTGATCAGCCCAACCCGTCGCCCCTTCTTCGGGGACCACGCTATCAATCGGCGCGCCGCCTGCCCGCAACAAGTTCACCTGGAAAGGCCAGGAGCTAGAGGCCGCCACCCCTTCATTGGTGAAGTCATCAATCTGGATGAAGGCGTCGTGCCAATAACGGCCGACCAACGCCCGCTGCTGGCGCAACAAATCCAATGCTGCATTAAACTGGTCACGATTTAGCTCATAGGGGTCTTCAATGCCTAGTTCCGGGTTGTGGTGCATCAAATAAAGGGCAGCGTCGGCGATGTAAATCGGACCATCAAAAGCCTGCACTCGCCCGGCGTTGGAAGCGCCATCAGCCAGGGTGGTCTCCTCAAAAACGACATTCCAACTGGTGGGTACTTCGCCGCCAAATGCCTCGGTGTTGTACATCAGCACATTGGAACCCCATTGATAAGGGACGCCGTAATGCACGCCGTCCACCGTGTGCCAGGGGGCATCTTGCAAGCGCGAATCAACCGTGTCCCAATTTTCAATTAAGTCAATGTTAATTGGTTGCACGCGACCGCCGGAAATCAGGCGCAAACTGGCATCGCCGGAAGCCGTAACGAGATCGAAACCTCCTTCATTCATCAGGGCAACCATTTCATCGGAGGTAGCAGCCGTCTTCACATTCACCGTACAACCCGTCTCCTCCTCAAAGGCCGTCACCCAATCAAAGGATGGGTCGGTATCGCCGCGCTCAATATAACCCGCCCAGGCGATAATATCCACCTGCCCTTCACCCTCACCAATTTCCTCGACCATCCCCGGCCCTACTTCGGCTTGTCCGCCTCCGGCCGTACAACCAACCAACGCCAACGCTAACAACAGAGTGAACAATATGAACTGCGTGCGCTTTGCTGACATTTTGGGTCTCCTTGCTTCTCCTAAAATTTTTTATGTAAAGCTCAAATTAGAGTAATCACTTTTTCGGCAATTTCACCTCCTTTCTAGCGAAATAGGGGTTACGCACTGGCAATAAGTTGGCGCAAACTACGCCAATTTGTTGCTCAAAACGCTTGATTGCGTAAGCCCTGATTTATATAGCCCAGCACAGTCGCCCAAGGGGCTAACGTGATACTGGCGTTGTGGGGTAAAGGATTGGATTGGTTGGGATGTATTGTCAGGACAACAAACGATGGACGACAGGCGATCGGCCGCCAATGAAAGTGAAACGCTACGCAATCCAAAAGGGCACTCCCGAAAAAACGCTTTCGGCAAGAAGGGACACGCAGCGATCAGCCTTGTAGTGTGATGATGAATAAACCCTGCGGCATCCATATTCGCTATCAATAACGATGAACGGCCCTCAATTATTAAGAGAGCATGAGTATACGCAGCCAGAGAAAAATCGGCAAACAATATTTTCAATGAGGTTTATTGAGTTTATTTTGCTTTAGGAAGAGTCCTGCGACACTTATAGGATCTTCGCAGGTTCTGGAGTGCATCCGCTCAATGGGGTAATCAAACAGGTTGCGAAAATGCGTTACCTGGATATAATTAGGGATAGTTCAAGCGGCATTGGTGAAGGGGTATCACAGTTGCTTCCCAAGCAATTAGCACGGGTTCGAATCCCGTATGCCGCTCCAAAGCGTAAAAGGCTGAGGTGTAAAGACCTCAGCCTTTTTTGTTGCACCAGACAACCGCGCGTTTGACCCAGATTTGAACCCCAAAATCCGTAAGAATCTGCTCAATCCGTGTCATCCGTGGTATCCAATGAAATCCCGCAATTCCTTCACAAACGCCTCCGGCTGGTCGAGATGGATATCGTGACCGGCGTGCGCTATCACTGTGTAGGTGGCCTGGGGGATGGGCGCGAGGAAACGTTGTCTATCTTGCTCATCAAAGACGCCGCTATCGGCGGCCGTCAACAGATGAACCGGGCAGCGCACCCGTCCCAACAACGCATCCGGCTCGCCCGGCTCCCAGAGTGCACCGGCCAGAAACGGCCGCAAAACGGCCGGGTCCATCTGGTGTAGTTGCATGGCACGTTCAGCCACCACCTGCGCCCCGGCCACCTCCAGCCAGGTCTTCCCCTCAGCGACCGGCGTTCGGCCGATATGGGTGACCATCTCCTCCAAAACAGCCCCATTGGCGTGGTAGTCGTCCAGATAGTCACGCAGGTCGGCAAAATAAGCGTAAAAGCTGGAGTGGGCAAAGCGCGGCATTTCGACGAGGTAGAAGTTGCTGTCAGAGAGCAATACCCCTTGCAGTAGATGGGGGGCGCGAGCAGCCAGCCAAACAGCGACATAGCCACCAAGCGAATGGCCGACCACAATCGCCGGACGGCCGACTACCTGCTGTAAAAAGGCGGCCGTGTCGCGGCCGTAATCCGCTAATTGGTAGCCAGCGGCCGTCCAGCCCGAACAACCATGCCCGCGCAAATCGAGCAAGTAGAGATGGGCTTGCCCCGCCACTTCCGGCAGCAGATGCAGAAACTCCGCGTGCGAGCCGGATAAGCCATGCAAAACCACCACCGCAGGTCCCGGCCCCACTTGCTCAATGTAATGGAGCGGAACCCCATTCAGCCTAATCACTTTTGACGTTGACATCAGGTTGGCTCCTTTGATTTGGTTATCTCTTTCCATCACAACCTATCATAAAAGCCACTCCAGGAGTAAACACCCGACAAAAGTTAGCTACATTACCGAACCATTGCTAGACAAATAAGAGATAGCCTAAAAGCTTTTTAGAAAATATGCAGTGTACACGAATGCCATTGTGGATTAAACGTAGATTACAAGTGTTTTCAACTCTTGTAATGTGCTGTCACGACTGTGAACTTCCTATTTTTATCGCCTTATTTACGGTTAGCCGCTTCATTCTCCCTATGATAGGATAAATAACCAGCCATTTGGGAGGATGCCATGAACTCATTCATTGAAAATGTTACAGTGTATGTACGACGCTTCGCGGCTTGGTGGCAAACGCAATATGCTAAGCGGACCGGCCGAGGCAAGGTCATGTTTGTTGCCCTTAGCCTACTCTTCACCTGCTGTATTTGCAGCCTCCCCCTTTCCGCTATTCTTCCAGACCCAACGCCGACGCCAGAAACGACGGCCGAAATTGCCGAAGCAACAACAGAAGAACAGGACACGCTAGCACCTGAAGCTGAAACAACTTCGCGGGCTAATGAAATAGCGGCCGTTGTTACAGATGAATCCAATGAACCAGAACCAACCAACACGGTTACCCCCAAACCAACTGTAATACCAACAATGCCTGCAACAAATACGGCTGTGCCAATAGCCACCTCCGTTCCTACGTCCTTGCCGCCTACTGATGTCCCAACATCTCCACCCACTCAGTTACCTCCAACAAGTGAGCCAACGGCCGTTCCGCCAACTGCCCCACCCCCTGAACCGACAACGCCTCTCCAACCAATCGCCCCGCCTGTCACCACTGGTGGTCTCATCATTATCAACGTCAACAAGCGCGAGGAGTATGTAGACATTCAAAATGTCTCTGGAACAGATGTCATGATGACTGGTTGGACTTTGCGTTCAGAAAAAGGGATGCAGGATTGTTCTCTTAGTGGCGTTGGTCTGTTTCCGGCCGGTTATACACTGCGAGTCTGGGCGTTGGAACGTCCTCCCGCAGACGGTGAGTTTAGTTGCCAGTTTGGTAGCGAGATTTGGAACAACAGTGAGCCGGATGCGGCCGTGTTAATCGATCCCAATGGTAATGAAGTAGCACGACGATAGTTTTACAACTCTAATGTATAGGGAGGATATTCAATTATGATACAAGCCATCTATGATGTGTTCAAGCTCGTTTAATCCATTTCTAGATCATCGTTCTCGCTACTGTTCCCATCTAAAAACATCATCTGAGGCAGCTCAATCCGTAACTCGATGCTCCCCAGTGTAATCACATCCCCGGCCGAGACCACCGCGCCGTCGGTCAGGGGCAGGCCGTTGAGCAGCGTCCCATTGCGGCTGCCGAGGTCTTCCAGCCACCAACCCGTCTCCCGCTGCGCCAGCACCGCGTGACGGCTGGAGATGAAGCCGTCGTTGAGGACGATGGTGTTGCTGCTGTGTCGGCCGATACTTGTCACCGGCAACAGGGGAAAAGAGGTGTCCAACGCGGGATGGCCTGTCTCATTATCCGCCACTCCCACCACCCGCAAGTAGCCTCGCGGGGCCAACGAACCGGCCGATAGGGTAGACGCGGCCTGTAAATCACGATAGAGAAACCAGAGAACGGCCGCAAAGAAGCCGAGCAGCAACGCGGCACTGAGCAAACGCAGCAGAAACAGTACCATCTCCGGCGTCATCACTCATCTCTGGTCAGCGTCATCGAGCCAGTCAGCTCCTGATTGGGCGTGCCATTACCGCGCTGGTCGCTCCCCTCGCCATAAATGAGCATCACATCACTGAGCGCGATCACGTCCCCCGGCCGCAACACATGTTCGCGTGTCACTTCACCGTTGACCTGCGTCCGGCCGCGCCCGCTGACGTCATAGAGGACAAAAAAGTTATCGCGCCAGCGAATTTGGGCATGAAGGCGGCTGACGGCGGCCGAATCCAGCACAATATCATTGTCAAAGCGGCGGCCGATGCGCGTCACCGGCCGGTCGAGGGCGACGTGGTTACGCCCCTGGACAATCAGAAAAGCGTCCAACGCTTGCAACGCCTCCAGCCCCACTTCCTCCTGCTCGCGGCGCATGACGGCCGTGTGAAACTGGTCTGTCCGCGGCGTATAAGCGGCCGTCACTTCCGCATGGCGCGAAGCGACCATGGGATCGGCCTCAATCACCACCCTGGCATCATCAGCAATAGGCAGTTCCCCACGCGCCACAAAGGTACGCAGGTGGCGCTGCACCTTTTCGGCCAACGCTTCCACTTCCTCGGCGATGGTGACAAACACATCCGGGCTAAGCGCGATGCGAAAGTAATTGACCGGCGATGCCTCTGTCCAACCTTCGGCCGCGCTCACGCATTGATAGGCCAACTCCAGCGGTTCCAGCGAGCGGCCGAAGAGCCGGCTGAAAGAGCCTTCCACCAGTTGCTGCGCGGCCGCTTCAAAGCGAGATAAAGATAGACGTTTCATAAAAAATCCAGAGATTGGGAGACTAAGGGATTAAGAGAATGAGACTGAAATCTCCCAGTCTCATATTCTCTCTGTCTCCTAGTCTCATTCCTACAGGCGATTATAGAACCCACCCCCTACCCCGTCAATCGCTCTCATCCAAGCGCGGGGATTGCGTATGG
>CAYPHY010000031.1:0-17304 GCA_964410625.1 uncultured Ardenticatenaceae bacterium | reverse complement strand
AACCCACCCCCTACCCCGTCAATCGCTCTCATCCAAGCGCGGGGATTGCGTATGGGGAACGTACAGGAATGCCGATTTCAAGCAGTTTCCCATATCACAACACCTCCGCCAGGAAAGCGTGCTATAAGACACTTCTTGAGATATAGTAAAGTGAGATTCAACTGACTCACTTAAAAGCGAGGGCTTATGTTAACATTGGAAATTCATGACCGCTCGTTGCAAAAAAAGTTAACTGATCTACTCAATCAAGAGTTCAAAGGTGATCCGGAGCGGATGATGGATGAGCTATTGCGCCTGTACCAAACCAGAATGAGTCGTATGAAATATAGTGGCATTCTAAAGTGGGGGCAGGATGGCTTAACTTACCAACAGGGACTCCGCGATGAATGGGAGTGAATTGCTCCTAGATACCAACGCCTTCATTTACTTCTTTGAAGGGCGCAAACAGATCACTTCACTCGTCGTCGAAGCACCGACTATTTATTTTTCAGTCATTACCGAAATCGAACTGCTGTCGGCTACGCAAGTAAACGACAATGAGCTGACTCAGATAAGGCAGTTTCTGAACCTTTGCCAAAGTGTGTCGCTTACACCCGAAATCATAGCCCAAACCATCTATATCCGGCGAAACTACCGTCTCAAAGTCCCTGATGCGATTATTGCCGCATCAGCTATAGTGCTGGACTTATCCCTTGCATCGGCCGACACACAATTTGCTCGTGTAAAGGGACTTCAACTTATTTCTGACATCTTGTAGGATACATAAGGCATGACCGAGCAATCTATCCGTTTGACCTCGCTGGCCTCTTGCGCTGGTTGAGCGTCAAAGCTGGCTCCGGCGGCGCTGGAGCAACTGTTACAGCCGATACGCATGGCCTTCGACCCGCAGGACTATCCTGATTTGTTGGTTGGATTGAGCGCGGCCGATGACGCGGCCGTCTACCAACTCAACGAGGAGCAGGCGATCATCGCTACCACCGACTTCTTTCCGCCGGTGGTGGATGATCCCTATGACTTTGGGGCGATTGCCGCCGCCAACGCGCTCTCCGACATCTATGCGATGGGCGGCCGTCCCCTCTTCGCCATCAACCTCGTCGCCTTCCCCGACGACCTTGACCCGGCCATTTTGCGCGAAATCCTGCGCGGTGGGGCGGAAAAGGTGGCCGAAGCGGGGGCGGTAATCGCTGGTGGTCATAGCGTTTCCGACAAAGAGCCAAAGTATGGGCTGGCGGTGACCGGGATCATTCATCCGGCACAGCTGAAGACCAAGGGGGGAGCACGGCCGGGGGATGTGTTGTTGCTGACCAAGCCACTCGGCGTGGGCGTGGTGACAACGGCATTGAAGCGTGGAATAGCGGCCGAAGCGGATGTGGCAGCGGCCGTCGCCAGCATGAAACAACTCAACGGGCAAGCGGCGGCCGCCGCCCAGGCCGCCAGTGCGTCGGCGATGACCGACATCACCGGTTTCGGTTTGCTCGGCCATGCGACTGAAATGGCACGGGCGGGCGGGGTGGACTTTCGCTTCTCGGCCGCGCAACTGCAATGGCTGCCCGGCACGCTCGGCTATGCCGAAGCAGGGGCGTTCCCCGGCGGCATGGGCAACAACTACCAGCACTTCCGCCAATGGGTAACGGCGGGAACGGCCGTGCCAACGCTGTTCCAAGAGCTGGCCTACACACCAGAGACATCCGGCGGCCTGCTGGTCGCCCTCGCCCCGGAGCAAGTAGCGCCGTTCCAGAAGCAGTGTAAAGCGGCGTTTGTCGTTGGAGAGGTGATGGCGGGGGACGGCCGAGTTCGGTTGGAATCCTAAATAATAGACAAATCCGCGTAACTATTTTGTTAGACGTAAAAAGGAAGGAACTATGTCAGATCGTTTACAAAGTCTGCGCACCCAATTTGATGAGTGGAAAGTGGATGGGGTGTTGATCACCGGGGCCAGCAACCGCCGCTGGCTCAGCGGCTTCACCGGCTCGGCCGGGCAACTGCTGATCACCCGCGACCAGGCGATCATCTCCACCGACTTCCGCTATTGGGAGCAGGCGCAGCAACAAGCCCCAGCTTTCACGCTCTACCAACATCGCCGCCAAAAGGACGACAACAAGAAGTTCCTGGAAATGGGCAAGGTCAAACGCATTGGCATCGAAGCGGCCAATATGAGCGTCGCCGATTATGAGGCGTGGCAAAAGCTGGATGGCTACCAATGGGCGTCGCTCTCGCCGACGTTGGAGATGTTGCGCCAGGTGAAAACGGCCGACGAAGTGGCAACCATGCGCCAGGCGGCCGCCATCGCCGACCAGGCGATGGCACAGATGAATACCCTCGCCCGGCCGGGGATGAGCGAGCGTGAAGTGGCCTGGAAGCTGGAACAGTGGGTGCGCGAGGGGGGCGCGGAAAGCGTCGCCTTTCCGGTCATTGTCGCCTCCGGCCCTAACAGCGCCCTCCCCCATCACCATCCCGGCGAACGGGCGTTGCAAGCCGGTGACGCTATCGTTGTTGACCTGGGCGCACAGGTGGCGGGCTACAAAAGCGATATGACGCGCACTTTTTATCTGGGCAGCGAGCCTGATGCGAAATTCTGGGAGATTTATAACATCGTGCTTGCCGCCCAAACCCAAGTGCTAGAGAACATCCGGCCGGGTATGAATTGCAAAGCGATTGATGCACTGGCACGCGACCCGATCACGGCCGCTGGTTATGGCGACCAATTTGGTCATGGTCTGGGGCATGGGGTGGGGCTGGATATTCATGAGAAGCCCTCGCTATCAAGGTTAATGGAAAAGGAAACGCTCCCTGATGGCGCAGTGACGACCGTTGAACCGGGAGTATATATCCCTGGTTGGGGTGGGGTACGTATCGAAGATCTCGTGTTGGTTAGGGAATCGGGGGTTCTTTCACTCTCAAAGTGTGCAAAAATACCTGAAATACCGCTACTCTAGGGTCATATACCGAATAGTCTGGAACTCGTATGTATAGGTAGACGTTCCAGATATAGCACGGATATATGTTCAGCGATAGTGCGTAAAAATTCACGGCTCTTTCGCGTGAGAGTACTATCCGCAATGATAAACTGATAGCCAGAAAACCGAACACAGCTTCGGTTTTCTGGCTATTGGTTGATCTGGGAGGTCAAGAGTCCGTCAAGGTATCAGTAGTAGAGCCGGATGTAGGGGCGAGTCTATACATCCGGGAAGTGAGTAGTGGTAGTATGAAACGCTTCATTGGTATTTTAACCCTTTTAGGAGTCCTGACACTCTGGGTTCTGTCATTGCAGCAAATAGGGGACGTTATTCCTGGCGGTGTTCCGGCCGCCACATATCTGGGTGGAGAGGGATCGTATACAATTGACCCGTCGCAAAACTTCATTGTCAAGCGCCGGCCGTTTGGCTTTGAGTTGGTGCCGGGGCCGGATTTCACTGCCGGTTTCAAAGAACAAGTGTGGTCGTCCAACGCGGGCGAAGCGCCTGATTCCTATCACAACACCTGGGCGGACTTTGGACAGGTGACGGCTGGTTGCGTGGTTGAATATTTAATCATTGATGACGATCCCGATGATCGCGTCAATCATTTCTATATCAACGACGCGGCCGTCCACGAAACACCACAGGGCATGGTTGTGCGCGGTCGTTTTACGGCCGAAGCCAGCGGCGCGTTGCGGATGTTTGCCGAAGATAGCATCGGCATCTGGGTCGAACCCTGTGACTCTGTGGTGACGGCCACGCCGACTTCGACGGTGATCAGCCCCACAGCGACGATCACGCCGACGATGACGGCCACCAGCACGTTGACGCCAACCACACCAACCGCGACGGCAACCATCACCCCGACGGCCGGGCCATCGTTGACGCCGACCGCGACCGTCGTTCTAACGCAGACGTTGACGCCAACGCCGACGGAACCGGCGCAATTGACGCAAACACCAACCCCAACCGGCACAATGCAACCTTCGGCAACGCCAACGGCCACGGAGACCCCGCCGGTCAGCACGCGCGTGATCTCACCTACGCCGACGGCGACAAACGAGCCGGAGCCTTTGCAGACGCCATCCCCCACGCCAACCAAAGAGCCGCGTTTGAACGCTTGTTTGCGGATCAACTTTGAAGTGGGTGGCGACGTTGCCCGGCGCGGGCTGTATGTGGTGCAGGAAGTGGGCGGCCGTGTCCTTTACTCCTGGTGGGCTGAAGAGGGCTGGGAAGACAGCGGCTGGGTGCGTGATATTGACATCACCTTCCCCACCGTTTACGTCCAGGTCTTCTACCATCCCGAAGACGGTAGCCCGCCGATAGAGATGGTGATGCTCAACCCGGCCCCTGGCACAACTTACGGCTGGCTGGCGCGTGGCCAATGCCATGCCTTAGAAGTGGCCTGGCCCTCTGATGTACCGGTAGAGCCGGGCATCACACCGGTTCCCGCCGAAGATGAGACAGATGTCGCCGGCCAGGTGGTTGTCCCCGCCGATGATGAGGACGACGAGAACGGTGGTTCCGGTGGCATGGGCAATCGCGGACGACCGTTGGGCGGACGCGGGAGACCGTTAGGCGGCCGTTAATGTAGAGTTGTGAGTTTAGAAACCCGGTTTCTCAAGTAACGAAGTTGCCGAAACCGGGTTTCTAGTTGTTTCTCAGGGTTTCAACTGGTGACCCGCTGATAGACTTCATCAAACAGCGGTACGACGCGCCGCCAATCATAGCTGGCGGCAAACGCACGCGCGGCCGTGCCCAAACGCCGCCGTCTTTCCGCATCCTCCAGTAGCTCCAAAATCGTCTCTGCCATCTGTTCGGCCGAATCGGCAATCATCACTTCTCCGCCGCTTTGCAACGGAAAACCTTCTGCCCCCACCGCCGTGCTGACCACTGCCATCCCTGCCGCCATCGCTTCCAGCAGCTTCAGCCGCGTGCCGCTGCCAATGCGCAAAGGCATGATGTAGAGCGTGGAAGCGGCGAGATAGGGAAAGATGCTCTCCACCTGACCGGTGAGCGTGATCCCTGGCTCCCCCTTCAATCGCTCCAACTGCCGGTGCGGCTTTTGCCCGACAATCGCCCAGGTGGTTTGCGGCCGTTCCACACGCAACAGCGGCCAAACCGCCTCGGCAAACCATAGCACCCCATCCACATTCGGCCGGTAATCCATCTTGCCGCTGAACACCAAATCGAAAGGGCCGGGCAATAGGGACGGCGTAAATGGTTGGTCGTATTGCCCCACGTCAATGCTGTTAGGGATCACAGTCACTGCTTTCTGCGGCGATAGCTGGCGCATGGCGGCAGCATCCCGTTCACTGACTGCCACCAGCGCATCGGCCGTGCGGCACGCCCAGCTCTCAAAGCGGCGCAAACGACCGACTTGCAGCCAGGAGTAGACGGCCGCTGCCCAACGGCGCGGGTTGTCCCTATCCGTCAGCAGCGCTCGTTGTTGCAAGGCTGTCTCCGCGTTGTGGTTGTCAAAAACGATCTGGCTGGCGGGGGATAG
This sequence comes from uncultured Ardenticatenaceae bacterium, assembly GCA_964410625.1. Lineage (GTDB taxonomy): Bacteria > Chloroflexota > Anaerolineae > Promineifilales > Promineifilaceae > CAYPHY01. The sequence continues at coordinate 11,841 of CAYPHY010000031.1, read as the reverse complement.
GCGGCGAATGGTGGGGAGGTATCGCGCCAGCTCCAGCCCTTCAATTTGTACGATCGCAAACGCTTCCGCTTGCAACCAGTGGGCCAATGCCTGCTCAAAGGCACCGCTCGCCAGCCGCTGCGCCATATCGGGTTGGCCGCTAGTTAATAGCCCGCGCAGCCGTTGCGCCACCGAGCGTCCCGGCGCGGGAACGGTCAGCACCCGCACCCCTAACCCCTCCAAGACAGCAAGTGCTTCGGCCGTTGGCTCCCCTTCCGCAAAACTGAGTAATGACAACCCGTGCCGCCCGGCCAACCCGCGAATAATATGGTAGTTCCGCAAACTCGTCCCCTGTCGCGGCGGATAAGGCAACTGTGGCGTCAGCAACAAAATCTTCATCAACCAGTCTCTTAATCTCCAGTCTCCTGGTCTCCCAGTCTCTTACTCTCTGAGATTAGGAGACTGGGAGACTAGGAGACTTGATTATGCCGCAGCGATACTTCTATACATTTCAAGCGTGGCCGCGGCCGTTTTGTCCCAGGTGAATTGAGCGGCCTGTTGGCGGCCGTCAGTGCTCATCCTCTCTCGCAAGGCAGAGTCAGTCAACACACGCCAAAGCGTGGCGGCCCAGGCGTCCTCATCCTCTACATCAAGGAGGATAGCGGCCGTTCCCCCCACCTCTGGCAGCGAACCGCGATTGGCGGCCACCACCGGACAACCACAGTGCATCGCTTCCAACACCGGCAAACCAAAGCCTTCATAAAAGGAAGGGATGGCCAGGAGCGCGGCGGCCGAATAGAGATGCGACAATTGCTGATCACCGACCCCCTGCAGATGGTGGACATGGTTACTTAATTGCAACTCGCGAATTGTGGCAAAAATCTCCTCGTAAATCCAGCCCTTGCCGCCGACCAAGACCAGCGGCCGATCCAACCCATGCTCCTGCCGCAACTGGTGATAGACGCGCAATAGCAATGGCACATTCTTGCGCGGCTCCAGCGTACCAACGAAAAGCAGGAAGCCACGCGGAAGGTTGAAGGATTGCAACGTCTTGTCGGCGGCCGTTTCATCCACCGCCTGTTGGTAGAGGGGGTTAGCCGCCAGATGAATCGTCCTCACCTTCTCTGGCGGTACATTCAAACGCTCGATCAGGTCATGGCGCGTCGCCTCGCTGTCGGCGGCGATCCCATCGGCCCGTTCGGCCGCCCAGCCGATTTGTCCGGCATAATAGCGCAAGCTCTCCGCTGTCAAGAACTGCGGATAGTAAAGGAAGTTGAGGTCGTGGACGGTGATCACCAGGCGGCGTGCACCGGCCGCCGGGGGGATGAAGTCCGGGCTGTGGAAGAGGTCGAGTTGGTAGGGGAGGAGTTCGGCCGCCAACGTGAATCGCTCCAGACGGTGGTGGGCTGGCGTCCATAGCGTGCGCCGTTGGAAGTTGGGGGCGTTGGTGTTAGTGCTGGTGTTGATTTTGGTTTGCGAGGTGAGGTAGGAACGGCCGTCTTTGCGGCTGTGAAAAAGCAAATACTCATTCTCACCATCCAATTCTGCCAGCGCGGGCAACAAATGCAAAATATACTGGCTAATCCCCCCCATCTGATAATAAGGCAACCGGCAATCTATCCCAATTCGCATCTTTTAAAGGACAGTCAAGAGTTCATCACTTCGGGTAAATCCAACCTATCGTCTATCCACTCGCGTACCAGTGCCGACATAGAGACGCCTTTAGCATTTGCCATATCACGAATGGCTATCTTCGATAGACCGTTTACATGAACTGCTACCATTTCAGATAAACCAGCAGCCAACTCCTTCTCAGAAACTTCCTCAAACCAGTTGATCGGATACAGGTAATCTTCGCCCTCATTATCAATAATCCGAACCATCCCTGATTCATTCTCGACTCGTGTAGTTGGCAGCGCTCTATAGATAGCACCTATATCAAGGGAAACCTCATTTCCCGTGTTGTAAATACATTTTAGATATTTCACGGTCAATCCTCTATCCACCTCTTGCGCTTGAAGTCTCTTTTACCAATACCTTGGGCTTCGAACCAATGAATTTCTGCGAGACGCGGAACATTTTTGTTGTCCAACACCAATGCTATACCCTTCCGTTTTCTCCAATGACCACGCCCATATCGCTTGTTCAAGTATTTACGGATGTGTACACCAGTTCCACTCGCAATAGTTTCAATATGGGAAATGTCGCCAATGATGTCGTTCTCGGTCACAGGATACCTGTTACATGGTTTGTTTACGGATAGTATACCACCATAGCTAGATCTATAGGCAACTCGTCATGGCACAATAGATCGGGCAGCATAGGAACATGTTGTGGCACAATTCACATGAATACGAATGAGTTTCACGAGCCATGTTTTATGATAGTTTTTGTCGGTCAAGTAGGGCGGGTTATAATGAACTGATTGATGAACTCGTCTCAAGCAAAAGAGTGAGCAGAGCATGGAGGATGGTAGGTTGGCATATTTGTATGATTGGTGTATCGGTATATTAGCCTAACGAATACACTAGTAAACTGATATACCAGTAAACCGATTACCGACAACTGCCCACTGCAAAACAGAGGAATCGTGATGGCAAGCAAGACAAACAATACGAATCTCTCCTATCAGCAAGAAATGAACGAGCTACGCAAACGAGTGGAGTGGCTCGATGAGGAACGGCGCAAGACGACGCGCAAACTGGCCGAACTGGAACAGCGCGAGGTGCTTCAGGCACGCGAAATCGCCACCCGCGACCAGCGCATCCAGGACCTGGAACGGCAACTAGGGACGCTGAGTATGCAGATTGCGCGGCTGCCACAGGTGGATGTGCAACTGGCGAACTTCAAGGATGATATGGTGGAGATGATCGAGCGTTATGATGCGCGGCGCGTGGAGGCGGAGAAAGAGCTAGATCGCTTGCGACGTGTGGAACACGAAGCGATGACCCGCGAAATCGCTGACATTCGCAAGGAGTTGCCGGTTATTCCCCGGCTGCGCCAGGACCTGGAACTGCGGCAAGCAGAGGAGGCGCGTCTGGCAAACCTGATCGCGGTGCAGCAAAACGACATGGCAGCATTGCGCAGCCAAATTGACGCGGCCGAACGCGCTGTCACCTTCCTCGAACAAAAAGAGAAGCAAAGCAACCGCAGCATTAGCGAGGTACAAACGACGCTGATGGAGATCAGCAAACGTTGGGAGCCGATTCAAAATCGCCTCGACATTTTGAGCGATGGCGCAGGAAAGACCCAGGCAGCGTTAATGAGCATCACCGAAGCACAGGCCAAACTACGCGAGAGCATTAAGGATTGGTCGGAGCAGGTGCAAATGGGCGAACATGAACGCAATCGCCGCCTGGCGGGTTGGCAGCGCACGCTGGATGAATTCGCGGCCACCATGCAGCGTTATTCACAAGAGTGGCTGAAGTTCACCACCCAATATAAGGAAGCAAAAGCGGCCGTTGACGCCATCCCCGCCTTCCGCGACCACATTGAGCAACAACAACAACAAGCTTTGGAAGTGTTGAGGGTCGAAACCAAACGTCTGGAAGCGCATTGGGAATCGTTCCGCCAGGAAGACAACAAAAAGTGGCGCAACATGGAATTGGACAGTACCCAACGGCAGGCAACGGCCGATCGCCGCGAAAAGCAGATCCAGGAGAAGTTGCACGCCCTGGAAGAGACGGTCAGCCAGATATTGCAAGACAAAGACCTATTGTGGCGTGTGCAGACCGCCCAGGCGGAAGCGATTAAGAAGTGGCCGCGCATGTGGCTAGAAGAGGTGGAAACCGCCATCGAGCAAAACCCCAATCGCCGCCGCCAACCCGCCCTGATGCCAGTCCCTGAAGAATAGTGGGGAGTGACGAGTGGCTAGTAAAATAGTTTGATCACTAACCACTCGCCACTCCCCACTAACCACTCGCCACTCACCACTCCCATGCACGTCATTGGAACCGCCGGACATGTTGATCATGGCAAGTCGTCGCTTGTCCTGGCACTGACGGGGATGGACACTGATCGGCTGGCGGAAGAAAAAGAGCGACAGATGACCATTGACCTCGGCTTTGCCTGGTTACGGCTGGGCGAAGAAGAGGTGGGCATTGTAGACGTGCCGGGACACCGTGACTTCATCGAGAATATGCTGGCTGGCGTGGGGGGGATTGACCTGGCTTTGCTAGTCGTCGCTGCCGATGAAGGGGTGATGCCACAGACGCGCGAGCATCTGGCGATTTTACATCTCTTGGGCGTGGAACGAGGTGTGGTCGCTCTGAGCAAAAGCGATCTGGTTGATGACCCTGATTGGTTGGAATTGGTGACGCTGGAAGTGGGCGATGTGCTGACCTCGACCACGTTGGCGGCCGCCCCTATCATCCCTGTCTCCGCCCGCACCGGTCAAGGATTAGATGAATTAACGGCCGCGCTCACCACCCTACTGGCCGATGCGCCTCCGCGTGCAGACGAAGGACGGCCGCGCTTGCCCATTGACCGCGTTTTTTCCCTCCCCGGCTTCGGCACCATTGTCACCGGCACGCTGAGCGGCGGCCGTTTTCATGTCGGTGACGCGGTTGAGATATGGCCGTCTGGCCTGAGCGGCCGTATTCGCGGTCTGCAAACCCACAAGGCCAAACGGGAAAGCGTTCTACCCGGCAGCCGGGTGGCGATCAATCTCAGCGGGGTCGAACTTGCTCAGCTCGCACGCGGGCAAGTGGTAGCCGCGCCGGGGACACTGCGCCCTACCGCACTATTGGATGTGGCCTACACCCACTTGCAGGATATATCCACACTCCTGGCCCACAACATGCCGGTCAAGCTCTTTATTGGCGCGGCGGAGGTGATGGCGCGGACGCGGGTTTTGGGTGCGGAGGGGATTGGGCCGGGGGAGACGGGCTGGCTGCAACTGGTGTTGGCCGATCCGGTAGCCGTTGCGCGGGGTGACCGCTTTATCTTGCGCCAACCCTCGCCGGGGATGACGTTGGGCGGCGGCCGTATCCTCGATCCCCACCCCGGACGGCGTTATCGCCGCTTCCGGCCGGAAGTTGTGGCGCGAATGCAGACGCTGGCCGAGGGAACGCCGGAGGAACTGCTGCTGCAAACCCTCCACCGTTTGCAGCCCATCGCCCGTAAGATGCTGCTGGAGCGTGCCGGTCTGGATGAAGCAGTCGCATTAGCAGCCTTACAAACGCTGCTGGACGAACAACAAGTGGTACAACTCGGCCAACAAGTGATGACGTGCAGCCTGTGGCAGTCGTGGCAAGCGCAAGCAGTGGCGGCCGTTGACCACTACCATCGCCAGACGCCGCTACGACAGGGCATAGCGCGTGAGGCGTTGCGTAGCCAGTTGAAAATATCGGCCGTCCTCTTCAACAGCCTGCTAGAAGCCCTGACCGGTGAGGGAACTCTAGTCGAGGAAGGGGGGATCATCCGGCTCCCTACACATGCCATTCGCTTTGAGCCGCAACAACAAGCGGCCGTCGATCGGCTACTGGCGCAATTTGCCGCCGCCGGGGTCAATTCGCCCAGTGTCAAGGAAAGCAAGGCCGCCGTTGGCGAAGAGGTCTATTCCGCCTTGCTCGACCTGCGTTTGCTCCATCCGCTGAATGAAGAAGTGGTCTATGCGACGGCCGAATATGGGCAACTCATCAGCCAACTGCAAAACTATCTATACACACATGGAACGATTGACGTCGCCCAGGCCCGTGATCTACTTGCAACGACGCGAAAATACGCCATCGCTCTGCTGGAACATCTGGATGAGTTGAAGATCACCCGCCGGGTGGGGGACAGTCGAGAACTGGTCAAAAGACAAACAATCCGAACTTAAGCTTGTAGCAGATTAGCTACCCACTCCTTTTCGGCATCACTTAATGGCACAGGGGGCGGCTGGCTATAGTCAATCAGTAGATCATAGCCACCGACATCATAGCAACGGGTGAAAACGGCCGGGAGATCGAGAACCGCATCGGGGTCTGGCGGCCGCAGCGGAATGCGACAACGCGGCAGCCGTTCACGCAAGGGAATGGCATACACCTCTAGCGCATTCTCCCACCGCCTTTCGGCGCGGCTGATGCTGATTAGATAACGCCAGTCGGCCGGTTCGGTAATTAACACATTTCGCGCCAACACCGTATCTTTGCCATAGCCTAATAGATCAATTTCGACCAGGTTGGCTTCCGTTTTAAGTAGCTCTTTCTGTTTTTGCAAATATTGATCACGGCCGTCGCCCACCTTATTCGCAGGGATAAGTACCTCAATTAGCGTCACAATGTCACCAGTATCGCGATAAAGGATTTCAATATAGGGGACCTGCCGTTCATCGTCGAAAAAGGTAATCGTCTGTGGCTCATCAACGACCATTGTTTCAGCCACACGAAGCGTAGGCGGCGGCTCACGGAGCGTTTGAACCAGAAGGACATCGGGAATATAACGATGAGGTGTGTCTGCGAGCTGAATTCGCTCACCAATGCGGGCGACATACTTCGGCCGAATTTGCGGCTGTAAGGCCTCACGGATATAAGTTATCAACGATGAATGCACATCAGGCCACAGTGACCTGTCCTCGAGATAGGGATCCATGCCAGGAAATGGGCTGGGCATTGTCAACTCCTGTAGGAATGGTTAAACGGTAATCAGTGAGCGGATGCTGACTCCGTAAGACAAGTAACATTCATATCAATTGCTTAATCAGTAGTAGTATAGCATAGGTTCATTCTCGCCAAGAAACTCGGTTTCTTCAGAGAAACCGAGTTTCTAAACTTTAGTTGCCAGGCGGCCGTTTCTCCATTATTGTCTTATCCCTATGCAACGCCGACGCTGGTTTGTGCTTTTGCTGGGTGGACTGACCCTGCTATTGACTGTACTCATCCTGACCGACCTCTGGCCTGGTCTGCGTGGCCCCGCCCCGGACACCAGCGAATGGCATTGGCCCTATGCGTTGCGGCCGTTCGGCCGTTGGTGGCCTGCCTTGCTCAGCAGTGCTTTGCTGATCGGTTTTGCCTACTGGTGGCTACGTGCAAAAAGTGAAGCGCGTTGGCCGTTACCGGTCTTGTCTGTCCTCTGCCTCGGTTTGCAACTGAGCCTGATCTACGCCGACCGGCCAGCGGTCGGCGCGGAACTGGTTGACCGCACGCTTTCGACGGAGAGCAACGGCTATTTCGCTGCCGCGGCCGAATTGGGCAACCTCAACACTGCCCTGCAAAATTATCCCGTCCTGATGGATGGCTTCCAGTCCGAACACGCCCGCACCCATCCGCCGGGGTTGGTCGTTGCTAACTGGCTGACTATCCAGGCACTTGAATACACCCCACGCCTGACCGACCGGCTGGCCGAACCGGCGCGGTTGGCACGATGCACCGACCTGTGGGTGCTGGCACGGCCGCCGAATGTCTCCGCCGCTTTGTGGCTCTGGTCGTGGCTGCCTCCGCTGGCGGCCGCGCTCGTTGTTTTCCCGGCGTATGCGGTCGGCCGTCGCCTCTACCAATCCCCACAAGCGGCTAAACTGGGGACATGGCTGGCTGCCACCCTGCCAGCCCTGCTGCTCTTTAGCCCAACGACCGACCAGCTTTATGCACTGCTGGCTATTCTCTCCTTCCTCTGGCTGCAAATTGGCTTGCAGGATAGGCGGCCGATCTTCATCGCCCTTTCTGGTTTCATTCTTTCGCTGATGACGTTCTTCAGCCTGGGCAATGCGGTGTGGGGGGTAGTGTTGGGCGTCTATACAACATTGGTAGAGACTCAGCACCACCGCTTAGCAACAGGCAATTTCTCTACACGCAGCTTTATTTCAAAGATAGCACTTTTCGGCATAGCGCCCGCTTCCCTCTGGTTACTGTACTGGATTGGTTGGGGGGTTGCCCCCTGGGCGGTTGCCCTGGAAGGGCTGGAACAACATTACACCCTCGTTACCAGCCTGCGCCGCTATGAGTGGTGGCTGGGCTACAATTTGCTCGACTTCCTACTCTTTGCTGGGCCGCTAGCAGTGGTTGGATTGATCGGACAGGCGGTTGCGGCCGTTCGCCATATCCGTCGCGAGACAGCTTTCATCGCCCTATTGCTGGTAATCCTTTTGCTCCTCCTTGACCTCTCTGGCTCAGCGCGGGGAGAAGTCGGCCGTCTTTGGCTCCCCTACATGCCCCTTGCCGCTCTCCTGGCTGCCGGAGGATTAGAGATTAGAGATTGGAGATTGTCGTTTTCTCCCCCGCTCCACCGCACCCCTGCTCCCCTGCTCCTCTACTCCTCCGCCCCCCTGCTGCTTTCCCTCGCCATCGGCTTTGCCTGGCGGCCGATCATACCGGTCATCTTGCCTACGCCGCCAGCGCCGGAAACGGCCGTTAGCCCACCTTCAGTAGTTACGAATGTTATGTTAACACATATGGCTGATCCTGCACGGCCGATCCACTTCCTCGGCTACAACCTGCCCGCTGATTCCCTGCAACCTGGCGAGATATTGAATGTTACGCTTTATTGGACGGCCGAACGGCCGACGACCCAACCCTACACCGTTTTCACCCACCTGATAGACAACGACGGCAATATCGTCGCTCAACAAGACAATTGGCCGGTACAGGGCAATTGGCCGCCCACCTGCTGGAAGTCAGGCAGCGTCATTGTAGATGACTACGCGATACAATTGCCTGCTGACTTGCCCGCTGGTCGCTATTCTCTGCTGGTTGGTATGTACGATCCGGCTGGTGTACGCTTGTTGGCTGATGACGGCCGTGACCACATTCCACTAGGAGAAATCGCCATCCGTGAGCCGTAGCGCGGGTTGTTTACCCGCGAAAACACGCGCGGGTAAACAACCCGCGCTACGGCTATGCACTCGCCCATTTCCAGCTTCGCAGTTATTATTGCTGTATAGTCCATGATTGACACAAGAACACAACGGCGCGAAGCACAATGATTGCTGAAATGTTCGTGCTATTCGTGTAATTCGTGTCAAAAACAATTGGCTTAATTGATTTATGTCAACTATAAAAGAACGCCCCAGTATCTCCGCCTTCTTTCCGGCCTACAACGACGCCGGGACCATTCCGAGCATGGTCATCACCGTATTGCTGACCTTACGCGAATTGACCGACGATTATGAAGTGATCGTGATCAACGACGGCAGCCGCGACCACACGGCGGCCGTTCTCGATGAACTGGCCCGCCTCTATCCCGACGAAGTGCGGATTGTCCACCATGTTAATAATCGGGGGTATGGTGGCGCGTTGCGCTCCGGCTTTGCCAATGCCACTAAGGAGTGGATTTTCTATACCGATGGGGATGCCCAATATGACCCTCGGGAACTGAAAAAGCTGGCCGAGTTGATGAGTGACGAGATTGACTTCATCAACGGTTGGAAGATCGAGCGCAACGACCCGCTACACCGGATTATCATCGGCCGACTCTACCAACAGTTCATCAAAGCCACCTTCGGCCTGAAGCTGAAGGATGTGGACTGCGACTTTCGCCTGATGCGGCGCAAGGTGTTTGACAAGGTGGAGTTGACGGCCGACAGCGGCGTAATTTGCGTGGAACTGATGAAGAAGGTGCAGGACGCTGGCTTTCGTCTGACGGAAACCCCTGTCCACCACTTCCACCGCGCCTATGGCAAGTCCCAATTCTTCAACTTCCGCCGCCTACTGCAAGTCGCCCGCGACCTGGCTGCGCTCTGGATGCAACTCGTCGTCCGCAAAGAACACCTACAAGAACCAGGTAATGCCACGGCCGAATCTCCAAACCAACCAAACCAACCCCTAAAAAATCCGCGTTAATCCGCATACTATCCGCGAAAATCCGCGTAACCATTTACAATGCCCACCGTCCCCACAGACTACCGCGATTACTTCCCCCGCCGCCGGGTGTTGATCACCGGCGGCCTGGGCTTCATCGGCTCCAATCTGTCCCACAAGCTGGTCGAACTGGGGGCCGAGGTTTTATTGGTAGACTCGCTCATCCCCACGTATGGCGGCAACCTCTTTAATGTCGTCGACATCCAGGACCAGGTGCGAATTAACATCGCCGATATGCGCGATGAACATGGGTTGCGCTATTTGGTGCAGGAACAGGAAGTGATCTTCAACCTCGCCGGGCAGGTCAGCCACACCGACAGCATGGCAGACCCCTATACCGACCTGGAGATCAACGCCCGCAGCCAGCTTTCTTTGCTCGAAACCTGCCGCCACCACAACCCGCAGGCTAAGCTGATTTTCGCCAGCACGCGCCAGATTTACGGCCGTCCCACCTACCTCCCCGTAGACGAACGCCACCCGCTGCAACCCACCGATGTCAACGGCATCAACAAGCTGGCCGGAGAGTGGTATCACATCGTCTACCATCAGGTCTATGGGCTGAAAACGGTCTCCTTGCGGCTGACCAATACCTATGGCCCGCGAATGCGGATTAAGGACGCCCGGCAGACCTTCATCGGCTGGTGGCTGCGGCAGATCATCGAGGGACAGACGCTGCAAATCTACGGCGATGGCTTGCAGGTGCGCGACTTTAACTATGTCGATGATGTGGTCGAGGCGATGCTGATCGCCGCCGCCACCGACGCCGCCAACGGCCAAATCTACAACCTCGGCGGGGACGAGCCGATCAATTTGCTCAATCTGGCGCGGCTGTTGGTGGAGATCAACGGCCGCGGCGACTATGAGCTAATCCCCTTCCCCCCCGACCGCCAACGAATTGACATCGGTGACTACTACGGCGACTATCGCAAAATTCGCAGCAAATTGGGCTGGCGGCCGCAAACCGGCCTAAGGATGGGCTTCAGGCAGACTTTGGAATATTATTTGGAACACTTCGAGCACTACTTATAAGACGTTGCTGAAAACAGACAAGATTCATGATACCTGTTGGATAGGAGTAATCTATGTCTATCGATCCAGGACTAGCGGCAATCATTGCTGCTGTAATTACCTCCATAGGGGCAATTGTAGCAGCTTCAATAAAGATTCGAGCTAAAAACGAAACCCCCACAAGGGGAGTTTTTATAACTTCACCCAAAGATGAAGATAGAATTGCTATCGCTCCTTCGGAAACTGAACCAATACGATCTATCTCGGGAAGGGTGTTTGGGTTTTCCGAAAAAGAGCTTCGGCTTCTAAAGCTGGAAGTTTGGGTGGAAATCAAGACTGATGAATGGTATAGACAAGGACAAGCAATCCTAAGAGATGATGGCTCCTGGGAGTTGGACAAAGCATGGTTTTACGGCACAAGGCCTTCTATTAGAGCTATTTTGAAGGTTTTTGAGCCAGGGAAAAACGTACCTAAAGAAAAACTTATATCGGAGATAATAGAAGTAACAGTTACGACTTAAGAGTGGAGACACGCCAGATTGTGTCCACTCGTGGAGTGACACCTTTGATAAGGACTCCAAGCATTGGATATGCCCGTCGAACCCGATGGTAGAGGGCAAGTTCGTTCTCATCACTATCTACCACTTCACCATGATGTAAAGCGATATAACGGCCGCTATATCGAGCTAAAAGCTCCTCATGCCGAACTTGATAAGTCTGCTCTTCCTGGCGTACTTTCTTTTCCGCTTCGCGGCGTAAATACTGACGAATAGCTTGTTCGACTAAATCCGGCATATCCCATCCCTTATCGGTTGCCATCTGTCGCAAGCCTTCCGCGGTTGCTTCGCTTAGAACCACTGATGTTGTCATTAACCTCTATTTTAATCGCTAAACAAGTAACTGTAAACTGAAGTAGCCCGGTTTGCCTAAACCGGAAGCTTGCGGGTTGGCAACCCGCGCTACAACGGATTTGGCGGCCGTTCCTCCCTCTGCCATAATTGCCCAATGACCATTTCTGTCCCATTCGTAGACTTAGCGATCAGTTACCGGCAGCAGCAGGAAGCGATAGACGCGGCCGTTT
>CAYPHY010000030.1:59538-61899 GCA_964410625.1 uncultured Ardenticatenaceae bacterium | reverse complement strand
CACCCAATCTCCAAATCCCCCACTCTCCCACTCTCCTACTCGCTCAATCTCCCCCACTCCCCCGCCCCCCAGCCCCGCTGCTCCCCTGCCTTCCCCCACACCAGAGCCAACCGCGCCACCGGCTACATCGCCGACCATCGCGCCCTCACTAACAGCCACGCTGTTGCCAACGGCCGCGCCCTCACCGACGGCCGATCCCTATGCCGAACTGACCATAGACGCCTTAGCCGCCCGTCCCTACGGCGGCGGGCTGGTGGAAATCGTGGACACGCTCGAAGGTACGGAGCATTTCGCCCGCTATCTGATCACCTACCCCAGCGATGGGCTGACCATCTATGGCTTTATGAATGTGCCTAATGAAGGTTGGGACTTGCCGGTGGCGATTGTCCTGCACGGCTACATTGACCCCAATGAGTACGACACCCTCGCCTACACCCGCCGCTATGCCGACGCGCTGGCCGAAGCCGGTTACTTTGTCTTTCATCCCAACTTTCGCAACTATCCCCCTTCCGACAGCGGCCCCGACCCCTTCCGCACCGGCTACGCCATTGACATCCTCAACCTGATCGCCATCATCCGCGAACAAAGCCAGGACATCATGGGCACGCTGCGCCGCACCAACCCCGACGACATCAACCTGTGGGGGCATAGCATGGGCGGGGGCGTGGCTTTGCGCGTGCTGACGGTCAACCCCGCGCCCTATATCAAAACGGCCGTCCTCTATGGCTCGATGAGTGGCGACGAAAGCTTGAATTACGGCCGTATCCGCGAATGGTCGGGCGGCCGCAATGGGCGTTTTGAACTCGACGCCCCACCGGAGCTGCTCGACCAAATTTCGCCGGTTACCTATTTAGACCGAATTGAAGCGGCCGTTGCCGTCCACCATAGCCACGACGATGCTACCGTTCCCGTTGCCTGGTCGGAGGATTTATGCCTGCGTCTGGAAGCGTTGCACACGGCCGGGGAAATCCCCTATCAACCGGAGTGCTTCTTCTATCAAGGGCTGCCCCACACCTTTCGTGGCGATGGCGATCTAATCTTCATGCAGCGTGTGGCAGAGTTTTTTGACCGGCATTGAGGAGGAGATTGGGAGACTGGGAGATTAGTGGATAAGACAACAACGGATGAAGAATAAAACGGATGAGAGATTGAACATCCGTGGTAGTCCTGTGTGTACCCTATGTGTACACAATGAAAATCCGCGTAATCAGCGAAGGATCAGCGTCATCTGCGTAACTGTTTTCTAAGGACAGAACACTATGTTTGACCCAACCGAACATCCTCACCGCCGCTTTAACCCGTTGACCGGCGAATATGTTCTTGTCTCGCCGCACCGCACGAAGCGGCCGTGGCTGGGACAGGTGGAGAAGCGGCCGCCCGACGAACGCCCTGCCTATGATCCCGCCTGCTACCTCTGTCCCGGCAACGAACGCGCCGGAGGCGTCCGCAACCCCGATTACGAGCATACCTTTGTCTTTAACAACGATTTTGCGGCGTTGCTTCCTGACACGCCCTCTATGACAAATCCTCATCCCCTGTTGCAATCCAATAGTGTCGAGGGGGTTTGTCGAGTTGTATGTTTTTCGCCGCGTCACGACCTCACGCTGCCGGAAATGGAGTTGCCCGACATTCGCCGGGTCATTGATCTCTGGGCGGAACAAACGGCCGAACTCGGCCAGACCTATCGCTGGGTACAGGTCTTTGAAAACAAAGGGGCGATGATGGGCGCATCGAACCCCCACCCGCACGGTCAAATCTGGGCGCTGGATCAGCTTCCCAACGAGCCGCGTAAGGAGAACGAACGGCAACAAGCCTACTTTGCCGAACACGGTCGTCCGCTTCTGCTCGATTATGTCAATTTAGAACTGGAGCAAAGGGAGCGGCTGGTGGTTGAGAATGAGCATTGGGCGGCTGTCGTCCCCTATTGGGCGATCTGGCCTTTTGAAATCCTGCTCCTGCCCCGCCGTCAGGTCTTGCGCCTGCCTGATCTGAACAATGACGAGCGCAACGCATTGGCCGATAGCCTTAAACACCTGCTAACCCGCTACGACAATCTGTTCGAGACCTCTTTCCCCTATTCGATGGGCTGGCACGGTGCACCTTACTCCGAGGGGGAGCAATCCCACTGGCAACTCCACGCACACTTCTACCCGCCCCTGCTGCGCTCGGCCACCGTCAGAAAATTCATGGTCGGCTTCGAGATGCTCGGCGAAGCCCAACGCGACCTGACGGCCGAACAAGCGGCCGCACGGCTGCGCGAGCTGTCGGAAACACATTATCGAGAAATGAACAATGGGACAATGAACAATGAACAATGAGACAATAAAAAATCCGCGTTATCCGCGTTTAATCTGCGTCATC
>CAYPHY010000030.1:5736-59438 GCA_964410625.1 uncultured Ardenticatenaceae bacterium | reverse complement strand
AATGAACAATGAGACAATAAAAAATCCGCGTTATCCGCGTTTAATCTGCGTCATCTGCGTAACCATATGAACCTCCAACAACAACTCATTCAAGCATTCAATGAACGCTATGACACACGGCCGACCTTTCTCGTCCGTGCCCCTGGCCGCGTCAACCTGATTGGCGAACATACCGACTACAACGACGGCTTTGTGATGCCAATGGCGATTGACCGCGCGGTGTGGATCGCCCTGCGGCCGCGCACCGACTGCCGTGTACTGCTCCACTCCCTCGACATGGGAGAAAGTACCGGCTTCGACCTGGACAATCTCGAACGCAGCCAACCAAACTGGATCGAGTACATTAAGGGTGTCGCCTGGGCGTTGCAAGAGCATGACTACCAGCTCAATGGCTGGGAAGGGGTCATCGTCGGAGATGTACCAATCGGCGCGGGGCTATCCTCCTCGGCCGCGGTCGAGATGGCCGCCGCCCGTGCCTTCCTCGCCCTCTCCGGCGAAGCATGGCAACCGACCGCAATGGCTAAAATCGGCCAACTGACCGAGAACAAATGGATCGGCGTCAACTCCGGCATTATGGACCAGATGATCTCCGCCGCCGGAAAGGAGGGACACGCGCTGCTCATTGATTGCCGCAGCCTGGAAACGGAAGCTGTGCCGCTGCCCCCGGATACGGCCGTTATCATCCTCGACACCAGCACGCGGCGTGGCCTGGTGGACTCCGCCTATAACGAACGCCGCCAGCAGTGCGAAAGGGCCGCTACTCACTTTGATGTCCGTGCCTTGCGCGATGTAGACCTGGCTACTTTTGAAGCGCGGGCGGGGGAACTGGACGAAACCACCCGCCGCCGCGCCCGCCATGTGATCACTGAAAACGGCCGTGTTCTCCAGGCTCGCACGGCCATGCTCGCGGGTGATGCGGCCGCTCTCGGCCGTCTGATGAACTCCAGCCACGACAGCCTACGCGATGACTTTGAAGTCTCCAGCCCCGCGCTGAACACAATGGTCGAAATCGCCCAGGCACAACCCGGCTGCTTTGGGGCGCGGATGACCGGCGCAGGCTTCGGCGGTTGTGCCGTCGCCCTCGTTGCCAGCAGCGCGGCCGATGAATTTGTCCCGGCTGTCCAGAAAAGCTATGAAACGGCCACCCACCTAACCCCGGCGATCTACGTCTGTCGACCGGTAGGTGGCGCTGATGTAACTAAATTTCAGGAACTACGCATGCCACGAACCACCACAAAGGACTAGGCAATCGAGGTGCACAATCAGCGTCATCAGCGCTTTATCCGCGTCATCTGCGTAACTATTTATCCGAGTTAATTCGCGCAGCAATCTTTGCGCCAATTCGTTGCTACTTTTCGAAGGAGAAAGAAGATGCAACAGCCAACTGAGTCGTGGGGGGGTGTGGACGCCTATGAACGCTTCATGGGCCGCTGGAGCAGGTTGGTGGCGGAAGAATTCGTCCACTGGCTGCCCATTGCTCCTGAAAAGCGTTGGTTGGATGTCGGATGTGGCACAGGCATACTGAGCCACTCCATCCTCCAGGCCAAAGCACCCAAGGAAATTCTGGCGATTGACTCCTCTCCTGCCTTCATCAACTTCGGCCGCCAGACCAATCAGGACCCGCGCTTACGTTTTGAAATCGCCCAGGCCGAATCCCTTCCCGTTGAATCCAACGCCTTCGATGTAGCAGTTGCGGGGCTTGTGCTCAACTTTGTCCCGCAGCCCCAGCAAGCAACGGCCGAGATGATGCGGGCGACAAAGCCTGGTGGCACTGTGGCCGCCTATGTCTGGGATTACGCTGGGGGGATGGAGATGGTGCGCTACTTTTGGGATGCGGCGATTGCGCTTGATGCGAATGCGGCTCACCTCGACCAGGGCACTCGTTCTCCCCTGGCCCGCGAGTTCGGACTGCGGCAGCTATTCCTCGATAGCGGCCTGCACGATGTCACCGTGCGAGCAATCGAAGTGACCAGGGTCTTTGCCGATTTTGATGATTTTTGGCAGCCTTTTCTCGGTGGCGTGGGCGCCGCCCCCAGTTATGTGGCGAAACTGAGCGAGTCACAACGACTTGCGCTGCAACAACGACTGCAAGCCGCTTTGCCGCAGGCGGCCGATGGCACGATCACCCTGTCTGCCCGTGCATGGGCGGTACGGGGGATAGTCTGAGCAGACAACAACGGATAAGGAAAGAAACGGATGTCGGTTGCCCATCCGTTTATTTCTTCATCCGCTGTTGTCTACATGGTTACCAGCCATCAACCGAAGTGCGCGTCAGGTAATACGATCTCGTCTAACGAAGCGGCCGTTAGCAGCTGCATCCCCAACGCATCAAGAGCGGCCGGATCATCAATGTTCTGGAGATAGCCGATCATGCTTTGCGGCAAGCTGCCAAACTTCCCGCGCAGTAAATTAACCAGCATCTCCCGCCGCCCAATCCGCTGCCCTTCCCGTAACCCTGCCTTCCGTGCTTCGCCAACAATCTTCTCTCGCCATGTCCAGATTAATTCCCCTTTTTCCAACTCGTCCATCTCGTTCTCCCCGAAAAAATGGCTCACGCAAAGACGCAAAGTTCGCTAAGCTTTTCCTCGTGCGCTTTGCCTCTTTGCGCGGTAGTCGTTCGGCCTCGTCCCGCAGTACATAGATCGAGGCGACTAATTCCTATGCCGGTTTTTTATTGTTCCACCGGCCGCCAACAGATAACTTTCACCCATCATTGAGGCGGCGGCCGATTGGCTAAACGTCCACCCCGCCAACAACAACAATCCAACGACAAAACCAACACAGATCAGGATAAATAAGATGGTCATTTCAATACTCCACGTCATTCCACGACTTATAGAAACCGGGTTTCTAGTCAATAGCCGGCCTCCTCGAATGAGCGCCAAGAAACCCGGTTTCTAAACTAGACCAACTCCAATAAGAACAAACCCAATCTCACCCCCAGACCAATCAACACAACCCCACACAAGCGCGAAACGCCCAGAAGTCCACGAGGGGTTAACAGCGCCTTGAACTGAGAGGCAACAACCACCAACAACACCGAAAGCAGTGCCGCTATTGCAAAGAAGCCGAGCACCATATCCAGTTGCCGGTGGGCTGGCTCAATAGCGGCCGTCGTTGCCAGCGTAGACCAAAAGACCGCCCCCAGTGGGTTGGCGATGACCAACAACACCCCATTGCGAAACGCTTGTTGAGAGGTGATAACCGGTTGCTGCCAGGGGTAGACCGGTTGGGTCACTGGCTGCCCAAGTTGCACCATAGACGGCCGCAACGCCTGCAGGCCCATGTAGAACAACACCCCCATCCCTCCAACCGTCAACAGAATTTGCGCCGGCAGGTAGTCGAGGAAGACGCTCATCCCGCTAAAGACCAGCAGCGCATAGAGGGCATCGCCAGCCAGTGCACCCAGGCAAACGGCCGCCCCCTGGCGGAAGCCATCTTGAACGCTATAGCGCACAATCGCCACATTCACCGGCCCCGGCGCGAGGACATAAACGGTGGCTAATAGTAAAGTTGCGATCATTACAACCTTCTCCCGCAAGTCCACGAATTAACACGAATTTGCACAAATAGGATTAGCTTCGTGTAAATTCGTGTCAATTCGCGGATCGCAATTCATTCCTTCCGGTAAAGCGTCTACTGCAACTCAAATGCGCCCATGTCACAAACGGCCGTGCCATCCCCATTTCCGTCCACGGGGCGGGGTGCGTCGCGCTGGTCAAAGCCCATCGGCTGCAAGAAACGATTGACACAACCAGCCGGGTCGCCCGCGTCAATCGCCGGGCTACCGGGCAGCAACGCCTGGGTAATGGTCAGGCCACCATTGTGACTCAACACATCGAGCTGTGGGCTGACGCCGGTGAGGTTGCCGGTCAAATTGCCGACCAGCGTGCAACCGCTGAGGTCTTCCACCAGGTTGTACCCTTGCCCGGTCAACGTCCCATAGCAATCGGGATATTCAAAGCCGGTGTTGCTGTTATCGGCGTTACCAGCGATGATGCTATTCCTGAAGTTAAATGTCGCCCCGGCGCTGCTATCAAAATAGACGCCGCCACCAACACCGCTGTTGTTGCCTTTGAAATCGGCCGCATTGTTGCTGATCGTCACGTTATAGAGGTCGGTCTGGCCGCTGCTGAAGATACCACCACCACCGCCCAGCGCCTGATTCCCGCTGACCGTGCTGTTCACCATCTCTAACGTTCCCCAGGCAAAGATGCCGCCGCCGTTAAAGGCGCTGGTGTTGCTGTCCACCGTGCTTTTGGTAATCGTCAACGTACCCAGCGAGTAGATACCGCCGCCGTCAATGTTGGACAGATTGTTATCTACTCGCGAGCGGGCCAGCATCACTTCCGTTTCGTGGGCCGCATAGATACCACCATAGGGCGCGTTACCCGTCACCCGGCTCCTGTTTAGCGTCAGCGTGCTGCCGGTATAGAGGTAGATACCGCTACCGGCATCCGTGCCGCTATTACCGCCGGTGATTCGCACGCCGGTGATGGTCAGGTTTTGGTACCAGTGGACATGAAACACGCGGTCCAGCCCATTGCCATCAATCGTCGTGTTGGACTTGCCACCGCCGCTAATCGTCAATTCATCCGAAATGTCCAGGTCACCGGTTTGTGCCTGATCCTCGCCCGCACCGGCCAGGGTCAACACATAGGTTCCAGGGGGCAGGATAATCGTATCCGCCCCACTACCGGCGAGGCAGCCATCTACGGCCGTATCCCAATTCGCCGCGATAATCGCCTCGCGCAACGTGCAGTTGCCGTTTACTGTCACATCATCGGCCGTCGTGTCCACCGTGATCGTCGCCGCATGGGTAACGGCCGTCGGCCGGACGACAAACAAACCAACCAGAACAACTAAAATACAAACTCGATATATGCTTCGCTTAAACATTTCCATTACTCCTTGCTTTTTAAAGCTCTGAGGTCTTTGAGACCTCAGAGCTTTGTTTCTAGTAAGCATCATAAGCGCATTGCGGCCGTTTGCCGTCTCAGAAATACGGCTAAAAGTCTCAAATACGAGAAACCGGGTTTTTAAGAAAAACCCGGTTTCTTTTTGAGCCTACTCATCCAGATTGACTGGTAGATAGAGCCAATGGCTCGGCACAAAGGGTGTGGTGGCGGTTGGTGATGGCCCTGGCGTTGCTGTCTCGGTTGGTGTCGGTGATGGACCAGGCGTAGATGTATCTGTCGGTGTAGGAGATGGCCCGTCGGTAGCAGTTGCCGTTGGGGTGGCCGTCTCCGTCGGCGTTGGTGATGGGCCATCTGTCGGTGTTGCCGTCGGGCTTGCTGTCTGTGTCGCCGTTGGCGATGGCCCTACCGTCGCCGTATGAGTCGGCGTGGGGGATGGGCCGCTGGTGGACGTGGGCGTTGCGGTCGCTGTGGATGTGGATGTGGGTGTGGGTGTAGAGGAGGATGTAGGTGTTGGCGAGGGCGTCGCTGTTGGGAGGGCCTTTGAAAGGTACTCAAATGCCCCCATGTCGCAGATCGGTTCTGTATCACCGTTACCATCCATCGGCCGCATGTAGTTGCGCTGATCGGCCGTTAATGGCTCCCCCTCCTCATCCAGACATCCCATTGGATCTCCCGCGTCAATGGCCAGACTGCGCTCAAGAAGCGCATGGGTCATCGTCGGCCCGCCATTATTGGTCAACGGTCCAAGTTCAGGAGCAACGTTGAGCTTGTTACCAGTGGTGTCACCAGTAATGGTGCAGCCCGTCACAATCTCTATCAGGTTGTACCCCTCGCTGAACAGCGTCCCGGAACAGTCAGGCCAGATCGAGTTGGCGCTATTGTCGAAGTTGCCGCCAATAATACTGTTTCTCATCTGGAAAGTGCCAGGGCTACTGCCAGCACTGTTGTAAACACCACCCCCATGACCAACATCGTTGCTATCGGCATCGGCGGTGTTGGCGGTGATGGTCGTGTTGATGATCTGCGCAGAACCTATGTTTAAGATGCCACCACCATGGATATTGGCGCTGTTGCCGCTGATTGTGCTGTTCACCAGGAGCATCGTTCCATAATTGGAAATCCCCCCGCCGTTGTTGGCGGCCGTATTTCCGCTAACAAGACTATTTTTGAGGTAAAGGGTGCCGTCGTTCCCTATGCCACCGGAGCTTATATCGCTATGGTTGCTATCCACATGGGTGTCAATGAGTGTCGCCACCCCGCCTTCTTCGATATAAATGCCCCCGCGATCAATGTTGTCCCCAATCCGGCTGCTATTTACGGTCAATGTCGCCTGATTGACACGGATTCCGCCACCACTCGGAGAGCCGGGGTCGCCGCCGGTAATGGTCATAGCGAATAGCTCAACGCTTCCCGAATGAATGTCGAGGACACCGTCAAGCCCGGCAGCATCAATCACCGTTGTCTCTTGACCTGCGCCAAGAACTGTCAGGTCTCCCTTGATGTCCAGGTCACCGCCCTGCGCTTCGTTTTCACCCCTGTTACCCAGGGTCAGAACATACGAACCCGCCGGTAAGTGAATGGTGTCGGCCCCATTTCCGGCCGGACAGGCATCCACGGCCGTATCCAGGTTTGCCGCCCGAATCGCCTCGCGCAGCGAGCAATCCCCATCGTTATTGTTCTCATCGGCCGTCGTATTCACCGTGATCGCCGCCGCATGGACGGGATGCGCGGCCGAAAGCAACACCGCCAATAAGCCACTAAGCCCAACAACAACGAAGAGATGAAAAGCGTGCGCGGGGATAGCACGTCGCTTGAAAATCGTTTTCAGGTACATCAGTTCCTTCCTTTACTTTGAACGCCAATACCAATACGCTGATCATAAGCCCAAGCTGACCCTTCGCTGTCTCAGATGCCGCCAGGTTTGTCTCAGGTCAGGCGGCCGATCACCGCACCACAAAAGGCAACAGCGTCCAAAACGGCCGGGCTTCGTCATAGCCAATATCAAAACCATCCCCCAGCGGCCGAAAATCCCCCTCGAAATCAGTGAAAATGTGGGCATTCACCCCAGTGTCAATTCCCGCCGAACCTGGCCCCAAACGATAGTTATCGGCCGCCGGGTTGATAAATTGCGGATTGCCGTTGAGGCTGTTTCCACCACTGGTGACAACACCCTGCCTATCGATGCCATTGCCAAAGAATAGGGTGTAATCTTCGTCGGCCGTCCCCGTCCCGTTTTCAATTCCGATGTCGTGGTGGCTGATGATCGTATTGCTGAAGCGCACCTGGCTATTGGCGATGTACACCGCGCTGCCACTACCAACACCCTCCCCGGCAATCGTCAGATGGTTGAGCCTGATCGTGCCATTGGCGTTTAAGAAAAGAGCTGCACCAGCGGCCGCTGCCCGATTCCGCGCAAAGAGGGAGTTTTCCAGCCAACCATTGCCAAGACTGCCGTGGAATAGGCCGCCACCCCGTCCACCGTGGTTGCCCACAAAGCTACTGTGGGTGATGGTCAAGATTGCCCCGACATAGAGGCCGCCTCCCTGGTCACCACTGTGATTGTTCGTAAATTGCATGTGATACATCTCCGCATCACCAAAGGCGAGCATCCCCCCACCATCACCAGCGGCCGTATTGCTGATAAACACCGTATTGCGCAACATCACTGGACTGGCAACATACAACCCACCGCCGTTTGAATGAAGGCTGTGGTTGTTTTCAAAGTGACTGCCTTCGATGATCGTTCCATTTCTGACACTCGCGCCGCCACCCTGTCCAGGGGCACTGTTACTGATAAATGTTGTTGCGCTAATCACCGCCCCGTTGTTGGTTTGTAGCCCGCCCCCCACATGCATCAAGCTGCGATTATTTTCAAAACGGCCGCTGCGAATCACGGCTGGGTCAACAACATATAGGCCACCGCCACCCAGCCGTGATGTATTGCTTAGCACGGCGACATTCGTCAGCGTTAAAGCGCCCTGACTACGAATCCCGCCCCCTGTGCCGCTGATCTCATATCCATGCTGGATGGTTAAGTCCGCGATCGTCACCGCCGCATCGGTAATGTCAAAGACGCGAAAGCTGCGGCCGCCATCAATAGCAAGCTGCTCCGTCCCTGGCCCCTGGATAATAACTGTTTCGCTGATCCGGGGTAATGGAGTAAGGAGCCGTATGTTTCCGACGGCCGTGATCTCAATGACATCCTCCCCAGGATTGGCGTTCGCATCGAGGATCGCCTGGCGCAGCGAACCGGTCCCGTTGTCGTCGGTATTACTGACGGTGAAGGTGGCAGCGGGCGGCCGTGCCAGCACCGGTTGGGCCCGCCCCAAACCGACCAGGACAGTTCCCACCAGAGCGAGAGCGATCAGGACGGCCGTGCCAAGATGAACAACGCGAGCACGTAACATGGTCTACTCACTATGTGGCGCGATTTGACAAATCGCGCCACGAACCGACTACTCATCCAGATTGACCGGTAGATAGAGCCAATGGCTCGGCACAAAGGGCGTGGTGGCGGTTGGTGATGGCCCCGGAGTTGCCGTCTCGGTCGCTGTTGGCGGGAACTCTGGATCGAATGTTGCTGTTGCTGTCGGTGAAGGGCCAGGGGTAGCTGTGTTCGTCGCTGTTGGCGGAAACTCCGGATCAAAGGTTGCCGTTGCTGTCGGTGAAGGGCCAGGTGTAGCCGTATTCGTCGCTGTTGGCGGAAACTCCGGATCGAAAGTTGCCGTTGCTGTTGGTGATGGGCCGGGTGTGGCCGTATTCGTCGCTGTTGGCGGAAACTCTGGATCGAAGGTCGCCGTTGCCGTCGGCGAAGGGCCAGGTGTCGAGGTGTGGGCTGGTGAAGGCGTGAGCGTCACGGTCGGCGTCGCTGATGCTGTCGGCGTGGCCGTTTTGGTCGCTGTCGCGGTGGCGGTTGGGGATGGCGTTTGCGTCGGCACGCCCGGCGAGAGGTATTCAAACGCCCCCATGTCGCAAATCATGGTGCGATTGCCGTCCCCATCAATTGGCCGGGCGTAACCCCGTTGGTCTACCGTTAGCGAGGTGTTCTTACCATCTGAACATCCGGCCGGATTGCCGCCGTCAATCGCCGGGCTGCCAGCCGGTAAGGCATGGGTCATCGTTGATCCGCCATTGCTGGCCAAAGGCTCTAGCTTAGGGTTCACACCGGTCTTGTTACCAGTCGCATCGCCGGTGATCGTGCAGCCGGTCATATTCTGTACCAGGTTATAGCCCAGGCTTTCAAACGTGCCTGAACAGTCGGGATGACTGACGACGCTGCTTTTATCGAAGTTACCGGCGATGATCGTGTTCTGAAATTTGACCGTGCCAGAGGCAATGCGAATGCCCCCGCCATCCCCGTTCCCATTACTGTCGGCATCGGCCGTATTGTTGGTAATCGTGACATTATACAAACTCGCCGTGCTGCCGCTGCCGACCGCCAGTCCGCCCCCACTCTGCGGTGCGCTATTGCCGCTGATCGTGCTGTTGACCAGCGTCAGCCCGCCACTACTCGTCATTCCCCCGCCACCACTGGTGGAACCCGTGGCCGTGTTGCCGCTGATCAAACTATTGCGGATGGTCGCTGTGCCGCGACTATTAATACCACCGTCCCCACTGGCCGTATTATTCTCGACTTGGCTGCTCGCCATTGTCCATTCGGTGTAATAATCAACGTATAAGCCACCACCCACACCGGTCGCCGTATTATCCTCTATCCGCATCACACTGAGCGTCAACGTATCACCACTGAAATAAATACCGCCACCGTGGAATGTGTCGCCACCGGTCTTGTTGTTCGCTACCGTACCGTTGACCATCGTCAGCGAGCCATTCCCAACGAAAATACCGCCGCCGCTTTCGCTGCCGGAATAGCCGCCGGTGATGGTTACGCCGTTTAAATGCACATTACCCGCTATCACTTCAAACACGCGGTCCAGCCCGTTGGCGTCAATGATGGTCGCCAATCGCCCCGCGCCGCTGAGAAGGAGCCCTTGGGTAATGTCCAGGTCGCCGGTTTGCGCCAGGTCCTCACCACTACCGGCGAGCGATAATTTATAGTTTCCTGCCGGAAGGACTACGGTGTCGACGCCGATCCCGGCGTTGCAGCCGTCCACGGTCTTATTCGTATTTGCCGCGATGATCGCCTCGCGCAGCGTGCAGTTGCCGTTCTCCGTGACATCATCGGCCGTCGTGTTCACCTCAATTGTCGCTGCATGGACCGGCCGCGCCGACCAGAGCAATCCCAATGACAATAACCCGAAAACAATCAGCATAACCAAACGCAGCACGGCCGCCGCTGAACCACCTTTTGGCCTTAACCGCTTGCTCTGTTGCTTACCAATTTGCCAATACATAGGACGAACCTCCATTACTTCATGAAATTTGCAACTTGATCATAAGCGGGAATAAACGGCCGAATGTCTCAGTTACAGGCTCATCTGTCTCAATTCTCGGTAGCTGGTTATTTTTCGACACGAATGGCACGAATTTCACGAAATTTCGGCCGCGATATTCGTCCCATTCGTGAGACTCGTGTCAAAAAACAATGAGGTTACAGATGGGGATCAAGGCCGAAGAACTGGAACGTCCGCCAATAGGCGTCCAGGCGGTAATATTCCAACGCCTTGGGCATCAGCTTTGGTTTGGCAAAGCCGATGTCAAACTTGTTGATATTGAGATAGTTGTCGAGGTTGATCCGCGAGGCGGAGACATTGGCCTCGTAGCCCATGTTGATAAACGCCGTTGCAAATTGAGTCAGCGTGTCCATCTGCGCCGGTTGCTCAATGCCCGCCCCCAACCCCAACGTATTTTGCTCCCCATTGAAGGCACTGGCAGCATCCTTAAACACCTCAAAGGGCGCGTTATAGTACAACCCGCCATCCACCCACAATCCCTCCAGGTAGTGGCCGCTGCCAAAACGGTCGGTCTTGACCGGCCATGTGGCGGGGATGTCGGCCGCTTCCACGACCACGGGCTTGAACACCGGCGGCAAACTGGTAGCCATTCGCACCGCATCGGCGATGTGGAAATCGGGGGTTGCCAACGACGAAAAGAGATGGCTCTCCTGCGTGGTGATGTTGGCGCCAGTGATGATCAGCGGCGGAACCAGCGGCGAACCAGGCCAGTCGTAAAATTCGGCCGCGTGTTGCTTAAAGGTGCAATGGCGGCGTCTGATGTACTCCTGGAAGAAATCATAGGGGGCGTCTGCCATTGAGCCATAGTCGGCGATCACCGCTCGTTCAACGGCCGCCAGGAATAGATCGCCTAATTCGTAAATGCCTTTCATATCCTCCACACGCGGCAGTTTCAAACTAGGCAGGAGTGACCCAAACTGCACCCGAAAGCGGGCAAAAGTGATCAAGTGGTCAATGTAATCGCGCCAGACGCAACCACTGGACAGGCCAAAATCTTGCTTCAGAATTTGGAAGATGGAGGGGCCTTTCACCTTCCCGGCAGCGTGGCTGATGATGAGCTTGAGCAATTTCGGCACCAAATGGGGGTACTCTCCCTCCAACAACGTGAACACATTCGATGGTGGACTGGGCCACTTGCCGCTACGCGCACTGTACTCCTGATTGGCCTCTGCAGCCAACGCCTGAAAACGCTGGCTACCCTTGCTTTGTGCATCGCGCATGATCGCGCCGATCCGCTCCGCCTGCTCTGTATGGAAGGAATTAAACAAGGAGTTGCTGTTCACCAGATAGATGCTCAGCATCAGCCTGCTCATGTGCAGCAAGTCTACGATGGCCCCGGCCGGGTCCGATTTAGCGATGGCATTGGCGATAATGACCTCTATCGAGGGGTTGACGGCCGTTGCCACCCCGCCCGTCCCTTTACACTTGCCCTCAATCCCGGCAAACTCCCCCTGCTGGATATTCTCCAGGCGAAAGATCATGTCAAACGCTTCCTGGCAGGCCAGCGCGGCGATCTCAGCGGACGTGTAGCCGCAGGAAGCAAGCGTGCTGATGATCGAGCCGGAAGAGCTGCCCGACCAGGCGCGAACGCCGACCTGCCTGAACCCCTCCTGGCGCACCACCTGTAGCGCTTCTAACGCTTCCAACGCGCCAGGATGGACGAGCAAGCCCCCCGCCCCGCCCCCTTCGACGGCGATATAGTGGACATCTTGTGGTTTCATTGGGTTCCTCGGAAAAGAGTAAGCAGTAAGCGGTGATCGGTTATCGGTGATACAAAATTAGACCTGCTAAATCATCAGTGCGCTTTAGCGTACTTTCTATATCAGACTGGGAATTTATTCCCAGGCAGGCAGATTAGAACCCCCTCACTGCCTACCGCTTACTGCTTACCGCTTACCGCCGACTGCCCACTACCATCAAATAGCTCATCCGACCAATCGGGCAAGGTGGCGTCTTCCTGGAGCATGACCAACTCCGTCGGCAGCTTGACCTCCCACGGTTCGCCCATGGGGATGGCATTCGCCAGGTCAGCATCGGCCGCGGCCACCATCTCATCTACAATCGAGACATACAGCCGGTTGTTGATCGTCGGCATCTCGCCGCCGGTCCAAATTTCGGCCGTTCGCAAGTAGTAGAGCAGCGATAGCTCATAATGCCGCCGGACAGGAACCAGCACGCGGGCACTACCTGCCCGCAAGAAAGCGGCAAACTGCGGGTCGGTGTCGCTGAGCTGGCTATTGGCAGCCCAATCCTCCTTACGCCCCCAGAAGTAGGGATAGAAGAGATAGCTCATCTTGTCCCACTCCAACGCCTGCTCAAAGTATTGGATGTAACGCGCTTCCTCCATCGCCTCGGCCACATCAAATTCAGGATAGCCATGTGGGGCGACGTTGATCAACGTAGCATCAAAGTCGGCAAAGTGCTGGTTGGTGAGCAAGGTCAGGCTGCCGCGCTTCAACTCTTCCTGCTCAATGCGCCGGTTCTCATCCGGGTTGTTGCCGCTGATCACCACCCCCTGGCTCAGTTCGTGGGCAGCCAGTTGCGCCTCGTAGGCCGCCTTTTGCTGGTTATAAGCCTCGACAATGGCGTTATAGGTCGCCAATTGCCACGCTTGCAACGTCTCATCCGACCGTTTGCACTTCACCTCAACCGTGATCGCGTATTGCAAGATGTTGTTGGCGTTGATGGCAACAGGCAGAACGGAATCCTCGTCATCGAGCGTGTGGAACGTTTCGTCGCCATGCAGGGCAAACCGCTGTTGCCCAATCACGACGTTGAGGCGATCCAGGCCGGAATAGGTATAGCTCCAATGCACCTGTGCCTCTTTCGCCAGGTAGCCCTCAGGAATGGATAGCGTATCCGACCTCGCCCCTGGGTTGGGGTTGGATTGGTCATAGGGTTTGCCGACGATCTTATACATCGGCGGTGGTGGCGAGACGTTGCCGACCTGATAGGTGTCTACCCAGGTCTCATAATTGCCGGGCTTGATGTCGGTGAAGCTGAAGTCGTCGGCCAGCGGTTCGGGCGGTGTGATTGAACCGGCCGCGGCCGCCGCGCCTGCCTGCCGCGCATGGAGATAAAAAGCGGCCGGTTGGGGGACGATAAACTCAAACATCAGGCGACGGCCGTAGTTATACACCTGCGCCAGATAATACTTGTCCACCCAGCGATAGACGCCACAAACATGGCCCGTGCCGTTGGTGTTGTCAAAGCCGTGGGTGTTCGTCTCCTCAATCTCGTTGACAATCGTTGTGGTCAGACTTTCTTTGATGCGTTCTGTCAACGACTCCACCGAGCGATCTACAATTTCCTGGGCGAAGCTGCTGGCGGTGCTGGCGCTGTCGGTCTGCGAGGTGCTGGTGGCATAGTCGGCCGAAGCCGTCACCTTCACCGGCCCATAACCGCCCGACACTTCCAGCCCCAAACCAATCTCCGACTCCTTTTGCAACGTCTTCTGCACTTCCGTCTGCAACTCAAAGCGTTCCGTCGTTTGCAGGTCGCGCTCCGACTGCTTCGTCGTTTCTGTCTCGCTGAAGATGGTCTGCTCGGTGCGGTCCAGGCGGCGATGGACGCGCTGCTTGCTCTCCGACTGCAACACATTTTCGATGTGCGCCACCTCCCCCAGCTCATACTTCCAGATCGTCTCCTTGACCACCAGCAGATCGCCAATGCCCACCGGCCGCACTTTGCCAACCGAACCGACAATGGTCTCGTCAAATCGCTTTTCCCCTTGCGGGAACAGCCAGGGCAGGTCATAGGCCTGGGTCATTTCGTCCAGCAACTCGCGGGGGATGTTATCCATCGCCATGTGGCTGCGCAGCAATCCGGCCGTCTTTACCGCCCGAAGCCCGCCCAGTTGGTGAACGGCCGCAAAGTGACCTTGTTGCGCCTGCTCCAGCCCGTTGAGAATATCAACCGTGCTATCCTCCTCCAACGACAGCTTGTGGTCTTTGACCACGCGCTTCGTCCGGCTGCTAAGCGACTCGATGGCCTGCGACGGCAGCCGCCAGAGATTGTTGCGAGAACTGCCCGACTCTCTGCGTGGCGGATTATCGGGAGTGTCGTTATCGGCCGCCGGCCTATCACGGGGATCAGGCCGAGGTTTGCTGTCCACCTGGCGCAGGACGCGCCGTTCGATGGTTTCAATTTCAAAAATCGAATCTTGCAGGTCAAGAATGCGCTCGCGCAACCGCTCAAACAGTTCTCGTTTTTGCTTCTGCCAGGTGGGCGAATCAGGCTGGTCATCAGGCGTCTGCGGGTCGGCCTGGATGATGAACAAGTCTTCGGGGATCAGCGGTTTGGCCTGCAACAATGCTGCGACCTGCTGCCCCCGTTCAAACGAATCATAGTTTTCGACGAAGAAAGCGGCGCGAATCAGGTCGATCAATGGTTTGCGGTCGTGCGGCCGCGTGCGCGGGCTGAGCATCGTCGCATAGAGGCTGCTCCACAGACGAATCTTCAGCTCGGCGAATTGGTCGCCCTGTTCTTCGAGCCACGTCCGCACCACTTCCTTGATCGGTTCTAACTCTCCATGCTGCCGGACAAACTCTTGCAGCGCATCGAGAAGCCGCTGCAGGAAGTTCAGCCCGACGGCATTCGCCTCCAGACCACTGATATATTGGGGCGACTGGATGAAGTCGGCCGCGACCTGCTTGCGCCCGGCCATACTATCTTCGGCCAGCAGCCGTTCA
Organism: uncultured Ardenticatenaceae bacterium; assembly: GCA_964410625.1. Classification (GTDB taxonomy): domain Bacteria; phylum Chloroflexota; class Anaerolineae; order Promineifilales; family Promineifilaceae; genus CAYPHY01. The sequence goes on along the minus strand of CAYPHY010000030.1, from coordinate 44,414 downwards.
TAGATCGGCGGCTGCCCTCCATCAGAATCATAACGAATGAAGCGACGGCGCAGATTTTCCGGTTCAATCTGCTGCACCGGCCGCAAGGCCACAAACTTAAAAAGATTTTCTGCGCTCGGCATGGTACTATCTCCTATTCAGGCACACCTTACCGCAGGCAAGCCATGCCTCTGTTATAAGGAGATAGTAAACCCGATTCGGCCGTTCCCCGTCTCAGATGCGCGGGGAAAAGTCTCATGTAGCGCGATTTGCTAAATCGCGCTGGTTGCTTGACCACTGGCAAGCGAATCCTTTACAATCAAAGCATGTTACTAAAGACAGCCTACGAACATGTCGTTTTGGATCAAAACGACGTCCCCCATATAGCCGGTCCGAATACGAAGGTAATTGAAATCGTCCTCGACAAACTGGCCTATGGTTGGAGCGCGGAAGAATTACATCTAAACCATCCTCATCTTTCGCTGGGCCAGATTCACTCCGCGCTTGCCTATTATTGGGATCATCAGGATGAGTTAGATGCCGATATTGCCCGGCGGTTGGCCCAAGTAGACGAGATTGGTCAGCGCACTCAACCCACCACACTTATCCAAAAACTTCGCGCCCAGAGACTGCACTCTTGAGTGTCAAGCGTTACATAGCATTATCCCGCTTCCTATTACCAATTGATCGCAGTTATGTGGTGTTGATGTACTAACCCCTTACTAAGATTAGCATGATCAAGCGAATATAGATATCTAATTAGGCCTCGCTCCAGAACTTGATCCAAGACCTAACTTGCCCCCTTATCTTTCGGAGAGTTAAACTGTGTTCTCATCATGGGGTAAGTAATCGCAAGACACTAGAAAAAGCTTGCTGAATAATATTCCAGATCTCTCTGCCAGTGTTAGTGTCCACGGCTAAATTAATTGAAATGCTAACTGCCGTGCCAATGAGCAAACCCTTCCAGTCATATCGGTTTAATCTATCTAGAGCTTCAGCAAGATAATCGAAACGGTCTGTTATGAATTCTCTATCGCCATCAGACAAAGCAAACTGAGCGATGATATTATTTCTTGCGATTAACAATACTTCTCGTACTTTTATTTGCTCATCTTCGGTGAAAGGTGCAAAATCACTATCATCAATCTGCTCAAAGCCTGTCAGATTCTGTTGAAATATTAACTGTTCCCATAGATCGGGGGTATTTAGTTCACGTTTGACCGTTTCTGCCCAACGCTTTATCTCCGATTTCACACTGTTCCAGTCCCGAACTAGAAGATTCCTGATTCCACCCTTCGGATCTGGGAAACACCGAATACCCCATCCAAGAAGTGAATTATGGTTGAATTCAAAAAAGAAGCTATGACCCCCTGACTGACAACTTAACGTTGGTACTAGTTCTCCGTTTTGGCGCGTTTGTGTACTCCATACAAATCGTGCAAGATAAGAACCCAATTCGTTTTTCTGTAGAATTTCCAAAACTGCATTTTTTTCGACGGCGATAACATCTGCATTTCCATTTACATCACTTGGCTTCCTCAATTAATCCACACCTGAGATAATATCGTTTTTTGGTCTTAGTTGAACTACGTTTATGGCGCTTGGACTATTACGAAACTGATCAAACTGCATTATACTATCTCGCTATCAACTCAGCGAACCAGCTATAGTTACAGTCGCCCTCATTCAAATACCACAATTGAATTTACCGACATCTTCGTTTGTCTTGGGTTGAATACAACAGACAATTGACAAGATAAGTAGATTACAATAATTCAAATCTTTACGAAGTTGTGGGATTGGATCAAAACAATGAATGTGTTAAGTTATCGAATTTTATTGCGTCAGGAACCAGAAGGAGGTTATACCGTCATCGTACCCTCCTTACCGGGATGTATAACCTATGGGGCAGACATTGATGAAACGATTGCTATGGCCCGTGAGGCAATCGAATTGTATTTAGAGAGTTTGGTCGCTCATGGAAAGGAAATCCCAACGGAGTAACCCCTACAAACGGCCGCTCACTAAAGCCCGTCGCAATTCACGATGAGAGGGGATGTTATGGAGAAAGGAGTAGCGCATGGCAGGCTCTTGAATCCGGGCAGCGCGTTCATCCAACAAACGGCCGCCCTCCTCCAGAATCTGTGTCGCGCGAGAATCACCCACTGCCGACAGCACTTGATAAGCAATAAGATAGACTTGCACTGGATCAATCGCCTCTTGTAAGTTGTTGTCTTGTAGAAAGTGAATGATTTCTTCGGTCCTCGTTGCCGCCGTATCTAATTCATCTTCCTCCAAAGCGAGCTTTGCCAGCCCTGCTTTGGCCTCCATCGCCCGGCTTGGGATTCCCAGCGACTCCCAGGCGGAAACGGCCGCCCGAAACGCCGCTTCCGCTTCGGCCGCTATCCCACTGTTCGCCAGATTGAAACCAAGAAAGAGCGAGGCATAACCCGTCTCTCGCGGTAGATTCATCTCCCGTGCTAACTCCAGTGCGCGGCGAGAGTAATCAATCCCCCGTCGGCATTCCCCCGTATAGCAAGCCAGCAACCCCATAAAGCTGAGGATGTTGCATTCCAGCACCGGCATATTGGCCTGTTGCGCTAAGCGGAGCGATTGCTCATAGGCCGCCTGTGCCCCGGCAAAATCCCCTAAGCGTAGTTTGGCATCACCTAAATTGTCAAGCGTGACCCCCTCATTCCAGATCGAGCCGGTCTCGCGAACGAGTCTCAAATTTTGCTCAAAGGATGCGATGGCCTGGTCCATCTCCCCCTGGTGGCTGGCAATTAGACCCAGTTCAGCATAAGCCCCCGATTCTACCTGTCTATCCCCCGTTTCGCGGGCAAGGCTGAGAACTGATTCAAATATCTCCCGCGCTTCATCATAGCGCCGTTCATTATCGGCGATGATCCCTAAAAGCAAATTGGTGCGGCTCTCATTGCGTATATCCCCCACTTGGCGGTGGCGTTGCAGCGCGTCCAGGGCCAGCGACCGAGCCTGGGCCAGGTCGCCATATTTCCAGGCAACGATAGCCAGATTGCGTAATATCATCCCTTCGAGATACGGGTAAGGCTCGTCACTTGCCCGCACAAGCGCCAGCGCCTGCTCAAATTGCCCCTGGGCCTGGTCTACCTGTCCCTGTCCCCAATGGGCATGTCCCCAGCGTAAATGAATGAGCGCCCGCAGTTCGGCCGATTCAACCACCTCCGAATGCGCGGCCGCCTCCTCCGCCGCCTGGGCTGCTTCTTCAAACCGCGACAGTTCATAGAGCATCGCCGCCCGTTCACACCTCAACCGGGCCAGCAAGCGTTGCCGCTGCGGACCAGCTACCGCTTCCTCTGGGGCTGCCGCCTGCACACTCTGGACCGCCTCCCCCAATGCCTGTTCGCCCTCCCGAAACAGGCCGCTATAGTGCCAAAAAGTTGCCATTCCGGCCGCTGCCTGGAGTAGATAGTCGAGATGGGGGCGTGCGGCCGCCCAGCGCCAGGCCACGAGCAGGTTGTCACGTTCCGCCTGTACGCTTCTCAGTGCTTCGCGCGGCTGGCGGCCGATCAGCAATGGCGCGTGCCGGGCGATAAACTCGGTATAGTAGGCCGCGTGGCGTGCTTGCAACGCCTGCAGGTCAATACCCATTTCCGCCCGCTTCTCGGCCGCCAAACGGCAAAGCAGATCATGAATTCGCCAATAACCATCGGCCGCCTGCTGCACCAGCGACTTGTCCACCAGTGCTAAGAGCAGCGGGGCTTTCGCCTGGGTCACGGTCGTCGCTGCCTCCAGGCGGAAACGGCCGTGAAAGACCGATAACTGTGCCAGCGCTGCCTGCTCATCGGCCGACAGCAGACGCCAGGAGTTCTCAAAGACCGCCCGCAAACTACGGTGACGCGCCGGTATATCGGGCATACGCGTTGCCAACAGTTGGTCATCGCTCTGCAAGGTGGTCAAAATCTCCGCCACTCCCAGGTAGCGCGTCCAACTGGCCGCCAGCTCAATCGCCAGCGGCAGCCCCGCCACCAGCCGACAAATCGCCACCACTGGCGGCAGGCTTGCTGTTGCCAACGGCCGCCCCATTGCCCGCTCCGCCCGCTCGAGAAAAAGCTTCACGCTGTCGTAGGCAACGGCCGTCTCCCCCTCATCTTCATCCGGCACGGCCAATCCTTCCAGCCGCAACAGATACTCCGCCTGGAAGTATAGCGGTTCGCGGGAAGTCACCACGATGGTCACGTCGCTGTTCGCCAATAGATCCAAAACCAACTGACCGGCGGCGGTGAACTCCTCAAAGTTATCCAACAGCAACAGACAACGTTTGTGGCGCAAATAGCTGAGCAACTGTGTTTTCGGTTCGGCCGCGGAGACAAAGGTGATGCCCAGGGCTGAACCAATCGCGGCCGCGATTTCATTTTCAAGGGTATTTGCATCGGCCGTCTCCGCCGACAAACCAGCCAGCGGGACAAACCAGACGCCGTTTGGAAAGCGTTCCTGTGCCTGGGCATCCTCTAGCAGCCGCGCGGCCGTCGTCAAGGCCAGCCGCGTCTTGCCCACGCCCCCCTCACCGACCAGCGTCACCAACCGGTAGGCAGGGTCAAGCACCCTCGCCACCAACCGGCCGAGTTCCGCCTCCCGTCCAATGAACGGCGTCAACGAGGGCGGCAGGTTGTGGGGCGATGAAGTGGTGACAAGGTGAAGAGGTGAAGAGGTGGGCGATGAGTACATCGCAAGGTGAGGGGGTGTCACCTTGTCACCTTGCCACCCCCTCACCTTGTCATCCCTTATCTGTTCGTAGAGTGCGATGGTTTCGGCCGCGGGTTCAACACCTAGCTCTTCATGCAGCAGGCGGCGACAGGTCTCGTATTGGGCCAGGGCTGCGCTGCGTTGGCCGTCGGCCGCTAGCAACCACATCAACGCCCGGTGCGCTTCCTCGTGCCAGGGTTCCAGAACCAGCAAACGCCGCGCCAGCGCGATCCCTTCGCCCAACTGGCCCGATTGGCGACTCACTTGAATGAGATGAGCATAGGCACCGAGGGCGATCTGGCGCAGCCGTTCCCGTTCGGCCAGCACCCAGCTTTCAAATGCCGGGGCATCAGGCAGGTAAAAATCTTCCAGGAAATCGCCGCGATAAAGCGACAACAAATGATGGAGGGAAGTGGCGGAGAGGGTAGCGGGGCGCGACGCCTTTTCAAATTCGGCCGCGTCCAGGTTGTGCGGCCGTTCAAAATTGAAGCTCACCGACTGGCGCGAAGCCAGCAAGTAGTCGCCCAAGCCCAATACCTTACGCAAACGGCTGATGGTCAGGCGCAAATTGGTCTTTGCCACCTCATCCGGCATCTCCCCCCACAGCAAACCGGCCAGCGCTGCCCGTGAATATGGCTGCCTGTTCAACATCAGGTAAACCAGCAACGCCTGCCCCTTGAGCGGCAGTTGTTCCACCAGGGCGTGGCTGTCGCGGTTGATCTGTAGCTTGCCCAAAACGGCCAACTTTAATGGCCTATCTAGTTGCACATCCACATCCATACCCCATTTCATCATCTATCAAGTCGAATACAGATGTCGAACAAAGATACGATGAAGATACGATGCGTATATGGTGTAAGGCTATGATGTCATCATAACGGATTTCAAGCAACCTGATTAGCAACTTAATTCAGGAAAGGAGCATGACAATGAGCAGTAAAACAGACTATCTAAATGTAGTGGAAGCGCCCGACGCACTACAAACGCTTGAAGCTCGAGTAAATGGCAATGGCCACTATAAAGGCTCATTTAGCATGGAACTGCTGCAGCAATTCCAACATATGGGCGTAACGGTTCCCTTGCCCCACAACTTTGCCGACGCCATCTCCCCCCAGCGCGGCCAGAACGGTAAGGACGCCACCCACGCAAACGGTCACATCTCCTGACCGGCTTAAGGGATGAAAAAGCCGCCAGTCGTTTTTCTAGTTGCCCTAAAAACAACGACCGGCGGCCGAGACGGAGTTTCATCCGTGGGTTTGGTTCGGGTTTGTGATTGTGGTCACGGCCGCAATCACAAACCCAACACGGTTCCACGTTAGTCTATTGGTTTACTGGTTAATCCCTTCGTAAGCCTTGCTGTCAATGCCGCTGCCCCCGCTGCCCTCGCTGCTCTCATTGACAATCGCCAGAATCGGTTGGTTCGACTCAATGACCACGCTGGTGTTCTTCCCATTCAAGGAAGCCACATTACCAGAGACAACCGTTACCGTACCGGGGACACGCGAAATTGCCCAGGCGGTGAAGGCCGAACCAGCGGCCGTTCGCGAAGGGTTGCGCACCGTCACCGGATTGCCACCCCCCCAGGGATAATAGGTCAGGGTGATTTCGGCCGGGCCATTACCCACATTTTGCACCTGGATGCCGCTGGTATCGCCAAAGAAGAACTCTTTTGCCAGCGGTAAATTGATCCGTTTCGTCGCGCTGTTGGCCGGGAAGCAGGTATAGGTCGTAGTCCGTTGCACGCTTCCCTCGCGCCCTTCATCATTGACCAGCGCGACAATGTCGGCCTCCCCCTCGATAATCACCGAGCCATAGGTGTTGGCCGGGATACCCAGTTGGGGAGCGTAGAAGGTGGCCGATCCACCGGGATCAACCGTTTGTGAAAAACTCTGCGACGCGCCGCCACCAACGGGGGTATAGGTCAACGTCACCCGCTGGCGCACATTGCTCACATTCTGCACCTGCGCTCCGGTGGTCAGCCCTTTGCCGGTGTGGGCATTGCGGAACAGCGGGCAATAGACCGTGGAGTCATAGGCAGCGGGCGTGAACGCCTTCGACGCTTGCAGATTTTGGCCGACGGCCGCCCCATGTTGATGCTCCAACATTGCCCCGGCCAGCGGCCGTGTCCCTTCTACCATCAAACCACCCACCTGCCCATTTCCGGCGGGGATTCCGGCGTCCGCCGGCAGAACAATAGCCATCGCAAATGGCGGGACGTTATTGACCTGGCGGGTCACTGTCTGGCCGTTCTGCATCTTAAATGTGTAACTGATGTTGGCCGGTTGGTTGCTCGTGTTTTGGATATAAAACGCGGTTGTGCGGCCGAAATGGTTGTGCTTCACCAGCGGGAAAGAGATCGTCCGGCTGACTTCGGTATCGTCCGTGCCGCGATACTGCCCGGCGGCCGTTCCCACGCCGCGATTGTTGACATTAACAATCGTCGCCATCGCCTGATCGGAGCTGACAACGGCCGAGCCGATAAACGCCCCTGGGAAGGGACAATCTACGTGCGATTGGAAGTTCACCGCGCCACCGGCAGCAACCAAATGGCTGCCGCAATCATATTCCGTCCCGTCCTGCCCATAGGCGGTCAGGACGATGTTGGCCTCGCTGTTGCCCACATTTTGAATCTGCTGCCCGGACGTCCAACCCGTCCCTGGCAAATTGGTCTGGGCATTTGCTGCCAATACACCAAGGACCAGAAGCAACATCACTATCACTGCTACATATCTTTTCAATTTCATTCTCTGTCCTCCGTAACTGCTGGAAGATAAGCGATCTAGTCCGTTGTGTCAACGGGCCTGTTTGCTTGTAAAAATTCAGCAACTTGTGACATTCTTCACAAGCATATATACCTATTAGCAATAAAGATAAGAGCAGCTCCCTTTGGTTGAACCTGTCATTCCATTCTGGAAGGAGTAAAGAATCCCAATTCAAGCGTTCTACCGGTTGGCTGACAGGGGTTTCTCGCTCCGCTTGGAATGACGAATGGCACGCTCTAAACTGACATGAAGCGCGCTCTTTAGCAAATCGCTCACGATTTACCAAAGGGTGTGTGTCATTTCAGTTAGGGTGTAGCGACAAACCTCCGGTTTGTCATGACAATCCAGAGGATTGTCGCTACCCTGGAGGTTCTATTTCCAAATCAGCCATCAGTTGAGGCAGTGAAACCTGGTACAGTTGTGCCAGTTCAGCTAGAGCAATCATACGTTCGGCGTTCATTGCCTCTATGCTCTCACAAGGCAAACTTATTCCAGCAGCCACAACCAGGCATTGCTGAAATTGCATTCTGTCGTTCCCGACTCGTTGAGGGCGACGAAGGAGACCGCGCCTTCGAGGAAACCGGCCGTTGCCTGAACATCCACCAGTTTGCTGCCATTGCCATAGATGGAGAAGCTATCGCCGCGGCCGACCACCGCCAGCCGATTCGTGCTATCGTTGCGCCAATCAAAGGAAGGATCGTTGCTCGGCGCATAGGTGTTGACCACCTCATCCAGGTCGGCCTCACCGTCGCGCACAACCGTGAACAACACGCGGCCGTCCCCATAGCGAATGGCAAAGATCATATACTGGTTCAACGCCTCCAGGTCAGCGTTGGAACGCACAACAAAGCCACAACCGGCAAAGCCAAAGCGCGTCGTCCAGGTGATGTCCGAAGCCATGACAAAGTTTCGCACCGGAATACGCAAAAAGTTTTCATCATAACTATATTGGCGAAAACCTTCGGCGACCAGCGTGACCGGCTCATAGATGTGGGCCAGGCGGTAATCATTGGGGTCTATTCCGTAAGTGGGTAGCTCGGCCTGGATCGGGGCGAGGACAGCGGCCGTTGCCGTTGCCGCCGCTTCCCTTTGTGCGGCTTCGGCCGCCCGCGTCCCTTCCTGGGCAATGCTCACCGCCGTTGCTGTCTCCACCGCCGCCGCCACATCACTCCCGGCCTCCGCCGTCGGCGTGGCGTTGGCCGCCGCCTCGGCCGTTGCCGTTTCGTTCGCCGGATCAAGCACAACGGCCGTTGGCGAAGAGGCGATCAGCGTCTGTTGCAAGGCGGCCACGGTCGCCGCCGAACTGTCCGACGCGCCACCGCCACAAGCAACCAGCGCGGCCAAAGCCACCACCCATAGCAGCAGCAGACCGGCCTTTCCCCATGAACTTGCTACCCTTGATCCGCTCACTTCACCACGTCCTTACGCTTCATCAGAAAGAGCGTCGCCACAAACAAAACCACAATGATGATCAGTTGGGCTACCCAGGTAGTAACCAACATCTGCCAATAGGCACTGCTGTCGTTCTTGTCCACAAAGGTCCAGCCAAAACCGGGCTGGAACTGGCGGATTAACGCTTCTGCCGGGAGGACGGCCGATGTTCGTGCCGCCAGCCACTGTTGCCGATCCACATTGCCTTGCACCTGCCGTTCCTCAAACGCTGCCAGTTCAGATTCAAAAGCTCGCAGATTGGCCCGGTAAATCTCCAGTTGTGCCTCATGCTCGCTACGAATACGTTCAGACTCCGCCTGCCAATCATTCAGCGCTTCCGTAAACTCCTGCAAGCGCTGCTGTTGCACCACCGGATCATCTGATTGCTCCGGTTGTTGCGGTTGTTGTGGCAGAACGGGATCGGCCGGTGGTTGTGGTTGGACGGGTGGCTCCTCGGCCGCCACTTGTGGCTCCGGTTCATCAACGGCGGGATGATAAAATTGGCCCAATCCAGGGAAGTTACAACTCTCCTGGCGCAATGCATTGACGCCCATGCAACGGCAATTGGCGTCCTTAAATTCGGCCGTCAGCGCATTCCGTTCCGCTTCGGGGAGCAACCAACAGGCGTCGGCCGCCACATCAGACCCCACACCGGTAATGCCCATAAACGCCTGGAACGCCCAACGGGTGGAAAAGGGGACTGTGATTTGCTCCGGCAGCGGGACCAATGCCCCACCCAATACGATTTGTGGCAGGATTAAAATGGCAACAATCAGCGGCGCGGCGTTGGCATTAGGGGCCAGCGCCGAGGCGAAGAGGCCGAGCATCATCCCCGCCAACGTACACAGCGTCAGCGAGACAAACATCAGGATAAATTCCGTCCGTCCGCCTGGCATGTCGAAGGCCAGATAGTGGACGGCCATATAGATTAAAGAGGCATAGATCGCCAGGATGACCGCCACCCACACCTTGGAGGTGACATAGGGGAACAGCCGCAAATTGACCAGCCTTTCCCGTTTATAGACATCCTGCTCCTTGACGATCTCCCGCATTTGCGACAGTCCGCCGACCATCACCCCATAGATGGTCAACAAAAAGAGGGTGATCATCACATCGGCAATCGCCCCATCCGCAAAAGCGAAGGGATTGCGCCCAAGCACAAAGGCCAAAATCACATCCAACAAACTGACAATCGGCGGGGCAGCCAACATCAGCATCAGGCTAAAGCGATCACGGGATAGAATCTTCAGATTACGCGCAGAAAGAATACGCAACTGGCGCCAGGAAGAGACCTGTCGTTCCCGCTTTGGTCCCGGCGCGGCCTGGGCCACGGCGTTAAACTCGCCTGTGGACTGATGTTGCTTTTTGTCCAACGGCCGCGCGATATACTTCTGGTACGCCTCATGCTTGCGATAACGTTCAGCCCAATCAGCGGCCGAACCCAACTTCGGATCATCCAGCAGGCTGTAAATCTCATCAAATTCAATTTCACGGGCGCGACGATCGCGCTCGCTGCGGAATCGGTCAAAGTAAGCCAGCGCCTCCTCCGGCGGGCCAAACCAGGCCAGATACCCTCCCCGCGCCAAAAAGACCACCTTATCAGCCAGCATCACGTTTTTCGTCGCATGGGTGATCAAGATAATCGTCCGCCCCTGATCGGCCAGGCGGCGCATCAATTGCATCAACGCCGTCTCTGTGCCGGGGTCGAGGCCGGAAGTCGGTTCATCAAGGAAGAAGAGGCCCGGCTTGGTCAGCAGCTCCACGCCAATCGAGACGCGCTTTTGCTGCCCACCGCTCAGGCCGCTGATCTGCACATCTTTGCGGTGTGCCAGGTCCAGCTCCTCCAACACCTCTTCCACGCGCCGGTGTCGCTCTTCGGTCGTCGTGTCCGGCGGCATCCGTAACTGCCCCGCATAGTCCAATGCCTGGAAAGCGGTCAGTTCCGCATGGATGATGTCGCGTTGCGGAACAAAGCCGATTTCATCACGAATGGCGTCAAAATTCTGATAGACATTGATGTCGTTGACAAATACATCCCCATGCGTCGCCGGGCGGTAACCGGCAACCGCATCCACCAGTGTAGATTTGCCGCCACCACTCTGGCCGACGACGACAATAAATTCGCGCGGCTGAAAGACCACCGAAATGTCTTGCAGGATGTTCAGGTCTTTGCGAACCCACTTGTTCAGCTTCACCGCATCCACCCGCAAGTTACCGCTGTCGTCATATTGCGCCAGCCGATCTTTGCTGATTGTAAAGCGGTGGGGGCCGATGCGAATGGTGTCTTCCACACGCAGCCACGCCTCATCATCAATGCGCACATTGTTGACGAATGTACCGTTGGAGCTACGCAGGTCGGTGACGCGATAACGTTGGCCGATCCGTTCCACCTGGGCGTGGAAGCGGGAGACACTAGGCGCATCCAACACAATGTCGTTGGTCGGATCACGGCCGATGGTGATCAGCGTCTTTTCGCCAAAGCCGAAAGCGGTCGTAGAGCTATCTTGCGCCGCTTCACGCGGGGAGATGTAGGTCATTGTGACCATCGAGCCGGGATCAAGGCCGCCGATGCGCAACTTATCGCGGTGGCGCAGCGGCAACGCTCGTTCCACCGGCCGCCCCTCAAAGGTGACCGGATTCCCCGCTTCGGCCGAAGGCACAAGCTGGTACCCTTCACCAATCCGCTCTAACAGCGCGTGGCGACGGGAAACAATCTTCGAGGGGATGACAATATCATTGTCCTCGGCTCGCCCCAACGTGATGCGTGGCTTATCCAGCGTGGCCATCACCGGCGCGGCCCCAGCAATGGCGATTTCGATCTGCGGTGGGATAGAGGCGACTGCCTTTACATAATCATCTTGAAGCAGGGTTTGCTTCTGCTGTGCCTCCTCCCCAGCGAAGGATAACGTTTGCCGGCCGAGTCCTGAGGCAGGCGGCTCAGCCACCGGTTGTTGCTCCACGGGACGAGCCGCTTCCGGCTCAGGTGAAATCTTGCGTTCTGGCAGGGTAGCTGGCTCCGCAGAACCGGAAGAGGGCGGCGGGGCCACACCCTGACCAGGGAGTGGTTTTAAATCCACTTCCTCAATCATCGTCGCGTCCAACGGCAGGTCGTCGGACATCGCAAACTCCGGCGCTTCAAAACGCACCAGAATCGAACGACTGAGGCGAATTTCATCCCCATCGATCAGCGGCTCTCGAGCCGTAATCGGACGGCCGTTTAGGAACGTCCCATTACTGCTCTGCAGGTCTTCGATAAAAAACTGCGTGCCGAGCCGGGTAATGCGGGCATGGCGGCCGGAAACAGTCTTGAACGCGATCACAATGTCGGCGTCGGGCGAACGGCCGATGACCACTTCATCCTGGTCCAATTCAACTGTCTCGCCAGCAGTGGGTCCTTCAATAATTACAATTTTACTCACGTCACCATCCGTTTAAATAGTCCAGTGGAACAATGAAACAATGAACAATGAACAATGAACAATGAAACAATGAACAATGAAACAATGAACAATGGAATAAGGAACAATTCTTCAGCCTTCAACCTTCATCCCTCAGCCTTCATCCCTCATCCCTCATCCCTCATCCTTCCCTCTACGGCACCGAAATGGTGGGGATGGGTGGAATGGGGACCGGTACACCGGGTGGAACACCGGGAATGGTTGGGATGGGAGGGATGGGCGGCAAGCCAGTCGGGAAGATGGTCGGCAACAGCGTCGGGGCCAGGGTCAAGATCGGGTTGCCAGGGTCCGGCGCGGCCGTGTTGGCGGCCGTTGGCGTCTCCGTCGGCGTTTCTGTTGGCGTTGCCGTCGGTGTTTCCGTTGGTGTCTCCGTCGGCGTTGGCAAGGGTGTGTCGGTTGGCACCGGCGTCGAAGTCGGCAGCGGTGTATCCATTGGAACCGGTGTCAGCGTCGGCAACAAAGTCGAAGGAAGCGCCTCCGGTTCGTCGCGGCACGCCACAGCAGCGAAAAGCAACAGCACGCTTAGTAAAAGCAATTTACTTTTCATTCTGTTAACCCTCCCACACTACTCGCCTAACATAACTGCATAGACTCCCCGTTGGTACGAAAACACGATTAAGTGCCAATTTGATAAGGGCTTAGCGCATCACGCGCATCTCGTAATCCGCCTCCGGGCCGCTGTAGCCACCGGCCGATACCTTGACTACATATTCACGGCCGCCTTGCAAGTTACAAGTCACCTGTTTATTGCCCGCGCCTGGAGTGGCGATCCGGCATTGGCCGCCGGTGGGGCCGGGGGCGTATTCAAAGGTACCGCCCGAATTTTGGATGATTGACCCGCTCCACTCCGTATTCGGCGGCAGATTACGCAGTTGCAGGGTGTAGTTGCCACCCTGTTGCGGCCGAAAAGTGTAATAGTCCTGCGTGTCTAGCTGTGACATCGTCGTCTGGCACAGGGCGCCGGTCTGCACCAGGCCGCGATTAGCCCCCACCTCATCACGCGGACTTTCCGACGGCGGCACACAAACCGGGCCGGTGTTGGCGACATGCAGAACGCTGGGCAGAAATAGATTACCGCTTACTGGAGCGCTCTTAACACAAGCAGTCAATACGATATTGTCAAACTGTACTCGTTCGGCCGCTCCTGTATTATCAGTCACAGTGACCAGGATGATGCCAATCGGCTGACCTTCTAGCAAGGGAAAGAACTCAGAAGGGACTCCAACTGTATCTCTTACCCATTCATCTTCCGAGTCTAGAATTTCCCAATCACCGAGGATCTCATGATCATTTCCTTCAAGGTCTAGTAGCCATACCTCACCAAAAATCAGATCGTCTGGATTAGACTGAAGGGTTAAGACATCGTACTGTATTTCAATGCTCTCAAGGTCATCTGGCATAAATATGGCCTGCCCAAAACTGTCCCAGAATGGAGTGGTGGTATCTGACAAAAGAGCATCCTGGTCTTCCATATAAAGATAGTAATTGGGAAATGGAGGTTCGTCATCCCGGGTGAAATAATACACATTTTGGTCTATGATGACCCAGGGTTCAACCGAACCGGTATTATCACCGAGTTCCACAACATCAAGCTGACTATTAGCCAACATCTGAAAACAATCGGCCGATGGGACGCTATTTTCTGAGGATACAGCCGTTTGAATAGCAGGATTAGGCGAAGTAGCAGCAATAGAAACAGACAATTGATCGAGGAGCGGCACGGGCAAAAGGTTTCTACTTTCACCCACGCGCAGATCAGCCTGACGTGCCGTCGGGGTCTGCGGGCTAGATGGCAAGGAGGCGTTGTTTGCTGTGCCCCGCAAAACAGGGACTTGCGACTCGGCCGTCAGCGACACAGCGCGAACACCAAGCAAGAGCAACAGAATTGATAAGGCGATGAATAAGTAGCGTGACCAACTGGTCATGATTCCTCCATCGTTGATTTACGGGGGTTCGGGGGTATAGGTAGCCGGAGGCGGTGGTGGCGGTTCCGGCGTATAGGTTGGTGGTGGTGGCGGTGGATCCGTCGCTGGAGGATCGGTGGGTGGCGGCGGTGGCGGGTCTGTCGGCGGTGGATTAGTGGGCGGCGGATTGGTTGGCGGTGGGTTCGTCGGGGGAGGCTGGGTTGGGGGAAGCGTGGCCGCTGTCGTCGCAACCGCCACCGTTGGCGCAGTCGTCGGCGCTGTGGTCGCTGTCGCTGCCCCGGCCGGGGGCGCGGGAACCGTCGCCGCGACCTCCACACCGGCAATCGCGTCCTTATTCAGCGGCGTCACCGCGCTGCTGGCAATCCAGGCACGCAAGGTAGGGCTGTTGGGCAGTCCGATGTTGTACCATTCACCATCGGCCGACTTTGCCACCACCTCAAGCTGGTCCCCTCGCTCCACGCGGCCGATCACCGGGTAAACTTCACCCGGCCCTTCCAGCAAATTCGCCTCTTCGGCGATAACCTGCACCAGGACGGCCGCCGGTACAGTGGCCGTTGGCTCTGTCGTATTTGTCGCCGTTGCGGTCACCGCTTCCGTGGGCGAAGCAGCTTCGGTTGGCTCGGCCGTCGCGCTGGGCGCGGCCGTTTCCTCCGCCCCAACAACGACGCCCGGATTGGCGGTCGCGTCTGGGGTGGCCGCTTCGCCACCCCCGTTTCCACCGCCCAAACCCGAAAACAGCCACCAACCGGCGGCCACGACCAACAGTAAGACGACAAGACCGGCCGCCGCCCGCATCCAGCCAGGAAAGCCGCCGGATGCCGTGGGAGTGGGCGCTGGTGTGACCTGCCGCGTCGGCGGGAGCGGAGCAGCCGCAGGGGTGACGGCCGCTTCATCTAACACCGTCGGCACCGAAGCGGCCACTGGAGGTCGGGTGAATGGTTGGCGTGTAGACGGTTGGCGTGTCGCTCCTGGCGACGGCCGCGGCGGCAGCGGGGTAGCCCCTTCTACAACCGTAGCATCACTCGCCGCTGCGATTGGTGTTGGCGGCTTGTCGGCCGGTGGTTTGTCTACTGATGGTCGTCCCGTCGCCGGTTGTCCGGTCGCCGGTTGACCCGTCACCGGTTGTCCCGTCTTGGGTTGCTGAGGGACACGCGACTCCGGAGCAGGTCGTGACGCCGGTGTGCGCGTTACGGGCGTGCGAGTGGGCGGGGCAGGCGTTTGTGCGGCCGCTGATGCATCGGCCGCCGGTTCCTCGGCCAATGGACGCGAAGGAGTAGACCACACAGAGGGTCGCTGGGTAGCGGGAGCAGATTGTCCCGCAACAGGTGGCGGGACCGGGCGACGCTCCGCCCCTGGTGGCGTTGACGTATCAACTTCCGTGGGGGCGCTGGAGCGTGGCGAAGGTGTTTGGGAGGCAGGAATAGACAGGCCGGAGGGAGTGACAAAGGCCGAAGGGGGCCGGGTGATGGGCGCGGCCACCGGCAACGCAAGCGGTCTATTGCGTCCCAGCGCATCGGTGATTTTCCGCGCATCGGCCACAAAGGCTTGAACGCTCTCATAACGATCATTGGGGTTCTTCGCCAACGCCTTTTTCAAGACCTGGTTCAGCCCGGCCAGCGACGGCATGTTGGCGAGGTCAATTTCCGGCGGGTCGGTATTCAGATGCTTATACATCATCTGTACCGTATTGCCATCAAACGGCAGTTGGCCGCTGAGCGCCTCATAAATGACCACGGCCAGCGCATATTGGTCGCTGCGGCCGTCAATCTCATGGCCGATGAACTGCTCAGGACTCATATAAGCGGGGGTGCCGACCACGCCGCTGCCGGTGAGCATCGTCGCCGCATCCAGCAGCTTCGCCACGCCAAAGTCGGAGAGAAAAGCCGTGCCACGATCATCAAAGAGGATGTTGCCCGGCTTGATGTCGCGATGGACGATGTTCTGGCTATGCGCCGACATCAGCGCGTCGCTGATCTGCGTCATCGCCCGCATCAGTTCGTTTAGACCAAAGTCGGGGCGGCCGAGGCGGTTCCGCAGCGTTCCGCCAGAGAGCAGGCGCATGATGATGAACGGCCGTCCCTGATATTCACCCACATCATAAATGGGGACAATATGGGGATGCTCCAAACGGGCAATAAACCGCGCCTCACGCCGGAAACGTTCGACAAAGTTCTTTTCCGCGCTAAACGACTCCGGCAACCATTTCAGCGCCACGTCGCGCTCAATCTCGCGATCCCAGGCCTGATAAACGGTGCCCATGCCGCCGATCCCAATCTGTTTGCGGATTTGATAGCGATCCATGCTCTGGTTCGTATCAGCCATCATAAACGGGTATCCTCAATCGTGAGTCTCGGTCTCAAAGCCGGCGTGACAAAACTGTACAGAACAATCGGCTGGCAACCAGCAAACCACAAAACTGTTACCCCGAATATAGACGGGTCATAGATTATGTGGCTTACTGTGTATTATCTTACACGAACGGAACCGCTTTGGAAAATCAAGTTTTATGGAAAAATTCGCGCGGTTACGTTGATATCGATGCAAATATAAGACCTTATTGGTTGTCAAGCAAATTGATCTAAGCTGATCATATAGTTGCCGCCGCATTATATCAAACTTTCACTTTTGCGGTATACCAGCTTCAACCATACAATAACGGTTATGAACGAGATTCTCGGCGCTTCATTTCGTCTGCAATCTTTACTACATTTATTATCTGAGCGAGCACAGCAACAGCCTGATAGACTGGCCTTTGTTTATCTTAGTGATGGAGAACGAGAAGAGGCACGCCTCGATTATGCCGAATTAGACCGCCGCGCACGAGCGATTGCTGCCTGGTTACAGACGCAAACGGCCGCTGGCGAACGTGCCCTGCTGCTTTATCCGGCCGGATTAGACTTTGTGGCGGCTTTCTTCGGTTGTATCTATGCCGGTGTCATCGCTGTTCCCATCCATCCACCCCGTTTGAATCGGCCGTCTGCCCGCATCCAGGGGATTGTTGCCGACGCCAAACCGGCCGTCGTGTTGACCACCGGCCAGATTTTTACCGGGTTGGAACGGCGCTTCAAGCAAATGCCGGAACTGGCCGCCTTAAAATGGCTCAATACCGACGAGACGCCCAATGGGATTGAGTCTGACTGGCGACACCCTGACACCAAGCCCGATAAGCTGGCCTTCTTACAATACACCTCTGGCTCGACCGGCGACCCGAAGGGGGTGATGGTCAGTCATGGCAATCTGATGCATAACCTGGAGATGATTCGCCAGGGGTTCCACATGACGATCCATGACCCGGATGGCATTGGTGTCCATTGGTTGCCCAGCTACCATGACATGGGGTTGATCGGCGGCATCCTGGAGCCGATGTACGTCAACGGTCTGGCGGTTTTGATGGCGCCGACCGCTTTTTTGCAACGGCCGTTGCGCTGGCTGCAAACGATCACCCGCTATAAAGGGGCGATCAGCGGCGCGCCGAACTTTGCTTACCAACTGTGTGTAGACAAAGTTACACCGGAGGCGCTGGCAACATTGGATTTGAGTAGCTGGAAGGTGGCCTATAGCGGGGCCGAACCCATTCGCCGCCAGACCTTAGACGACTTTGCCGCTGCCTTTGCCCCCGCTGGGTTTAACCCGGCCGCCTTCTACCCCTGCTATGGCATGGCCGAAGCGACGCTGATTGCCAGCGGCGGCGACGGCCCCGCCCTGCCTCGTAGCCTGCGCATCCACCCGGAAGCGCTGGCGCGAAATCGGGTTGAGGTAGTAGCAGAGGAGCAGGGGAGCAGGGGAGCAGAGGAGCAAGGGAGTGAAACGAGTCTCCCACTCTCCACTAGCGGTGTACTCACCGCCCACTCCCCACTAGCGGTGTACTCACCGCCCACTCACCACTCTTCTATGGAGATGGTCAACTGCGGCCGCGCCATGCTCGGCCAGGAAATTGTGATCGCCAACCCGGAGACGCTGGCGGCCTGTGGGCCGGATGAGGTGGGGGAAATCTGGCTGCGCGGCGGCAGTATTGCCCAGGGGTATTGGAACCGGCCGGAATTGTCGGCCGCTACCTTCGGCGCAACGCTCCAGGATGGGGACGGAAAAACATTTTTACGCACCGGCGATCTCGGCTTCTTGCATGAAGGCGATCTCTACGTCACCGGCCGTTTGAAGGACTTGATCATCGTCCACGGCCGCAACCATTACCCGCAAGACATCGAAAATACGGTTGGCAATGCTCATCCAGCCTTCGAGCCGGATTCGGGCGCGGCCTTCTCGGTGCTGGTTGGCGGCACGGAACGGCTGGTCGTCGTCCATGAAGTGCGCCGCAGCCAGCGCAAGGCCGACATCGAGGAAGTGGCAGCCGCCGCCCGCCGCGCCGTCGCCGAGGAACACGAGCTACCTTTATATGCGTTGGTGTTGGTACGGCCGCTCAGCATCCCCCGCACCACCAGTGGCAAAGTCCGCCGCCAGACCTGCAAGCAACAGTATTTGGAGGGGGCGTTGAGTGTGGTGGCGGAGTGGGAGGCAGGGGGGGCAGGTGGCAGGTTGCAAGTGGCAAGTGGACAGTCGGCAGTCTCCCAGTCTCCTAGTCTCCAATCTTCGGCCGCCATCACCGACTGGCTGACAACGCGATTAGCCGCTATATTGAACATTTCCGCCGCGCAACTGGACCCGCAGCGGCCGTTCATGGATTATGGCCTCGACTCCGTGCAGGCGGTGGGGCTATCCGGCGAGTTGGAACAGTGGCTCGGCCGCAGCCTTTCGCCCACCCTTCTCTTCGACTACCCCAACATCGCCACCCTCGCCGCCTATCTGGGCGGAGGAGCAGAGGAGCAGGGGAGCAGAGGAGCAGAGGAGAATCTCTCAGTCTCGCAGTCTCCCAGTCTCCGTGTTTCCCAATCTCCCCCCGAACCCATCGCCATCGTCGGCCTCTCCTGTCGCTTCCCCGGCGCGGCCGATCCAGAAGCGTTTTGGGAGCTACTACAAAATGGCGTGGACGCGATCAGCGAAGTGCCACGCGGCCGTTGGCCGCTGGAGCGCTACTACGAAGCGGGCGAGAACGCGGCGACGGGCAAGATGAACACCCGCTGGGGGGGATTCTTGCCGGTGGTGGGGGGTTTCGATGTAGACGGCTTCGACCCCGCTTTCTTCGGCATCACCCCTCGCGAAGCGGCGCGGATGGACCCGCAACAACGGCTGCTGTTGGAAGTGGCCTGGGAAGCGTTGGAACGCGCCAACATCCCCGCCGACACGTTGGGCGGCTCGGCCACCGGCGTCTACATCGGCATCAGCAGCTATGACTACTCACGGCGACAATTCAGCGACCCGGCCATCATTGACGCTTACGCCGGGACGGGCAACGCCCACAGCATCGCCGCCAATCGCCTCTCATACCTGCTCGATCTGCAGGGGCCGAGCATGGCGATTGATACCGCCTGCTCCTCCTCGCTGGTCGCTGTCCATCTGGCAATGCAAAGCCTGCGTAGTGGTGAGACGGATATGGCGTTGGCTGGTGGGGTCAATCTGCTGCTCGCTCCAGAGCTGACAATCACCTTTTCCCAGGCACGGATGATGGCCGCCGACGGCCGTTGCAAGACCTTCGACGCTCGCGCTGATGGCTATGTGCGCGGCGAAGGGTGTGGCGTGGTGGTGCTAAAGCGGCTCAGCGACGCCCAACGCGATGGCGACACAGTGCTGGCCGTGCTGCGCGGCTCGGCGGTCAATCAGGACGGCCGTTCCAATGGCTTGACCGCCCCCAACGGCCGCGCCCAACAAGCCGTCATCCGCCGCGCCCTGGCCAACGCCGGGGTAACGGCCGATCAAGTGGACTACATCGAAGCCCACGGAACCGGAACCCCCCTCGGCGACCCGATTGAAATTCAGGCACTACAGGCAGTATTCGACGGAGGAGAGAGCGGAAAACTTAGAGACTCAGAGACTGGGAGAGTAGGAGACTTAGAGACTAATCAATCTCCCAATCTCCCAATCTCCCAGTCTCTTCTTATAGGATCGGTCAAGACCAACATCGGCCATCTGGAAGCGGCCGCCGGGATTGCGGGATTGATCAAGGTCGTGTTGGCCTTGCAACACCAACAGCTTCCGCCCCATCTCCACTTCCAGGAACTCAATCCCCACATCAAGCTCGAAGGATCGCGGCTGCAAATCGGCCGTGACCCCCATCCCTGGCCCGTAGGACAATCCTCCGGATTGTCTTCGGCCGAGCGCAAATCACCTGTAGGGCAATCCTCCGGATTGCCCGGATTGCCATCCCTACCCGACCCACGCGGACAATCCAGAGGATTGTCCTACGGGCGGGTGGCCGGGGTCAGTTCCTTTGGCTTTGGGGGGACCAATGCCCATGTCATTGTGGCTGAAGCCCCGCCAGTGGCCGAAGCCCCACCAGTTGCCGAAGCGGCCGTCATACCCAACGGCCGTCCAGTCGCCGAGCGTCCAGCCCACATCCTGGTCCTCTCCGCGCAAAGTGACGCAGCACTACACGAATTAGCTGGCCGTTATGTCCGCTATCTCGATCAACATCCGCAAGTCAATCTTGCCGACCTGGCCTACACCGCCCACACCGGCCGCGTCCACTTCAGCCACCGGCTGGCGCTCGTCGCCGACTCGGCCGCCACCCTGCGCCAACAATTAGCCAACATAAACCGGACCGGCAAAGCGGCTGCCACACGGCCGAAAATCGCCTTCCTCTTCACCGGCCAGGGGTCGCAATATAGCGGCATGGCCCGGCAACTGTACGAAACCCAACCCGCCTTCCGCGCTGCACTAGAGCAATGCGCGGCCGTTTTGGATGGCGAATTGGAGCGGCCGTTGCTCGATCTCCTCTTTTGCGAGGAAGGGACAGCGATTGACCAGACCGCCTATGCTCAACCCGCCCTGGTCGCCGTTGGCTATGCGCTGGCGCAACTGTGGCGCACGTGGGGGGTCGAACCTGATTTTCTCCTCGGCCACAGCGTCGGCGAATACACGGCGGCGATCATCGCCGGGGTCTTTGACCTCGCCGATGGGCTGCGGCTGATCGCCCGGCGCGGCCGTCTGATGCAAGCCCTCCCCGCTAATGGCACGATGGCCGCCGTCTTCAGCGACGAAGCACGGGTAACGGCCGCCTTGCAGCCCTACCGTGATCAGGTGTCGCTGGCCGGGATCAATGGGCCAGGGCAACTGGTCATCTCCGGCGAGAAAGCGGCCGTGCAAGCCATTTGCGACCAACTGGCGGCGGAGGGGATCGAGTCACGGCTGTTGACCGTCTCCCACGCTTTCCATTCCCCGCTCTTAGCCCCGATGTTGGATGAGTTGGGGCGGGCGGCAAGCGAAATCAGCGCCCAACGGCCGCACATCCCCCTCGTCTCCAACCTGACCGGCACATTCCAGCAAGACGCGCCCGACGCCGCCTATTGGATGGCCCACGCCCGCCAGCCGGTGCGCTTTGCCGACGGGATCCGTACCCTTGTCGAAGCGGGGGCGACCCTCTTCCTGGAAGTGGGGCCACAGCCGCAGTTGATTGGCCTCGGCCGTCGCGTGGTGGAGAATGCGGCCGACTACCATTGGCTGCCCTCGCTGCGTCGCGGGCATGATGATTGGCAGATACTGCTCAACAGCCTCGCCCAACTCTACACCGCCGGTACGGCCATTCACTGGCACAACTTCGACCGCGACTACCCACGCCACAAGCTCACCCTGCCCACCTACCCCTTCCAGCGGGAACGGTATTGGCTGGAGACGAGCAGAGGAGCAGAGGAGCAGGGGAGCAGAGGAGCAGAGGAGCGTGAGAGACTGAGAGATTTAGAGAGCGAGCGACTAAGCGACCGGATGCGTGAGCCAGCCCCAATACTCGCCACTCCCCACTCCCCACTAGCGGTGTACTCACCGCCCACTCCCCACTCGACCGCTGATTGGCTGGCCGAACAAGTGGCGCACATCATGGGCATGGACGTGGCGCGGCTGGACCGGCGGCTGGCGTTGGATGCGTTGGGGTTAGATTCGCTGATGGCGTTGGAATTGAAGAACAACGTCGAGAAAGCGTGGCAGATTGATCTGCCGCTGGTCAGCCTGCTGCGCGGGCCGACGATTGAGTCGCTGGCCGAGGAGTTGCAGTCGTTGGCGGAAAGGGAATCGGCCGATCGCGGGCCAACCATCCAACCCGCCACCGATCCCCACCAGCCCGCGCCGCTCTCCGCCGCGCAAGAGGCGATGTGGGTCTTGCAACAACTACTGCCGGCCGATCTCTCGCTCAATGTAGCTGGCGCCGTGCGCTTGCGCGGCCGCTTCGACATTGCCGCGATGCAACGGGCGATCAACCAGTTGGCCGCCCGCCATAGCACGCTGCGCACCGTCTTTGCCCTTACTGGCGACGGCCCTCGGCAGCGCGTCTTGCCCGAAGTCACCATTCCTATCGCTGAAATCGAGGCGGAGGGCTGGGACGAAGCCCAGACCAACGCCTTTCTGATGCAGGAAGCGCACCGGCCGTTCGACCTGGAGACTGGGCCGTTGCTGCGCCTGACGGTACTCCATTGCGGGACAAATGACCATATCTTGCTCCTCTCGATCAACCATCTGATCACCGATTTTTGGTCAATGTCGCTGCTGGTGCAGGAGCTATACCCGCTATATCGCGCCGAACAGGAACAGATGGCAGCCGGCACCAGCGACTTACTCCCCCCCGCCCCCGCACTGCACTATAGCGACTTTGTACAGTGGCAAGGCGAGATGTTGGCCGGAGAGACGGGGCAACGACTGCGCGATTACTGGCTGGACCAGCTTGGCGGCGAACTGCCACGCCTCGACCTGCCCACCGACCGGCCGCGCACGGCCGCCACCGGCTTCCGCGGCGACATCACCACCCATCGCCTCTCCCCCGCGCTCACCCAGGCGTTGCGCGGGCTGGGACAGGCACAGGGGGTGACGCTGGCGACGGTGTTATCGGCCGCCTTCCAACTGCTGCTCCACCGCTACTCCGGCCAGCAGCAAGTGATCACCGGCTCCGTACTCGCCGGGCGCGAACAGTCGGAGCTACAAGGGCTGATCGGCTACTTCATCAACCCCGTCGCCCTCCGCGCCGACTTCAGCGGTGATCCGGCCGTCGCCGACTTCCTCGCCCAGGCGCGGCAAACGCTGCTGGAGGCGATGGAGCATCAAGCCTATCCTCTGCCGCTCCTGGCGCGAGAATTGGCCGCCGCCGGACGATTGACGCCGGAACCGGGACGGCCGCCCCTGTTTGAAACACTCTTCATCATGCAGCGGGCGTTGGCCGCCGGAGGAGAGTCATCGGGCAACACGCTGCCCCAGGCACTGGCATTGGGGTTGCCCGGCACACGGGTGATGCTGGACGGGCTGGAGGTGGAAACGCTGTCCATCGGCGGGCTACCGGCGCAATTTGACCTGACGCTGATGATGGCTGAAGTCGAGGACGGACTGGCGGCCGCGCTCCATTACAACAGCGGCCTCTTTACCGCAGAGACGGCCGCGCGGATGTTGCGCCACCTGGAACGCTTGCTGGCCGGGATTGCCGCCAACCCACAGCAGCCCATCTCCGCGCTGTCCATCCTCCCCGACGACGAGCGCGACCGGCTGCTCCATGCCTGGAACAACACCCAGGCCGACTACCCGCGTGACCGTTGCGTCCACCACCTGTTCGCCGCGCAAGCGCAGCGCACCCCGGAGCGGGTGGCGGCCGTCTACCGGCCGGGACCAGGCGAGCCGCAGGTGCGCCAGGCTCTACGCGAACTGACCTATCGCGAACTCGACCAACGCGCCAACCAACTTGCCCACTACTTGCAAGGGCTGGGGATCGGCCCCGGCCATCGCGTCGGCATCTACACCCGCCGCTCCCTGGAGATGGTGGTCGCCTTGTTGGGAACGCTGAAAGCGGGAGCGACCTACATTCCTCTCGACCCCGACTTTCCGGCGGCGCGATTGGCGATGATGCTCGACGACGCCAAACCCGCCCTGCTGCTGACCGCCGGCGCTACTTTCCCGCCCACCGCCAACCGCCCACCGCTCACCGGTCCCCGCCTCCAGGCCAACGGCCACGCCCATCCACCTGCTCCCGCCTGGCTGATGCTCGACCTGATTGACGATTGGCCGGTGATCGGCCGCCAGTCCACCCTGGAACCGCAGACAACGGCCACCCCCGATGATCTGGCCTACATCATCTATACCTCCGGCTCCACCGGACGGCCGAAAGGGGTGGAAATCCCCCATCGCGCTGTGGTCAACTTCCTCTGTTCGATGCAGCACGAACTGGGGTTGACGGCCGATGACCATCTGCTGGCTGTGACCACGCTCTCCTTCGACATCGCCGTCCTCGAACTCTTCCTGCCGCTGATCAGCGGCGCGACGGTGACGATTGTCGGCCGCCAAACGGCCATGGATGGCGAAGCGTTGGGGCGCATCCTGCAAGAAGCAGGGATTACGGTGATGCAGGCGACGCCGGCCACCTGGCGTTTGCTGCTGGAGAGCGGCTGGCGGGGGCAACCAGGGCTGAAGATCCTCTGCGGCGGCGAGGCATTGACCGCCGACCTGGCCCGCGCCCTGCTGTCGCGCTGCGGCGAATTGTGGAACCTCTATGGCCCGACGGAGACCACCGTCTGGTCAACGACGACGCAAATCACCAACGCCGATGAGCCGATCACCATCGGCCGTCCCATCGCCAACACCCAACTCTACCTCCTCGACGACCAGCTACAACCCGTCCCCACCGGCGCGGTCGGCCAGCTCTACATCGGCGGCGACGGCCTGGCCAAAGGCTACCACAACCGCCCCGACCTGACCGCCGAACGGTTTATAAGGCTGAAGGAGGAAGGAGGAAGGCTGAAGGATGAAGGCAGAAGGATGAAAGATGACCTTTCCCATCCTTCAACCCTCAGCCCTCATCCTTCATCCCTCATCCTTTATAATACGGGTGATCTCGCCCGCTATCTGCCCGACGGCCGACTTCTCTACCTTGGTCGCAGCGACTTCCAGGTGAAGGTGCGCGGCTACCGGATTGAATTGGGCGATATTGAAGCGGCGTTGGTGCAACATCAGGACGTCGCCCAGGCGGTTGTGACCGTTTTGACGACAAATGGGGGCGATAAGACGGCCGTTGGCGGCAACAAAGCGGCCGTTGGCCCCGATCAACAACTCGTGGCTTATCTGGTGGCTGCCAATCACAACCAGCCCACGCCCAGGCAGTTGCGCGACTATCTACGCGGCCAACTCCCCCCCTACATGGTCCCAGCACACTTCGTCACGCTCGACACCCTGCCGCTGACACCCAACGGCAAGGTCAATCGTCGTGCCCTCCCACCGCCAACGGCCGTTCTTTCGCCGCCAACGGCCGCCGATGCACCCACAGCAACAACCCCAAGCGTACAAGCGGCCGCACAAGTGACCACGACAACAACCACAACGGCCGAGGAGGAACGGCCGCGCACCGAATTGGAAATACAGGTCGCCCGGCTCTGCGCCGATGTGTTGGGCTTGGAAGAGGTCGGATTACACGACAGCTTCTTTGATCTCGGCGGCACCTCCATCCAGGCGGCGCGGCTCGTCTTCCAGATTCGCGAACAGTTCCAGGCACAACTGCCTCTACACGCCCTCTTCGCGCGGCCGACCGTCGCCGGACTGTGCGCCATTCTGGAGCTGGAGCGGGCAAACCAGGGGTACTCCCCCAGTCTGCTGCTGCACACGGATGAGTTGCTGGCGGCGATGAAGGCCGATGCCCAACTGGCCCACGACATCAACGACACGCCGATCAACCAGCTCCCACATGGCAACTGGTTCCGCCCGCGCCACATCCTGCTGACCGGCGCAACGGGGTTTGTCGGCGCGTTCCTGCTGCGCGACCTGTTGCAACAAACAGAGGCGACGATCCACTGCCTTGTTCGCGCCAGGAGCGCGGCCGATGGCCTGGCCCGCTTGCACCGCAATCTGGAGCAGTATGGGTTGTGGCAGGACGCCTTCGCCCGGCGGCTGGTCGCTGTCTCCGGCGATCTGGCCGAGCCTCATCTGGGACTCTCCGACGCGCTATACGAACAACTGGCGGCCGAAGTGGACGTGATCTACCACAATGGGGCATTGGTCAACTTCGTCTATCCCTACACCGCCCACCGCGCCGCCAACGTCCAGGGAACACAAGAGGTCTTGCGGCTGGCGAGCCAACGACAACTCAAGGCTGTCCACGTGGTCTCCACGCTCTCCGTCTTCCACACCGGAGCGCACCAGGACGAAGAGAACGGCCGTATCTACCACGAAAACGACAGCCTGGACAGCATCGGCATCCCCTTCGGTGGCTACGCGCAAAGCAAATGGGTGGGCGAGAAGCTGGCGTTGGCCGCACGCGACCGCGGCCTGCCGGTCGCCCTCTATCGCCCTGGACTTGTCTCCGGCGATAGTCGCAGTGGGGCGTGGAACACGGCCGATCTGATGTCTACGATGGCCCGCGCCAGCCTGCTGTTGGGCATTGTCCCGGAACTGGATGCAGCGGTGGATATTGTGCCGGTGGATTACGTTAGCGCGGCCATCGTCCACCTCTCCCTGCAACCCGACTCGCTGGGGCAAATATTCCATCTCTGCAACCCTCACCCGCTACCCTATCGCCAACTGCTTTCCTGGCTGCAACGGGAGGGAGAGGGTGCATCCCTAAGCCAGGTCTCCTTTATCGAGTGGCGGCGGCGGCTGGCGCAACAAGCGGCGCAGTTTGGCGGCGACCTGGTTGGCCCCTTCTTGCCGCTGTTGGAAGAGGTATCGGCCGAACAAGCCTACATGCCCCCCTTCGACTGCCACAATACGCTGCAAGGGCTGGCCGGTAGTGGCATCGCCTGCCCCCCCGTCGGCCCGGCGCTGCTGCGTACCTATCTCGACTATTACGGCCGTCAGGGGTTGATCCCGCAACGATAAATCTGATGGACATGGATAAAAATCTAGATCAAGGGTGATCTTTAAAAACGCGGAGACGCGGAGGGGCAGAGACGCAGAGATGAGAGAACACTCTGCGTCTCTGCCTCTTTGCGCCTCTGCGTTAAATGTTCTGATACCCTTCTTTTAGACTATCAATTCGTGAAATTCGTGTCGAAAAATCTGTGAGTATCCGTTTAATCCGCGTTCATCCCTGTTTAAAAAGATGCAACAAAACTGGTTTACCCGCCTACCCCAAAGCCCAGAGCGTGGCCCGCGCCTCTTCTGCTTTCCTTATGCCGGAGGAGGCGTGCCGGTGTTTCGTGGTTGGGCGGAGGGGCTGCCGGGGGTGGCGGTGTGGGCGGCCGTTTTGCCCGGTCGTGGAGCGCGTCTGAAGGAACGGCCGCTGACCAATCTCGCTGAACTGGTTGAAAGGCTAGGAGAGGCGATCACCCCCCTGACCGGCGAACCCTATGCCTTTTTCGGCCACAGCCTGGGGGCGCGAGTAGCCTATGAACTCGCCTGCTGGTTGCGCCGCCAGGGACGGCCGCAGCCCCACCATCTTTTTCTCTCCGCCTGTCCTGCACCCGGCTGCCCGCAAAGGCAAGCAACGCTCCATGACCTGCCCCGCGACGCCTTCATCGCCGCCTTGCGCCAACGCCACGCGCTGCCCGATGAACTGCTTGCGCATCGCGAACTGCTTGAGCTGGTATTGCCTGCGCTACGTGCCGACTTTGCGCTGGTGGAAACGGCCGTCCCCACCAACGAGGCCCCGCTTGATTGTCCGCTGACCCTATTCGGCGGAACGGCCGATCCACAAGTCAGCGCGGCCGACCTTGCCGCCTGGGACTCCTATTCCACCCACTCGCTCACCCACATCCCCCTCCACGGCGACCACCTCTTCCTCCTCGACCCGGCCAACCGGCGGGAGATGTTGGGGGTGATCGGCCGTTGTTTGTCTAGGATAGAGAAGCGGGAAGGGGAGTAAAAGAGCAGGGGAGCAGAGGAGCGGAGGAGCAGGGGAGAGTCTCCCAATCTCTAATCTCCTAATCCCCAATCCTCCAATCCCCAAAATCACTAGCACGCCCTCAAGAAGTCGCTACAATTCTCGACAGCTTGAGCAATGAACACGATCATCAAAAACCTCTGAGGTCTAAAACGTAGGTCTGCTATCATAGTCATATCAAGACCTCAGAGGTTTATTTTATAAGGGAGGCAGCCTTGCCCGAAACAAACACACGCCGCATTAGCTGGCACTACATCTTGCTATGGCTCATCGTCACGATTTCATTGGGCATCAACCTTGTCCTACTCTATTACCTCTATAGCTTTCGCCTCCGAGCACAACAAGAAGTCACCTCCATTACCCAGATGTTGGAAACGGTGGAACTGAACAACTTTGATTTGCCGGTGGTGGTCAGCGAGACCATTCCGCTCTCGTTGTCCATTCCCTTCAGCGACACCTTCCCCGTCCCCATTAGCACCACCATCCCCGTCTCAACCTCGATTACCGTCAGCGAGACCATCTCCGTGCCGATCACCGACGTGGTCAACATTGATCGCGACATTGAGGTATCGGTCGTTGTGTTGGGGCAACGAGTGCCGGTGCAAGTCCCGCTTCGCGCCAGCATTCCCATCAATCTGCAAACGGATATTCCGGTCAACCTGGAGGTGCCGGTCGAACTGGAAATCCCCGTCAATTTGCCGCTGGAAGTGCCGGTGCAAACGGAAGTGCCGGTGCAGGCCGAGGTACCGGTCAGGCTTGAATTTCCGGTGACGATCCCCCTGGATGAAATGGGTTTCACCGTTTTGCTGGAACAGATTAAGGAAGCGTTTCGCGTACTGGGCGCAGCCTTGGGAGCACCTTGAGGATTGCGGATTGGAGATTAGGAGATTGGGAGATTGGGAGATTGGGAGATTCTCCCCCGCTCCTCTGCTCCCCTGCTCCTCTGCCCCCCACTCCCTACCTACTGCTCACTCTCTGCTGCTTCGACGGGCAAACAGTTGAGCGTGTCGGCCGCTGTCTCTGGCGGATAGATGCGGTAGAGGTTATGCTCCGGCACAATGCAGTAGTCGGCCAGCAAGGTGGATGCATCGTAAAATTGGGTGCTGAGCGAGGCCAGGTAAACCGGACGGCGTGGCAATTCGGCCGCTACCACTCCCACCGCCAACCCTGAATCAAACAAAAATGGGTCTTCCGCCGGCCAACCGATGATCTCGACGTCCGGCCGTAGCCCCTCGACCACCGTGAAGTAACGCAGGACAAAGTATTCATCGGTGTCGGTGTACCATTCGGCCAGGACAACGGCCGACGGCGGCAAATTCGCCAAGGTCTCTACCCCAAAGCGATACGCAGCGGTATCCCCGCGCTTGTTTGGGTTAACATAATACTCTAACCCATCGCGCACCCCCACCCCAACTTGTGGCACGCCAAACGCCTCTTCCGTCACGCCCACCGCGCGTAAAACATCGGCCGCCCCCCCATAGACTAGCGGCATCACCAGCACCCCCACCCATCCCCCCACAACCACCCACTTCCTCCACTCCCCACTCCCCACGCTCCACTCTCCCAAACTCAAATCTCGCAGTCTCCTACTCTCCTTCTCCGCACTCGCCACTCCCCACGCTCCACTTACCCCCATCCCCATCGCCACCGCCCAAAACAGATGGGAGCCGAGAAAGAAGGCAAACTGGTCGGAGACTTGATAGACAAGGCCAAAGAGCAGATAGACGAGGTAAAGGGCAAGCGCTTGCTTCCAGAGGCGCGGGGCATGGCGACGGCCGCTCCACCACCCATAAACCCCAATCCCTACCCCCAACGGATTAAACTGGTAGAGCAGAAAGATGAGATAGCTCACAGCCCCCGCCAGCAGTTGGCCGGGCAGGAGTGCTAACGAACCGCGAAAGAACGTTGTGCCAATGGCCGGGCCAAGCAGCATCTCCGGCGGAAAGGTACGCAGCAAGCGCAGGGCTTGGATCCAGTAAGGGGCAAAGCCGGCGAAAAAGAGCAGCAAACATCCGCCAAGCAGGAGAAAGGTGTGGCGATTGGGCCGAGGCCACGGCCGCCGCCAACGGCCGTCCAGCAGCCAATATAGCCCCCATGCCGGTAAGGCGAGGAAGGCCAGCAAATGGTTGGCCGCCCCCAGGCCGAGGGCGAAGGCGGCCGCCAGCAGATAACGCTCACCACCGCCTCGCTGATAAGCATCATACCAATAAATCGCCAGCAGCAGCAGGAAGGCGAAGAGCGTATACACTTCCGGCGTGGCTGCGTGCCACCAAAAGGTGTGGGAGAGGGCGAGGGCGACGGCCGCATACAACGCCGCCATCCAGCCGCCGAGATGTCGCTGAGCGTACAAGAAGAGCATCGCCACCGCCGCCGCGCCAAAGACGGCCGATACCGCATTGACCAGCCACAACGGCTCGACACCCGGCAGCAACCGCACCAAAGTGTGGCCGATCATCACATATAGCGGATGGTCCCAGGCTGCCACGCCGAGCCGGGCAAAGGGATAGGGGTCGGGGGCGAACTCGACGTCCACCATTTCGGCGAGGATGAAGGATTCGGCCGTCACCACTTCCCGCTGCAAACGAATCCCATCCCCCCAGGCCAGGGAGGGTTGGAGGGTGTAGAGATAGAAGATCAGGGTGAGAAAAAATAGGAGGATAGCGATTAACTTTGGTCTCATTGAACAGGAATTGTCAATTGTCAATTGTTAATTGTCAATTGTTAATTGATAATGAAGGGGATGATGGTATTAGTGACCGGCGGGACGGGGTTGATTGGCGGGCATCTGGTCGAGCGGCTGCTGGCTGAAGGTATCGGCGTGCGGGTGTGGGCGCGGCCGTCCAGCAACACCCGCGCTCTGGAAGCAGGCGGCGCGGAGGTGCTGCGTGGCGATTTTCGTGATGAAGGGGCGTTAAGAACGGCCGTCGCCGGGGCCGAAATGGTGTTCCATGTCGCTGGTTACGTCTCCGCGCTTGGCCCCTTTATGATTGGCGAAGCCCACGGCCGCGAGTGGGAGCGGTATCGGGCGGTGAATGTCGAGTTCACGCGCTCGTTGCTCGCCGCCAGCCACGCCGCCGGGATCGGCCGCTTCCTCCTGGTCAGCTCCAGCAGCGTCTATAGCCCCGATGTCCCCATCCCCACGCCGGAAACGGCCGCCTTGCAACCCTTGAGCCTCTACGGCCGTTCCAAACTGCTGGCCGAGGCAGCGGTTGGTGAATACCAGCAGCGCGGCCTGCCCACCACCATCGTCCGCCCCTCCATCGTCTATGGCCCTGGCGACCGCACCTTCACGCCGCTGGCTTTGCGGCTGGCGCGGCTGCCCCTTTTGCCGCTGATCAACG
This sequence comes from uncultured Ardenticatenaceae bacterium, assembly GCA_964410625.1. Classification (GTDB taxonomy): domain Bacteria; phylum Chloroflexota; class Anaerolineae; order Promineifilales; family Promineifilaceae; genus CAYPHY01. Next base: position 12,908 of record CAYPHY010000030.1, on the reverse strand, counting down.
GCGGCCGCCAACGCTTCGATCTGGTCTATGCCGCCGATGTCGCCAATCTGCTGTGGACAGCCGCCCAACAGCCGACGGCCGCCGGAGGCATCTACAACGCCGGGCCGGGCGTACCCACCTCGCTCTATGAGCTGATCGTCGTCTATCGCCAGTTGACCGGCCGGGGGCCGCGCATCATGCCCATTCCCCCCAGGTTCATTCACGGCGCAGGACGGCTGCTTCATCCGGCAATACGGCCGTTTTCCCCTTCGGCCGCCACGCTCCTCTCCGAACCGGCGCTCGCCCTGCTCCACCTCGACCTGCACCTCGACATGCGCCACGCGGCCGAAGCGCTGGGCTTCCGTCCTCAATACACCCTGGCTGAAGGGTTAGCGAAGACGTTGGAATCGTTTGTAACCACGGATGGGGACGGATGAAACGGATGAACACGGATTTTTTTACTTGCAGGGTATGCAACTAAAATTTTTCGACACGAATGACACGAATGACACGAATTCTTGCCTTCTATTTTCGTGAAATCCGTGAAAGCTTTTGCTGAGTGAAGCGAAGTATCCGTATGATCCGTGTCATCCGTGGTAAACAACAGAGTCAGATAAGCTCTAGCAAAATGGGATAGACAGCGGCCGTATTACTATGCGCCCTTTCCGGGGCGACGAGATCATGTGGCAGGTTGAGTGAGCGCGGAAATTCATACGCGGCAACGGCCGCCCCCTGTTTCCGCCACGATTCGGCCAGCGCGATGGTGATGCCGTTATGGACTGACACGTCATTGGCATTGGTGACCACCACCATTTGTTGCGCCTTCGGCTTCTCCTGCCGCGCCAATCGTTGGGCGATAAAGCCCAGCCGCAACGCCTCGCCCATCGCGTGCGTAGGATAGCGACGATAGCCATAGGGAGCCGTGTCGCGGTTGTTTTCTTTCTGCACCGGGTCCCACCACTGCCAGCGGTCGGGCAGCGCCAGCGTCAGCCGGGTCAGTGGTTGGCTCAGCCAGGCGGGGAGGAAGCCAATGCCTAGATAAGCGTCAATCAACGCTGCCACCTCTATATCGTCGCGCACCTGCGCCAACCAGGCCACCAACGCCCCACCCATCGAAAGCCCGCAGATGCTCACCTGCTCCCCCAGGCCGTGCGCCACATCCACCGCTTCCATGCCGAAGGCAGCCAACTCCTCGGCCGTCAACTGCTTCAACGCATCGCTCATCAGATCGGCCATGCCGTGGTGGGGGATGCGCGGGATATAGACGTTGTAGCCGCGCTCAAAGTAGACCCGCCCCAACGCCGCAAACTGCGCCGGGCAACTGGTGAAGCCATGAAAGAAGACCATTGCCTTCGCCGTCCGTCCTCCGTGGGTCAGCAGTTGGGTGGTACACACGGGGTTGATGTCGCCTCGCGCCTGCTCTTGCGCCTGCACGGCCGCAATCCGCGCCACTGCTTGATCATAGGAAGAGAGCGGCCGTGGTTGGCGCTCTAGCCGCAAACGAAACGGCCGCACTCGCCGCAGTAGCATCCAAGACCCGGCCAGAAGCAGGATAAACAACAATACTTTTAACGCAGAGGCGCAGAGAGACAGAGGCGCAGAGGGCTTAATGCTCTCTGCGTCTCTGCTGCTCTGCGCCTCTGCGTTAAATAGTTTCACACCCTCCACATCAGCGAAAATCTGCGTTACTAATTCGACACCTGCATCTGCGCGGCCGTCGCGCTCAGTCGCCGCACATAGTTGACCAGATGCCACGTCTCCTCGTTGGTCAGCTCATCCTCGAAGGGGGGCATCGCCGTCTCCTCAATCCCGTTGCGAATCCAGTAGTAGAGGTCGCCATCGGGGTGGGTGTCGGTGTGGCCGCTGCCAAAGTCGGCCGGTGGCGGAGAGAGGTTGGCCGCTCCCGGCCCATCCCCCTTACCTTCCTCCCCATGACAGGCCACACAATATTGGTCATACAACGCCTGCCCCTGGGCCACCGATTGGGCGTCGGGCAGGATGGGGTTGTTGAGGAAGCGGGCGGGGGTGAACTCCTCGTCGAAGAAGGTGAACAGTTGTGTCGAGCCAAGCCAGAAGAGCAGGATGCTGACCAGCAGCAACGGGACCAGTTGCCACTCGCGGTTGGCGGCGCGAATGGCGACAAAGCCCCAGCCAATCGCCAGCAAGACCATCCCCGCCCCCGTCGCCAGCCCGCCACCGATGGTCATAAAGCGGGCGAAGCGTTCCAACGGCCCCGGCCCCACTTCGGCCGAACGGATGCTGCCACCAATTGCCGCATCGAGGCGGAAGGGGACGAAGGTATCGAACTGGCCGGGCCGTCGAATCGCCACCTCCACCTGCCACGGCCCGGAAAGGCTGATATAGCTCCCTTCCAGATGGTAGCCGCCGTTGCCGTGTGGGATGGCTTCGCCGCTGTCCGCCCCTAATGCCTGGCCGAGGAAGCTGAAGCGCAGCGAGACTTCGGCCCCATCCACGGGTGCGCCGTTTGCGTCACGCAGGATCACCTCAAAGTAGTTGTTGCCGACCAGCGCCGGGTTGAGCGTCAGCGTCACATCGAGATCATCCACCGTTTGCTCCAGGAAGAGCAGATTGGCCTCGTCGGCCAGCGGAGGGGCATCGGCCGCCCGTTGCAAGTCCGAAAGCAACGCCGCGCTGAACAAGATCAACACGGCGATAATCGCCTCGGCGGTGACAACGACGCGGAAACGGCGCACGGCCGTTTTCGCTGCGGCCGTTTCCGGCTCCTCATAAAGCCGGTCGAGGCGCGGCTTCAGATAGAGCAAGTTAAACGCCGCCAGGAGAATAGCCAGCAAGGCCAACGCCAGCTTGACCAGCAGCGTGCGGCCGTAGGCGGTGCCAACCAGCGCCGACCAGGTGCGGATGTGCTGCCAGGAGAGATAGCCGCCGCTGAGCAAGAGGATGCCAATCGCCGTGGCCGCCAGCGCGGAGAAGTTGAGGATCAGGTTCAGCCCCAGCCACATCCGGCTTTCGGCCGCCAATCCCCGCGCCAGCCACATAGCCAGCGCCAACGCCAGCAACCCACCAACCCACACCCCGGCCGCCAGCGTATGCCCCAGATCAACCAGGATCGCCGCCGCCCCCCCCTCCAGCAACGCCGCGCTGTGGCTGGTCAGAGCGTTGGTGACGGCAATGGCGACCGCCAAAAGAAGGGATAAGGGCTGAAGGATGAGGGCTGAAGGATGAGGGACGCTGTCTTTCATCTTTCTGCCTTCATCCTTCATCCTTTGCCCTTCATCCTTTATCCCCAAGAGCAACACCCCCCACAACACCGTCGTCAGCAGCAGCCGCGCGGCCCACATTTGGCCGAAGCGCGTGCCGAGCCAGGTGGTCAGGTTGCCCGGTTGCAACAGTTGGAAGGTTTGGGCCTGGTCGAAGAGGGTCAGCAGCAATGACAGCGCGAGGAGGGTGACGGCGAAGAGGGAGATTTGCAGGCTGCGGCGGCCGTGTTCGCGGTCCACTTCCGCCTCGGCCGCTTCCAACTCCTCTCCACGCACGATCGGCCGCCAGATGAAGAAGCGAAAGGCGAAGAAGCCGATCAGCAGGATGATGCCGGTCAAGGTCAGCCCCCGCGCCAGGATGCTGAGGATGGAAAGGCGGGCCGTGACCGTGCCGCCCCCCTCACCCGCATCGGCCGCCGCCACACCAACGCCGAAGGAGAATGTGCCGCTGGTGGTGTGACCATCAACGGCCGACAACACCCGCCAGCTAACCAGATACGCCCCCTGGTTGAGCGCGGGCAGTGGGATACGCAGCGTCGCTTCGTCCACGACCTCCACTGCCCCACCGGCCGCCTGCTCTCCCACCTGCGTCAGCACGGTGATCGTACTCAGTTCAGCGACCACCGGCTCATTGAACTCGATCACCACTTCCGCCGGCGGTTCCTCCAATGTGGCATTGGCCGCCGGTTGCGATCTGACCGGCACGGCATGGGCGTAGACCGGGCGAGCGACGGCCGCCAGCATCACCAGCAAAAGCGCGAGAACGGCCGTCAATAGGAAGCGTCTTTTTACCATCGGATTAGCCACTAACCACTAACCACTCGCCACTCATCACTCAACAACGATCGTCACCGTATCGCCATCCTCAAACTCTTCGTGGGCTTCGTTGGAGAGGTAGACGCTGATCTCATGCGTCCCTGGTTCAAGGTTACGCAGGGCGTGGTCGGTGTCGCCGCCCATGATCATACCAAAGGAAGCCCCGTCCACATAGACATGCCAATGGTTGCCTTCCTCGGTCAGGTCAAAGCCCTCTGCCTCCACCTCGACCAGCACCTCATCGGCCGCGCCAAACACCGCCCCATCCTCCGGCGAAACGATGCGTATCGTCGCGCCATTATTGGGAATCCGGTCGCCATGCCCATGTCCCGCGCTTTCCCCCTCGTGGTCATGCTCCTCCTCCCCTTCTTCATGCTCATGATCGGCCGCGTCATCGTCATGGTCATCGGCCGCTTCGTTCTCATGCCCGCTCTGCTGTCCGTCGGCCGCCGGTTCCGTCCCTCCGCTTCCCGCCGGTGAACAAGCGACTAACACCGCCGCCAACAACAAAACCAACCACAAAAACAAGCCTCTACGAACCAACATTCTTCAACTCCTTAAGAATTAAGAATCCACGAATTTTCACGAATTTTCACTAATTTCGGTCTTATTCGTGTCAATTCGTGTCAATTCGTGAATCATTTACGCAGAAAACCAACGGCCGCCAAAACCAGCCCCAGCAAGCCAACGGCCGCCGCCACAAAGGCAATCGTCCGCGCCGACTGCGCCTGTCCTTCCAGCGCATCAATCCGTTGTTGCAGTTGCAATGTGTCCGGCAGCGGTTCGGGGAATTGCAGTTGCGCCGCCGGTAAGACCTCTTCCGGTTCAATCACCTGGTCAACGGCCGTCTCGCCAATCATCCCAAACAACCGCACGCTATATTGGCCGCGCACGGTGGGATAGAGTTCGGCCGTGTAATGGCCCGGCGTTTGCGTTGGGTTGAGGTTGACCCGCGTGGTGCGGCCACCATAGACCACTTCCGCGTCCAACGTCGCCTCCACACCCGTCACCGGCTGCTCCCCTTCGCTGAACTCAAAGACCAGCGCATTGCGCTCCCCGGCCACCACCGGCTCATTCTCCCACCCGACCACGACCACATAGGGGCCGATCTCGACCCGCGTGTGGGCGTGGGCAGAGAGGGTGAACAGTAAGCAGTAAGCGGTAAGCAGTAGAAAGTAAACAATGTAGCGCGGGTTACGGTTTTTAACCGTGACCCGCAAGCTCTGGTTCTGGCGCATAAGACAATCACTCACCTGTGTATTTTTTTAATGTAGCCCACCTTCCGATTTAGGCAAACCGGGCTACTGTCGCGTGGGTTTGAGTTTTCAACCGAAACCCGCGGCTTCCGGTTCAGGCAAACCGGGTACAGGGTAGTGGGGCTACGATATTGCGAATTTTTTCACGAACTATTGTACGCCAATGCCGATAAAAGGGTAGTCTTTCTAAGACAATGCAAAGATGTGGGGGGAGGGGATGACAGGGTGACAAGGTGACAGGGTGATAGGGTGACAAGGTGAAGGGTGAGGAGAAAACGACTGAGCACTCTGCGCCTCTGCCTCTCTGCGCCTCTGCGTTAAATGTAAAGCGATTTGGCAAATCGCTCCTTAGCTAACGGATTAGAAAACCGTGCTACATCAATCACCTAACGAAAATGCGGCATCACTTCTTCCACAAAGAGCGCGTAGGAGTCAGGATCATTACCGGCGAAGTCGAGGCAGAGGTGGTCGGCTCCCACGTCGGCATAACGGCCGATTAGCTCCACCAGATAAGCCGGTGTGCCAACCAGCGTCATCCAGGGTTGGTGTCCCTCCGGCAACACACGGCGTATCGTCTCCCGCACGGCCGCTTCCGTCCGCCCACAAACAACTAAATCGTATGTCGTCTTTTCGATACTGCTTTCATCACGGCCGACGGCCGCACAATGGCGCTTCAGCACCTCCCGTTGCTCCACAAAACGCTCCGGCGGCCCCCACAAGTTGCAAGCATCCCCCAACTCTGCCACCAGACGCAAGGTGATCTGTGGCCCCGTCCCCCCAATCAACACCGGCGGATAGGGCTTTTGCAGCGGCTTTGGCTCCAGGATCGCTTCTTCGATGTGAAAGAAACGGCCGTGAAACGTCGCCCGTGGTTGCGTCCACATGGCGATCATCAACCGCAACGCCTCGGCCATTTGCGCCAGCCGCACCGACGGCCGCTCGACAAACTCAAACCCATACGCCTCATACTCCGGCCGGTAGCCCCCCGCACCAAAGCCGAAGTTGAGACGGCCGTTGCTGATGTGGTCAAATGTCGCCGCCATCCGCGCCAGTAGCGCCGGATTGCGATAGCCGACGGGGCTGACCATCACCCCCAGCCGGATACGCGAGGTGACGGCCGCCAGCGCGGGCAGCACCGTCCAGCCATCCATGAAAGGCTCCTCCACCGCGCCATGGGCAGGCAACTGGTAGAAGTGGTCCATCACCCAAAAGGAGTCGAACCCATCCGCCTCCGCCCGGCGAACGTGGGCCTTCACATCTTCCCAGATGGAGGAACGGCCGTTGGGATAGTGGAACGAGACGTTGCGAACCCCAAATTTCATACGTGCCAGCCTATAGCGCAACGATATAAGAACTCAGCTTTTTTATCCGGGCATGCTTCGCGCTGCTGGTAAAAGTGACCACATCACAAAAGCCCAAGACATCACCATTGCTGAAGCGGATCGTGCCGTTTGCCGCCCCTACCTTGCCATGGGTTAGCACATTTTCAAGGGTCAACTCCTCTACCTCCTGTTCCGCCATTGTCTCCAACAGCTTTTCGGCCGCTGCCTTCCCTTCGATGGTGCGGTCTCCGACCAGCTCCCAATGGATGGCGTCATCTAATCGCTCTAAGGCCGCTTCTGAATCTCGGCGAGCCAGCGCAATTTCAAAATCGCGAATAAACTCCTTTTTCGGCGCATTTCCACAATCTATCTGCACATTTACTTTTACCATACCACTATTATACTATAGGCAGCATCGGCCATAGACAAGGTTGGCAAGAAGGGGTCTCGTCTTGTTAATCCTATCCAAAGCGTTGTTCTCGATACTATCTCACACATCCATGACATGTGGAGTCAACGGCCGAAAGCCGCTGGTATGAAGTGCCGCCAGAACTGATTGG
>CAYPHY010000030.1:0-5636 GCA_964410625.1 uncultured Ardenticatenaceae bacterium | reverse complement strand
ATGTGGAGTCAACGGCCGAAAGCCGCTGGTATGAAGTGCCGCCAGAACTGATTGGTTACAATCCTGTGCTGCCAGAAATGCGTACCGGCATCGGCCAGATTTGGAGAGTTGGCCCAACGCTGAAGAAGATAAAATGGGATATTTTGGCAATCGTTGGCGCATTGCTTGCCGTAGCCAATTGGAATCTCTTGATGTTGCTTGCGCTGTCTGCAACTGTGGCCCGCGATGTACGCGCCATCGCGGCCGTGATCAGACAGGCGGGCGAGCGGCTTGAAGACCCAAAAGAGCTACTCGTCTTTGAGGTGGTCACGTTGCTCCAGGCACGAAAATCCAGGCTGGTGAACCACAGTGCGCTGGCAGCCGGTGACTACGACGCCGCCTACGGCCGGTTAGCGCCAACTACCGATGACATCGCCGACGAGATCGCCCACTATCCCCTACCGCAGCCTGTCCCTGAGGAGTGGCGGCAACATCCCCCAGCCATCTGGCGCGACGACCTTCAGACGACCTTAGACAACCTCAAGGCGAGAGAGATTCTGCATCAGCGCAACGGCCGTTGGAGCGTCGTCTTCTAACCCCTGTAGCGCGGGTTAGGTATTCAACTCAGGCCCGCCAGCTTCCGGTTTTAGGTCAACAACCCCAATCTGGGCTACAGTCAACGCCACATCTACCTCGTCATATTGACACTAACAGCGTGCCTTGCTATCCTGGTTATGTTGACTAACCTACAAAATTATATTCAAAGGAGTAGCCATGGAAAATCGATCGACCCGTCTTATTATTGCGTTTATCATCTCCCTGGTAGGCGCGGTCCTGCTTTACCTGGCCGGTAGCCCCGATAGCAGTCCGAACACCGCCTTTTGGAGCCTGCTCGCCGGTCTAGTTCTCTTTCTAATCACCCTTTTCATGCTGCAGCGGTATTACCAGCCGGGTCGGGATGACGTGTCGGCCGATGAAGTCCCGGCGCGAGAGTGGAAAGTGGCCCGTTTCCTGCGCCGCGCCTATGAAGCCGCCCCGCTCTTCCTCGGCATTCGCCTCTTCCTCGGCTTCGAGTGGCTGCAATCAGGCTGGGGTAAGCTGCAAAATCCAGAGTGGATTTCCACCGGCGAAGCGTTGCGCGGCTTTTGGGAACGGGCTGCGGCCATCCCCGAACCTCCGGCGCGGCCGTTGATCGCCTATCCCATTTATCGCTCGCTGATCCAATTTATGCTCGACAACGAGTGGTACACCTGGTTTAGCAAGCTGATTGTGATCGGCGAGATTTTAGTCGGCATCGGCCTGCTCATCGGTGGGCTGACAGCCATCGCCGCCTTCTTTGGCCTGTTGCTCAACTTCAGCTTCATCTATGCTGGTAGCGCCAGCTCAAACCCGACCTTCATCATCCTCTCCATCCTGATTATCCTCGGCTGGCGGGTGGCGGGTTGGTGGGGGCTGGATCAATATCTGCTGCCGCGACTGGGAACTCCCTGGGAGCGCATCGGCCGCCGCACCTAAGCACAACTTTAGGACTTACGCATTTTGGCACGAATGGCGCAAATTTGCTCACGAATATAGAGGGCGAACTTCGTGTTATTCGTGCCATTCGTGTCGAAAAATTTGGTTTTATTGCTTACTTTATCCCGAAATAGTTGTAGAGCGCGTGGGCATAGTCGGCCGCGTCTTTTAGCTCCCGCTCCTGCCGTTCGCCGTTGTTTGTGATAATCAAGTGGGTGTCACTGAGGGTGATCCGCCCCTCGGCCGTTGCCCGCGAACAGACGCGCCGCCGGGTGAAGTGGGAGTCCGGCGAGGTCTGGTGATAGTGGCACATCGCCACGTAATCGTCGAATCCATAGGGCGTCAGGTCAAAGCGGTATTGCGGCTGCCACGCGCCCATCCCCTCTTGCTGGCTCATCAGCAAACGGCCGTCGGCCCCCTCCTCAATTCGATAAGCGCGTTCCCCCTCCGGCTGCTCCCCGCGCTCATCCAGCCGCAGCGGATAGCGAAAGGAGTCGCCAAAGCCAACATCAACCAGCCAACGCTCCTCCAATGTCACCAGCAAAGCCATGTGGTCAAACGGCGGGCCGTCTTGCCCCTCGCCGTTGATGACGGCCGCCGATAACAGTTGCACCTCGAAGCCCAACGCACGCAGCAAGGTGGCAAACAGGCCGTTTAGCTCATAGCAGAAGCCGCCGCGGCGACGGCCGACGATCTTTTCATACAACGCCTGCTCATCAAGGATGATCGGCTCACCCCAATGGATGCTCAAATTCTCAAAAGGGACCGCCAGCATGTGGGCCAGGTGTAGTTGGTGTAGGGTGTCGGCCGTTGGGGTTGGGCGGCCGTGATCGGGGTAATCAATTCGCTCCAAATATGCTTCGATATTCATCAATGAAGAAACCTCTACCTCTCTGTTTCTCTGCGACGCTGCGTTGAAAATGAGGACAAGCCCTCATTCTAGCTCCACTGCAAACACATCCAAACTATCAGCCAGCAATGCCTGGCGGTGGAGCTTGCGTAAGGTATCAATATCCTCAATCTCATTCAGCCGGGTCACAATCGCCTCCGACACATTGCCAAACCGAATCTGCAACGCCTCCAACACCATATCCCGCACACCCTCTTGCCGACCTTCCTGCCGACCTTCTTGATGGCCTTCTTTCATAGCTAGACGCTCAATACTGGTGATTTATCGCATCTTCACCTCCGCTTCAATCTGTTCCATGTCCGTCCGAAACTGCTGGTTCAACTCTTCAGGCAACGTCAGCACCCAATCAATAAATCGAAACAGCTCCAAAATATCTTGCCGGATATACCCTCTACGATAGAGCAACTTCGCCAGATTCAGCTTGGCCGCATATCGCTCCGTTGGCTTCCGCCGTGTTTGATGCGTTTGCAATTGCGCCATAACGACCAGGGCGAAAGGGCTAGGGTCTGCTTCAAGCGCAGCCCAGTCCTGCCCATAGTCTAGCAGCTTGACCATCGGAAAGTCTAGTGACACCCGGGATGATCTCTTTCCAGGGCGAGTCATAGTCGGTGGGTTGGTCAATCATGTTGACGAATATCGTAACTCAATTGTTCTCTATTTTTCATGGATGAAATTCATACCCGCTCTATATCCGTAACCGGGTTGGCAACGGCCGCTAATCTAGCTATGATCCCACCATGTCTACACTAGCACGCCGCTGGTTGTTGCTGCTCTTGCTCCCGTTGGCCCTCGGTGGATGCGACCGCCCACCGGCCGCCCTGCCTACCCCGACGCTTTCATTAGCAACTGCACCACCGGCAACGCCAACGGCCGCACCAACGCCACTAGACGCATCCACACCAACGGCCGCCCCCTCTCCCCTCCCCACCCAACCCGCCACGCTCGCGCCAACCGCCTGCGCGGAGCAACCTGCACCCCGCTGGGCCGATCTCTATGCAGAATTTGGCGACCAGCTTGGCTGCGCGACCACAGCGGAGATCAGCACGGCCGCCAGCCAAATCCCGGCCAACGGCGCCTTCCAATACTTCGAGCGCGGGACGATGATCTGGCGGCAACACGCCGACATCATCTATGTCCTCTACGACGACGGCACCTTCGCCGCCTACCCCGATGATTCGCCGCCCAACTACCACGACAGCGACTTCCTCAAAGGGGGTTTTGGCTATCTGTGGAACAGTAACGAGGATGTGCGCGGGCTGATCGGCGACCCCTTGACGATTGAATATGGCGCGGCCGATTTCGCCCTGCAAGATTTCGCCACCGGGACTATCCTTTACTTTTTCGATCAAACGGGCAACAATTACGTCCTATTCACCAACGAGGGAACCTGGATCCTCCGGCAAGCGTAATGTCAAGCACCGCACTATCTGATATACCCCTTGATGACCCCGCCCTACCCGCCTTTAATACCCTTTGGCGCAGCTACCGCTATCTGAAACCCTATTGGCGCATCACTCTCGGCGCATATGGGGCGATCCTGATCGTCAACGCGCTGAATATCGCCATCCCGCAACTCATTCGCTACATCGTTGACCAGGGCATTCGCGTCGCCAACTTGAGCTTGTTGACCTGGGCCGTGCTGGCCTTGCTCGGCCTGGCCCTCTTGAAGGGGGTGATCAGCTTTGTCCAGGGGCGTTGGCTGGAGGTCGCTTCGCAAAGCGTCGCCTACGACATGCGTAACGACATCCAGACCAAGCTGACCGACCTCTCCTTTTCCTACCATGATCAGGCCGATACCGGCCAACTGCTCTCCCGCGCTGTGCAGGATGTGGAGCGCATCCGCTTTCTGACCGGCCGCGCCACCTGGCGGTTGATTGACGGCGTTTTCTTATTACTGGTCACGGCCGTCGTCCTGGTCTGGATGAGTCCCCAACTGGCGCTGCTGACGTTGCTGACCGCCCCCCTGTTGTTGCACCGCAGCTACCAGTTCGGCCGTCTCATCCGCCCCCTCTCCACCCTGGTGCAAGACCAACTGGGCAACCTCACCTCGCGGATCGAGCAAAACCTGCGTGCCGCCCGCGTGGTCCGCGCCTTTGCCCAGGAGGACGCGGAAATCGAACGCTTTACGGCCGAAAACGAAAAATGGTTCGACCTCTCCGCCCTCTCCGCGCGGCTGGAAGCGATCAACCCGCCAATTATGGACCTGATTATGAACGCCGGGATGGTGGCGATCATCTGGTATGGCGGCACATTGGTGATCAACGGCCGCCTGACGCTAGGCGAGCTGGTCGCCTTCACCACCTACCTCAGCCAGCTTTCCTCGCCGGTGCGGTTGGTCGGCCGCATCATCCCCGCTCTCGCCATGGCCAGCGCCGCCGGGGAACGCATCTTCGCCATCCTCGATACCGAACCGGAAGTCCAGGATGCCCCCGACGCCATCACCCTTCCCGCGCTGGAGGGGCATGTGGTCTTTGAGAATGTATCGGCCGCCTACGGCAAGCGCACCGTTATCCGCGACATCAACTTTGAGGCCCGGCCGGGGCAAATCATCGCCCTCCTCGGCGCGACCGGCTCCGGCAAGTCCACCCTGATCAATCTCATCCCTCGCTTTTATGATCCGAGCAGCGGCCGTATTTTGATTGACAACCACGACATCCGCCAGCTACAACTGGCGTGGCTGCGCCGTCAGATCGGTATCGTCTTGCAAGAAACGACCCTTTTTGCCGCCACCATTCGTGAAAACATCACCTTCGGCCGTCCCGACGCCAGCGAAGCGGAGATGATCGCCGCCGCCCAGGCCGCCCAGGCCCACGACTTTATCAGCCAACTGAGCCAGGGGTATGACACCTATGCTGGCGAGCGGGGGACGCGGCTCTCCGGCGGGCAGAAGCAACGCATCGCCCTCGCCCGCGCCTTGCTGACCGATCCGCGCATCCTCATTCTCGACGACGCCACCGCCAGCGTGGACACGGAGACGGAACGGCTGATCCAGGCTGCGCTCGACCGGCTGATGGTCGGCCGTACCACCTTCGTCATCGCCCATCGCCTCAGCACCGTCCGCCGCGCCGACCTGATCCTGTTGCTGGAAAAAGGGCGCATTGTGGAGCGCGGCCGTCACGATGAGCTGCTCCATCGCTCCCCCCTCTACCGCCAAATCTACGAACGGCAGTTAAGGCGGGATAGTGGGGAAGAGGAGATTGAGAGAGTGGAGATTGGGGATTAGAGATTGGAG
>CAYPHY010000029.1:20614-65466 GCA_964410625.1 uncultured Ardenticatenaceae bacterium | reverse complement strand
TCTTCTTTCAGTCTGCAAAGGCCATCATTCCCCTATCTGCATGTAGATAACTCTTAGGATGCTTGATAAGGCAACAATTCAAGAGCGGTAATGAATCGGTAATCGCGCTGGCTTTTAGATATGAGAGGATAACCCCAGTGTATAGCTGTTGCAGCAATAAGCCCATCAGCAATCAACAAACCATGACTCAAGCGATACTGCTGGAGTAAACTAACACCCAATTCACTGATGGCCTCATTAAGGCGGAGTATTTCAAAACGCTTTAGAAATCGGTTGAGTCCAAACAACTCTCTCTTGTTACGGCAGCCAACGATCAACTCCAATTGGGTTATGACACTTATAGTAAGTGTAGATTGCGCTTCAAGCTCTTCGAGCAGGGCAGTTGCCTTTTCCACACCCCTGCTTGAATCAATCAATATATCTGTGTCTATAATCGTTGACATTAGGACAGGTTAGACCATTCTTTGGCACGAACAGTTCGCACCCAATCACTACTATTCTCCATATCCGCACGATCTTGCCACATACCAATAAAAGGTTCATCGCGCAATGGAGTTTGACGGCGCTGCCCATTTTCGTCCTTTTTCGTAGCACGTGAACGAAGGAAGGCAATAAAATCGAGGACCTGCCGTTGAGCCTCAAGAGGTAAAGCTGAAAATTCCTCCAAAACCTTTTCTTGGATCATAATTTTCTCTTGTTTAACCTTGCTACCGACCATAATCAGCTGACAAAAACACTTTATCACATCGAACCATATATATCCATTTCTGGACTATTCCAATCCTCAGCAAAACTTGCTAGACGCTCGCGTAACACGGCCGCCTGCTGGCGACTAATGCCACAGGCACGCAAGTCTACATGATTGCCGGTGAGAAACGTTACCATAACTGGTGTTTTTTTCCCTATGCCAGAGGGTATTTCCAGAAGTTCAATCTTGCCGTTACGGTAGACGCCCTGTACGGTCGCTGACATTGCACTATTCCTCCGAATACGCTGCCATTAGAGTATAAAGATGGCTAACATCTTCGACAAGATTTGTGTGAAATCATGGTGTGGGGGCAGACCTGCGAGGTTTCGCAAGTCAGTAACCCGTAGCTCATACTATCCGTTGATTTCTATATCCGCTGTCGTCAATGCCTGTCCCGATAAGCCAGCAAACGCAGGCCATTGAGCGAGACGAGGACGGTTCCCCCTTCATGGCCGATCACGGCCGCTGGCAACGGCAGATCACGGACGAAGATCGCCGTGATCATCAGCACGATCATAAACAAGGCGAAGCCCAGATTGACCACCAACGTCTGTCGTGTCTTGCGGCTGAGACGCATCATATAGGGCAGCTTCTTCAGGTCGTCGGACATCAGCACGACATCGGCCGTCTCCAAGGCCACATCCGTCCCCGCCGCGCCCATCGCAATGCCTAACGACGCCGCTGCCAGTGCCGGGGCGTCGTTCACGCCGTCGCCGACCATCGCCACCGGCCCATACTTCTCGGCCACTTCTTTGACAGCGCGTACCTTATCCTCCGGCAACAACTCGGCATAAAATTCATCCACGCCAGCGGCCGAGGCAATATGCTGGGCCACCATCTCATTGTCGCCGGTGAGCATGATCACCTTTTCAACACCGGCCGCTTTCAATTCCCTGATAACACCGGCCGCGTCCTCGCGCAGCACATCGGCCATAGCAATGACCCCCAAAGCTTGCACCAGGCGGCCGTTCTCCATCTGTGCCACCATCACGCTCGTCTTACCTTCATTTTCAAATTCCCGAACCACACCGCGGGCAACATCCACACCCGGCCCATCCTGCATGGCAAAGTAGCGAGCATTACCGATATGAATTTCTTGCTGCCCAACAACGGCCCGCACCCCTTTCCCGGTAACCGCCTCAAAGGAAGAGACTTCAGGGATAGGCAGGCTACGTTGGCGGGCGGCCGTGACAATCGCCTGTGCCAACGGATGTTCCGAGCGCGACTCGACGGCCGCTGCTAATTGCAGCAACTCATCTTCACTTTGTAACGCGCCAGCTTGCTCATTGGGGGAATGAACCAGCCGTACATCCGTCACTTGCGGCTTGCCGAGCGTCAGCGTCCCGGTCTTATCAAACGTCACGACTTTAATGGCAGCCGCGTTCTCGACATGAACCCCACCCTTAAACAACACACCGCGCCGTGCCCCGTTGCCAATCGCTGACAGCACCGTTGCCGGGGTGCTGATCACAATCGCGCAAGGCGAAGCAGCAACCATGATCGTCATCGCCTGATAGAAGGCAGCGTTCCAGCCCATCTGGAAAAAGAGCGGTGGCACGAAGATCATGATGGTGGTGAAAACAATTACCCCCATCGCATAATACTGCTCAGCGCGGTCAATAAACCGTTGTGTCTCCGCCTTCTCGCTCTGCGCCTCCTCCACCAGCCGGATCAGCCGGGCCAAAGTCGAATCTTTCGCCAGCTTGGTGACGCCAATCTCCAAGCTGCCGTTTTCATTGATCGTCCCGGCAAAGACCGTATCCCCTACTCCCTTGTCCACCGGAATGGACTCGCCGGTGATCGGGGCCTGATTAACGCTGCTGACCCCTTCCACGACGACACCATCCAGCGGAATCCGCTCCCCTGGCTTGACAACAACGCGATCACCGATATTGATTTTACCAATCGGCAGGGTCACCAATTGGTCGCCGCGACGCACCAGCGCTTGCTCCGGCCGCAACTTCATCAGGGCGCGAATGGCGTTGCGCGTCCGGTCCAGCGCGTAATCTTGCAGCACATTGGAGAGCGAGAAGAGGAAGAGGAGCATCGCCCCTTCAAACGGCTGACCAACGACGGCCGCCCCCAACGCCGCCAACACCATCAATAAATCTACGTCAATCGTCCGCGCCCGCAGCGACTCCAGGCCCCCTTTAACGCCATAGATGCCTCCGGCGACATAGGCAACGACATATAGCGCCGTTGCCGCCAAAGGTGATACCCCCTGGCGTTCGATTAGCCATGCGCTGACCATTGCGATCAGGGTCACAACCGTGAGGATCGCCTCCGGGTTTTTTTCCCTCAGCCACTCTGCAACCCTTGTGCCAGGAGCGGCCGTCACTGGGACAGGTTGCTCAATTTCCTCCTCAGGAAGCCAGTCAGCGGCCGAGGGCTGCACCCGCACACCAAGCTGCTCAATGCGCTGGGCTAACTCCTGCGGCGCAACCAAGGCATCATCATAGGTGACGCTTAACACACCGCCAACGAAGCTGGCTCGCGCTTTGTGGACGCCTGGCACGCGGCCGAGTTGTTGCTCCAATGCCAGGGCGCAGGATTCACAGGCTCGACCGCCCCGCCTGCCGAGCCGCATCGTACAGGTTTGCCAGCGCTGTTCTAAGACAGGGCTTAACTGCTGGGTAATACGATTCAACTCCGGTTCATTGATTCGTTGGGGGTCATAGTTATAGGAAACGGTCTGTTGTTCCGTGTCCAGAGCGACTTGATAAATCCCTTTCTGCCCCCTGTCCGCCAACGCATCAACAACCGCATCATCAATCAGTTCAACGCAGCTTTGGTCTTCATCGTTGGGCGTTTGCTGCTGTTCGCCCACCGTTAATTCCTTGTTCATTTCACCTACTTGCTATTTGTTCATATTGTAATTTAACTTTGGTTAATTTACAAGTTTACAGGGGTTAGAAATGGATAAGCGATTTATGCCCACCATTTACAATGCGGAGGCGCAGAGGAACAAAGACGCAGAGAGATATAATCCGAAACCCCTCTGTGTCTCTGCCTCTCCGCGTCTCTGCGTTGAACATCAGGACTTATGCAGTGACAACATGTTTTCGATACGAATGGCACGAATAATACGAAGTTCGCCCTCTATATTCGTATCAAAATGTGTAAGTCCTAAATATATTTGGGTTACTGATTTCTATCGGTTGAAGTGTCGAACTGTGCGGCCGGGTAGGAACCGAGCACTTTGAGGAATGAAGCGCGGTTGAGGATGCCGAGTAGGGCTTGCTGGACGACAGGATCATCGGCATGGCCTTCGAAGTCCACGTAAAAGAGATAGTGCCACGGCCGATTGCGGCGCGGCCGTGATTCGATCTTGGTCAGGTTTAGACCACGCTGCGCCAACTCCCCCATTACGCTATAGAGCGCGCCCGGCTCGTGGCGTGTGGTCAGAATAATCGAGGTCTTGCTGGGGTCTTGTCGTGGCGGCAGCGAATAGCCCAGCACAAAGAAGCGGGTGTAGTTAAAATCCTGGTCTTCCAGATGACGCGCCAAAATTTCGAGGCCATAGGTCTGGGCGGCCAATTCGCTGGCGATGGCGGCCGTCGCCGGTTGGGGATTCGCCGCCAAATCACGGGCGGCCCCGGCTGTGTCGTAATAATCTACAGCCTCCAGGCCCATCCGTTTGAGCGTCTGTTCACACTGCCCCAACGCCTGATAATGGGAGATAACCCGCCGCACATCTTCCAGCCGCGTACCAGGTGGGGCCATCAGACAGTGGCGGACACGCAACACCACTTCCGCCTGTACGTGGAGATCATGGTCAACCAGCAGATCATAGGCAGGGACAACTGTTCCGGCAAGGGAGTTTTCGACAGGGAGCATCCCATAGGTGGCGCGGCCGTTTTGCAGCGCATTAAATATCTCGCTAAAACTGCGACAAGGCAGCGTCCGCACCTCCGCGCCAAACTGCTGCCGTACCGCCTGCTCAGAATAGGCCCCGTGCTCCCCCTGAAAGGCGACTGTTACTGCTTGTTGATCCGCTGCCATAGCAATGAGCTTACCCCACCATTCTTTAGGTCAAACTTACAGCAAAATCCGCGCAATCCGCGTTCTATCCGCATAACCATTCACTATTCAGCAACAACACGAGCGATTGCCTTGATAAACCATCTTGGAGCGCGGGTCTTTAGCTCGCCCTCGCTGTCCATCAGCGGCTTGCAATCCTCCGGGTTTTCGGCATTACAAAGCACCATCAAATGGCCGTGACACTCAATCAAATGTTCGGAGACGGCAAAGCAAGTGGGGCAGATGTAAAAGCGGCGGCGCAATTCATCCGGCCGTTGCTGCAAGGCCAGCAAGTAAGCGGCATAGTCGGCCACATCCTGCTGGTTTTCCGGCGACAATTGCGCCAGCAGTTGATTCATCTCTTCATTCGGCTTGGGCTTGGTCATCTGGTTTCCTTAGCTCTGAAACAGAAAGCGCATTCGCAATCCACATGATCCACACGATCCATATGGTTGCCTGACCGTTATTACCTTCATTATCCCAGAAACGGAAGTTTGTGACAATTGCCCCCAGTGCACGGCTATTCCTTCTTCACCCCTCTTTTTGCTATAATAGCCTCCTAATCGTTTGGAGCGCGGCCGAAGCGCGGTACAAAGGACAAACAATGAGCGTTGTACAAACTTATCAAGGCATTGTCCGCGAAGGACACATCCAATTCGCTCCTGAAACCAAGCTGCCGGAAGGCAGCCATGTATACGTCATCGTTGCCGGGCAAGAACCTGTAATTGAAGAAAAGCTGGCAAAGCGCAAAGCAACCCGCTGGCTGGTTGATTGTGTGGGCAATATGGTCATAGCCGATGAAGGGCGGCTCATCCAAACAGGAGAGTACATTGTCTGGCGATTTGGCGCTTTTATTACCGGACGAGGCCACAAACCTTGGGGGCCATTTGGCTATGTGGAGGTAGACGCTCATAGCGGAACTGTATTAGCAACCGAACAAAAAGCCGACGAGATGATCGCTCATGGCACTGCTTTTGCCCGTTCCATTTTACAATTAGACTGAGCCAGCCTATTGTTTGCCTGCGTGTGTACAAATGGTTTTGGCTTATCAAGGAATGGCACGTTCGCAGAGCACAATAGCCAGACAACTAAAAACAGAGGCTACGCTTGGCACACCAGCCCGAAACGTTCAACGACTGTCTTCCAACAAAATTACTGTCGTGCATGAAGCAGGGTCGCTTGAGCAAATACAAAGATGGCTAGAATCTAATATTCCGGTAATCACCTCTGTTCAGGCTGAAGAACTCTCTTACTGGGAAGGTGAATCCTTCCAGCACGCAGTCGTAATCGTTGGATTGCAAGAAGCAACTATTTGGCTACTTGATCCAGAATTAGACGCTACCCCTGTTGCTGTGCCAATTGATGAGTTTATGTTGGCCTGGGATGGTATGGATTATTTATATGCGGCCATCGTGGTTAACCGCTAATTTAAGAGAGGGGAAGGAAAAGCGCGGGTAAACAACCCGCGCTACGACAATAAACGATAAAATCCGCGTCAATCAGCGTACTATCCGCGTCAATCTGCGTAACTATTCGCCATTCATGTTGGCAACAATCGCCTCGGCAAACTGCGAGGTGCTGAGCTTTGTCGCCCCTTCGATTTGGCGATGCAGGTCGTAGGTGACGGTCTTGTTTTGAATCGTCTTGGTCATTGCCTCGACGATCAAGTCGGCCGCCTCATCCCAACCCATATACTCCAACATCATCACCCCGCTGAGGATCAGGCTGCCGGGGTTGACCATGTCCTTTCCGGCATACTTCGGCGCGGTGCCATGGGTGGCTTCAAAGAGGGCTACGCCGTCGCCGATATTGCCGCCGGGGGCCATGCCCAGCCCGCCGACCTGGGCTGCGGCCGCGTCGCTCATATAGTCGCCGTTCAGATTGAGCGTGGCGATCACGTCATATTCCTCGGTGCGCGTCAGCAACTGTTGCAGCATGTTGTCGGCGATGCGGTCTTTGACCACGATCTTACCCGCCGGGGCTTTACCATCATACTCCGCCCACAACGCATCTTCGGTGATCGTTACGTCGCCAAACTCTTCCAACGCCAACTCATACCCCCAATTCTTAAACGCCCCCTCGGTATACTTCATGATGTTGCCCTTGTGGACAAGCGTCACCGACGGCCGCTTGTGGGCAATGGCATACTCAATCGCCTGGCGCACCAGCCGCTTTGTACCAAAGGCGCTGACCGGCTTGATGCCAATGGCCGAGTCGGGACGGATATTCTTGCCCAATTGTTCGTTGATGAAGCGGATGATCGCCTGCGCTTCGTCAGATTCGGCCGTCCACTCGATGCCGGAATAGACGTCTTCCGTGTTCTCGCGAAAGATGACGATGTCCATCTTCTCCGGTTCGCGCATCGGGCTGGGCGTGCCGGGGATATAGCGCACAGGGCGCACACAGGCATAGAGGTCAAGCACCTGGCGCAAAGTGACGTTAAGACTGCGGAAGCCTTCGCCAACCGGCGTCGTCAATGGCCCCTTAATCCCCACATAGTATTCACGCATCGCGTCGAAGGTCTCTTCGGGCATGTAATTGCCGTTGTAGCGTTCGGCTGCTTTCTCGCCAGCGAAGATTTCCATCCAGGCGATCTTGCGACGGCCGCCATAAGCCTGGGCAACGGCCGCGTCCCAGACGCGGATGGAGGCAGGAGTGATGTCCACGCCAATGCCGTCCCCTTCGATGTAGGCGACAATGGGATTGTCGGGGACATTTAGACGGCCGTTCTCATAGCTGATCTTGTCCCCATCGGGGACTTGGATTTTCTCAAAGCTCATTCTGTAACCTCATGTATTAGTGATTAGTGATTAGTGGTGAGTGGCGAGTGGTTAGTGGCGAGTGAAGAGTAAAGCACCAAATGAGCGCCTTCCATCAACATCTCGCAACCGCTAACCCCTTATGGGCCAAACTACTAATTAAACAACGGTTTAATGGTGCCATTATACGATCATTTGTTTGAAGGTGGGAACTAAAGCGGCAGCATCTCTCTATTACTTACACACGGGTAAACAAAACAACTGTGCCACGACATTGGGGGTTGACAGAATTACCTTTATCGTTTAGTATTTCTTTATCATTAAAAATTATTTTAACGATTAAATAAAACATGACAGTAGAACCATTTCAACAGAAACCTGAATACCTGGTAGAAGAGCTTGAACTTTTGAAAGTGCTGGCCGACCCACTGCGGACACAGATCATGGAGACGCTGGTGATGGAACCGCTGACCGTGAAGCAGGTGGCGGACCGGCTGGGTCTGGCTCCAAGCAAGCTTTACTACCATGTCAACTTACTAGAGCAACATGGCCTCTGCCAGGTTGTGGAGACGCGGATGGTGGCGAATATGATCGAGAAGTATTACCAGACAGTCGCCAGCTCTTTCCGCGTTGATCCGGCCTTGCTGACCTTTTCAACGGCCGACGGCAAAGCAAGCATCAGCAGCATCCTCGGCGCAACATTAGACGCGCTCCGCGCCGATCTGATGCGTGCCTTAGAAGCAAAAACGCTGAGCGAACAGCAAGGGAAAAACGAAGAAAAAGAGACCATCCTATTATCTCGGTTAGCGGCGCGCATGTCCAAAAGTCGCGCCGAGGCGTTTCGCGCCCGGTTGAATGAGATACAAAAGGAGTTTGATGCGGCCGAGGAGGAAGAGACGGACGAACCAAAACAGCTCTATGCGCTGACAATCGCCTACTACCCAACGATCTACTTCCCCGAAGAGCAAGAAGCGTCAGAGTGATAAGGTTAAAGTTGAGGTGATAATTATGTTCCATCCCTACACCCAAATCGAGATGTTACATTCCATCCAGAGCGAAAAACATCAGGAGTTGCTGAAATTGCGCCAGCAACGACAGGAACGGCCGTCATGGATTGCAAAGGCGCTTGCTACCACCGGCCGCGCCTTCGTTCGCATTGGCAACGGCCTGCAACAACGAGTCGAGCCACGATTTAACGGTTAACGCTTGTCCTTGAGACACACGAAGAGATAGCAGGAGTAGATCTCCCATGCGTACTTTCATGACCATCTGGCTCGGCCAGCTTGTTTCCATCATTGGCTCCGGGCTGACCGGCTTTGCACTGGCGGTGTGGATTTTTCAAGAGACAGGCCAGGCCACTCCCTTCGCGCTGACCATCCTCTTTAGCAACTTGCCGCGCCTTTTGCTCTCCCCCTTTGCCGGGGCGCTGGCCGACCGCTGGAACCGCCGCCGCCTGATGATCCTGGCCGATGTGGGCAGTGGTCTGGTGACGGTCGGCGTCCTCTGGTTGCTGACGGCCGACATCCTGCAAGTATGGCACATCTATCTGACCGCCGCGCTCTACTCCGTCTTTGCCGCCTTCCAGGAGCCAGCCTACATGGCCTCCGTGACGATGCTCGTGCCGAAAAAGGAGTTGACGCGGGCCAACGGGCTGCTCCAATTGGGGCAGTCGGCGGAGATGTTGATCGCCCCCCTGCTCGCCGGTGTGCTCTATGGTCTGATCGGTTTTCGTGGCATCGTCTTGATTGACGTCTTCACCTTTCTCTTCGCTGTCGGAACCCTGCTCCTGGTGCACATCCCACAACCCACGCGAGCGACCAGCGGCACGGCGCAGGGGGCAGGAGAGGAAAGCGGCAGTTCATTTTCGGCCGACATCGTTTTTGGCTGGCACTACTTGCGGGCGCGGGTTGGTCTATTCGGTCTGTTGCTCTACTTTGCGCTGGTCAACTTTTTCCTTAACTTCGCCGTCGTCCTGATGGGGCCGATGGTCTTATCCTTCAGCACGGCCGCCGCGCTCGGCAGCGTGCAAACGGTGGGCGGCCTGGGGATGCTCGTTGGCAGCATCGGCATTAGTGCCTGGCGCGGCCCCCAACGGCGAATGCCAGCGGTGATCGCCTTTATCGCCCTTGGTTCGTTGGGCCTGTTTATCATCGGGTTGAAATCAGCGGTGTGGGTGGTGGCGTTGGGCCTGTTTATTCTCATGTTTACCGTGCCGTTTGCCTCTGGGATGAGCGCGGCCGTCTTCCAAACGAAGGTGGCGGCCGATGTTCAGGGGCGCGTTTTTGCCATTCGCAGCATGATCTCACGTTCGATGATGCCACTAGCCTTCTTGCTGGCGGGGCCACTAGCAGACCGTGTCTTTGGCCCGTTGCTCCGTGAAGGCGGCGTGCTGGCAAATGGGCCGCTCGGTACCCTGGTCGGCGTCGGGCCGGGGCGAGGGATTGGACTGTTGTTTATGGTCTCCGGGCTAATCCTGATCGGCGCAAGTCTGGTCGCCTTCCTCAACCCTCGCATTCGCAAGGTGGAAGAAGAGTTGCCTGATGCCGTAGTCGAAAGCGAAGAAACGCAATCGCCAACGACGGCCGTGGCTGCTCCCACATGACTGTGACCCCTCTTACCAAACTTTAACGTTTGTGACAACTGTTTCTGTGGTAAAAAACCCTTATTTCGTGTATCCTTGAGGCCGGGACAGATGGATTGTATTTTATTATTCACTGTAAAATCTATCTGTAGTAAGCAATTTTTAGGGGTTCGCGCACCGGTAAATGGTCAAGTATCGGATCATAGTTCTGTTCGCCATACTGCTTTTGGCTGCCTGTAGTGGCTCACCCACGGAACCGGCAACGGCACCTCCTACCCCCAACAATCAAGGAACAACACCCGATAGCGCACTACAAACGCCGGCTTCAACCGCAGAAGCAGAGCCGTCTGCTATTGATCCGGCCTACGTGTCGCCCACAGAGGCGGTGGTGCAAGTCCCTTTTCCAACGGCCGTTACCGCCCCCGAAGAACAACTTCCGGTGGAAGGCGCAACGCCGCTTATGGAACCAACCGCGGCTGCCCCGGCAACACAACCTCCCCCCGTCGCAACCATTGCCCCCGTTACTGGTCAAGACCTGGCTGTGACACTTGACGATGTCATTTTGCACCCTGGGCCAACCATTTATTCCGGGGAGCGGGTGACGTTCCAGGTCTTGCCCTATGTGCCGGAATCCATTCCGGTGACGGATGTGGGGATCAACATCTACGTCAATGGGGTGGAACTGGTAAACAGCTTCTTACAAGGGCGCAACTGGAATGGGCAGGCGTCGGGCATTTATCAGTGGGCGTGGAACACCGATGGCACGCCGGGACAACATGAGATTCGAGTCGTCCTCGACGCGGCCGACCGCATTGTTCAGGGAGACGAAGACCCCACCAACAATGAGGCCGTGCTGATCATCACCATTCTCGATGCCGCCAGCCGTCCGGCGGACGTGGTCGAGGCGCAATGGGTTTCGCAAGAAACCAATTGCTGTGTAATCCACGCCGTCAGCAACACGGCCGCTGCCCGCGATATGGCACAGTTGGTCCCGGCGGTCGAGGCGGCCGTCGCCCAGGCCTCAAGCCAGTTAAGCGAACCACTGGCGCAAAAAATCAACTTCTACTTCATTAACCGCGTGCTGGGTCAGGGGGGCTTTGCCGGGAATGACATTGTTGTTTCTTATGCCGACCGCGGTTATGCAGGCGGTGGTCTCCACGAGCTACTGACCCATGAGGCCACCCATATCATTGACCAACAATTTGCCCCGCGCCGGATACGCTTTCTCGCCGAAGGATTGGCCGTCTGGTCCAGCGGCGGGCATTATAAGCAAGAGGATTTGAACCAGCGCTCGGCCGCCTTATTGACGTTAGGCCAATATGTCCCGCTGCAACAACTGGTGGATAATTTTTATCCCGTCCAGCATGAAATCGGCTATCTGCAAGCGGCGGGGTTCATTACTTATCTCATTGATAATTATGGTTGGTCCACCTTTCGCGCTTTTTATGGCGACGTGACCGCCGACGATGGCGCAACGGAATCGGCCGCCTTAGATGTGAATCTCCAACAGTATTACGGCCGCTCACTGGCGCAGATAGAGGCTGAATGGCTCGCCTACCTGGAGAGCCACCCACCGTCGCAGGCGGCCGTCGAAGACCTGGCGGCCAGCATCCGCTTCTATGATATTATGCGTCGCTACCAGATGGAACATGACCCAACCGCCTACTTCCTCACCGCCTGGCTGCCTCATCCGGGAGAGGTACGCGAATCGGGCAACGTCGCTGACCTGTCGCGACACCCGCAAACGGAGATGAATATCGCGCTGGAGGTGATGCTCCAATCGGCCGACAACGCGCTGCGTAAGGGGGACTACAATTTTGCCAATGTCGTGTTGGATAGCGTTAGCCGTATCCTCGACAATGGCGGCGTATTCATTGATCCGCTGGCGATTAATTA
This sequence comes from uncultured Ardenticatenaceae bacterium, assembly GCA_964410625.1. Taxonomy (GTDB): domain Bacteria; phylum Chloroflexota; class Anaerolineae; order Promineifilales; family Promineifilaceae; genus CAYPHY01. Next base: position 53,462 of record CAYPHY010000029.1, on the reverse strand, counting down.
TCTAAACATTGTCCGCGCGGCGGCGGCCGAGGGGTATGAGTTGCAACAAGTAGACCTGCAAGGCAACGACGCCCGCGCGATTGTTAGCTTCGGTGACAGCAGCCACCTGACCACCCTGACATTGGCCCTGCGCGGTCAGGATTGGGTCATCCTCTCCCACTAAGCTCTTAAAGCTCACGCGCTTTCCAATGTTTTTCTAATACAAAGCCGTTAATCTTGAGCGGTTTGCAACTATGTTGAATACGCAGAAACCGGGTTTCGGCAACTTCGTTAGGCAACGAAGCTGCTTGAAGAAGCCCGGTTTCTATCTGTAGAGTAACTATTATGAGTAAAACAAAAGTAACTGACCGGCCAGTTTCCGGGTGGCAAGATGCCATCTATCGCCGGATTAATCGCGTTCGCGGGGCGATGTTCCCCGCTCGGCCGTCGCCACGCATGGGCATGGGGGCAATCCCCTATGATCGCGGCACAACCTTCCGCGTCTGGGCGCCACACGCCAAGACGGTGGCGGTGACCGGCACATTTAACAACTGGTCCCACTGTCGCACGCCGCTGGCCAGCGAAGGAAATGGGTATTGGTCGGCCGACGTACCCAACGCGCGACCAGGGCATGAGTATAAATTGGTCATTCGCACCAATCGGCAGACGTTGGTACGCACCGACCCTTACGCGCGGGCGATTGGCAACCACAGCAACGGCGTCATTGTTGAGGGACTCGGCGATGGGCAAGAGGAGTTCTACCGGCCACACAAGCCGGAGTGGGTGATCTATGAACTCCATGTCGGCACTTTTGGCGCGAACGAGGGCAAGGTTCCGGCTACCTTTGATGGTGTGATTGAAAAATTGCCCTACCTGCGTGATCTGGGGATCAATGCCATTGAGCTAATGCCGGTAGCCACCTTCCCTGGTGACATTTCCTGGGGTTATAATCCATCGCATCCGTTCGCTGTCAGTCCGGCATATGGCGGCCGTGAAGGGTTGGCGCGTTTGGTGCGGGCTGCCCATGAGCATGGCATTGCCGTGCTGGTGGATGTCGTCTACAACCACTTTGGGCCACAAGACCTCAGCCTGTGGCAATTCGACGGCTGGCACGAAAACGGAAATGGCGGCATCTACTTCTACAATGATTGGCGAGCGGAGACGCCCTGGGGCCACACCCGGCCGGACTACGGCCGTCCCGAAGTGCGCCAATACATCCGCGACAACGCGCTGATGTGGTTGGAGGAGTTTGGCGCGGATGGGCTGCGTTGGGACGCGACGGCCCACATCCGCAACGCCCACGGCCACGACGGCGACCCCGGCAGCGACATCCCCGAAGGCTGGGCGCTGATGCAGTGGGTGAACAATGAGTTGAACGCCCGTTTTCCGGGGCGGATCGGCATTGCTGAGGATTTGCAAAACAATGCCTGGATCACGACGGACACAGGGGCCGGAGGCGCGGGCTTCGACGCGCAATGGGACGCCAACTTTGTCCACCCCATCCGCGCCGCGATCATCGGCATGGATGACAACGCCAGAGACATAGCGGCCGTCGCCCAGGCCATTACCTTCCGCTATGGGGAAGACCCCTTCAACCGCGTCATCTACACCGAGTCCCATGACGAGGTGGCGAATGGCAAGGCGCGTGTGCCGGAGGAGATCGCCCAGGGGGATGCCGACAGTCCCTTCGCCAGAGTACGTTCAGCCCTCGGCGCAGCGCTGGTTTTCACCGCTCCCGGACTGCCGATGATCTTTCAGGGGCAAGAGTTTCTCGAAGATGGCTGGTTCGACGACCACCAACCGCTCGACTGGTCAAAAGCGGAAAGCAACCAGGGGAATGTGTTGCTATACCGCGACTTAATCCATTTGCGCCGCAATCTGCACCAGACAAGCGGCGGACTGTGTGGCCCCCACGTCAATATGACGCTGGTCAACAACGAGGACAAGGTGATCGCCTTTCACCGTTGGGCGCAAGGGGGCGCGGGGGATGATGTGATGGTCATTGCCAACTTCGCCAATCGCTTGCATGAATCGTACCGGATTGGTGTGCCGCATGACGGCCGTTGGTCTGTCCGCTTCCGCAGCGGCAACCAGGCTTACCAGCTCTACGGCCAGGATAGCCTACCCGACGAATTGAATCAAGCGATTATGACCCAGACGGAGATGGAAACGGCCGCCGAAGAAGTGGACGGCCTACCCCAACACATTTCGCTGGCGTTGGCTCCCTACGAAGTCGTCATTTTGTCGCAGTAAGACAACAACGGATAGGGAAATAAACGGATGGGTGGTTGGTAGTTATCCGTCTAGCTACCTATCACTTTCCAAAAATGGACGCGGCGTGCATTCGCTGAATGCCAACACGGATGAAATCAGCGTTTGTCCGCGTTCGTCCGCGTTCGTCCGCGTCCAAATATCATTGGCGATCAAAGTGATAGGTAAGTAGGTTATCCGTTTATTTCTCTTATCCGTTGTTGTCCCCATTGTTGTCTTCGGCTGCCAATATCGTGACGGCCTGAGCCATCAGCGTTCCCGCCTCGCCCACTTCGCCGCTGGCCTGCACTTGCACTCCCGCTTGAATATCCTCCCAACCCATCACCGTGCCATCTTCGCTGCGTAGTTGTCCATCGGGAGCGAAGGTTATGGTCACAAAGCCCTGCACCGGTTCAGCCAATACAATCACGCCAGCTTCGGGGACGGTTTCCTGGATGGCGGCCGTGATCGTCGGGGCATCTTCTGGTGGATAAACCCACTCCCAATAAGAACAGCTCTTTGCCTGCTCAGGAAGCGGCAAACATTCCCCATGAAGCACAAACAATCTTTCAAGAACGATACGTGGTGGATCAGCGCTTTAGGGAAACATCCGTTGATGTGCTGCAGGCGCTTAGTGTCCAAAGCAGGATAACGACCAGAACTATTGCTAAGCGAGCGTTTCCTTTAATCATCTGACCCAAGCAGGCGAATCTCCTGTGCCAATAATGTTCCTGCCTCACCGACTTCGCCAGTGGCTTGCACTTGCGCTCCTATTGCAATGTCTTCCCATCCAAGCACCATGCTATCTTCCGTCAGCAATTGCCCATCGGGGGCAAGAGTAATCGTGATAAAGCCCTGTACTGGCTCGGTCAATACCAGTATACCTGCTTCTGGAATATTTCTTGCACGGCCGCTTCAATCGAATATCCTCCTTCGTTTGTCCCTGCTTCCCACTCCAGCGGAATATCAATCTCTTCTTCGGTAGCTCCTTCTAGCACAAAAGTTTCAATCATCGTGCGATAAATTTGCAGCTCTGCCTCTGGCCAGGGCGAAGCGCTGAAGAAGTGCAAGGTAAAGGTGCGGTTATCACCCACGATGGTAAAAACCACTTCGAATCGCGACCCCCCACCCCCTTCATCTATCTCCAATTGTGCTGGATAGCCACGCCATGAACTATTCGCCTCTATCTCGGCTGCATACTTTTCGGCCGCTAAAAGATACACAATCCCCTCGCGAACGATGGGCGAGGTGACATCACCAAAAGCACACCAATCGTTGTTTTCTCCATGGACAACCCCGCACAGCGACCCCATATGCGAATAGAGCAACTTGGGAAAAGCTTAGCACCAATTCAGGTTCATGGCATTAATTCTAATCTAGCCTCCGTCTCGCCCCACCCTTGCTTAATGAGTATAATCATCCTTACGAGGTAAATAATGATCGAAACATCCGTTTTCCCCCCCCGAACTGTCTATGACGCCAGCGGCAAACTAGAAGGCGTCATCCTTGATTATCAGGAGTACCAACGCCTGTTGCGCCTGCTGGCACGCTATGCTGATTGGGAAGAATTGCCGCCCCATCTTCAAGATGCAATTGATAACATGTTGGCCGACGAAGCGGAAAGCGAAGGCGGTGAAGCTCGCCCATTAGAGAAATTTTTGGCTGAGTTAAGTGAAGAAGCACTATAAACAATGGAGTACGATGTTCTTCTTCCTCCCCCGGCCAGGCGTGATTTTCGTAAGCTCCCGCCTGAAGTGCAGCCCCGTATAAGGCGTGCACTTCGATCGCTTAAAAATCCTCGTTCGGTTGACGCTAAAAAGTTGAGTGACAGCAAAAATCGCTGGCGCATTCGCGAGGGTGATTACCGGATTATCTACCAGGTTAATCATGCTGAAAAACAAGTTGTTGTGTTGAGTATTGCTCACCGACGAGAGGCTTACGGTCGTTAAGAAGTTCGCCTGCTCTATCATTATTGACCCACCGTATTACTTCCCCTGTGCTATACTTCCGCTTATGAAACTTGGTGTCATTGGCCTGCCCGGCGCAGGCAAAACAACGATTTTTAACGCCCTGACACAGGGCAACGCCCCGACAGGGCAGAGCATGGGCGGCCGTTTCGATGTGCTGACGGCCGTTGTCGACGTGCGCGACAAGCGCGTGGATCTCTTGAGCGAGATGTTTAAGCCGCAAAAGACCACCTATGCCCGCATCACCTATACCGATGTGGCTGGGCTGCAAACGGGGATGGAGGAAAGCGGGGGCATGGCGATGGCTGGAGGGGGGGCGTTGCTCAACCACCTCTCCGGGCTGGATGGCTTTGTCCATGTCGTTCGCGCTTTTGAAAGCGACCTTGTGCCACACCCCGACGGTAGCGTAGACCCGGCGCGTGATCTGGCCGCGCTGGAGTTGGAATTCCTGCTCAACGACCTGGGGACGGTGGAACGGCGGATCGAACGGATCAACGAGTCGCTGAAGAAGGGGGCAACAAAGGACAAGGCCGCGGCCGAAGCGGAACTAACCCTGTTTCATACGCTGAATGAAACGTTGTCGGCCGAACGGCCGTTGCGTTCGCTCGACCTGAGCGAAGAACAGCTAAAGAGCTTGCGCGGCTATGGACTGCTGACGCTGAAGCCCAAGGTGGTCATCTTCAACATCGGCGACGATCAGGCGGAAGTTGAACTCGACTATGACCAGCCGCAAAGCGTCGTCGTCAATCTGCGCGGCAAGCTGGAGATGGAGTTGGCGCAACTGAGCGCGGCCGGGGATGAAGAGTCGCTGCAACTCTTCATGGAAGAGTATGGCGTTGAGGAGTTAAGCCTCGACCGCATCATCCGCCTCAGCTATGACTTGATGGGCCTCCATTCCTTCTTCACCGTCGGCGAGGACGAGGTGCGGGCGTGGACGATTAAGCGCGGGGCGACGGCCGTTGATGCTGCGGCCGCCATCCACACCGACCTGGCCAAAGGCTTCATCCGCGCCGAAGTGGTGGCCTACGACGATCTGATTAAACTGGGCGGCTTGCCCCAGGCACGAACGGCGGGCAAGCTGCGGCAAGAAGGCAAGACCTACATCGTCCACGATGGGGATGTGATTAACATCAAGTTCAACCTGTAACTGTAGAGCGATTTTCCAAATCGCCCGATTTGCCAAATCGCTCAACGGAACCCACTCCCCCTTGCCATCGTCTATTAGATGGTTAAAAGTATCATTCGAGGGACGAGATTCAAGATGAAACAAACAACGATAGTGAACTACTCTTTGGCGCGACGGCCCACCGTCGCGCTTCTATTTATTTTTCTGCTGGCGCTGACGGCCGCCTGTGGCGGGGACAGCGGAGAAGAAACCGCCTTGCCAACACCCATTGTTGAGGCGACGCAACCAGCGGCCACAACACCGGCTGAATCACCAACCGCGGCAGCAACGGCCGTCGCTTCCCCCACCAGCGCAGCGGCAGAACCAACCACAGCAGCAACGCCAACTATCGCGCCAACCCTTGCCCCTACGGAGACATCGGCCGCGCCGACCGAAGAAGCAGGTGCATCCGATGGGGATTATCGCGTTGTGTATGTGACGGCCGATGATGTGTTGAATGTCCGCGAAGGGCCAGGGCCTGAGTATGATGTGGTTGGCGAACTGGCTCCAGACGCGGAGGGTATCGCCGTTGAAGAACAAGGCCAAACCATCATCGGCGAATCTACCTGGGTGCAGGTTGAGCAAGGCGGAGTGGAAGGCTGGGTCAATAGTCGCTTTCTGACCGAAGCGGTGGAAACGGCCGCGTTTTGCGAAGACGCCGACGCACAGGCCTTGATCGAAGAACTGGGAACGGCGATTGCCAGCAAAGATGGCCTTCTGCTTGGTAGTCTGATACATCCAGAGCGTGGACTAAGGATTCGCCATGATTGGTGGAACCCGGAGGTTTTTATTGAGGGTGAGGCAGCGGCCGATCTCTTCACCAGTGAAGAAAGCTACGAATGGGGAACCCAGGACGGCAGCGGCTTTGACATTGTCGGCACGTTTGCCGAGGTTATCTTACCGACCCTGCAAGAGGATTTCCTGGGCGCAACCGAGCTAGGTTGTGATGAGCTGCTCTCCGGGGCAACGGCCGGGCTGGTGCAGTTGCCGGAGGAGTATGAGCCGCTACACTTCTTCTCCGCCTATCGCCCCTCCCCGGAAAGTGACGAAACCGGCTTCGATTGGGGGACCTGGGTAGTAGGCATTGACCGCTGGCAAGAGGAGTATTATCTCAGCTACCTGGTGCATTTTGATTATGAAATTTAGGAGAGAGGTTGGAGATTGGGAGATTGTGGGGAGGCAGAATGAAACAATGAACAATGAGACAATGAACAATGAGACAATGAACAATGAAGAAGGTTAGACTTAGGAAGTCCTTTGTTTGTTCATTGTCTCATTTGTCATTGTTCATTGTATTATCCAATTCTTGCACCGGCCGCTCAAAATAGGGGTGGAAAGCGCGGGGTAATTGGCGGTAATCGGCCGTCTCCACTTCCGCCGGAGCTGGTTGCGAATTGGCTGTATGCCAGAAGAGAACGGTCTTATCGGCCAACAATCCCCTGGCTGCATCGTCAATCAGCGTCGCACAACTCTTGCCAGTGTAGGTCCCTTCTAACCGGAGCGCGGCCGTTTCTTCCATCAGGCTCACCGCCGACATACATTCCGGGGTGAAGCGGCCGTATGCACCCCCATAGAACTCACCACGCAAATCAAAATCATCAACGTCAATGGTCAAGTTGGGGACTGCCCCATCTAGCCGCTGCAAATGGTGATTCGTCCGCCTGATCAACTGTACCATACCCTTTCCGTTGACATACGCTTCTTCCACCACCCGCACAGCAACGACCCGGCTTTGTAGTCCCGCCAACCGTAAACCCAAAATCAACCCGGCGGCCGTGCCCATCGTCCCTGCCGTCACATAGATAAGATCAGGCTCCGGCAGTAGCCCCGCCTCCACCTGCCCTTGCAGTTCAAAGGCGGCATTCACATACCCCAGCGTCCCAACCGGCGAAGAGCCACCAGGGGGGACAATCAGCGGCGGCCGACCCCGGCGCAACAAGCTTCGCACAAATTGATAGAGTGCATCGGCCGCCAACACCGGTGTGGTCGCTTGCAGATGCAGCTCCGCGTCCAGCGCCAAAGACCAGAGGAGGTTGCGGCGCACGCAGTGGGCGTTGGGCTGCGGCAACAGCATGGCGATGGTCTCCAGTCCGGCAGCGCGACCGTAGACGGCCGTTGCCAGCGCGTGGTTCGAGCCGGCACGGCCGAAGGTCAAAATCGCCCGCGCCCCCCGTTGTAGAGCGTCGCCAAGCAAGAACTCTAGCTTGCGCACCTTATTGCCGCCATAAGGACGGCCGCTGATGTCATCGCGCTTGATGAACAGACGGCCGATGCCCAACCGCTCCGCCAATAAAGGCAGCCGTTCTACCGGCGTCGGCCAATCACCCAACGGCCGGTAAGGGCAGCGTTGTACCAGGCGGGGGTAGCGCGTGAATAAGGGGGGCATGGGGAAAAGAGATTAAGAGACTGAGAGATTGAGAGACTAGATGATTCAGCTATTTAGTCTCCTAGTCTCTCAATCTCTTAGTCTCCTCCTAGTAGTGTACGTTGACCAACGTCCCCACCGGCGCCCACTCATAGAGCCAGGCGGCATCGGTGAGGTTGACGTTAACACAGCCGTGGCTCATCGGTGTGCCGAAGTTGTTGTGCCAATAAGCCCCATGAATGGCATAGTCGCGATAGAAGTACATCACATGGGGGACGCCTTCCAGATAATAATCATATCCGAGCAGATAGCCATTCATTGTCTGGCTTTCATATTTGATGTAGGTGCGATATTGGCCGGTGACGGTGGGGTGCAGCCATGTGCCGCTGGAGATCAATGAGGTTAGCACGGCCGTATCCCCTTCAAAAGCAGTCAGCGTCTGGCTGGTGAGGTTGACATCAATCCACCGTTCACCATCACCCACTTCGGCCGGACGCGCGGCCGTCCCCGGAGCTGGTTCAGGCGTGGGGGTGGCCGTTGGTTCCGGCGTGGGGGTTGGGGCAAGCGTCGGCGTCCAGGCCGGTCGCGGTTGGCTGTCGGCGGCGATCTGCTTAGCCAGCGAGGGATCGCTGGTCAAGCCACCAACACCGGCAACCTCTGCGGCCGTCTCATCCACCGCCTCAGCTACGGCCTCCGGCGATGAAATATCGGCTGCCGGTTCTGCCGGTTCCGCTTCCATATCCTCGCTAACGGCCGCCAAAGTCGGCGTCGGCTGTAGCGACTCCTCGGCCGTCTCTGGAACTTCCGCGCGAAGCACATCGCCGGTGCTGCTGTCGTCTGCTGCAACGTCATCTCCGGCCGTTTGCACTGGCGTACCCTCAGGCAACCAGGCGGCCACGAGTGCGGTTAACGGCCGTCCCGTCTGGTAGCTCCACAGGAACACCCCGGCGATTAATATGCCGGTGACAAGCAGCAACAACAGCCCACCATTGACGGGGGAAGACAAACGGCCGCGTCTGGCAATAGGCGTCGTGGTGGATGTTGTGGATTGAGGGGCAACGGCCGCCGTGTTCGTTTTTGTCTGGCGTAGGGCGGCCGCTTGTTGCAAATACGCTTCTCGTGCGCGGGAAGACGGAGCAATGCCAGCCAGAAGCAGCCAGATGCGGGGATCAGTTGGCGTCTGTTCGGCCGCTTGTTGCAACAGGGAGCGGGCCTCACGCGGCCGATCCTGTTCAATGGCTCGCTTTGCCTCTCTGATCAGACGCTCAGCGTTCACCTTGTACTCCCTCGAGCTTCCCCAAGATAGCAGAGAATACCATCGCTGATTGCCTTGGCTGCTACATCGGAGCGTTGGGTCAGAAATTCGCGGTCGAGATTGAGGAAACCCGTCTCAATGATGACCGCCGGTACGCCAGGGGCAATCTCGCGAAAGGCGTGGTAGTCGGTCATATGGGGAGTAATCGTATTGGCGTGATATGGCAGTTGCGTATCCCGTGTATACGCTTCCTCGACACAGATTGATAGTTGCGTTGAGTCAGTATAGGATGATCCGGCCACTTTGTAGCCCGTCGCCAGTTCGTTGACGTAATCACAGGAGTCGGCGTGGATGGAAACCAATGCCGTCGCGGTGTAACCAGCGAGCCGGGGATCGAATTCATCCAACAGATCAGTGCGAATGTTCTGCGCCTCTAGTGCGGCAACCACGCGGGTAGCAATGTCCTCAACCACCTGCGCTTCGGTCAGTCCATCGGCACAAACCGAGCCGGAGTCGTTTCCGCGATGACCGGAAATGATGCCGATACGCAACGGCCCTGGGCTTTGCGCCAGCCGTTGGGCCACTGGCACGGCCGGTCTGGGCTTGGTCAGCGGTGCACTCAGGCCACCAGCCAGGCTTCCGGCGGCGACGACTTCGGCCGTTCCCCCCGTTGGGCTAAAGTAGTAGTAGACAGACAACATCCCACTCATCGCCACCGCGAGAAAGGTAAGCACCAAGATATTGCGCCACAGAAAGCGCATAATTGGCAAATCAGATATTCCGGAATTAGCCGCCTGTCGCCGCTGCATATTCTATGCTGCCTACTCCACATCTAGCTCAGTGACTTTCGTTATGTCTATATTGTAACGTAAGTTAAACAAAATTGGAACACTTTTTCTTATTTTGGTTGTGCGTCACTTTCGTTGATGCGCCTACTTGTACAGCGATTTTCCCAAATCGCTGTCATAGCCGCTGTTGTGGAGCAACCGCGATGTAGGAAAATCGCGCTACCATTGATTATGGTAGCCGAATCGTGTCCGGCAAGATTACGAGATTGTCGGAGAGCGGCGTGTCACCGCTAACAACTGGCAATCGAGGAAGACCTTCAGACTGTTCATAGAAGCCAATGGCAAGACGGTAAGTGCCAGGAGAGATGTTACTCAGATCGAGTTGAACGGTGTCGGTGATGATTTCTTGTGCCGTCCATTGGCTGGTGGGATAGCTGTTGCCTTGCGGGAAGCTGTCTTGCTGCGCCACAACCTCCTCGGCTTCAGCGTCAACCAGATGGACAAAGCGGATGTAGTCGGCCGTCATCCCTTCCAAAGCCTCCCAATAGAGCGTTAAAGAGAGTGTATTGCTGTATTGGTCTATTTGGTAGCCATGAAGGGTGATAATAGGGGTGTTGTTGGCGAGGAAAGCGGCCGCCAGGGGCAGATAATCATCAGGCAAGGCAAAGTTGGGTGTGTGCGGCCGGTATTCAAGCCTTTCCTCTGTCTCTGCCAACAAGCCCACCTGGCGCACCAGCAATTCTTCACCGCCTACACTGTCATAGAGGCGCATCACCAGCGGATAAGGGCCGGAGCCGGATAGAGAATCCGGTAGGCGAAGGGATAGCCAATCGTGAATCGGCTGACCAGCGGGCCAACCGACGCTGGGCTGGAAGCCATAACCGGGCTGGCTGTCCAATTGCGCCAACACCTGCCCATTGGCATCCTGCAATCGCCAGGAGAAATGATAGTTGCCCCCCAACGGCCGTTCCGTCCACCAGGCAAAGTGCCCCTCCAATACGTTGTCCTCTCGCACCACCATCTCTACCGTCGCGACATCTAGCCCGACCGGTTGATTAAAAACCTGCTGCTGCTGATTGGCCGCTTGAATGAACAACGGCCGCAGAAAAAGTTCGCCCCGCGTCTGGCCGGAGGGCATCAATGGGCGGGCATCAGCCAGCGTCAGCCGCGGCACAACCAGCCCGGTGGGCGCGTCGGCCGGGATGGTGAGCTGGAAGGTGAGTGATTGGCTTTCTAGCGGCCGTGTTTCGGCCACAAAGACCGGCGGCGGCGATTGCTCATCAGGAGTGGGCCGGGCAAGGGCAGGTGTCGCTAATTCGATAGTTGCCTCGGTGTCGGCCGCAGAGGTGAAGTTGAGTGAAATTGTCAGCGTCTCTCCAGCGGCAATCGCCTCAGCATGATAGCGATACCCTTGTAAGTGCGTGCCGTCGTCAAATACCACCCCCTCTACGTCATGATGAAGATAACCCATCTGGGCAAAGTCCCAGGTCAGGTTGTCGGCCGCTAATGATGGTTCCGGCTCTAACCAGGCGAGGATGAGTAAGAGTGAAAGTAGAAGAAGAGGCTCACGCAAAGGCGCAAAGGGCGCAAAGCTTTTGGTTTCCTTGTGTTTACGTCTGAAATCGGCAATCAGCAAGCAGGCTACGATGCCTATTGCCGCCAGGGAGAGGAGTTCGGCCGCTAAGCGGATGGGGGTGCGTCCCAAGGTCAAAGTCACTTGCTGTGGACCGGGAGGAAGGTCGAGCGCGATCAGGCCGGAAGTGGGGTGCGGCCGGATGGAGAGTGGTTGCCTGTCGGCCGTTGCCGTCCAACCCGGCCAATACAGCGTGGGCAACACCACCGTCGCCCCTTCTGCCTCTGTTCTCACTTCCCAGGTCTGGCTTGTGGCCCGTCGCTCAATGAGTTGGGCGCTGTCCAGAGTTCCGGCAACCGCCTGGATGTTGTCACGACGGCCGCTATTCAGCCATTCGCTGCTGAAGGGGCGAGGTTGGGCGGTGGGTGGCAAATACTCGGCGCTGACCGTGCTGCCGATATTTCCCGTGAACCATTCATATTCCGCCAGACGGCGCGGGGTCACGTCCTCGTCGCTGATAATTAAGTGATCCGTTTTCAGCCCAGCGAGGCCGCCCAAAGCCAGTGCCAATGCCACCAGCGGGACAACGAACTTACGATATGGCAACCAGGCAATCGCGCCAGTCAGCAAGGCCCCGGCAAAGGCCTGCACCGACAGGAAGCGCCAGGGGAATTGGGTGAAAGGCAAGAGGGGCAGATGATCCCACAACGGCCGCGACAACGGCGTGATCATCAGCGTCGCAACGAGAAAAGCAACCATCACAAAAAGGTGGCGCGGGTTGCCAAACCGCCCGCCGGAAGCTCGTTCCAGGCGAACAATGCCAAACGAAGCCGCAACCAGACAACCCGCTCCCAATACAATCGCTATCGTCTGGATCAAACCCATGCGAAAGGCACGGCCGCCATCAGGACTATAATCAAACCACAAGTTGGGTTGGAGCAGGTCAAGGCCGCGAAAGTGATTACTATAGTGAAAGTATCCAGCCGTCACCGGCTCCAGTTGCGCCAACGCTTGCTCCGCCAAAGCAGGCAGGAAGAACCACGCCGCCAGCCCCAACGCCAACAGCAACCCACCGCCCACCGCCAACAATCGACTTCCTGCCTCTCGCCAGCGATCACTTGCTACCTGCCACCTGCTACCTGCCACCTGCCACTTGCCACTTGCTACCCGCAACAACAGATAAAGCAGTAAAAAGGGTGAAAAGATGAGGGCGGAAATGTTATGGCTGAGGATGAGCGCGGCATAGGCGAGCGCAAAGCGGGCAACAGCCCTGCTGGAGCGCGGCCGTTGCAGCAAGTTATCGGCCGCCAGCAATATCCAGGGATAGAAGGCCATCGCCCAAAACTCGGCCAATGAGTCCCCTCGTGTATAGACGTTGACCATGTGGAAGGGGGCGAAGGTATAGGCGACGGCCGCCAGCCATCCTGCCCAACGGTTGCCCCACCAACGATTAGCGAGTCGCGCCATCCCCCAACCGGCGACAACAAATCCGGCAAGCTGCGCCAGATGGATCGAACGGACAAAGGAAAAGCCTAGAAAGCGGAAAAAGGCGGCGATATAGATCGAAAGCGGGGCGTAATAGTTATAGAAGGGATAGCCATAGCCATAATTAGCGTCAGGCATCCAACGCACAGGAAAATGGTTGTCAGCCACGGCCGCCACCAACTGCTGCAAGCGCTGCAACAAAAAGGGACTGTCCCCCCCACCCCGCGTATTCAACAACCCCGGTTCGGCCGCCGCCGGCCAGGCAGCCAACAACGCCACAAACAGAACGGCCCAAAACTGAAAATCACGAAGAAGAGAGTGAGAGAGTAAGAGACTGAGAGATTGCTTCTTCCCAGGTAAAGCTCTCAATCTCCCAGTCTCCCAATCTCCCAGCCTCCCACTCTCCTCTGTCATCGGCGCAACAACGGCCGCGTCAGGCAGGTCGCTCCCCCTTCGGCCTTCAACGATATTTCATCCCCGCGATAGGTCAGTACCTCGCAACCGGCCGCTTCCAACCGTTGGCGGGTGATGGGATTGTGTTCAAGCATCAGGCATTTACGCGGGGTCAGGGCCAGCACATTGGGGCCGAGCGTCGCAAACTCCTCATCGGGAACCTCCACTAGCTGAAAGCCGCGCTCGACCAATAGCTCATAAAAAGGGACAGGCAGCAACGGCCGATAAACCACCGCTAAATCATCGGCCACCAAACTAACCAACGACATCAAATGCAGACAAGAGGCAGGGCCATCAAAATAAGGGAGATGGAATGGCAAAACATCTACACCCAGCGGATTTAACAACGCTGTAAGCTGCGCAACCCCCGCCTCGTTGGTGCGAAAGCCGCGGCCGACGGCCAGCGTCCGGCTGTCAATCCATAGCAGATCGCCCCCTTCGGCCGTTGCCTCGCCCTGCAACCGGCCATAGACCGGCACGCCAACGGCTTGCACTGTCTGGTCAAGCGCTGCTTCTTCACCACGGCGCAGTGGTTTGCCCATTTGCAACACAATCATTCCCTCGTCGGTCGTCAACAGCGGATCATGGACGAAGATCGCGTCCGCATGATCAGGCAGTGGAGCGTCATGGTAAACGACTTCTACGCCCGCCTGCAATAGGGTATTGCAAAAGGCGTCATGCTCTTCCTGTGCCAACTGCAAATCCGGCGCGCCCTGATAATTCCATTGCTGCGGGTCGGCCGCGCCAAACGCCTCATCCGGCCGCCGCACCAACACCCGCCGCAAGGTCGCCACCATCGTCTGTCCGCCGTAGTTATTGTCCATTCTATCTTCGTCCTGAGTAGTTTATTCGTTTATTGGTATATTCGTATACCCTAACAACACTCCCCACTCACAAATAAGTCACATGCCGCGAAGTGCGGAAGACGGCCGTCTGCCAGCGCGACAGTTGATCGCCTGGCTCCGCTGCAAACATCACATTGGTTCTCGCTTTGGAGGACGACAACCCACAAACATGGCCGATTTGTTGCGCTAGCGAATAGCGGTTACGCTCAATCGTCGTCGCTTCCAGCACGGCATAGTCGGTCAGGGGGCCGAGCGACGCCCCTGTTTTCCCGGCAACACGGCGCACAAGGAAGATCGTCACCGGCGAGCCATAGCCAACGGCCGTTCCGGCGGCCGTGCGTGCCATCAGGCTGCGATAAAAAGCACCCGCCTCACCCATATCATCCAGCCAGGGATCGCTAATCTCCAGCGCGGCTTTCGGCGCAGCGTGGGGGGCTGTGACCGCCAGCCAACCGCTGGGGACCACCTCTACCCCTGCCTCACGGGCGAAAAGGCGAACCGTCTCATACACCACTTGCAACACCTTTTCTTCGCGGGCCAATGGCAAGCCCTTTTCATCGCGCAAAATGACCACGCGCAACTTCAACGTTTTTGGCGGCCGCACCCCTAGCAAACATAGTAAAAATTCGGGGATTTTTAACAGCCGGTGAACCAACTCCTTCAGAAGGTTAAACAGTTGTACCAATACACCTACTATCCCATTGCCCATTCACCCTCTCCTGTGAAAACAGCTTACTTGTAACGCAGATGCTTCGCAGATTACGCGGATTTCATGCTGGGTAAGATAGTATCACAAATCATTCATTCTCTGTCCTAATGAATGGCTTTCGGCCGCTTTTTTCATGCTTTCTAAACGGCTTAGGAGTAGAGACTGGAGATTAGGAGACTAGGAGACTGAGAGATTGATAGTCTCCTAGTCTCCTAGTCTCCCAGTCTCCTAGTCTCCCACTCCCAAACTCTCGCTTCTCTTGCCTCCCCCTATCGGAAGTGGTATGAATAGAGCATGGCGGATGCACTGGACAGAGAGGCGGCCGAGCAATTTTATCGGCGCAAGCGGGAAGAGATGGTGGTACAGCAGATTGCTGGCCGGGGGATAACTGATCGCGATATTTTGGAGGCAATGGCAACGGTCCCGCGCGAGCAATTCGTCCACGAGTCCTATCGCCGGCTGGCCTATGATGACACGCCCTTGCCAATTCCGGGGGAGCAGACCATTTCCCAGCCCTATGTAGTCGCCTATATGCTCAGCCTGCTCCAGTTGCGGCCGACGGAACGCGTCCTGGAAATTGGGGCCGGTTCGGGGTATGCCGCCGCTGTGCTCAGCCGTATCGTTGCGGAGGTCTACACAGTCGAGCGCATACCGGAATTGGCCGAATATGCGCGAACGCGGCTGGCGATGTTGGGTTATTCCAATGTCCATGTTCGTTTGGGGGACGGCACACTGGGTTGGCCGGAACATGCCCCCTATGATGCAATCATCGTCGCGGCCGGTGGGCCGCTTGTCCCGCCCACCCTGCGCGAACAATTAGCGGTGGGCGGCCGTCTGATCATGCCCGTCGGCAAGCGTCGCCACCACCAATCCCTGCGCCTCGTGCGCCGCCTGAGCGAGACCGAATACAAGGAAGAAAAACTAAGCCCCGTCGCCTTTGTGCCCCTGATCGGCGAAGAAGGGTGGAGGAAAGGATGAGGGATGAAATTCATCCTTCATCCCTCATCCTTCATCCTTTCAGCCAGTTCTGCGACACTGTCCAGAATGATATGCGCTCCGGCGCGTTCCAGTTCGTTGCGTTCGCCAAAGCCGCTGAGAACGGCCGCGCTCCATGCCCCTGCCCGCCGTGCCGAGCGCACATCTACCGTTGTATCCCCGACCATCAAGCATTGCTCAGGCATCAGACCGAGTCGTTGTGCCGCCAGCAACACCGGGGCCGGATGTGGCTTAGAGCGGGTTGTATCTTGCATGCCACAACTGACCGCAATCAGCGGGGCGATCTCCGGGAACCGCGCCAAAAATTGTTCGATATGATAACGGCTGCGCGTGGTGACAATCCCCAGGCGATAATTCCGGCTAAGCTGAAGGAGTGCCTCAGCCGTGCCGGGTATCAGTTGAAACTCATAAGCTGGATAGACCCCGCGCCAGCGACGCAGGCGATCAGACATAGAGAGGAGCCTATGGTCCAAATGTAGTGCATCAATCAGGGCCATTAACGCATTCCCCGGCGTCTCGGCGCGCATCAACAACCAGCGCACATAGGCATCGGTTCGGCCGCGCGTAATCGGCCGCAGATAACGGCCGATCCGTGCCAACGCCTGATCGTCCGTATCTAACAAGGTCCCATCGAGATCGAAGAGGATGGCTCTTATCTGTTCTACTGGCAACATGAACTCAAGCAAAGGGCCACAGGCTGAGGATGATGATCGCCACGGCCGTAATCGTCAGATTGTCCACGCCCCACAGCGAGACCGCTTCGATCAATGTCGTGCAAATGGTGATTACCAACGCCGGGAGCAAGGCCGCCAATGGCGTGATGTGTGGCAAGCCAGGGACAGCCCATAGTGCCAGCCAGGTGAAAAGCAAACAGGCAAGGAAAAAGCCGGTGGAACCCTCGACGGTGCGCGCGGCCGTGTGCCCGTTGAGGCCAACGGTATAGACGCGGCGGCCGAACGTCTTGCCCACCACCGGGGCCAGCCCATCCCCCCAGGTCAGCGGCATCAGCGCGGCCACCATCAACGGTGGCTGCTCCCAAAAGACGACAGCAACGACGGCCGCCGCCAGCGGAAAGTAGACCGTACCGAGATTGGAGCGGTTGCTGCTGGCCATGGCGGCAAAGAAGCCATAACGCCAGTCGAGATAGTTGATGACCATAAAGGCAACGCTGGCAGCGACAAAGGGCCAGGGGTTGTCAAAGAGCAGGTGCAAGACCCAACTCAACATGCCGACACTGATGTGGATAAATTTGCGCGTGAAGTCGGCCGAATAGCCCTGCCAACGCCGCAACCCCTCAGCCAGGCCGATGACGCCGAAGATGTAGATTGTACAGATGAGGAGGCCGAGCCAGTTGTTCATTTTTTCAAAGTAAGCAGTGGACAGTATACAGTGGTCAGTAAGCAGTAGACACCCAACAGTCTCACAGTCTCACAGTCTCATAGTCTCTCAGTCTCACTCTCGCTTTCTACACAATAAGGTGGTCATACAACATATCCAAACTCAAGTCCGGCACAACCGTATGGCTGGTTTGTAGGGTCAGACTGGCGGCCGCTGCGCCGAGGCGAATCGCTTCAATCGCCGGAAGGTCATTGAGCAAGCCGAACATAATCGCCGCCGTCACCGCATCCCCTGTCCCCGTGCTATCAACGATCCGGCTGTAGGTGGGAGGGATATACCCCGTCTCATCGAAGGTGGCGTAGTCGATGCCATAGTCCGAGAGGGTCACGACCGCGATTTCCACCCCCATCGCCACCAGACGACGCGCCAATCTCAGGCTCTCTTCCGGGTCATACTCCACAAACTCTTCCTCACAAAGGACGGCGACTTCCACTTCGTTAGGAACAACCAGATGCAGGTCGGCAATATATGGCTGCAGCTTATGGGCTAACCGGGCTGAGGAGGGGTCGGCGCAAAGCGGTATGTTGTACTTTCGCGCCAGGCGCACGGCCGTTCTCAACGCGGCCTCGGTTAGACTGCCGTCAACCATAACCATACTGGCACTGCGAAACAAAGCACGACGCTGGTTGAGATAAGCCGGTGTGATCACCTGCATCACACTCACATCATCCAGCGCAACCGACAGCAGGCCGTCCTGTTCCAACAAGGCGATATAGCTGCCGGTGTTTTTACCCTCAACCACCAGCACATGATCGAGATGAACACCTGCCTCAACCGTCTGCTCCAGGAGATGCAGCCCCGTTTCATCGTCGCCCACAGCGGTGATCAACTGCACATTTGCGCCAAGCCGGGCAAGGTTTTCGGCCACATTACGCGCCCCTCCGCCCCGCGTGGAACGGATCACCGCCGGATTTGACGTTCCAGGGGCTAATCCTGCAAGGGGTTTGCCTTTTGTATCTAGTAAGGTCGCGCCAATGACGAGGACATGTTCGCCCATTCTGTTTTTATCCTTTAGGACATATCTATTTTTGACACAAATTGGCGCAAACTTTGCGTCCGAATAACACCAATTTTGCTTTCTATCTTGGTGAGATTCGCAAGCAAAATTTGCACCATTCGTGTCATTGGTGTCGGAGAAATTATGCTGACTGTGGCTCGTTCCTCTCCAGGCCTTCGGTTGGTGTAGGTTGTTCGCCGGTAACAAGCAAACGGCCGCCACTCGTCAGTTGTTTTTGCAACTCATGCAGGCGCGGGATAAGTTGGTCGGATACCCCCTCCGGCGCCTGGGAATGGGCGGCAAGCCGTTCCAATACCTCGATCAAACGCAACGCCATGATATCGGCCGTCATACTCTTCGAGCCATCCCGTTGCACGCGGCGAACGGCCTCGACAATCCCCTGGATCATCGTGATTTCCGCTTCCGCCCGTGCAACCTCAACCTCTTCCAGGGCAGAGGCCATGCCGTCGGCACTGATAATCCGATCTCTGGTTTGCCACTGCGTCAGCCAATATTTCAGGTACTGCTGCGCCACCGGCTCCGGCGGCGTCAATCCGCTGATCTGCAAGCGTTGCAACTCTATCCCTTGTGCTTGCAGCCCGGCGCGGACCCGCCGTTCCACTTCGCGGCGAATCGAAAAATGAAGCTGGCGCACCGGGCTGGTGGGGAACAACAGTTCATCAAGCGGGTATTGGCTGACGACTTCGGCCAAAGCGCCTTTCACCCTGGAAAGGGGAGCGGAGTCCCACGAGGAAGCCGTGCCGTCCGTCAGCACTACACCGGAGTAGGCGGCGCGGCGCACCGCATCTTCACTAAAGGGGTAAGGACGACTCCGGGTGACCGGTTCGCCACCGCCGCTGATGCGAAAGCTAACCTGCACATCGGCAAAGACGGTAATACCTTCCTGGGTCTGCAGAGGGACATTCTTTGCCGAACGCTCCTGCGGGTGCAGGTCAATGACCGCGCGAAGGTATTCAAAGCGGCCGAGCGTGTGGCCGCCAGCAGGAAGGACGCGGTTGAAGCGGCCGTTTAGCTCAGTGACGGCCGCATTCCCCGCCGGCACAACGATGTTGACCGGCCCACCAACCCGCATCTGCAACGATTCACGCCGCATTTGGTCTAATGTGCGATCATTAACGACCAGGGGAAGATCAAAGCTCAGGCTAGAACGGCGTTGGCGGCGCAAAAACTCTCTGGCCGTTCGCCGGTCGGGACAATCATAGAGGACCTGCACCAGGCTGACGGCCGCCTCCACCGCCAACCACCAGCCCACAACCACCGGTATCAAATGGCGCAAGACGCGCGGATGCAACATCTCCACCGGAAACCGATAAAATATCGGCAAGCCAAGCTGGGCTGCCTGGGCGGGGGTCATTTCGGGCAAAAACCAGGCGGCGAGAATAACATTGCCGTCCACTCGCTCCAATGAACGGGCGAACAGCCAGTAGAGGACAAACAAGACGGCCAAGGTCAACGCCAGCCAATTGATCCGGTTCCAGGGGATTAGCGGGATACGCACGCGCCGTCTGATGCGCTGGCGGTAGGAAACGGGGCGGGAAGTCTGTCTTTGCGTAAGGGAAGATCGCTGCGCCACCGCTACTCCTTCGGCCGGGCCAGCAAGGCCCGCATCTGACTGGATGCTTCCGCGACCAGATTGGCGACCACCTGTTCCGGGATGACTTGCCGTGCCTTGCTGTTACGTTGCGCCGATTCCAACACCTCGATCATGCGCAACATGACGATCTCTTGCAATGCCGCATCATCGGCCGCCTGCAGCCGGTCAATGTTACGCATCAGCTTCTCGATCACTTCCACCTGGGCGCGGGCGCGCGCCTGTTTCATCCGCCGCAGCGTTTCCGCGTCGCCAGAGGCGATCTGCCGCGTCATTTTATCCTGCCAACCGACCTGCCAGGAGGTTATCCGCTGCCCCACCACATCTTCGGGCAGCTCCAACGCCCCCACCCCCACGCTGGTCACTTCGATCCCATCAGCGGCAAATGCGCGTTCCATCTCCCCCAATACGTTTTGTCGCACCTGCGCCAGCGGCTCCGCTCCGGCGGTGTCCAGCAACTCATCCAACGTATATTGGCCGATTTCGCCCACCAGGAGGGTGGCGGCATGGGGGGCGATCATCTCCGTCCAATTGCTCACATAGTCGGTTTCCGTTCGCGCTGTCAGATGGGTGGCGCGAAAAATAGCCTCGCCATCGTAGGGATAGATTAAATATCGGGCGTCACGCAGCGGGCCAACGCGCCCGGCCGCGATTTGTTCCGGCGAAGGTTGGCGGATGCGAAAGGTGACGGAAACGCTGGTCTTGAGCAAGATGCCGTCACGTGTGCTGGCGGTGACGGCGTGGCGGCGGCTGTGGAGGCGGAGGTCCACCAGTTGATAGACCGATTCACCGGCATCCAACAACACAAAGCCCGGCCCGGCCGCCCGCGAAAATCCGCCGCGCCGGGTCAAGGCAACCGCCTGATGGCTGGCTAAGATTCCGGCCCCCAGCAGCTTGAAGCTGGGCGGAAGTTCGCTTTCGGCCGCTTTCCTCTTGCGTGATCGCGAGGTTGGTTGGCTCGTCCGTTGTTGCTCAATGAAGAGTGTCAGCGGCTGGAAATAGTTTCGCAGCAGGAGGCGAAAGCTTTCCGACCAGCCCGCGCTCCCCTGCAAAGGTAGCAGATATTGGGCCAGATAGATCAAGCCGAGCGCGAACGTCACCAACAGTATGACAGCCCAAATGAAACCACCGCCACGGCCGAATGGCACCCCCCTGGAATCACTCAGCAGCGAACCAAGCACCAACGCCACCACCATCGCCAGGAGGAGGCTGCCAAACCCCGGTGCAAATTGCCGCTCACGTTCGTCATTCATGGCTATGCCGCTCGCTCGGCCGCTACTATACCATAGCCCACCCGCGCGGCAACCGCATGTAGACAGCGCGGGTCGCCAACCCGCCCCCACATGGCCCGACAAAAAACAAGTGCGCCATCCAAAAGAGATTTGGATGGCGCACCTGCGTAGCTTAGTAGGTTAATCTCTTAGCTTCCACTAACCAGGCAGCGTCCCAACTACGTTAAAGGTGTTTAGCACCTGGTCAATGGCGTCAAAATCGGCCGATGTCAGCGCCTGGGCCACTAAGATCACCGAATAGGAGCGATCAGCAGGCTCGACCGACAGCACAATGATCGTGCTTCCTGCCCCACCACAGTTGGTATAGAGATCATACTGTCCGGTGAAGACTGGGTCTTCATAGGGATTGCGGCTGTCATAGGTACAATCTGTTCTGAAGTCGAAGAAATCGAGCAACTCGCCCATGTTGCTGTTGGCAAGCTGTGCCGAAGCCAACATTTGCACACCAGGGGTTTCCCAGGTGGTGTTAAACCCTTCCACGCTGGGCGCGGCGATCAGTTGGGCGCCAAACACCGTCCCATCAGATACCCAGTTGGAGCCGTCTACATCGCTCCATTCGGCCGGGACTTCCATGTAGAGCGCACCGGAATCATCGGTAATGCCAACATAGCTAGAATAGGTGTCGGTGGATTGTTCTCCTTGTTCGACCACTTCCGAGCCTACTTCTTGGGCAAAGGAGAAGGACTGTTCCAGTTCACGGCCGTTCAATTGCCCTTCCAGATACTCTGACGTTTCAAAGCGCAACACTTCCACCGCCATCGTGTCGGTGCTATTGCGGCTGCGCAAAATGTCGCAGTAATCAGCCATCGTGCCATCGGTGCTGAGGATGAGACTTTCCAGGCTGAGAATGATGTCCCCCGCGCGGATACCAGCAGCGTCGGCCGGAGAGCCTGACTTGACCGAAGCAACCCAAATACCGGACAAGCTTTCGCCATCGTTGATCGCTGTGCCATTCACGCCAATTGAGTTGACGTCTGTACCGGCGCGGAGCTGCTCAATCACCGGTAGCGCCTCATCGGTGGTGATGGCGAAGTATTGGTTGGTGCTTGAGCTACCAGCATAGTTGACGCCAATGACCTTGCCATCGGCCGTCACCAACGGCCCACCGGAGTTGCCAGGATTGATCGTCGCGTCATGCTCAATCACATGGTCCACCGAAGCCCAACTGCTTTCGCCGCCCGCATCTTCCTTAGAGATAATGCCGCGTGTCAGAGTTGGTTCCGGATCGCCAAGCGGGAACCCGGCGGCATAGACTTCTGTGCCGAGCGAAGGTTCAATCGTTGCCCACTCCACATAAGGGTAGCCGTCGCCATCAATGTCAATCACGGCCAGATCGGAACATTCCGATGCGCCGAGGATTCGCGCATTACGCGGCTCGTCCTCGCCGCCGACCCAAACTTGCAAAAAGGCCGCACCCGTCACCACATGATTATTAGTTACGGCAATACCGGAAGGATCAATAATAAAGCCGCTGCCACGTCCGGCAGCGTTCAACATCATTCCAAACTCTGGATCAATAAAGCTACCTTGTGCCTCAATTTGTACAATGGCCTTGACCACATCTTGATAAGAAGAAACGACGCCGGATGTGGCTGCTTCCTCTGTTGGTTCGGCGGCCGCCGTCGGTTCTACTTCGTCTGGCGCGGTTGTTGGCTCGGTGGTTTCCGGCGTAATACCTACTTCCGGATCATCACCGCCACCACAGGCGACCAGGACGAACATAAATAAAAAGAGCAAAACGAGCGTGGGTTTTTTAATCATTATTCTTCCCCATCCTCAAATTAAGATTTGTAGACATAGCGAATACAGTACAAAAGTACGCGCTAAGTATAGTGTTCTCATACCAGTTTCGCAATTGCCAATTTACCGCTTTTTCACTCAGACCCAATACAAATCACTATCTTTACAGTTTTGAAAAAGCTGAAGAGAGGACACAGATGAACACAGATTTTTAGAAAAAATCAGCGAAAATCCGCGTGGCATCAGCGAAAATCAGCGTTCCCCTTCCTCCGCGTGAATAATATTTTATTGTGCCAATAGTTGGGTGGGAGACCCTTACTCCCATTCGAGGTCTTTAGCCAGGTCGCTCAACGAGCGTTTGCCCGCCTTCTTCTTGCCCTGGTCGGTCATCTTCTCCGCGCCTTTCTTGGCGACGATGCGCTTGGCGATGATGTCGGCCAATACCTGGTCGGGCAACGTTTTCGGCTGTCGCTTCTGCCACTCAATCGCCCGCTGCCCCGGTTCGCAAATATCGAGATAGGGGCAGTAGGTGTGGCCCCAATGATCGGCCGGTAAGACATCATCTTCCGGCAATTCCCCTTTCCCTAATCCGTCCAGCATCCTCTTAATCCGCGCCAGCAGGTCTTCGATCATCTCCGCATCATAAAAAACCTCATAGGCGAGATGTTCCAGCGTGTCGCGATTTTCATAGTAAACGATGCCACCGCGCAGAGGGACGTTGCCTTTGAAGTACTCGTTTAATCCCCAAAGATAGATTTGAATCTGGCGTACATGCTCCTCTTTCGGGATTCCGGCTACTTTCAGCTTGTCGAACTCAGTCGCGGCCGTTGTCTTAAACTCCAACGCCCAAAAACCGGCCTGGCTTTCATCCCGCGCCTCATCCGGCGGCACATAGAGGATACCGTCGCAAAAGCCGTGGATGCGGTACTCCGGTATCTCGAAAAAGACCTCTTGCGCCAGGCAGGTGCGCTCTAATCCTCGTTGTAAACGACGGTGGCTGTCGGTACCGACGGAGAGGATACGGCCGACCCGCGCATCAAACTGCGGCTTCGGCTTACCCTCCAGCTCAAAAGCGATGTACAACATGCAGCCCCGCGCCAAAGACGAGGGCTTGATATAGGGTTCTTTATTGCCGCCGCGATGATCGGTTTGTAGCCATTGCATCGCGTAGGCGGCCGCGTTCTTTGGTTTTCTCATGGTGTAACAGGGGACGCAGATTTACGCAGATTGAATTCCCTAGATCAGCGTCAATCTGCGAACTATCTGCACAAATCAGCGTCCTATCTTTTCCGTCCGGAAGAAGAAGCGGGTTTCCCCGGCCGTGTTGACCCCGCTGAGTGGGTCTACCTCAAACAACAACGGATATTGGGCGGTGACGTTGCCGATGACCAACGCATGGCGCTGGCGCAGGCGGCGGACGAGGGCCATCATCGTTTCGTAGTCGGCCGCTGCCCCGCGCGAGACATGGCGCACATCATCCTCAAAGGGGATGCGCAGCAAAAAGAGGTTGTCCGCCTGGCGCAGCACTGCCTCGTCCAACCCCTGGATCATGTTCGTCACAAAAAAGCTGGTAATCCCCAGATGCCGCGCTCTGGTGACGATGTAGTCAATGCTCTTGCGCGAGACATAGAGATGGGCTTCCTCAAAGAAGATGAAGGGGAAGCGGTGGCTGTCGCGCTCGATCTCCCACACGCACAGCTCCTTCACCAGTTCGATGATCGCCTGTACAAAGCCTTCGCGGGCGAGATTGGAGAGACCAGAGACGTCAATCACCAACGCCCCGCCCTGCCGAATCTTGCGATACGCTTCCCCCAGAGAGGCCGCTTCCTTCGGGCTGCGGGCGAAGATGCGCGTGTTCTTCACCGCTTCCAGCCGCGAACGAATGGCATTGTTGACCACTGGGGTGCTAGAGCCGCCACCAAACTCGTTTTCTTCGGCCATCTGGATCAGTTGCTCAATGCCGATATAGGGGACCGCCCCATTGCGCCGTTCGATCTCGTCCGCCTCCGCCCACAGCCGCGCCAGCCGGTTTTCAAAATAAAGCATCGACACTTCCGGCAGGCCAAAACGCTCCATCAACGTCAGCAAGGGGGCCAGGCCAAACTGGCGCACGCTGAGGCGAAAATTTCCTCCTGCTTCCAGGTGGACAATGCCCGGCCGTATCGTCTTGCCTGTCTGGGGGTCAACCTCGACCTTTGGCAAATGGATGTATTCGCGGTTGATGTCAAAAATGATGCAGGGCGCACCCTGCTCGATCAGTTGCAGCAAAATCACCTTAGCCAGATGGCTCTTGCCGCTGCCCTTCACGCCGGTGACGACGTTGACCTTCTCCAGGTCTTGCCCCTCAATGCTAAAGTGTTCACCGCTGAGGGTTCGGCCGAGCCGCAGCCGGTGGCCCAAGTCGCGGGTGGCGTTGGCAAAGACCTCATGGTCGGCCGTCCGCAATACATCTACATCTCGCGCCGGAATCCAACCATCCCATTGCTCCCAACGGCCGTAGCCATTGTTGTCGGGGGCGTTTTTGCGGACGCGGCCGTTTGTCGCCTTGCCGTTCACCCCATAAACACGTGGCGCAGGCACGGTCTTGCGAATCTTCGCCAGGGCGACCTTGATATTGCCCATGTCGGCCGCGGCGTGGCTCATCTCTTCCGCTAGCACCAGTTGCTGCTCCAGCATCCCGGCCACATTTGGCACCACTTCCGGCCCAACAAGGCTATCCAACTGTTCGCGTAAGAGAGAGGGGTATGTGGCCGAGCGAAAAGCAATCACCTGGGCGATCACGCTGCGCCCCGATTCCCGTTCGCGTAACGTCAGCGTTTCGCCAACACGGAGGTCAATTTCACGCGGATTGAAGAACAATTCCGCCAGATCATTGTTGATCCGGTACACCTGGACGTTCAATGCTTCCATTGCCTACCACCTTACTAGATCAAATGTTCTAGCGGATTTTAACATAACGTTGCGGTAGAAGCAAACGACATGTCAACTGATGTGCCGGAAGCTGCGGGTTGACAACTTACACTACAGTAGCCCGGTTTGCCTAAACCGGAGCTGCGGGTTGGCAACCCGCGCTACATAAATGCCCATATCTGTTTGTTTCCCCATCCGTTGTAGTAATCCAGCATAGAAATTTGCCAGGGAGAGGTGATTAACATTATGTCACATTTACAGTACAATGGAGATGTCGAACATGGCAGCCCGCATATATGAAAGCTGGCGGCGTTACCCATGTCCGCCGCGTCCTGCATTCAGGAGAGGAATCCATGAACGCTGGTGGCAAGCGAACAGCTATCATCCTTGCATCGCTAGGGTTGATCGGGATAATCTCGATCGCACTGACGATCTTTGTGCTGCTCCGCCTAACGGCCGCTCCTCCCTCCGAACCAGTCGTCCAGGCCAGCCCCACGCTGCCCTCGACGCCATCCCCAGGACCAATCCCCACTCAACCCCCGGCACTCAATACGGCAACACCACCAGTGGCGACAGCAACAACCGCGCCAGACGAGGGGACGGCCGAACCGACCGGCGACGACCTGTGGGCGGAAATCCAGGAACGGGGAACATTGGTGGTTGGCACAGCGCCCGACTATCCCCCCTTCGCCTACTACATGGAAGAGTTTGAACTGACCGGCTTCGACATCGCGCTGGCGGAAGCGATTGGCCGTCGTCTTGGTGTCGAGATAGAGATGCGCGACCTGGCCTTTGACGGTCTGGCGGGGGCGTTGGAAGTGGGACAGATCGATCTCGCCATTGCCGCCATCTCCGTCACCGCCGAACGAGAGGCGTTGGTTGGTTTCAGCCGTGTCTACTTTGTCAGCGAGGACGCCATCCTCGCCCGCAGCGATAATCCAACCACAATCAATGCTCTCGAAGAGCTGGCCCCCTTCCGCGTCGGCGTGCAGAACGCCTCGGTCTTTCAAAACTGGCTACAAACCAATTTGATTACCCCTGGCCTGATGCCCGCAGACCGGCTGCTGGTCTATAGCGAGATTGATGAGGCGGTCGTGGATTTGCGGGACGGCCGCATTGATTTCATCGTCGGCGACCTACTTCCAGCACAAGTAGCGGCGGCGACAGGCGACTTCACCATCGCCGGACAGGGGATCAATCGCCAACACTTTGCGGCCGCCACACGCCACGGCAGCACCCTATTAGAGCCGCTCAACGAGGCACTGGCGGAAATGGAGCGAGATGGGACCTTGGCCGAGCTGGTAGAAACCCATCTTGGTCTATCAGCGGAAGAAACTCTGCCGCTGCCTACCCCCTTGCCAACCCCGGCACTGCCGCCCAACCGGACCAACTTCGGCTGCATTGATGCGATGGCGCTTGTCCGCGATCTCAGTTTTGACGATCAAAATATGCAAGCACCGGTCACTTTCACTCCCGGACAAAGCTTCACCAAGGGGTGGCGTGTGCAAAATGTGGGGACCTGTACCTGGAACAACGCCTATATGCTGGTCTATGCCAGCGGCAATGACCCCGCCGCGCGAATGGGCGGCCAACCATTTGTCATCAGCGACAATGTTGCCCCCGGAGAAGAGACAGATCTGAGTCTCAATCTAGTCGCGCCACTGGTCTCCGGCGATTACCAGGGCTTTTGGTCGCTGCGTGCCGGTAATGGCCTCTTGTTTGGTGAACGGCTGTCCATCGGTATTCGCGTGGAAGCGGCCGCAACCCCTACCCCGCAACCCACCTCGCCCCCCTCCCCCGATGTCTCCTTCACCGCCGACGCCAGCGAGCTGACCGCCGGAGAATGCACCACCTTCCGTTGGCAAGTGGAGAACGCCACCAATGTTTACTTCTATGCCGCCGGAGAGCCGTGGCAACTCAATGAAGTCGCCACCACCGGAGCACAGCAGGAGTGTCCGCCGGTGACAACAACCTATGAACTGCGTATCTTGTTGGCCGATGGCACGGCCGACATCCGCCAGCAACGGATTGACGTCCAGCCACCGCCCATTGACGCGCCACAGATCACCAGCTTTGCGGTGACGCCTGATTTCCAAATCATCGTCGGGCAATGCCTGCAACTCACCTGGCGGGTGACAGGAGAGATTGAGCAAGTCCGGCTGTTGCGGAACGATGTGGCGCTGTGGGATAGCGCACCGTTGAGCGGCGGATTGACCGATTGCCCACCATCGGGCAATGGGGTCTATGTCTTGGAAGCGACCGGCCCTGGTGGTGTTGTTCGCGCCCAACGGGAGGTGACAGTGGTGGAGTCATCGGCGGCAACCGCCACGGCCGTCCCACCCACCCCCACTGGCCCCGCCGCGCCGGTGATCAACAGCTTCTCCGTCCGGCCCGGCCGCCTCCAATCCGGCCAATGTGTGACGATTAACTGGAGCGCGGGTGGTGGAGCCACGCGGGTACAGATCACGCGCAACGGCAGCCTCTTGCTCGACAACGGCCCATTGACCGGCGCGGCGACCGATTGCCTCGCCAACAGCGGGACATATACCTATCGGATCGAGGCGCTCAACGCGGCCGACCAGGTGACGTTCCAACAGGCGGCCGTGACCGTGGACCAACCCACCGCCAACAACCCTCTGCTCGGTTCCTGGACGCTGGTCTCGCTAAATGGTCTGACGCTCCCTCCCACCGTAGTGATCAACGCCATCTTCGGCGACAACGGCAACCTCAGCGGCAATGCCGGATGCAACCACTACTCCACTTTTTACCAGATCAACAACAGTTCGCTGCTTGTCGGCCCCTACTCCCTCGGCCAAAATGTCTGCACCATCCCGCCAGACATTATGCAGTTGGAGGCGCAATACCTGTCCGCCTTGCAATCGGCCGACCGCTTCGCGATTGATGGCGACGAACTGACGATTAGCGGCCCTGGAGCGCTTATTTTCATAAGAGATTGACCCATGTAGCGCGGGTAAACAACCCGCGCGAACACCTGGTGATTGGAAGGAAGTTGTACCATGAATAGAAGGCAGTTAAACATCTTACTGATAGCCCTGATCATCGCCGCCCTTATCGTCGCCGGTCTACTGTATTATGTGCTGGTCGGTCAACGGCTGCTCAATCCACCCACGCCCACACCAACGGCCGTAGCTGATGATTCATGGGCACGGGTACAGGCTGCGGGAACGCTGCTGGTGGGCACCTCGGCCGACTATCCCCCCTTTGCCTACTACACCGATGAGTTCCAACTGGATGGTTTGGATGTGGCTTTGATTCGCGAAGTCGGCCGTCGTCTGGGGGTCAACGTCGAAATTCAGGATATGGCTTTCGAGGGCTTGCCCGGCGCGTTACAGCTACGCCAGATTGATGTCGCTGTTGCCGCCCTTTCCATCACGCCGGAACGACAGGCAACCATTGATTTCTCCCATACCTACTTCGTCAGTGAAGATGCGTTTCTGGCGCGGCAAGGAGAGTCAGGCCCGATCACCTCGGTCAACGATATTATCGGTCAACGTATTGGCGTGCAGCAAGGCAGCGTCTATGAGGAGTGGCTGCAAACGAGCCTGATCAATAACGGGCAGGCCCCCGCGGGCAATCTCTTTGTTTATGAGCGGATCGATCAAGCCATTGGCGATCTACGTGAAAATCGGATCGATCTGGTCGCGCTCGACGCCCAACCAGCCCAAGACGCGGCCGCGCAGGGTGGCGTCACCGTGGCCGCCCGCGGGCTAAACCGGCAACTCTTTGCCATTGCCTTCCCCAAAGGAGCCGACGCCCTACGAGCGCAAATCAACCAGGTCTTGCTCCAGATGCAAAATGACGGGCAGTTGGCCGCGCTGATCGCCCAATATACCGGCGTTGATCCTGGTGATGTGGTTGACCCGCCAACCAGCACACCGACGCCGCTGCCACCCGCCACGCCGGTCGCACCCACCGCAACCGCGGTTGCTCCGCCAACGGCCGTCCCCTGCGTCAACGGGATGCGGTATATCGCCGATCTCAATCTGGATGATCGCAACATGACCGCCCCGCCGCTGGTCGCTCCCGGCCAGGCGTTTCAAAAGGGTTGGCGCATCAGCAACAACGGCACTTGCACTTGGAACAGCAGCTATCGCCTGGTATTTGTCAGCGGCAACTTGCCGGAAGCAAGCATGGGCGGCCAGCCCACACCCATCCTGGGACTGGTCGCCACCAGTCAGGCATATGATATTTATGTCAATTTAATCGCGCCCTTGCAACCCAATACATACCAGGGCTTTTGGCAGATGGTGGATGGGCAAGGACGGCCGTTTGGCGACCGCATTTGGGTTGGTATCCGCGTTCCCATCCCGGCCACCGCCACCCCACCCCCCACGCAAACGCCTTCACCCAACATCAACTTCAGCGCCGACCGCACCACCATACTGCAAGGGCAATGCGCCACACTCAGTTGGGACGTCCAAAACGTGCGCGAGAGCTATCTCTATGCCGAGGGGGAACAGTGGCAATTCAACCCCGTCCCGGCCGCAGGCACACGCTCCGTCTGCCCCCAGCGGGCCACGCTCTACAATCTGCGTGTGGTCAAATTCGATAACACCGTCGAGGTGAGGCAGGTGACGATCTACGTCAACCCCGCGCCAAACGCGCCGGTCATCGCCCAATTCGCCGCCAACCCGGCGCAAATCACCACCGGCCAATGTGTGATTGTGCAGTGGGATGTGCGTGGGGAAGTGTCGCGGGTGATGATCACCGCCAACAACAACTTGATCTGGGACGCTGCGCCGCGCAGTGGCAGTATCCAGAACTGTCCCGGCGGCCCTGGAACGGTCACCTATACCATTCAGGCGGACGGCCCCGGCGGCAGCAGTCGCGGCCAGCAATTTGTCAATGTCGTCAATCCGGCAACGGCCACCCCCGCCCCAACCCAGCCGCCGGCCGCGCCGATCATCAACCTCTTTAACGTCACCCCGGCGCAGATACAGACGGGGCAATGTGTGCAAATCAACTGGGGCACCAGCGGCGGCACCTCCTTCGTCCGGCTGCGGCGTAATGGCGCGGTCGTTCTCGACAACGCCTCCTTCAGCGGCTCGGCACAAGATTGCATCAACTTCGCCGGTTCGGTGGTCTATCGCCTGGAAGCATCGAACACGGCCGGGAACCAGGCGGCCGAAGAGCGCACCATCTCCGTTGTAGACGCGCCGCCGGTCGATCCGCTGCGGGGAACAAACTGGACGCTCTCGACGATCAACGGCCAACCAGCCATCGCCGAAGCCGTCTCGCTGCTCATCTTTGGCACAAGCAATGATCTGAACGGCTCAGGCGGATGTAATACCTTCAGCGGCCGATACACTGCCAACGCCGGTTCAATCACGATCAGCGACTTCCAGGCCTCGCGGGTGGCCTGCCCCAACCCGCCAGGGCTTGAAGCCCAGGAGCAGTCGTTCTTCAACGCTCTGCGCCAGGCGGCTAGCTATGAATTGACGGACAGCAATACGTTGATTATCAGGAATGGAGCGGGACAGGAGACGCTGCACTTTGTCGGCCGAGGGCGGTAGACAGCGGCGGGAGAAGTACAACGGATATAGAAACAAACGGATGCAGGAGTAACCGTTTATCCGTTTATTTCTGTATCCGTTGTCGTTATCCAGCCATTAAGGCCAAAAATCGCTCAATGTGATAGGCGGCCGCTTGCGAAGCGGGAGAGAACTGCGGCAGGACTGAATCGAATGAATGGTCACACCCAGGAAAAGAGAGGTAGACAACCGGCGCGCCCCTGTCTTGCAAACGCTGGTATAGCTCCTTCGAACCGCGATCATTGACCAGGAAATCATGGTCGCCATGCACCAACAGGGTCGGTGGACATTCGCCGCAGGCATAGTTCAGCGGTGAAAGCAGGGCATAAACATCGGGATCATCAACTGGATCGGCGCCAACCACGCTTTCCATACCATCAAATATTTTAGCAAGGGGATGACCACGACGATTTAACATACCCACCGTGGTTTGCGATAGTTGAGAAGCCATATAACGGCCGAAGCGGGTCTCTACCTCATCGTGCAAGCCAAGCAGGTCGGTCGGGCCATACAAGGAAATCACGCCACGCACGGAAGCATCGTGGATGCCGTCCACTTCTTCCACCTGGAGCGTCGGGTGGATATTGGGGTCGCTGGTATAGGCGGCCAGAAGCGATAAATGCCCCCCGGCCGATTGCCCGCCCAGGACAATGCGCTGCGGATCGATTTGGTATTCGGCCGCGTGGGCCTTCAACCACAAAACCGCTTGCTTGACCTCTAAAACCATCTGGCGGATGGTCCCTTGTGGGGCGAGCGTGTAATCAATGTCCATCACCAGATGGCCCTGGGCGGCCAGCCGGTGAAAGTATGGGAACTTATCAATGTTGCGCTGCCCCAATCGCCAGGCACCGCCATGAACCCAAATCATCGCCACGCCGGTCGGCCGCGTGCCGGGTGGGGGTCGCAGAATATCGGCGTGCAACGCCTGTCCGGTCTCTGGATTGGTGGTATAGACCACATCCCGTTCGGCCGCGACCGTGTCCGGGATGGCCCAGGGTTGCCACGGCCGTGCCGAGAGCGTCTGGCGCAAGTCGGGGGCGATCTTCACCTGCCAATCGGCGCCAAATACATCCGCAAAGCGGGCCTCATGCCGCCGGGTGATCTGGTTGATGTGCCGTCCGGCGGCGGCCGCTCCAAGCAGCCCCGCGCCGATGATCCACCAATCCTTCCGCCGCACCCCCACCACCGTCCAAAAGCCACCGGCCAGCGCCAACAAGGGGGCAAGCGCGGCCACCAGGAGCTTGGGAATCCAAAGGAGGGCATGTAGGACGCCATTACGCGGCCGAAAAATGAGCAGCCCCGCCAGCGCGGCCGTCATTAAGCTCAATGAGCGAATCAGATAATGGATCATATGATGTAAGATACTATTACAAAACTGGCTACAACCCAAATAATGTAGGGGCAACCCTTGTGGTTGCCCAACCCTTATGGTTGCCCAACCCTTGTGGTTGCCCAACCCTTATGGTTGCCCAACCCTTATGGTTGCCCAACCCTTATGGTTGCCCAACCCTTATGGT
>CAYPHY010000029.1:0-20514 GCA_964410625.1 uncultured Ardenticatenaceae bacterium | reverse complement strand
TGCCCAACCAAGGGCAGGCACAAGACCTGCCCCTACATGATGCCGTCTATAATTGCCCCGATAACCTCCACCGTCTTTTCCACATAGGTTTGACCGTCGGGTAGGCGGTTGCGTGAATCAAAATAATCACCCTGTCCGGTGTGGCGCATCGGGCCAGGATCGATTGTTGTGATCTTACCGGCTCGTTTGGCCTGGTTCCAGGCGGAATAGGTGACGATGGGCCAACGGCCGGGGAACAGCACATCCCCAATGCGCGGGAATTTATCTCTGGAACCTTCCAGGTGGTAAAGGTGACGGATGTAAGCGATAGCCGGATCATCGCTCAATACGCCACCGATGGAGATGACATAGACCGGCGCAGCCAACCCTTCGGCCAGATAACGGCCGACGCCCAGCGCGATCTGCCCGCCACCGCTCCAACCCATCACCACAATCGGACAACCCCCTTCTGGTGGGTAACCATGGCGAAAGAGGCTGCGGGCGATCTCATACCCAACCCCGACGTTATAGATGGGGCCATAGCGTGGATCGGCCGATACGCCCACCTGGAATAGATTCCGCACAAAGATAAAGGCGCTGAGAACGCCCGGCCGCCCCTGCAAACGGCTTCGGTGAATCCAATCCCACAACCAGGCAAATTGCCGCTCGCCATTCAGCGGGTTATTGGTCACTGAAAAAGGGAAAACATCGTGGACGACGACCCCATCCGGCAACCGTTCGCCCAGCCGTTCGAGAAAGCCACGCTCGCGGCCGGAAAGGGCTTCGGCCGAAATACCGCCAATGGCCGTCAGATAGACGATATAGACCGGTGCGGAAGGAGGGCTTCCAATAGCCGCCTGCCCTTCAGCGTCTGCACCAACACCGCTCGCCGAGGGTATCATTTCCGGGTTCGCTCGGCCTGTGGGCGTCAGCCGTCGCTGCGACCATCCCGCCCACCAGCCAAGCGTCTCGAACGGGGAGAGCAAGGCCAAAAAGATCAGCAGCAACACCCCCACGCCGCAGAGGAGGATGAGTGACTCGAATAGAAGATTCATGGTGATCGGTAAGCAGTGGACAGTCGGCAGTTGGCAGTAGCGTAGATGGACAAAATCTCTCAGTTGCCCAATCTCTCAGTCTCCTAGTCTCTTAGTCCCCATTCTCTCCTGCTCCCGCGCCTGACGAACGAACGCTTCGATCAGCGTGTCTGTCTCCTGCTCGGCCGCTGTGCCGGTGGAGATGCGCCAGACCCAATCTTCGGCCGCTTCAATCGCCTGCGCCCCGAAACGAGACACAACCTCCAGCAACACCCAACCCAACAAACAGCAAAGCAACGCCTGCCACAAGGTGAAACCAAATAAGCGCGAGACGCCGACCAATGTGCCGAGGAAAACCCAGATGTGGAGAACGTTATCAAGAATATTACCCACATAGGGCAGCAACACGAGGAAGCCAAAGAGGAAGGGGGCATAGCTGAGGCCAACGACGGTCAGGACTGCGGTAAACGGCTGTTGCTCATCCAACACAAAGGTGGCAATCGCCCAGATGGACAACGCCCAAAAGATCACGCTGACGACGAACAAGACGGCCGAGGCGATCAGGCTGATGATAAAGCGCGAGCGGCTGACGCGGTTGGCAAACAAGACCACGCTTTGCCCCAACGTGATGGACAGCCCGCCGAGAAAGAGGGTGGTCAATCCCAGTTGGGTGCTGTCGGCCGAAGCCAACGCCGCCTCATAGGCCGCCGGATCGAGCCGCAGCAACCCGCCCAGCACCGCCCACAATGTCCCCAAGAAATCTTTGCCCGGTAACATCTGTTAAACACCAGTCCCTAACCACTAGCCACTAACCACTCATCCCCTACATAACCTCTGGCGCACTCATGCCCATCAAATCCAGCACCCGCGCAAAAAGCTGCTTCGCCGCGCGGTAAAAGCGCAACCGCGCCAGCCGCAACGGCTCTGGCACCTCGCTATGCAGCACGCGGCACTCCTCGTAGGTCGGATGAAACAGTGCCGCCAGATCGTAGGCATAGAAGGCCAGGCGGTGTGGCTCATAGGTGGTGGCGATCAACTCCAACACCTCACTCAGTTCCAACGCCTTGCGCAAAAAAGCGATCTCCCGTTCATGCGTTAGCAAGCTCAAATCAGCGTCCTGATCGGCATCGGCGTCATACCCTGCCTCCACCCAGCGGCGGAAGATGCCGGCGCAACGCACATGGGCATTTTGAATATAGTAGACCGGGTTCTTATCCGAATGTTCCACCGCCAGATCAAGGTCGAAATCCACCGGGCTGTTGGCCGAGCGGGAGATCATGAAGTAGCGAATGGGATCAGGGCCAACTTCGGCCAGCAATTCATCTAGCGTCACATAATGGCCGCGCCGTGTGCTCATCTTCACCTGCTCACCGCTGCGCGTCAGCGAAACGATCTGGTGCAGCAGCGTGTGGACAAAGTCTGGCTCATAACCCAACGCCTTGACGCCCATGAGTACCTGGGTGGCAGTCGCATGGTGATCGGGGCCGAAGACATCCACGACCAGATCAAACCCCCGCTGCCCCTTGTCCCAATGATAGGCCATATCGGGCAGGCGATAGGTCGGTTCACCAGAGGATTTGACCAGGACGCGATCCTTGTCGTCACCAAAGGCCGTTGTCCTGAACCATTGCGCCCCCTCTTTTTCATAGACATACCCTTTTTCTTGCAAATCCTTCAGCGCCGCCCATACCTTGCCCGTCTCGTAAAGACTTTGTTCGCGGTAATAGACATCGAAGATGATATTGATCGCCGCCAGCGTCTCTTTTTGCTGGCGTGAAATACGGTCTTGGGCGTATTGACCGAAGAACTCCACCGGCCGTTCCGCAAGCGTATCCCCATAAACCGCCAGCAACTCCTTCGCCAGATCAATGAGGTAGTCACCCTGGTAATGCTCGTCACCCAACTCAACATCCTGTCCCAACTGTTGCAGGTAACGGATGCGCAACGATTCGCCAAGCAACGTCACCTGCCGCCCGGCGTCGTTGTAGTAATATTCGAGCGTGACATCATAACCGGCCGCCCGCAGCACCCGCGCCAGCGTATCGCCGATCACGCCCCCTCGCGTGCGGCCGATAGTAATCGGGCCGGTCGGGTTGGCGCTGACACACTCCACCTGTGCCTTCTTGCCCTGCCCCAAATTAAAAGTGGCGTACTGGTCGCCTTCGCGAATGATGCGCTCAACCAACTCCTGTAGCCAGGCGGCCGACAGGCGAAAGTTGATGAACCCCGGCGGCGCGACCGTCACTTCGGCCAGAAAATCGGGATAGACCAGGTGATCGGCAATCGTCTGGGCGATCTTCAGCGGGGCTTGCCGTGCCGGACGCGCCAGTTGCAGCGCAATCGCCGAGGCATAATCGCCATGCGAAGGGTCACGCGGCCGTTCAACGACGACATCAGGAATATCAAAAGCAGCCAGTTCGGCGGCCGCTTGTGCCTGGGCAATTGCCTGCTTGACGGATACCGCTAACTGATGATGTAATAAATTATTCTTACTATCTATACTATTCAACATAGCCCCATATTTTAACACCTCCTCTCCTATCCTGCGAGAAGACGCCCGCCCTAGTACAGCGATTTTCCTAAATCGCTGCTAACGATGCTCATCGAGAAACCGCGATTTAGGAAAATCGCGTTACAACGGCCGCGCCCTGACGAGGGTATTTGATATAAAATTGAACCGCCAGATCACTTGACTTTAGTTAGCTAAAAAAGATATGATGCAGGATATTGTGGGTATTGTGGGTGGGGTAGCGCTTCAATGTCAGTTCCCTGGCAGAGTGGGCCTGCTTGCGGGAAGAGTAAGAGCAATAAGATTGTCAACCGAATAGAAAAGGAGATTGCAATGAGTCACGTTTCCCAAAACTCTACTAGAGTAAGGCGATCGCTCTTGTTGCTTGTCGTTACTGTGCTGACCCTGCTTCTGGCTTCGGCCGTCTCCGCCCAGGGTGTAACCAGTGCCGCTAGCAACCTGGAGCCAGGTGTCCACACCACTTATCGCCAAAATGTTCCGATCAACATCGTCTTTGTGGGGTATGAAAAAGAGGATGTTGATGCTGAGGCCATTGTCAGCCAGCTCCCGTCGAGCTACACACCCATCGTTCGTGTTCCCCCGTTTTATGGCGTGGAAGGGCGCGATATGGGCCTGCACTTCAACTTCCGCTATCGCACGCGCTTTGCCACCGCCCCCTTTGAAGAGGACTTCTTCAACTACCTCGCGGAAACCGGCACGACCGGCGACCCGACCTTCTTCCAACTCTTGTATAACGAGCAAGAAACCAATGTATTGGACGTGACCGGCCCTGTTCTCTATATTGATGCCCCCTCGGCCGAACAGTGGTTGGCGACCAACGCCCGGCGACTGGGCATTAATGCCAACATTGGCTACACCATCTTCTTCATCAACTGGCACGGCCGCGACGACTTCCAATTCCACGTCTACACCAAAACGGATGAAGTAGACCTCGATACCGGCTTTAACTTTGGCGAAGACCCATCGCGGGCGTTGATTGCCTGGGGTGGAACCCACAGCCGCACCTGGTTCTACGATCTGTCCGCCGGACCGGAGTGGAACACGACCAATTGGCTAGTTGATTTTCCTGATCTGGATGGTGATGGAGTAGAAGATTATCGAATGCCGCCCGTTTGGGAATATACGGATGGTGGTTACCGCGACGCGGATGAACTCTCCGGCGATTTGGCGCTGGTCGCCCGTTTTGTCGCCATCAATCTGATCTTCACCAGTTCACCCCTCTATGATCCTCTCGTTGCTTCCCCCGGTCCGGGCGGTGATCGTGTGGTGCATATCGAGATGTTTGAGGACGAACCCAACAGCAGCGGGTTGGACTGGATCGATACTGATGCCACCCATCAATATCTCTCCGCCTTCCAACCCTATTATGATTGGCAAGTCCATCTGGAGGACAATGACCCCATCGATCGCGGTGCGCGGCGCTCTCTGCGTATCTTTAATGGGTTAAACGATAGGGAAGATTGTTGGACACCACTTGGGGATCCTTTTGCCCAGCTTTTCTGCTACTTTGATGCCAACTACGACGACTACGTGCCTGCCTATGGGCCGGATGACTACGTCGGTGCGGTCTTTTCCTTCAACACCACCGACGCACAGATGGGAGACAATTTTGGCTTGCTTGGCTATGCCGATGATAACTGGACGGATGGCACGCAAAGCTTTGTCTTCCAATTTGATACTCCAACCTACCGCGACTTTGGCTTTGGCTTCACCACAACGACAATCCATGAGTTCGGCCACCACATCGGCATGTCCCATCCACACGATGGTTACGACGCTGAGTTAGGCTTTGACTATGGGCCGGGTGGCGATTTATTCTTTGCCTGGGTTGGGGACGAAAGTGACAGTGTCATGTCTTATCTCGGCATCAGCAACAGCTTCGGCCGATTTGACCAGGACAACATGTATCGCTACGAATTTGCCGGTTATCTCAACTCGGCCAATGACATTCTGGCTGATGTGTTGGCTCATCCTGACGCGGGGAGTGTTCGGCCGTTACTCAACGAAGCGAACATGAAATCACGTGAAGCGATGCGCAACTTCAGGAGGTGGAACTATCTGACCGCCGCCACCAGCGCTCGCCAGAGCTATGAACTGGTAGCGACAGCGGCCGAGCAGCTAGGTGTGCCGACAGCCGCGGCCGAAGCCATGTTCCGTATGGCCCCCAACCCCAACGTGCCTCGCCAGGTTGACCCGATCCGTATCCCAGAAAATTGGGAATAGGTGTAATAGGGTATGGCCGTATGGCTATGGCATGACAGGGTAGAATGATTTCTACCGCTGGCACAGGAAACTCGTTGAAACGGGTTAGGAATAGCAAGCGTTCGTGGTGACGGGGCTTTGCTCGCAATCACCACGAATACCCCAAGACCCCTACAGTTAAGCTGTAGGGGTCTTTTCATTGGCATAGCAGGGTTGACAATGAAACACCATCAATACGAAGAAACAGACGAAGATTTCGGTGGTGCGAATGGTGAAGAGAACGCCTAAGACAGCAGGAGTTTTAATACTTATTATACTGTTGGTTGTCGTACTCTTATACACTCTCTGAGCGCGTATCAGGCAGGGTAAAAAAGAAGGTCGTCTCTACACCAATTTCGCTCTCCGCCCAAATTCGGCCGCCCTGCATCTCCACCAACGCCTTGGCAATCGCCAGGCCCAAACCACTTCCCCCCGTCGCCCGCGCCCGCGATGTATCCACCCGGTAAAAGCGATCAAAGATAAACGGCAGATGTTCGGCCGCGATCCCCGGCCCGTTGTCGCTTACTGAAATCGTTAGAGATTGGAGATTGGAGATTGGAGACTGAGAGATTGGGAGATTGGGAGATTGGGAGATTGGAGATTGATGCCAACCGGCTACTTGCCACTTGCCACCTGCCACCTGCCCCTTCTCCCCTGCCCCTCCGCTCCTCTGCTCCTCCGCGACCCGCACCACCACCCGCCCATTCGACAGCGTATGCGCCAGCGCATTTTGCAACAAGTTGCGTAACACCTGACCGGTACGCTTGGCATCGGCCGTCACCAGCCGCAAATCCTCCGCCAACTCCACTTCCAGCGTAATGCCCTTTGCCTGGGCCAACGGCCGCACGCTCTGGACCGCCGGTTCAATGATGTCGGCGACATTTAACGGCCGCAGATCAAGCCGCAACTGTCCTGCCTCGGCCAACGACAACTCCTGTAGATCGTCCACCAGTCTTGACAGCAGGACGACTTCCTCATGCATGGTGTGCAGCGTTCCCCCGTCGGCCGCCAATACCCCATCCTGCACCGCCTCCAAATAGCCGCGAATGTTCGACAGCGGTGTGCGAAGTTCATGGGCGATGTCGGTGACCATATTGCGCCGCAACTCCTCTTGTCGCTGCAAGCCACCGGCCATGGCATTAAAGGCGTGGCCCAGTTGGCTGATCTCATCCTTCCCCACCACTTCCACACGCTGGTACAGGTCTCCTGTTTCCATTCGCCGCGCCGCTTCCGTCAGCCGTTGCACCGGTCGCAAAATCCGCTGCGACAACCCCAGACTCAACACCCCGGCCATAACAACCGCGCCAACGGCCGCCAGCCAGAAAAAGAGATTGACTGAGCCGATAAAAGTTTCCACCCCCTCCACACGCCCCTGCCCAACACCATAGCCAGGGGTAATTAGTGTCCGGGTCAAGATATAAGGTGGTTCTGGAGCCTCTGGTGCTGGAATGCCAGATTCTGGAACGCCAGATTCTGGACCTACAGAAAGGGAGCCAGTAAACGGCCGTTCCGTTAAAGACCACGCCGCGGCCAGGGCCGCATCCAGTTCCTGCCAATCTCCGTTGAAGCGAGCAATCAGTTCTGCTTCGTCTGTGGTTAAGGGAACAGGCACAACTCGCCAAGAGGGGGCTTTGATCTCTCCGGTACTTTCCAAAGGCACAGCTCGAAAATTCAAAACCGCCGAGGCGGGCGAGCGTTCGGGTAGAAGAAACGCTTCCGGCGGAAGCTCGGCAAAGGGCGCCGCCCCAACAAATACCTGCCCCTCCGCATCGGTTACTGTAATCGGGCGGCCGTAAGCTTCGCCAATGGCATCAACCAGAAGCTGTGCCTCTTCCGGCCTACTCCCTTGAAGCTGCGATTCTAATAGATGGGCGATTGCCCACTGATCGCGCTCAAGATCACCCAATACATAGCGGCCGAATGCATTGGTCGTGGAGCGATTGGCAAATAGGGACACAAACACCACGGCCACCACGGCCACGGTCATCAAGGTGAAAAACAGCCGCCAGCGTAAGCTGTGGCGAAGGCTGAAGGATGAAGGCTGAGAGCTGAGGGATGAGGGGTGAACGATGCGCCATCTACCGTCTGCCTTCGGCCGTATGCTGTCTTCTATTTTAGCACCGCCTTCATCCTTCATCCTTCTGCCCTTCATCCTTCTGCCCTTGTGCGGCAAACTTGTACCCGATGCCATAGACCGTTTGGATATAACGTGGATTCGATAAATCCGGTTCGATCTTCTTCCGTAGTTTCATCACATGGACATCCACTGTCCGGTCAAGGCCATCATAATCATAGCCAAACGCCTTTTCCACCAACTCCTCACGTGAAAAGGCGCGCCCCATCTCCTGCGCCATGGTTGACAGCAGATCGAACTCCTTCGGTGTTAAGTAGATGGGTTTCCCAGCTAACTGCACTTCGTGGCTGGCAAGGTTGATATGCAACTCTCCGGCCTGAACTTCATCGGGCGTTGCGGAGCCATTGAAACCGGCTCGGCGTAAGACCGCCCGCACACGGGCCACCACTTCCCGCGGGCTAAAGGGCTTGGTCACATAATCATCGGCGCCAATATCCAACCCCTGCAGCCGGTCGTCTTCAGTTGAACGGGCAGTGAGCATAATCACCGGGATCCCTGGTGGCGGCAGTTCGTGGCGCAAAATGCGGCAAACCGTCAGCCCATCCATCTCCGGCAACATCAAGTCCAGCAATAACAGATCGGGGAGTTGCTTTCGCGCCAGTTCCAGCCCTTCTCGGCCGTCATAGGCGGCCGTCACCACAAATCCAGCGCGTTCTAAATAGAGGCGCAGCAACTCGGCCGTTTTCCGATCATCTTCGACAACAAGAATTTTCGCTCTGCCCATCTTTAGATTATAACAGTGGTTACGCAGATGACGCGGATAGGCAATAAGCATTGCACGCAGATAACGCGGATTCCTTTCTAAAAAAATCCGCGTTAATCTGCGAAGTATCCGCGCCATCTGCGTAACGCGTTCTACTCGGCCGATTCCAACAATGCCCCGCGCAACGATTCCAACATCTGGTCAGCTTCCGCCTGCGTCAGTCGCCCTTCCTCAACCGCTTTGCTCAGCTGTAACTCCAGTCGCTCCAGGAGATGGGCATCTCTCAGATGCTCTATCCGTCCCCCAGCAAAGATACCAGCATCCAGTTCAGGCAACTCCTCTAATGCTTCAAAGTGTAGTCCGGGTACCCCTATCATTCCCTCAACTGGAAACCCTTCGCCTATTGCTCCATCCGATCTTAAGTGTAATGCAGACCAGGGACTGGTATTAAACTCTTCCGCCTGTTTGCGGATCGCCTCCGCTTCTTCGGCCGTCAGCCGACCAGCCGCTACCGCATTATCCAACACCTGTCCAACCGCCTCCTCCATCGTTTCCGAGTCGAGACCGCGAATCTCCACTCGCAATTCATTAAAGAAGTAGCTTGTTTCATCCTCCCCGACGGTTCGCTCATCGGGTGAACGCTCAATCGTAATCGCATCACCCACAATCGCTTGAAAGTCGGCCAGGATCGCTTCCACATCCGCTTCAGTTAATGTCCCTTCCTCCTTGGCAGCTTCCAGAGCGCGGATGAAGCCCAGTGGTCCGGCAACAAAGATGGGTTCTGCCCCTTCAAGCGCGGGCATTGCCATCGAAAAGGCCCTCCCCTCGGCTGCGCTGGCGGCGTTCTCTTCTATATCAGCGAGGATGTAGGCTGATTCTTCCTCGGTCAGCACGCCATTGGCAACGGCCGTTTCCAACGCTGTCTCTACCGATTTTCGGGAGTAAAGTGGGCCGGCCTCGGCAACGATAGCGTGCGGGAATCGGTGCCAAACCGCTTCCGGTTCTGCAGACACCTCTGCCTCCCCAGGCGCGGATGGCTCCTCCGGCGCAGTTGGTTCTTCCGGCGTTTCTGCTTCCTGGGCAAAGCTATAGGCGGCCAGGCCCAAACTCAGCAAGGCCCCAGCCAAGACCATCAAACCACCAATCAACAAGAGCAGCATTCGCCCTCTTCGCGGCTTTTTATGGCTACCCTCATCAACCACATCAACCACATCAACCATTTCCATCTCTTTTTGCACTTGTTCGTCCATTGATCACACTCCAATCACTTTTGTAGCGCGGGTTGTTTTACCCGCAAATCAGTTTTGCTATGAGTACTCATCCGCCCGCATTATAAACAATCACCCATGAAGATTTGATGAAGCTATCAATGGTCGTACAGGGAACAACGGCCGTCTCGAAAACTGCTTGACAATCACCCTTGAAGGCGTATACTGACCACACCGTTCAGGGCTAAAGTTGATGGCCCTGTTACCAGCCCGAACATCCCGGTTTCGATCCAATTTGAAAGATAAATCACACCTATAAACTATGGCCCTACAAGTAACACCCCTCTCCAATGTTGACGCGGCGTGGTTGAAGATGGAAGACCCGACCAATTTAATGATGGTTTCGGGAATTATGACCTTTGCCCAACCGGTGGATATAGACTATTTGCGCGACCTCATCCAATATCGGCTGCTGCAATTCCGGCGTTTTCGCCAGCGGGTGGTGCGGCCGTCGCTGCCGCTCGCCCCATCTTATTGGGAAGACGATCCGAACTTCAATCTTGATTCCCACATTCACCGCATCGCCTTGCCCGCCCCCGGCGATCAGGCTGCCTTGCAGGAAGTCGCCAGCGATCTGATGTCTACCCCGCTCGACTTCTCCAAACCGCTCTGGCAGATCCACGTGATTGACGGCTTTGGCAAGGGGGGTGCCTTAATGGTACGTCTACACCATTGCATCGCCGATGGCATCGCCCTGGTAGGCGTTCTGTTGGCATTGACCGATCTTTCTGAGGGTGCGACCCGTCCCGAACCGCCGGAAATCACTGTAGACGAAGAGAGCGTTGATGATAGGTCACTGTCGAGCGATGGTTTCCAGGCCAGTTTGCAAGCGATGAACCAGCGCACGCGCACGGCGTTGAAATTCGGCCGTCGCATCGGCCGCCGTCTGTTGCTAGAGGGGATTGAAACATTTCTTGACCATGATCGGCCGCGCCAGTTGGCAAACAACAGCATTGACTATAGCTATCGCCTCAGCAAAATCCTCCTTCGCGCCACCGACCCGCAAACCCCCTTTAAGGGGCAACTGGGCGTTGCCAAACGCGTCGCCTGGTCCTGCCCTGTGCCGCTAAACGAAGTGAAAGCGATCCGCAAGGCACTAGGCGGCACGGTCAATGATGTGCTCATCGCTTCCGTAACCGGCGGCTTGCGTCGCTATCTGGAAGAAAAAGGGGAAGATGTCGAAGGCATGGACGTGACGGCGGTTGTCCCCGTCAACCTGCGCAGACCGGAAGAGATGACGGAGTTGGGCAATAAATTTGGCCTCGTCTTTCTCTCCTTGCCCGTCGGTGTCGAAAGTCCCCGCGACCGGCTGACCGAAGTCCGCAGGCGAATGGACGCCATCAAGGATTCGCCAGAGGCCAGTGTCGCCCTCGATGTGCTGAGTATCCTCGGCATGTCCCCACAGACGGTGCAAGAGATATTTGTCGGCATCATCGGTTCGCGGGCAACGGCCGTGCTCACCAACGTCCCCGGCCCGCCGATCCCCCTCTACCTGGCCGGGCAACCCATCGAAACGATCATGTTCTGGGTTCCTCAATCCGGCCGTTTGGGCATGGGCATCAGCATTCTCAGCTACGCCGGAAACGTCTATCTCGGTCTGGCCACCGACGCCGCCCTCGTCCCCGACCCAGAAGCGATCATCGAACATTTCTATGAGGAACACGGCCGCCTGCTGGCACTAGCGAATAGGTAACGCGACTCAGAGGTTCGCTTTGCGATTCGGTGAATCGTGCTACGAAGAGGTTGACCATGATTGACACGCCTATATTGACTGAAATACCACCGATAGTCATGAAACTTGAACCTATCATTCAAATGACGGATGAAGAGTTCTACGAGTTTTGCCAGCTAAATCCAGAACTGCGCCTGGAGCGCACAGCCAAAGGGGAAGTAATCATTATGTCACCGGCGGGAGGAGCAACCGGACATCGTAATGCCCTTCTAACGATTGCCTTTGGGCTATGGGCCGAACGCAATGGCGAAGGAGTCATCTTTGAATCATCAACCGGCTTTAATCTCCCTAAGGGAGGAACACGCTCCCCAGATGTGGCATGGGTACGTCGCGAGCAACTGACGCCGCTCACG
This sequence comes from uncultured Ardenticatenaceae bacterium, assembly GCA_964410625.1. Taxonomy (GTDB): domain Bacteria; phylum Chloroflexota; class Anaerolineae; order Promineifilales; family Promineifilaceae; genus CAYPHY01. Next base: position 8,540 of record CAYPHY010000029.1, on the reverse strand, counting down.
TCAGAAGAGAAGCAAGGCTTCTTGCCCTTATGTCCAGACTTTGTGCTTGAACTGCGCTCCCCAAGCGACCGGGTAGTTGACCTGCAAAAGAAAATGGCAGAATATATAGCCAATGGCGCACGACTCGGTTGGCTGCTTGTTCCAGAGACACGCAGCGTCTATGTCTATCGCCCCGGCCGCAAACCGCAACACCTGCAAGACGTCACCACTATCTCCGGCGATCCCGACCTCCCCGGCTTCACGCTCGATCTGTCCCCCATCTGGCAACCCCTGTAACGCGGATTGTTTATCCGCGCATAGCGACCGGGTAGGGTAAACAACCCGGCCTACAATTTCCAACCCCATGCCCCTTCAACCCCACTCCCCCGCCTGGTATGACCGCCTGGCGACGATGCAAGCTGGATACTCCTACCCCTGGCAGTCGAAACTCGCCCCGGATAATGGCGAAGACACCTATCTGCGTCTGGTTCACGAACAGCTTCGACCTGATATTGATGTGCTGGATGTCGGCTGTGGTCATGGGGAAGTGCCATTGGCCCTTGCCCCTTTCGTCCGCACTGTCTTTGCTTACGATCGCGTGCCATCCTATATCGAAATGGCACAATCGGCCGCCACCGAACGCGCCCTCACCAACGCCACCTTCCTCTGCTACGACTCGTCGGTCAATGACTCCTCGGCCGATGTACACGCAACACCCCACATACCGGCCGATGACAACAGCTTCGATCTACTGCTCTCCCGTCGTGGCCCGCTACACTGGCTGGAAGACGCTCGCCGCGTCGCTCGCCCTGGTGCGGTCATCATCCAACTAAACCCGATGTACCCGCCACCGCCCATCTGGAATGACCGGCTACCCGTGCCATTACGCCGCCCCATCCCCGGCCCTTCAACGATGCGCGATGCGGTGGAACGGCGGCTGGCAAACGGCCGACTCACTATCCATAGCTGCTGGACCTTTGAAGTACCGGAATATTTCCCGGACATTGAGCAACTCTACCGGTTCCTCAGTTGGGGCTATGCACCGGAGGAAGTGCCTTCTTTTGCTGAAGTACGGCCGTTGCTCGCAGACATCTTCGCCGAGCATGGTACGGCCGATGGTCTCCCCCTCCGCCACAGCCGCCTGCTCTGGAAAGCGATTGTAGACTGAGAGTATCTGTAGGACACCGATTCACGTAGATTAGTACAGATTTCTTCTCTGTACCTCTGCGCCTCTCCGTTAATTATTGGTACAATCTAGCGAGCTTATTCAATGGTTATCACCACCTGACTATCGTTGCCAACGAACGAGGATTCTAACTATGTCCACCGATCCCCAATCAGCTACCAACCCTTTGCCAGGGCAAACGCTTTCGCTCGACCAAATGGCCCACATCCATCTCCAACGTGGCGAACTGGAACAGGCGCGAACGCTATTTGAACAAAGCCTGCAACTGAAGCAAGAAGCGGGCGATATGCGTGGCTCGGCCGTCTCGCTCTCCAATCTGGCTAATATCTGCCTGGACCAGGGTGATGCGGATACAGCCGAACAACTGCTCCACCAATCCCTCTTCCTCTACCAGCATCTGCAAGATTTGCAAGGGGGCGCATATCAAATCGTCAAGCTCGGCCAACTGGCGCAAATGCGTGGGGAGCATGACACCGCTTTGGAGCAATATCAAGAGGGATTGGCGATCTTTGAGCGTCTGGGCGCGGCAGATGAAGTGGCGCAGGTGCGGCAGATGATCGCCGGTTTAGCAGAGGAGCAGAGGCAGGCTGCACAGAGTTCATCTGGGGGAACGGAGTCGGTGACACAGCTTTTGCAACGGGCGCGACAGGCGGCCGCCCAAGGGAACACGGCCGAAGCGATTGCCACGCAGGAAAAGGCTGTCCAACGACTACGCGAATCAAAAGAGGAGCCATCTACGCTTGTCGCTCGTAGTATTGCACTCTATCAACTGGCTGGCTATTACAGTGATGCTGGTCGCCACAGCGATGCGGTTCCCGTATTGGAGGAAGTGGTCGAGCTGACTGAACGCACCGGCCACGCTGAACTCTCCCAACTTGCGCCCCGCGCCCTCGACGGAGCGCGGAAGATGGCCGCCCTTTCCCCCGCTGACCAGCAGCAGCTTCTAAGTCAGGTACAGCAAACATCGGCCGTGCTCAACCGGATGAGCGACGAAGAACGAGCGAAGTTGCAAGCGGCCGCCCAACGCATCCAAATCCAGTCCCTCGCCGACCAGACCCGCGAGGCGGCGATCAAAGCATTGCGCGGCGAAGCCGACCGGGGCGTTATAGCGTCACAAATGGAGCGTGTGGCCGAGGAGGCTACGGCCAACCAAGAGGAAGGCTCTCCCTGGTTGGAGGTGGCGGTGTTTGTGCGATCGGTGGCGGCCGTGTTGCGTGGGAAAACGGCTCCACCCGTTTCTACTACTTACCAGGAACATATGGCGGCCGTGCTGGAAGTACTTGAATAAATAACAATATAATAGCTAGAGAGCTTGTCTCATTTTATTGTACAATGTGATGCAGAATGCCTGAGATTGCAAGATTTTTTGGGATCGTGATCCGAATATACTATGAAGCTGGTCGTCATCACCAGCCACATTTTCATCCCGTGTATGGAGAGCATGAGGCAAGCTTTACAATCGATCCGCCTGCATTACTGGCAGGAACTATGCCAAGAAAACAGTTACATCTGATTCTTGCCTAGGCAGAACTCAATCAAGATGCATTGATGGTTAACTGGCAACTTGCCACCCAGGGCCAGCCGCCAAGGAAGCTAAGCGGACTACAAGGATAACCATAGAAAACAGTTATTATCTAACCAGTGATAGAATCTATCGCGTGACAAGATTTGAGATAATCGGGGATTATACTATCCGGCTTTATTTTAATGATGGCAGTCAACGGGTAATTGATTTTCTCCCTATTCTGTCCGGCCCGATATTCGGCCCACTTCGCGATCTAGATCTCTTCAACCAAGTCCAAACACAGCCGTACTGTACTCCGGTTGTCTATCTGTTCCCACCGCACCACGCTTGATGACATTGAAGCAGTCTTCAATAAACTATCCTCGATTGGGGCAGAGTTAGATCAGGCAGAATTGGAGAAGCGGGAAGCGGCCGTCAAACACAAATAAAGGGGCTGTCAAATCTGTTCGCAGATTTCTCCAAGAAGCAGGTATAGAACCATGATGGAGTATAAAGGTTACATAGCAAAAGTAGAATTTGACGATGAAGCCGACGTCTTTCACGGCGAAGTAATTAATACACGTGATGTCATCACCTTTGAAGGCGAGTCCGTTGCCGAACTGAAACAGGCCTTCCAGGATTCAGTCGAGGATTATCTCGCGTTTTGTGCAGAAAGAGGGGAAGACCCAGAAAAACCATTTTCCGGAAAGTTTAGCATCCGCATTGATCCAGAATTACATCGTCAAATCACGATTAAAGCAAGGACATCTAACAAAAGCCTCAATAGTTGGATCAGTAAAACCCTGGAAGAAGCCATAGGAACTTCATAGCATACGGACATAATTGTGGCGCGGCCGATCAGACACCCCATCCAATCAACTGCGCCACAACGCTTAATGCGGAAGAACTGCCGCTAAAAAGCCAACATTTCTCCACATTTCTCCACATTCGCCCTTATCTCAGCACGGCGGGCAAGTACAACTGCAACCCCGCCGCCACTTGATCGAGGCGCAGCAGGACAATCTCCTCGCGCTCGACGACATCACCGGGGCCAAGCAGTTCGGCGCGGACGACCACATCGCCGGTGGCCCCGGCCGCTTTGCTAAAGGTTGCCGTCACCCGCCCCTGGTTGTTGGTCACACCGGTATGGGTCTCGCCACCGCCAATCGTCCCCTTGTCGCCGTTGTCGTCGCCGACGCTGAGGCGTACGGCGCGTCCCGCCACCGGCTCGCCATACTGATCCAGCACCGTCGCCACCAGCGTCGAGCTATCCACACCCCCTAAATGGGTCGGTGTAGCGGTCAACTGCAACGAGCGAGCCACCGGCTGGGCCATTCTCACCGTCGTACTCGCCTCCAGCCCCCCTTCGGCCATAACGCTGATCTCGGCCGCGCCAGTTGAGGTTCCGGCGGTAAAGATGACCGGCAAACGGCCGTTGTCATACATACTGGTTGGCAGCGTGACCGTCCCCAACGCTGGAGGGGTCACCGTGAACTCTCCGGCAAAGGGCTTGGAGATACCCACAATCTGGCCCAGATCGTCAATCAAGTTCAGCGTTAATTCCGTCGTATCGCTGCCATTTGGGCGCAGCGTCAATCCCAAACTCTCCAGCGGGTTGTCGAACTCCAGCGCGACGGGCGGCCGGAACAGGGCCACCTGAGCACTCTCGGAAGCGGTGATCGCGCCGTCGTCTATTTCGGTCAACGTCAATACGATGTCGCCCACTTCTCCCAACGTCTCATCGCTCATCGGCCGGCTGACGTAGGCATAGACCGGGACTGTTGTGTTTGCCGGAATACAAACGCCAAGATTCTCCGGCGAGAAGTAAGTCCAGCCATCCGGCACACTGAAGTTAACCGCATAGCAATGCTCGACCGAATGGAGATTCTCTGCCCAAAAGACCACTTCGACGGCCGCTGTGCCATAGTACCCTTCCTGGTAAAGCGGCGGGTAGATGTGTAGAGGCTGGAAGTTGAACGGAGCCGGGTCGGAACGTTTAAACTCGGTGCCGTTAATCGTTCCTTGCACCCACAAGTAAGCGGCTCCGGCCGATGGTGGGGTGAAGGCGTCGGAACCGAAGCGGCCGTCGCCCGCCTCGCCATCGTTGTGCAACCCGTCGTCATAGAGGATAAACGGACTGCCAAACGACGCGCCGGACACCGTTTGCAGCCAGCCTCGCAACTGCCGGTTGTCGGTGGTGCGTCCCAGGTCAAGGAGGAAATTGTGGCTCTTCGTGGATAAGGTGTGGAGGCCGGGGCTGCTGGCGCGGAGGTCGCTGGCGGCCAGGGCGTTGAAGGAGAAGGTGGCGTTCCCGCTGGGACCAACGGAGATGGTGGCGGTGTAGACCCCGCCGCGGCCGTCGGTATTGACCTGGATGAATTGTACCATCCGGTCGCCGGGCTTGTTGTTCATCGTGATGCAGCGCACATTGGCCGTGTCGTTGCAATTCACCAGATTGCCATCGGGGTCAGTTACGGTCATCGGCGCAAAGTCGCCGCTGTAGCCAGTCTGCATAAAGACCACGCCCTCAATCAATGGGTCCACTTCCACCTCATATGACTTGCTGGGCTGTGGTGGAGCCGGGGTGAACTTGTATCCCATACCGCCGGAGGCGCCACTTAATTTGTTTTTGCTGACAATGACGTTGTTGCCGGTGAACAGCAACGAGTCAATCAGGCCGATTTCGGCCGTTGCCGCTTCCTGGCGCAGTTGTAGATATTGGAAACGGATTTCGCCCGTCTGGAAATTCAGCCACGCCTGATAAGCCCGACAGGCTGTGTCGCCATTGCCATAATCAGCTACGCCTTGCGTCGAGATGATGTGCCATTCATCAATCCCCAAATTGCCGGTAAAGACATGCACTTGAGTGCCATAGTGATTCGGTATTCCGCAAGCAGCGAGGTGGGAGTTAGCACCCGATTGTCGCGCAGGAGGAGGCTGAATAAATTGCCACACGAGATCGGTATCCAACAAGCTCAGATATTGTCTGGAGAGATTCGGACAAAAGTCGGGGTTGGGGTTGAGACAGGGGTCCATCTCAATATACCCATCCTGACTAACCTCAACCACCGTTGTGTCGTCCCCATAGAAATCGAAGCTGTTTGGTAGATTAAGCACCAAACCGTTGGTGGTTAATATGCCAGCGTCCTGACCGAGTGATTCGGCCGGGAACCATTGGTATTCCCAGGGTTCGAGGCGATCCCAGCGATAGGTGAAGCCGGTGCTGACGTAGTCGCTCCAGCGGCCGGCCCCGGCGGTGTGGCTCAGTTGGGCGCGTACCACATCGGCCGCGTTCGCCAATTGGTCGGGGGCGACGTAGATGAACTGCCCACCACTCATGATCGAGGTCAGCAGGTAAGGAACGATGCCGGTGGGTTGGGCGCCATCGGCCGCCAGCCCCAGATAAGTGCGTTCGCTGCCGCTCACGTCCGGTTGTTCTCTGGCCGGGGAACCACAACCACCGAGTAGGACGATGGAGCCGCGCAAGCGTCTTTCGTTCAGCATCAGGCGTAGTTGTTCGGGCGTCAGGCTGTCGGCGCTGTCGCCATCAGTATAGAGCCACGCTTCGCCGTCGAACTTGGTCTGGATCGCTTGTGAAAGTGCGCCCAATCCAGGGACGGGACAGCCCGCATCTGGGCCGTTGGCAACCAGACCGTTGACCACTGGCAATACCTGTGGGGCAAAAAACTTGCCTTCGAGCAGCGTTTTGACAGCCGGGCTGCCGGCGTCGAAGGTGTAGATGTTGAAGTCGGTGCCATTTGGATTGGCGGCCATCTCCGTCACCTGATCGCCAAGGATGGTCTTGACGCTGTTGATCTTCGGCGCGGCCGGTGGTCCGGCCATGCTGCTGCTGGTGTCCACGACCATCGTCGTCTGGTCCCACCAACGGAAATCGAACGGGGGTGCGGCATTGATCGCTGTCGGAGCGGCGACTTCGGCCGTATTCGCCGTCGCTGCCAGAGGAAGCACGGGCAGCGAGGCAAGGGTGATATTGACGTTTTGCACAATGGTGGCGGCCGTTGCCGCATCCGACGGCAGACCTAGCTTGCGCCATACTTGCAAAAAGCGGCGCATATCACATTGGGCGTTGCCCTGGAAGTCGGCCGCTGTATAAGCTTGTTGGATGCGCGCATGGCGGTTGTTGACGGTGTCGCTACCGTCGTTCTGGATGTCGAAGAGGTCCCAGAGTAAGGCGGCGACCGCACCTTCGTCACGGTCACTGGCGGTAACGGCACGCATGTTTTCCAGGTCAACCGTTGGGCCATCGGGGTCAATGTAGAAGTTGACACCGGCCGAACCGGGCATAATCGTACGCGCGGCGCTCTGGTAGTAATCGGGATACCCTTCACCCCAGGCAAGACGAGTACCGTTGACGCCATTGTTAACACCGGGTAGCGAATGTGCTCCGGCAGGATTCCGGTAGCAACTGAATTGATGATCGGCAAAGTGTCCATATTCGTGAATGATCACCGAGTCATCCCATTCGTCGGTGGCGGAGGGGTCGTCGCCGATGACGATGGTAGTGCGATTGCTGGAGTAGAAGGAGCCTTGCTGGCGACGGCCGCCTTCCCAATACACGGTGACTGAACGATCCATTACCGGTGAATCAGCGTTGTTGTTGTTCCAAAATCTCCAACCATAGTAGAGCGAGTCGGCGATGTTGAATATTTGCGATTGTGCCTGGTTGAGGCGATAGACGCTGACATCAAAGTCTACGTTGCCCCCTTCGGAGTCTATCGTCCCTGAATCCCAGCAGTAGAGTTCTTGTTCACTGGTCTGCTCAATGCGGGCGATCAAGTTGCCACCATCGCGCACTTCGGCGCAGACGCGGAAATAGAGTTCCAGTTCGTCATTGAAGACGCCGTCGTCGTCACAGAAGTTGAAGGTGAAGCGGCCGTTAGCGTCCGTCACCGTATGTCCATAGGAATCATCAGAGAAGGTATCTTCTTCGCGCATCTCGACGAGGATATGGTGGACAGGAACGGCCGAACCGGTTTGGGTCTGGTATTGGCCGATGTAGCGCGGGACGGCTGGGGCAGGGGTTTCCGGCACAAGGGTGGCGATGGGCATCCGGTTCTCGCGGGTGAGCGTGCCGGTGACGTTGAAGCAGCCGTCGGCGGCGCGGCCGGTCGCTCCGGCGAGATGGGACTTATCTACCGTACGGCGCACTCGTGGTGGTTGATAAGCGGGTGTTCGCGGGTCGAGGTCAGAGGCGCTGGGGTTGCTGTCGTTAACGTCAAAGAAGAGAACGCCGGTCGCCGCGAGGGAGGTGGCGTCGTTGGGGAAGTAGAAGGCTTTGGCGCGGACGCCGAAAACGCCAGAATCGTCGAAGCGCACCTGCCGCGTAATGGTAGCGGTCTCTCCGGCGTTGACGCGGCCGATGGCGTCGAAGGCTGGGTCGCCGAGGAGCGTACCACCATCGGGCAGTTCCCACATCACCATCAGGTCAGGGGCGGGGCGGAGCGGCCGCGCGGTCAAGGTGAGGCTTACTATGCTGCCGGGCGTTGGCGGCCGGTCGGCCGTCAGCGTGACTTCAACGCCATTGTACGCGCCACCAGCGCGATCAATCAAAATAGGAAGCTGGACGGCCGTTGAAGAGGGAGTCGCCTGCGCTGAAACAGTGGCGACAATCAGAAGAACAGAGACCAGAGACAACACTATCCACGAAGCCAATCGAATACGTCGCATTGCCAACCTCCATTGAATGAATTAAGGGGGATTTACCGGTGAGTCATGCAAGTCTGTCAGTCGTGTGTTGGTGTATTGGGTTTGTTCTTGATATAGGAATACACCAATAAACTAATATACCAATAGATCAATCTATTCTGTTTCGACGGTCAGGGGATATGCCAGCGACACGCGGCCGTCACG
>CAYPHY010000028.1:0-65849 GCA_964410625.1 uncultured Ardenticatenaceae bacterium | reverse complement strand
CAATCGTTCCGATATTCACATGCGGCTTTTCCCGCGTAAATTTTTGCTTGCCCATAATGACTCAATTCCCTCTCGTTCTTAATGATTAGTAAATTGGTATATTTCTGTTTGGCAGTTGGTGTTTTAATAAACCAATAGACCAATAGATCCAATTAGGGATTACTTCCCACGTAATATTTCCTGCGCCAGGTTTTCACTAACCGGTGCATAATGATGAAATTCCATCGTGAACGTGCCACGCCCTTGCGTCATCGAACGCAAACGAGTCGCGTAGCCGAACATCGTCGCCAGCGGGACTTTGGCGTGGATCGCCTGAACGCCGCTGGTGCGCATTTCCATTCCCTCAACCATACCGCGGTTGGCCGAGAAATTACCGATCACATCACCGGTATACTCTTCCGGTGTAATCACTTCCACGCGCATGATTGGCTCCAGCAGCACCGGTTTGCCGCGCTGCACACCCTCTTTCACGCCCATCGAACCGGCGATTTTGAAGGCCATTTCCGAGGAGTCCACCTCATGGAAAGAGCCATCAAACAGCCTGACCTTCACATCCACCACCGGATAACCAGCCAGCACACCGCTGTCAAGGGCCTCGCGTACACCAGCCTCAACGGCCGGAATGTACTCACGTGGAATCACACCACCAACGATTGCATTTTCAAAGACAATGCCCGACCCGGGTTCCAGCGGCTCCACGCTTAACACCACATGACCAAATTGGCCTCGGCCGCCCGACTGCCGCACAAACCGCCCTTCCACCTTGTCCACTGGCCGCGTAATCGTCTCGCGATAAGCCACGCGCGGCTGGCCCACATTGGCCGCCACCCGAAACTCGCGCAGCAGACGATCAACCAGCACATCCAGATGCAATTCACCCATCCCCGAAAGAATGGTCTGCCCGGTCTGGTCATCCACCTTCACCTGGAAAGTCGGGTCTTCTTCCGCCAGCGCACGTAAGGCATTGCCCATCTTGTCCTGGTCCTGATTACTCTTCGGCTCAATCGCCAGATTAATAACCGGCTCCGGGAAATCAATCGCCTCCAGGACAATCGGCGCATTGGAAGCACACAACGTCTCTCCGGTAAAGGTACGCTTCAGCCCCAGTGTCGCGGCGATGTCGCCAGCGCGAACCTCGGTCAAATCTTCCCGATGACTGGCGTGCATCCGCAGAATACGGCCGATGCGCTCCTTCTGGTCCTTCGTGCTGTTCAACACCGAATCCCCAGCGTTGACGGTACCGGAATAAACGCGGAAGTAAGCCAAACGGCCGACATACGGGTCCGTCACAATCTTAAACACCAACGCCGAAAAAGGCGCATCGTCCTCAGCAACTCGGTGTTCGATTTTATCGGTGTAGGGATTGGTTCCCTCAATCGGGGGGATGTCCAGCGGGGAAGGTAGATAATAGACAATCGCGTCCAGTACTCGTTGAATACCCTTATTACGGAGCGCACTACCACAAAGGACGGGGGTGGCCTGGCCGCTAATCGTCGCCTTACGCAGCGCGACGCGAAGCTCCTCGGCCGTAATCTCCTCACCCTCCAGATAACGAATCATCAACTCATCATCCGTTTCAACGATGTTCTCGATAATGCGCTGGCGGGCGGCTTCAGCCGCCGGGCGAACCTCATCCGGTATCTCCACTGAAACCGGCTTGACACCCAGATCGCTTTCCTCCCACATCGTCGCTTCCATCGTCAGCAAGTCAACAATGCCACGGAAATCACTTTCTTGCCCAATCGGCCATTGGATGGCAATGGGGTTGGCCTTCAACCGGTCGTGGATCATCCCAATGGTGCGCTCAAAGTCGGCACCAATCCGATCCATCTTGTTAACGAAACAAATGCGCGGCACACCGTAGCTGTCGGCCTGTCGCCAGACCGTCTCCGACTGCGGTTCCACGCCAGCGACGGCGTCAAAAACAACGACGCCACCATCCAGCACACGCAAACTGCGCTGTACCTCGGCCGTAAAGTCAATATGGCCAGGGGTGTCAATAATATTGACTTGATGATCGAGCCAATAGGTTGTCGTCGCCGCCGACGAAATCGTGATGCCGCGCTCCTGCTCTTGCACCATATGATCCATCGTGGCCGTGCCTTCATGCACCTCGCCCATGCGATGGATGATACCGGTGTAATAGAGGACACGCTCCGTCGTCGTCGTCTTACCGGCGTCGATGTGGGCGATAATCCCAATATTACGGACTCGATCTAATGGAAACCTGCTCATAATTCAAAAGAGATTGGGAGACTGAGAGATTGAGAGACTTAAAAAATGAGCAAACCAGTCTCATCATCTCCCAGTCTCTTAGTCTCCTCTTTAGTAACGAAAATGCGAAAACGCCCGGTTGGCTTCCGCCATACGATGGGTATCGTCACGACGCTTCACGGCCGTTCCCTGATTATTCGCCGCATCCATCAATTCGGCCGCCAGCTTCTCGGCCATCGAACGGCCGCTGCGCCCACGCGACGCCGCCAAAATCCAGCGCATCGCCAGCGAAAGTTGGCGGTGTCCGTCAACCGGAACCGGCACCTGGTAGGTAGTGCCACCCACACGACGCGGCTTCACTTCAATTTGCGGCATCACATTATTGATCGCATCTTGAAACACATCAATCGCCGGCCGCTTGGCACGCTCCTCGATCAAATTGAAGCTGTCATAGATCACACGCTCGGCGACGCTCTTCTTGCCATCACGCATCATGCGGTTCACAAACATCGCGACGCGCACACTGTTATAGCGTAGATCAGGCGCAACCTCGCGCTTCTCAGGACGATATCGTCTTGGCATCTTTCTTTAATCCTATTTCTCTCAAACCGTAATCAGTATTCAGTAATCGGTTACCGGTAATCAGAGAAAAGTCTCCTAATCTCTATCGGCTAACCGCCTACCGCTTACTGCTCACCGCTTACCTTTACCGTCTTCCCGCCGACGCGCCCGCCTTCGGGGTTTTCGTCCCATACTTAGAACGCCCCTTCTTGCGATTGTCCACGCCACCGGCATCCAACGTACCGCGCACGATATGGTAACGCACGCCGGGCAAATCCTTCACACGGCCGCCACGCACCAATACCACCGAGTGGTCCTGCAAAGAATGACCCTCACCCGGAATATACGCCGTCACTTCAATCAGATTACTCAGCCGCACACGGGCCACCTTACGCAACGCCGAATTAGGCTTCTTGGGCGTCATCGTCTTCACCTGGGTGCAAACACCGCGCTTTTGCGGCGCGCCCTTAGCCTGCCGTGTCCGTCGTTGAGAATAGGCATTAAACGTCCACTGGAGCGCGGGCGAGTCACTTTTCTTGCTCTTTGCACTACGCCCCTTGCGTACAAGTTGATTAATTGTAGGCACCGTTAATACTTCTCCTTCAATACACCCTTTCTAAGGATGCTCAAAACACAAACGAACGATCAAAAGTCAAATCTAAATCAAGTAAAAACAAAGAAAACCGCGTGAACACGTGGTGCTTCGTCCACCATCCACGCACATTAACTCATTCACGCTGTAAAGCGCCCACACCACGAAAGAGACAAAAGGCTCCAATGTTTCGCGCCCTTTGCATCCTGGCGTGAGTCTTCACTTGTCAACTAATACAATAATGACCAATAGGAACCGGCTCAACGCTTGAAAGCGTCAACGCTGCCAACCGTTAGCAACGTTAGTAGACGCCGGTTAGCGTCCAGCCTAAGGTTTAGGCATCTAGCTTAAGTCCTAGATCTAGACATCCAGACCAAGTCATAGCCTTAGGCTTAGGCGTCCACTGCTAGAGGCACGACAGAGATGCTGCTTCTGCAAGCCCCAATTGCAAGAACTTAGCTTTTAATGGAAAAAATAGCAGGTTGTAGACGAACGAGACGAACGCGCTACCCCACCACTACAGACAATTTGCCTACAGACCCGACAAATGGAGGCCATCGTCGTTGCTTGAACTCGATGGCCTCCAGTACATTCAAACTATTCGGTTCGTAACCTAGTCGTGCTAGTTACCTGAGTTAGCCAGACATACGAAAGAGTATGATACCACAATCACTTCTCTTGTCAAGGGTAATACGCGAAATTTTCACCGTTCGCACGGCCGCTACCTCGCTGAATTACTGCCTGTCCAGGCAACTCATCGCCGTGCGGGTCGTGACAGACAACTGCACCACCCTTCCGCACAAAAAACGCGCCGGAACCCTTTCTTCAAAGACGCCAGCGCGTTTTTCTCTCACGAAGCGAATCGATCTATGTTTTTCGACTCGAATGACACGAATTTCACGAAATAGAAGACAAAATCGGGAAATTCGTGTCAAAAAGCGTAAGCTCTATATTTAAAGATCGCGTCTTGACAAGAAATCGCCATCACCCGCCCACTTGCGGCTGTTGCGCTTATCATCATCCTTGCCAAAGCGAATCACATCGCCACCCTCGGTCACGGCCTCTACCGCCAACCCCAGGCTCTGCAACTCTTTTACCAACACGCGGAACGACGCCGGAACGCCCGGTTCCTCGATTGTCTCATTCTTAACAATCGCCTCATAGGTCTTCACACGCCCCTGCACATCGTCCGACTTGACCGTCAGCATCTCCTGCAGGGTATGTGCCGCGCCATAAGCTTCCAACGCCCACACTTCCATTTCACCAAAGCGTTGGCCGCCAAACTGCGCCTTGCCGCCCAGCGGTTGCTGGGTCACCAGGGAGTATGGGCCGGTGGAACGGGCATGAGCCTTGTCTTCCACCAGGTGGGCCAGCTTCAACATATGCAGAACGCCCACCGTCACCGGCTGGTCGAACGGCCGTCCCGTCTTCCCATCAATCAGCTTTTCCTTGCCCAACGTTGGCAGTGGTTCATGGGTTTCAATAGTGATCTGGAAAGCTAAACGCTGTAGTTCATCCACATCCGTGGTCGCCGGATCAACCCGTAACGCTTCGGGCAGATACTCGCCGTGCTTTTCCAGCATCAGCGCATACCACTCCCGCGTACAAGCCTCAACCGCCTGACGATCCAACGACTCCCACTCCACCTTCGGCAAAGAATCAGGATTATCAGGGAAGATCTCTAGCGCTTCATATCCGCGATCACGCAGCCATTCGCGAGCAACTGCTAACCGCGCATACTGTTCGTCCGTCTCCAACTGCTCGGCGTCATACCCCAGCTCACTCAGCCAGGCCACTACAAAAGTACGGCGTGCTTGCTCATCATTTTGTAGCAGTGCCATATCATATTCAATTTCTTCCAGCCACTCCCATGCCCAATCAGAAGCGACACTCCAGGCGCGATCAATCAACCAGGCGCGGGCCAATTCGGCCGCAATCTCGCCTTCGTTCGCCCCATCAAACACAGGAGTAATGGCGCGGAAGCCAACCCGGCTGGCCGCCCAACCCAGGTGGGTCTCCAACACCTGGCCGATGTTCATACGCCCCGGCACACCCAACGGACTGAGGATGATGCTAACCGGCGTACCATCCGATAGATAAGGCATGTCTTCAAGCGGTACAATCTTCGAGATAACGCCCTTGTTGCCATGCCGTCCGGCCATCTTGTCCCCTTCTGAAATCTTGCGCCGTTGTGCGACGCTGACCCGCACCATCGTCTCCACACCGGCCGGTAAGTCACGGTCATGCTGCCGGTCAAAGACCTGCACATCCACCACCTTACCGCGCGCGCCGTTCGGCAGCCGCAAGCTAGAGTCCTTCACCTCGCGAGCCTTATCGCCGAAGATCGCCCGCAGCAGCTTCTCTTCCGGCGTCAACTCTTTTTCACCCTTCGGGGTGATCTTACCGACGAGGATGTCATTCTCATTCACTTCCGCGCCAATGCGGATGATCCCCCGTTCGTCCAGGTCCTTCAGCGCCTCTTCACTGACGTTGGGGATGTCGTAGGTGATCTCTTCCGGCCCCAACTTCGTGTCCCGCGCCTCCACCTCATGCTTTTCGATGTGCACCGACGTGAAGCGATCATTGCGGACCATCTCTTCACTAACCAGGATCGCATCTTCAAAGTTGCCGCCTTCCCAGGATAAGAAAGCCACCAACACATCCTGGCCCAGCGCTAACTCACCATAACGGGTAGAGGAGCTATCCGCCAACACGTCACCCTTTGCCACTCGCTGCCCCTTATAGACAACTGGCTGTTGGTCAATGCAGGTGTTCTGGTTCGAGCGATTATATTTGCGCAGCGAATAAGTCCGCAGACCATTCTCGCCACTGACGACAATCGAATCGCCGGTCACGCTCATCACTTCCCCATCCGTATCGGCAATCACCAACTGGCCGGAATTACGCGCCGCCTGCAACTCCATACCGGTGCTGACAATCGGCACATCCGGCTGCAACAACGGGACCGCCTGACGTTGCATGTTTGAACCCATCAAGGCGCGGTTGGCGTCGTCATGCTCCAGGAAGGGGATCAACGCGGCCGACACACCCACAATCTGGCGCGGGGCCACATCCATAAAGTCCACTCGCTGGACAGACGAGAAGCGGAACTGCTGGTTGCGCCGCGAGGAGACACGCGCATCCACAAACTGGCCGCGCTCATCCACCTTGGCGTTCGCCTGGGCAATGGTGTAGTGGTCCTCCTCATCGGCCGACATATAAATCACGTCGTCCGTCAGGAAAGGCTTCACCTGCACTTCCTTAATCCCCGCCTCGCGAATCGCTTCCAAATGATCGGCGGTGATCATTTCACCAGCAGCGACGATGATCTCACCCGTCTCCGGGTGCACCACATTCACAAAGGCGTCGTGGTTGACCAGCTCATCGTCGTCGCTCGACAGCTTGTTCTTCACCCGACGATACGGCGTCTCAATGAAGCCATAACGGTTCACACGGCCGTAAGTCGCCAGACGGCCGATCAAACCGATGTTCGGCCCTTCCGGGGTCTCAATTGGGCAGATGCGGCCGTAGTGGCTGTGATGGACATCACGCACCTCAAAGCCCGCGCGTTCACGCCGCAGACCACCAGGGCCCAGCGCCGACAGCGTCCGCTTGTGGGTCAACTCCGCCAGCGGGTTGGCCTGTTCCATAAACTGGCTCAACTGCGAGCTACCGAAGAACTCGCGCACGGCCGCCACCACCGGGCGAATATTAACCAGCGAAATCGGCGTCGGATTCTCCGTATCGCGGATAGACATCCGCTCGCGCACCACACGCTCCATCCGCCGCAAGCCAACACGCAACTTGGCCTGGATCAACTCGCCAACCGTCTTCACGCGCCGGTTGCCCAGATGATCTATGTCGTCCGCGCCTTCCAATCCGTTGTTAATGCGGATCATGTGCCGGATCAGGTTCACAATGTCGTGCTGCGTAATCGTGCGGTGGGTCAACGGCACCACATCTTGCAAATGCAGCCGCTTATTCAGCTTATAACGGCCGACCGGGGCCAGATCATAGCGACGACTATCAAACAACTGCTCCTGCAAATATTGCGCCGCATTATCCAAAGTCGGCGGATCGCCGGGGCGCATACGCTTATAAAACTCGATCAAAGCCTGTTCGGGGATTGATTTGTTCGGGTCCCAATTCGGCTCTTGCTCCAGGCTTCCCTGGATATAGAGGTGCTCGCCGTTGTTATCCACATCGGCAAACAACGCCAGAATCTCCTCTTCCGACCCATCTTTCAGCAACGGATGACCAAGTCCATCATCAATGGCGGCCATCGCTCGCAAGAAAAGGGTGATCGGCACGGTGCGCTTGCGGTTAAACTTGACCGTCAGATAATCCGTCTTGCGTGTCTCAAACTCCATCCACGCGCCACGGTCCGGGATCAGCTTACCCATCGCCAGCGGCCGACCCGTCGTCCGCTCCTCCTCGACCTCAAAGTACGCGCCGGGAGAGCGAATCAACTGGCTGACGACCACACGCTCAGTGCCATTAATAATGAAGGTTCCCGCCGGAGTCATCAGTGGGAAATCCCCCATGAAGATCTCCTGCACAATCGACTGATCCGTATCCTGGCTGTAGAGCATGACCTTCACAGTCAGCGGCGCGGCATAGCTCATGTCACGCTCGACACACTCCTCAACCGAATACTTCGGCTCGCCAAACCAATAGGTGAGATCAAACCCTTCGGTCTCCGGCCGTTTGCTAGGAAAGAACAGCTTCAAATCGCCATTGAAGCTCTCAATCGGTGAAATCTCGTCGAACAACTCCGCCAAACTCTCATTAATAAATTGCTCAAATGAATCCAACTGCACATCAATTAAGGTGGGCAGTTCCATGGGGTGAGTTGTACGAGCATAGCTCTTTGTATAAAAACTGGGCATTGACTGTACCTGCTCCCTGCTAAGGATTTGTAGCGGTCGCATTGGCCGGTTTTGTCAGCTACAAAATCACCCAAAACCATCCAACGACGACACTTACCGGCTGACCAACCGGACTACATAAAAGAGATCACCACTAAAAATGCAAAGAAAAGGTGCAACCCCACGTTGCACCCTATCCTTTGTTTTTCCTTCAAGAAAATAAGCAATCCGCAGATTGCTGTTGTCACAATGAAATGAACCGCTTTATAATAGGTGGACTTAGCAGTGTTATATCCCAACGACCCGCTTCAAGAACCGCAAAAATCCACTTCAGCAAACAAAAACGCGCAGTAGATATATCTACGCGAACTTGAATTATAAGCGATCAAGACTGTCTTGTCAAGTGCCAATATAAATTTTCCATATGAATTGCCGCCGCAGGCCAACTGAACATCTCCGCCGCCCGACAACGCAGTGCTGCGCCCAATCTGCTTCGCTTCTCCGCGTCCCGCGCCAGCCCTGCAATCCCATCAGCCAGCGCAAAGACATCCCCAATAGGGGCATACACCCCCAAATCCCCCAAAAACTCGCGATTCACTAGCGTGTCATAAGCGACCACCGGCCGCGCCATCGCCATATAGTTGAGCAGTTTGCCACTCCCCTCTGTCGTAGACATCTTCGGCGCAATCGTAATGTCAGTTAGGGCTAAATAAATTGGCGACTCCTCAAACGGGATCTTGCCTGTAAATGTAACCACATCAGCCGCTCCCCGCTGCTCGGCCAACTTCTGATAATGCTCCACATTCGGATAACCCATCACCAGAAAATGAACCTTCTCGCCGCGCTCCTTTAAGATAGAAGCCGCATCCAACAAATGTGGGATGCCCTGGTAATCGGTCAGCAAACCCAGATACCCCACCACCAGATGATCATCAGGTATACCAAACACCTGCCGCAGTGGATGAGCGGCCGTCTCCCATGGAAAGTGAGCCGGATCAAAGCGCACCGTGTCGGCACAATCCGGCAGCGGCCTGATCCGCTCCAGCGGGACCCCAAACTCCTGGTGCAAAAGCTGGCAAGCGCGGCTGGTGCTGGTCAAAATCGCATCCGGCAGACGCCGCGAGATAAAGGTCTCCAGCCGGTGAAGCAAATGGTATAAACGGCCGTCTGGCTCCAGAAAAGCGTGATCAACCATCTCGGCCGTCAGGCTCCCCTGAAAATCAAAAACCAACGGCACGCGCCATAGCCTAGCCAACACCCCGCCAATCAACGCCCCTTCGTGCATATGGCCGTGAATAATATCCGGTCGGAACCGCCACGCCTCCAGCAACGACTGGACAGCCAGATAAACATCAAAAGCGATCTTATGCCGCGACGAGCCAACCTCATAATCAGCACGCCAGGGCAACCGTGCCGTGCGCCGGATGTCTAACCCTGGCACATCGTTTCCTTTATAATAGGTAACAATCGCCACCTGATGGCCGCGCTGCTGCAACGCTCTCGTCTCTTCCAGAATGCGAATATGTCCCCCATAGTCGCTAAAAAACGAGGTCGGCGCGATCATCAACACCCGCAACGGCCGCCTTTTCTCTAACTTTGCCACCCACTTTCTACTACCCACAGATTACTGCCTACTGATAGCTAACAACTACTCTTCCTTTCGTCCTTTCCCAGAAATCCACCCGCCCAACATCTGTTCCGTTAAGCCACGATGCTCGATCTTCGGCGTTTCACCTTCGACCCAGTTATTTTCCGCCCGCTCTTTCAGCCACTTCTCGCGCTTTAACCACAGGTCTTCCATAATCAACGCCAACGATTCCCGATCACCTGCCGCAATCTGCCGCCGAAAAGCTTGCATCTCGTTGATCAGCGCATCGAGCCAGCGCAGAGTAGCCGCCTTGTCATTCAGTGCCAGCCGCGCCACATCGGCCCCTTCACTTAACGGTTGCGTGCTCATCGCAAAAGGCACGTTGGCAAAACGCAAAATATCGCGCCATCCGGCCGACTGATGCACCGTGTTAAACATCGCTGCCGCCAACAGACCGGGGATCGTCTCCACACCCTGGACCAGGCTGTCATACTCCAATGGGTCGACAAAATAAGGCGTTGCCCCCAGCAACAGGCCAAAGTTAACCGCCGTTTCCACCGCCTGCGGATCGGCCGTTGCCGAAGGGGCCAAACAAAACACGCTATTCTTAAACAAGTCAGCACTGGCAGTCAGCGGATCATCTCGGCCGTCGGCCAGCGAAGCGGCCGTCAACACCGGGCTGGCCCCTACATAGTGCACCCTGGGCGCATACTGCTTCGCCCACTTCAGCCCCAACCCTTTCAGGCTCGACATATCCAACACCAACGCATGGGGCTGTACCTCGCTGCCGCTAACGCTCAGCGTATCTTCCAACTCGGAAACGGGCAGCGCCAAAACGAGGATGTCGGCCGCGCTCACCGCATTGATCAAATTCCATTCCGCCTTATCAATCGCGCCTAGCTTATCCTTAGCCAGCCGCGTCCGTTCTTCAATGCGATCATGGCCGATAACCGTCAAGCCCGCCTGGGTCGCCTTCAGCGCCAGCCCCAACGACACCCCCAATCGCCCCATGCCAATAATGCTAACCGTCTGTGCTTTCACTCTCCACTCTCCACTAACTACTAATTCAAATCATCGGCCCATTGCAAACGGGCCAGTAATTGATCTTCGGCCGTCTCCGGCACCTCCGGCAACTCATCCTGGTGGCGGCCGATCAACGTCACAACCAGTGGCTCACTACCCGCCGCCTCCGCCATCGCCGCCCCCCACGCGGGATGCTGCTCCTTCACCACAAACGGCCGTCGCCACCATTCAATTGACAACTGATAATTGCCAATTGACAATTGATAGCTGTTAATTTCCTTGCTCCCCCACGCTCGCGTCCGCTCCGGCAACAAACGGCCTAGCAAAACAATTAAAGCACGCTCCCAGATGGTCAATGGCAGCAACGTCTTGCCCACATCATGCAGCAATGCGGCCTTCAGCAACGCCGGGTTGGTCGGATCACTCTCACGAAGCATACAAAAAACGCGATAACTGTGCCATTGGTCACTGGCGCCAAAACGATTGAACAAAGCCATCTCCGCCTCGCTCAACACGGCCGCCACCTCGATTCGCGCCTCCCTGCTCAACGGCCGCCGCCGCAACAACTGCCCCCACTGCCACAAGCGATAACGCCATCGCATTCTACTTTAACCAAACCACTCTGTAGCGACAATCCTCCGGATTGTCCTGCTTCCTTAACCCACACCAAGCAACCAGCGCAAAGCCGTCTGCGTTGGCTGCCATACCAGCACTCCTAGCACCGAAGGAACAAGGAAGATGAGTGCCATCAGGATGAGGAAGCCATACTGCTCTAACGGCCGCAACTGGTAAGCCAACTCATCCGGCAAAACAGCGAATAAGATTTTCGAGCCATCCAATGGTGGGACTGGAATTAAGTTAAAGAACGCAAGGATGAGATTAATTTGAACAAAAACAAAGAGAAACATCCCCACCGACATCGCCGCCGCGCCTTGCAGGTTCACCACTCCCGACCGGATCACCAACGCCCCCAGGACAGCCATGATGATATTTGAGATCGGCCCAGCCGCGGCAACAATCCCCATCGCCACACGCGGATTGCCGCGCAGGTACATTGGATTAACCAGCACCGGCTTTGCCCAGCCAAAGCCGACCAACAGCAACAAAATCGTCCCAATCGGGTCCAGATGCTTCAATGGATTCAGCGTGATCCGTCCCATCCGGCGTGGCGTTGGGTCGCCCAACCGGTCGGCCGTCACCGCATGGGCCAGCTCATGGATCGTAAAGGCGATCAACAAAACGACCATACGGGCGACTAAAGTTGGAATATCAGGTATTTGCATCTACTCTTCTGCCATCCATCTAAAACTAAACAATGTCTCCATCAATCCAAGAGTATACTCTACTCTACCACTAGAGTATACTAACTTGGCCGCTATCAACATATACCCGCACCTGATCATCTGCCTGGTAACCGAGCAAGGTAGGCAGCTCAAACAACAATCGCTGCTCTCCGGCTCTCAACCAAAGCTGGTAATATCGGCCGCGAAACGCCACCGTCTCCACCACCCCCACAACTTGATTAGCCATACCTTGCCCCCCTTGCTCGCTGGCTGGCTCGACTTGCTCCACCGTCGGCCGAATCAACAGTGTCACCGTCGAGCCAACCGGCAATGGCACCGTATCAACCAGGAAGCGGCCGATCCTCGTCTCTACTTCCCCCACACCAATAACCTTCCCTGGAACTAAGTTCTGAAAACCCAAAAACTGCGCCACAAACGGCGTCGCGGGTTGGTGGTACGCTTGTTCCGGTGATGCCAGTTGTTCAATTCGCCCGGCGTTCATAATTGCCATCCGATCAGAGATAGCAAACGCCTCCGTTTGGTCATGCGTCACATACAACGCCGTCACCCCCACGCGCTTCAGAATCCCCCGGACTTCCAGCATCAGCCGTTCGCGCAACGCCCGGTCCAACGACCCCAACGGCTCATCAAGCATCAGCAGATGCGGCCGAGGGGCCAACGCCCGCGCCAACGCCACCCTCTGCTGCTGTCCGCCGGATAACTGGTCAATACCCCGTTCGCCCAGACCATCCAGTTCCACCAATTGCAGCATCTCCTGCACTCGTTGCTCAATTTCACTACGCGAAGCCTTGTGCATTCGCAAGCCGAAAGCGACATTCTCAAACACATTCTTATGCGGAAACAGCGCGAAGTCCTGGAACATCATCCCAAAATTACGCTGGTGCGGTGGTACGGCCGCCATTTCTCGTCCCTCAAACCAGATTTCTCCACTATCCGGCCGCTCCAACCCCGCCACCAGCCGCAGCAGCGTCGTCTTGCCACAGCCCGACGGCCCCAGCAAACAGATGATCTCGTCATCGGCGGCCGTGAAACTAACTCCATCCACCGCCCGCACATCCGGCGGAAAGCTCTTATACAAATCCCGAACCTCTAACTGCACCATAAAAAATCCGCGCAAATCTGCTTTATATCCGCGTAAATCTGCGTCCCCTCTTCACATCAAAACTCTCCCTCATCCCCCACCCGAAACCGCTCAATCAACAAAAAACCAACCGCACAAACCAGCATCAGCAAACTGCTCATCGCCAACGCCTGCCCGTAATTCAACGCCCCCGGCTGCCCCAGGAAGCGATAGATCGCCACGGGCATCGTTGGTGTCTGCGGCCGGGCAATAAACAGCGTCGCCCCAAACTCTCCCATGCTGATCGTAAAAGCAAACACCGCCCCCACCAGCAGCGCCCGGCGCACCAGCGGCCAATCCACCTCCCGCCACACTCGCCACTCGTCCGCCCCCAAGACGGCCGCTGCCTCCCGCAAATGAGGATTGATCCGCCGCAATGCCGGCAAGACACTACGCAAGACAAAAGGCATTGCCACCAACGTGTGAGCAATGGGGACCAGCACAATCGAACGACGCAAATCCAACGGCGGCCGGTCGAGCGAGATGAGATAGCCCAACCCCAGCGTAACGGCCGATGTCGCCAGCGGCAACATCAAAATCGGATCGAGCCAGCCCGCTAATCGTCCCCGCTCTCGCTCCAATAGCTGGGCACTGATCAGCCCCAGCAGCACCGCCAGCGTCATCGCCGCCAGCGCGAACCCCAATGAGTTCAATATCGCCTCAATGGGCGGGACAAAGAAGATGGAATCTTGGCGGTTAACAAACAACTCCCGGTAAAAGCGCAACGTCAGCCCCTCCTGCCCACTGAGCGAACGAAGGAGCAACGCCAACAGCGGCGTGCCGAGCAGCAAGAGCATAAAGGCCACATTTCCCCCAACCAACAAGCGGTCGCGCCAGCTTCGCAGCGGCCGTTCCGTTGTTGCCTGCGCCCGCAACTCCGTCGGTCGCGACATCCGTGCCTGGCTGCGCGTATAAGCCCACATCAAGATAAAGGTGAAGATTATCTGCCACAACGATAACGCAGCAGCCACCGGCAGGTTAAACAAATTCACCGCCTGCCGGTAAATCTCCACCTCCAACGTGGCAAAGCGCGGCCCGCCGAGGATCAAAATCACGCCAAAGCTGGTGAAGCTGAAGATAAAAACGAGCACGGCCGCCGCCAGGATCGACGGCCGCAACAAAGGCAACTCCACATTCCAAAACGCCCGGCGAGGAGACGCGCCGAGCATTTGCGCCGCCTGGGTCAGGCTAGGGCTAAGGTTTTGCCAATAGCTGCTGATCATCCGCAACGCCACGCTATAGTTGTAAAAGACATGGGCGAGCAAGATGATCCACAGCGTATTCATCAAGCGGATCGGCGGCTCGGACAGATCAAACGCCCCCACCAACCAGCTATTCACCACCCCACGTGGCCCCAACAAGGCCACAAACGCCCCCGCCACCACCACCGTCGGCAACACAAAAGGCAACGTCACCGCCACGCGCAGTAACTCCTTGCCTGGAAAGCGATACCGTGCCAGCACATAAGCACCCGGCAAGGCAAGAGTAATCGTCAGCAGCGTCGAAACGACCGCCTGCCACAAGGTGAACCAAAAGACGCGGAGAAAGACCCCATCTGTTACCAGTCGCCGTAGCGCATCCAGCGCAAATTGCCCTTCCGGGAAGAGACTCAGCCCAAGAATGCTCCCCAACGGATAAAAATAAAACAGCAAAAAAAAGAGTAAAGGCAAAGCGAACAACAATGCACGCATCAATTTCCCGCCACTAATCTTCATCGCTTCGCCTTCATCCCTCATCCTTCAACCTTCATCCTTAAGCGTAGGGCAACGTTCGCGTTAGCGAAGGACTATGTCCGTCCACGCCTCAACCCACCGCTCCCGGTTGGCGTCAATCTCCTGCGGTGCGACCGTTGCCGGGTTTTCCGCCACTTCGGCATGAACTTGAAAGACTTCCGGCAACTCGGCCGTCCCATTTGCCGGCCACACAAACATATGCAATGGTATATCCTCCTGGAACGTTTTACTCAACATAAAATCAACCAGTTGTTGCGCGGCCGCCTCATTTTCCGTCCCTTGCAAGATACCCACAAACTCAATCTGACGGAAGCAAGTGCCATCCGTTGTAACCGCCATGGTCGGCGCTTCCTCCGGTGACGTTTCCGCAAAGTACACTTCCGCCGGTGGGCTGCTGGCATAGCTAACGACAATCGGCCGGTCGCCATCCGAAGCGGCCGTGAAATGACTATAATACGCCTCTTCCCAGCCATCCACCGCCAGCATCCCATTGTCTACCAGACTTTGCCAATAGTCGAGATATCCATCCTCGCCAAAGGTATGAATCGTCGCCAGCATAAAAGCCAGCCCTGGCGTCGAAGTCGCCGGATTTTCCACCACCGTCAGCCCACGATAATCAGGCTCGGCCAGGTCTTGCAACGTTTGCGGCGGATTCAAACCGCTTTCCTCAAACCAGGCCACATCATAATTCAAACACACATCCCCATAATCCACCGGCAATGCCCGATACTCAGGGTCAACCTCCAGTGTATCATCAATCTCCGCCAACAACGGCGACTCATAAGGAATGAAAATGTCATTCTCCAAAGCGCGGCTGAGAAAGGTATTATCTACCCCAAAGAAAACATCCGCCAGTGGACTGTTCTTCGACAAAATCGCCTGGTTCAATGCCGCCGCCCCATCACCTGCTCGAAACACCTCCACGGTATGCCCCGTCTCAGCCTGAAACGCCTCCAACACTTCGACACTAATATCAAAGCTATCATGGGTCATCAGCCGCACCGTCACCGGCCCTTCCTCCTCAGCTCCACACCCTACCAATCCAACGGCCGCCATCACCAAAATCAAAACCAAGATTACTCGTTTCATTTCCCTTTTCTCCTTCCCAGAATAGTCACGCAGATGACGCTGATACTACGCGGATTAACGCAGAATCTTTATCACCTTAATAAACCAATACACCAATCTCCAATCTCTCTATCTCGCAATCTCCCAGTCTCCTAATCTCTCAGTCTCTTCTTCAATCTCTCCCCAAAAACAAAAACGCCCCCTAACCCAACTTAGGAGGCGTTGCCAACAATCAATTTATCAACTCCCTCCGCCAGTATTATCTGGATCAGGTTAACGGTTCACCCCACCTTTGGGGCATCTCAGCCTGTTTTGCCCAAGCACCCGCGCATTAACGCTAATTAAATTGTCCTCTGATTATATGCAACCCAGAGAGCCATTGCAATGCAACAACCCAACCACATAACCATATCTTAATACCAACAGACCACCACGCTCTGTTACCCAGTCACCCTCTCACCTTGTCACCCTGTCACCTTGCCACCCCCTCACCCCCTCACGTATAATCGGCCGTCCAATGCCCAAACACACGCCCAAACAACACCTCTACACCTCCGAAATCGCCCAGGCCGCCGGTGTCCACCCCAACACCGTGCGCCTCTATGAAGAGCTAGGTTACTTGCCAGCCATCCGCCGCAGCAAAAAGGGTTATCGTCTCTTTTCCGCCTACGACCTCGACCAGATGAAACTGGCTCGTTTCGCTCTGCAAGGGCCATACCCTGGCGGCAAAACGCCGGTTGAAGCATTGGTCAAAGCGGCCGCTGCCCACCAACTCGGTGACGCCCTCGAACACGCTTACCGATACCTGAGCCAGATACGTGCTGAATATGCCCAGGCCGAAGCGGCCGCCATGCTCCTTGAGCGTTGGGCTGGTGGCACGCCCATTGAACCGACCACCGGCCATCTAAGCATCAAACAAGTTGCCCAACTGCTCGACATCACCCCCCACCGCTTACGCGACTGGGAGCGCAACGGCCTGATCGATGTCCCGCGCCACCCCGATAACGGCTACCGCTGGTATGGCGCAGAGGAGATCGGCCGTCTCCGTGTCATCCGTATGCTCCGCGCCTCCGGCTACAGCGTTTCGGCCATCCTGCGGCTGATGAACCATCTCGACAGCGGCCGTACCGGCGACCTACGCCGCATCCTCGACACCCCCGATCCTGATAGCGACATCTGGTCAGCGGCCGATTCCTGGCTCTCTACCCTCAAAGCCCAGGAGCAACGCGCCCTGGAGATTATCAGCTTTATCGAAGAGATGGTCAGTAAATATCGTTCCCTATAGACGCCTAGAAACGGGGTTTCTTAAAGAAACCCCGTTTCTAACCAACGCCTGTCCCCACACTTGTCAATTGTCAATAGGAAATTTGAGGCAACGGCCGCTTGACAATCCCCCCTAATGCGCTATAATCACAATTCGTTGTTGCGGGGTAGAGCAGAGGCAGCTCGTCGGGCTCATAACCCGGAGGTCGCAAGTTCGAATCTTGCCCCCGCTACTAGAGAAAGAAGCCCCACTTTTTTGTGGGGCTTTTTCATTTCTAAGGGCTTTGGGTGTAGCTTGAAGTGTGGCTTATGATTTCCCTTTAAGGTTACTTTAATGAAGCAGTACGCTTATTGTAAGGAGAGAAAGGGCAAAGGGTTAACCTGGATCAAACTGGTACGCAATCTCCAGAACGCTATTTTTTCCAAAAATCCCTTTGAGATAGCGCAACGATTGTGCCCGATCTTCTTCGCTTCCATTAGTCAACCATATCTCTTTACAAAACTCAGCGATATCTTGCACAATTCGCTCATAACGGTAATAGACCAGCGCAACAGGGTCTACTTGTGTTTGTCCATAAGCCTCATAGAACAGTCGCTCCTCTTCTTCCGGCGTTCGCCCCTCCCCCATCAGCCCCCCGCCAACAAACATCAGATCACGCTCCTTGGGAGCGAGGATAGGGTTATCCCAATCAACAATATAAAAAGCACCGCCGGCATCAATCAAGACATTGCCCGCATGAAGATCAGAGTGGCAAACAATAAGCTCCGGCGATTGCCCCTGAAGTGTTTGCGCCAGCTCCTCCGTTCGCTCCACCACTCTCAGAATCTCACCATGCCTGCTCTTTAAGAAGGTTGCCAGCTCAGCGGCAATGGGATCATCAAACACCTCCACCTCGAGCCGTTCCAGAAACCCGCTTACCGATTCGCGCCACTGTGGCGAATAACGCTCGCGTGGAATCTGCCTGATAATGGCAGGAGGGACAACGGCCGCATGAATCCGCTTCAACGCCGCGCCAAAATCGCGCCAATTCTGCTCCGACAACGCCACTCCATACCCATTCCGACCAGCAACAAATGGATAAAGGATCAGCTTGAAGGAATCCAGCTCCACCCAAAGTTGCCCTGTTTTAGTCGCTAAGGGGGGAATAATCTGGGTGACCCCCTGTTCACTCAGCAATTTTGGCAAGGTCACCGAAACTGGATCAAAGTTACCACGCCGTAACTTCACAAAGTAGGGCGTCCCATCTTCTGTATCGGCACGATAAACGGCCGAGTTGTAATCTGCTCCTATGGGCAAAAAGGCGAGTTGCTCAACGGCCAGCCCATAACTCCTGTGCAAACAAGCGATGATTTTTTCGTCTTCAATAGCTGGCTTTTCAAGCATACATATCAGGTCGCTTGGTAAAAAGGCTCACTGCTTTTGCCTCGCAGCGGCCAAATCTTCCATCTTCCGCGCCAAATCCACATCTAAATTACTAATCGCATTATCGAGATCGTGAGTCACCAGGTTTACGCTTACCTTGTTATAAACATTAGACCACTCCGGATGATGATCCTGCTTATCCGCATACAGCGCCACGCTGACCATCCAGCCCATCGCTTCCGCAAACGAGCCAAACTTAAACTGCTTATGCAGCTTGCCATCTTTCACTTCCCAACCCGGCAATTCCGTTAAGGCTTGCTCCAGTTCACTTTCACCTAGCTTCTGCCTTGCCATAACTATCACGCTCCTTTACCAGAGTAGTGTTCGCACACTACCGTATTACACAACGCTTTCAAAAAAAGCACTACCATCTTGAGACTATTACACTACTATACTAACCTCCCAATCTCCCAGTCTCTAATTCTCTAATCTCTAATCTCTCCTCACGCCACATCCACATCCCTCACCCAAACCGGAAACTCCTCCCCACTCGGCCGAAACCCAAACCGGCCGTACAGCCGCTTTGAAACCACATTCGTCGCCTGGGTATTCAGCGAAACCCGTTGCACGCCTGCGGCTCGATACTGCTTGAATGCCTCCGCCAGCAGTGCCGCTCCAATTCCTCGCCCCTGAAAAGCAGGATGGACAGTCATCCGCGCCAGATGCGCCCCGCGCGGGCTGCGTGTACTAAACTGAAAGCCCACCAGTTGCCCTTCGAATACCGCTACATCAAAACACCACGACTGTTGTCGAGCGAGTCCCAGACTGATCGCGCTGTGTCGCCATAGCGGTTCAAACGCGGCCGCCTCGATTTCCGCCAACACCGCTAATTCCGCTGGCTGCACTGGCCGAATCTCCAATCCCGGCACACCCACCGACCCAGCCGCCGTGTCTGGCAAATCAACTGATGTACATACATGGGTCTCAATCTGCACCAGATGA
The DNA here is from genome assembly GCA_964410625.1 of uncultured Ardenticatenaceae bacterium. Taxonomy (GTDB): domain Bacteria; phylum Chloroflexota; class Anaerolineae; order Promineifilales; family Promineifilaceae; genus CAYPHY01. The sequence continues at coordinate 46,150 of CAYPHY010000028.1, read as the reverse complement.
TGAAAGCCCAACGCTGATAGATACTCCGGCGGCCACGTGTCGGTCAGCAACCAGCCAATCTGGCTAATTGGCTGCTCACCCAACTGGTCCAACACAAAATCCATCAATGCCGACAACACCTCAAGCCGTGCATCCCCTTCGGCCGCCGCCGCCCGCACCCAGGCTGCTGGCAATGGATCGGCCGCAATCGCCAGACAACCCAACAGGCGCGGCGGCCGTTCGCGCCAGCCGCCAAACAAGCCGCCGGATGAGCGTTTAGCCGCATTCGGGTCCAAACAGACGGCAAAGCCAGGCGTTCCCAGCCAATCGGCCGTCACATGCCAATCAATATGCACATGGCGCAAAGAGGCATCCCGCAACAAGTTTAAAATCCCCCGTGCATCTGCCTGTTGAGCCTCACGAATAAAGTCAAAATACAAACTAATTTCTTGATCCATTTGGTTTGCTAATTCCCTATCGCTATTGTACACTACATAAATAAATAGAAGATGATTACGCTTAGAAACTGGGTCTCTAATCAGAAGAAACCCACTTCTATAATGACCTGATTGAAAGATTCCTGATAACTGATTATGGCTGGCAACAACAACAGCGACGCGCGTTCACGCACACTAGAAAACACCGTCGCTAACTTAACCAAACGCTTCGGCGAAGGGGCGATTATGCGACTGGGCGAAGCACTCCACCTCCATGTGGAGTCCATCCCTACCGGATCGCTCTCGCTCGACATTGCCCTCGGAGTTGGTGGCGTGCCACGCGGCCGTGTCATCGAAATCTACGGCCCCGAATCCTCCGGCAAGACCACCCTTTGCCAGCATATCGTCGCTGAAGCCCAAAAACGGGGCGGCATCTGTGCCTATATTGATATGGAACACGCCCTTGATGGTTCCTATGCCGCTCGCTGTGGTGTAGATATTAACGACCTCTACATTTCCCAACCTGATACCGGCGAACAGGCATTGGAAATCGCCGACGCCCTGGTTCGCTCCGGCACGATGGATGTAGTGGTGGTAGATTCAGTAGCCGCCCTTGTTCCCCGTGCCGAAATCGAAGGGGAGATGGGTGACAGCCACATGGGTCTGCAAGCTCGCCTGATGTCCCAGGCCTTGCGTAAAATGTCAGGGGCCATTAAACAAACCAATACGGTCGTCATCTTCACCAACCAGCTTCGCGAGAAGATCGGCGTCATGTTCGGCAATCCCGAAACGACACCAGGCGGCAATGCGCTCAAGTTCTACGCCTCCGTCCGCCTCGATATTCGCCGCATCCAGTCCATCAAGTCTGGGGCCGAAGTGGTTGGCAATCGCACGCGGGTCAAAGTTAAGAAAAATAAAGTTGCCCCTCCCTTCACGGAGTGCGAATTTGATATAATGTACAACGAAGGTATCTCTAAAACGGGCGATGTACTCGATTTAGCGGTCGAGCGCGGGATCATTGATAAGCGAGGTGCCTATTTTCGTTACGGCGAAACGTTGCTGGGCCAGGGCCGAGAAAACGCCAAAGTCTATTTGGCGGAAAATCCGGCCGTGATGGCCGAACTCGAAAACAAGGTCCGCAACCAGGCCGGACTACCTGTAACGGTAGCGTAAACTGTATTGGATGCGAAGCGGCACGGCCGTCTTTGAACAAGATCGGCCGCAACCGCAAGCCACTGCTAGTAACAAGTGTTCCGTCTCTTGATCTCTTAGTACCCGAATCTCGGAGACTCAAAAGAGGGTAATTGAGATAAAAACACTTGAGGCATAGGCCAACGATAAGTCGATAAGGAACCCAGTTAACTGGTAGCTAATCATTAGCTCCAGACAGAAAAACGTCTGAGATTCGCTATTTCCCCGGCAACCAACGGGGTTATTAAGCAACAGGTCGCACTTGTTTAGCCTTGTACTACCGACCTACCATTCAAGAGAGAGAATCGTATGAGATGCAGCATCATAACGCTGCTGGAACGATGGCCCGTACAAACTGCCAATGCTGGCTCCTATAAAGCTGCATTTCCTCTACGCGATGGCTGGTTGGCCGTGCATCGTAACATCGTCTAAACACCAGTTAGGTGGGTAACCTGCTTTGTTGAGGTTTGGGCTATCTGGCCGAAGCGGCTGATGATAAACCGCCAGGCTACATAGCCAGTGGGCTATAGAGTCATTAGGCTACCAGCCATTGGCGCGACCCTTTCGGCCGCCCTCCAGACCTCATTCAGCAAGGCTTTATTGACAATTAATTGCCTGAGCGATAGCCGTGGCTCGTCAGCCACGGCTTTTTTGTTTTATGATGGTCGCCACGGACAGATGATCAACAACTAACCGTGACGACTAACGAAATTAAACGGATGGCGCATAGATGGCCCTAATAACCGGCCTCAGCCAACAGAAGAGAAATCCTCGACGGGTCAACGTCTATCTGGACGGCGACTTTGCTTTCGGCCTGCCCGACATCGTTGCCGCCCGGTTAAGCATCGGCCAGGAACTATCGGCCGAGGAGATCGAAACCCTACGCCAGGAAAATGAGTTCGAGGTCGCCAGAGAAAAGGCTTTGGGCCTGATCATGCGACGGCCGCGCAGCTCGGCCGAGATTCGCCGTAAGCTGTTCGAGAAAGGCTACGACGAAGCATTAATAGAAGCAGTAATCACTCGCTTGCAAGAGACGGAATTGCTCGACGATGTCGCATTCACCGACTATTGGATCGAGCAGCGCGAAACCTTTCGGCCGCGCAGCCAGATGGCCTTGCGCCAGGAATTACAACAAAAAGGAATCAGTCGCGAAACGATTGATGCGGCGTTAACGGAGTTTGATGAAACCGAGGCAGCTCGCGCGGCCGCGCAAAAAAAAGCCCCGCAATTGGCTCGCCTTCCCGAACGTGAATTTAACATCAAGCTGAGCCGCTTCCTGCAACAACGCGGCTTTCAATTTGACATTATCAGAGAAATCACACAAGAAACATGGCTTGCCATGCAATCAGAAAGTGAAGATTGGGGAGTGGAGAGTGGAGAGTAATCTATGGCGCTTCACTCTCCACTCCCCACTCCTCACTATCCACTAGATCAAGGAGAACCATCATGGATATGGTGATTGGAATTATAGTTGGACTTATCATCGGGGGCGGCATCGCAGCGGCCGTGGTCTATCGCACCATGAAACCCCGCGTCGAACAAGAGTATGAAGCGCTGCAAAGAGAAATAAATGAAAAGCGAACAACGGCCGAACGGGAAGCAGAGGCCATTCTTCGCGCCTCCCGCGAGGAAGCCCAGCAGATTCGCGTCGAAGCTGAAAAGGTGATCGAACGGCGTTATGAAGATTTAGCACGAGCGGAGGAGCGCGTTGATCGGCGTGGTCAGGCTCAGGATCGGCAAGCGAACAAGCTGGAAACCCGCGAACAAATGCTGAATAAGCGACAGAGCCGCATTGACCGGCGACAAAACGAATTGGCACAAATGGAAAATGAGCATCGCCAGAAGCTGGAAGAAGTCGCCGCTATGAGCACCAGCGAGGCCCGCGATGAGCTATTGCGCCGCGTGGAGAAGGAAGCCCAACAAGACCTGGCTCGCGTCATGCGCGAGATCGAAAATCGCGCTAAAGAAACGGCCGAACAAGAGGCCCGTAAACTGGTCGCCCTCGCTATCCAGCGCGTTGCCACTGATCAGGTGGCCGAAATGGTTGTCTCCTCCGTCCCCTTGCCCGGCGACGAGATGAAAGGGCGAATTATCGGCCGCAACGGCCGCAACATCCGCGCCTTTGAACAAGCGGCAGGCGTAGACATCATCGTAGACGACACGCCCGAAGCCGTCACCGTCTCCAGCTTCGACCCCATCCGCCGCGAGGTCGCCCGCCGCGCACTGGCCAAGCTGATCAGCGACGGCCGTATCCACCCTGCGCGGATCGAAAAGCTGATTAAAGACGCCGAAGAGGAAGTGGTGCGCGATATGAAAGAGGCTGGCGAAGAAGCCACCTATGAAGCCAACGTCCACGGCCTCCACCCAGAGATTATCAAGATGCTCGGCCGTCTGAAATATCGCACCTCCTACGGCCAAAACCAGCTTCATCACGCCGTCGAGGCCGCAAAAATCGCTGGCATCTTAGCCGCCGAGCTACACGGCGACGTCGAAACGGCCAAAATGGGCGCCTTGCTCCATGACCTGGGTAAAGCGATGGATCACGATCAGGAAGGGACCCATGCCAGGCTCGGCGCGGAATTTGCCGCCCGCTTCAAGGTTCCGCCCGTTGTCGTCAATGCCATTGCCGCCCATCATCACGAAGTCGAGCAAGAGTCGCTCGAAGCGGTGATTGTGGAAGTGGCCGACGCCATCTCCGGCGCCCGACCTGGGGCCAGACGCGAAAGCCTGGAGAACTACATCAAGCGCGTGCGCACACTAGAAGAGATCGCCACCTCCTTCCCCGGCGTGGAAAGTGCCTATGCACTGCAAGCCGGCCGCGAAATTCGCATCCTGGTCAAACCCGGTCAGATTGACGATCTGGAAGCAGTACGGCTTTCTAAAGAAATCTCCAAGAATATCGAAGACAACATGCAATACCCCGGCCAGATTCAAGTCACCGTCATCCGCGAGACCAGAGCCGTAGGTTTTGCTAAGTAAACGTAACAGGTAGCGAGTAGCAGGTGGCAGGTGCGAATGATCAGCTCTACCTGCCACCTGCTACTTGCCACCTGCCACCCCCTCAGCATGTCCCCTCACTCGCGCCAAACGCTCATCAAGAGCGATCTGACCATCCTCATTTTATTGGCATTGGCGCGATTGATATTACACATTCTGACAAATGGGCAGTATGGCTTTCATCGCGACGAGCTGGCAATACTCGATGATGCCCGTTACCTCGCCTGGGGCTATGTCGCCTATCCACCACTAACCCCATTTATCGGCCGCATCGCGCTAGAACTATTCGGCCCCTCGCTCGTTGGCGTGCGCCTGTTCTCCGCCCTCGGACAGAGCATCGCTATGCTGGTGGCCGGTCTAATGGCCCGCGAGTTGGGTGGCTCCCGTTTTACTCAGCTTATTACGGCCGTCGCGGCCGCCATCGCCCCCATCTCACTGCTGCAAGGGGCGATGTTTCAATACGTAGGGTTTGATTACCTCTGGTGGGTATTGCTTGCTTTTTTAACTATCCGGCTGCTGAAGACAGAAAACCCCCGCTACTGGTTGGCGATCGGTCTGGTCATCGGCCTGGGGATGATGACCAAGTATACGATGGTCTACTTTGTCGCCGGTCTTGTTGGCGGCGTACTGCTGACCAATCCACGCCGCCACTTATCTAGCCCCTATCTATGGGGCGGTGCTGCCCTTTCCCTGCTGCTTTTTCTACCCAACCTGCTCTGGCAAATCAACCACGACTTTATCTCCCTGTCCTTCTTAAGCACCATCCACGCCCGTGATGTGGCAATCGGCCGCACCGACAACTTCCTACCCGAACAACTACTCGTTTCTACCAGCCCACCGACCATATTGCTATGGGGGGCAGGGCTGTACCACTACTTATTCTCGGCCGCCGGAAAGCGCTATCGCCCACTGGGTTGGATGTACCTCATCCCCCTCATCCTGTTTCTGCTCACCCAGGGTCGCGCCTATTACCTGGCCCCCGCCTATCCGATGTTAATCGCGGCCGGTACTGTTTTCTGGGAACAACGGCTCAATTCCCTTTCTACTGCCAGGGGTCGCTTGAGCAAGGGAATCGTCTGGGGCTTACTACTTATCAGCAGCGTGATCAGCATAGCGATTTCGCTGCCGGTTGCGCCCGTCAATTCAGGGCTATGGCGCATTACCAGCGAAGTGCACGACAACTTTGTGGAGCAAATTGGCTGGCCGGAATTGGTAGAGACTGTCGCAAGTATCTACGACGACCAGACAGCAGCCGGACAAGCTCAACCAGGTATTCTGACCGGAAACTATGGCGAGGCAGGGGCAATTAATCTCTACGGCCGCGCCTACAACCTGCCGGAAGCGATCAGCGGGATCAACTCCTACTGGCTACGCGGCTACGGTGATCCACCGCCGGAGACGTTGATTGTCCTCGGCTACTCCCAGGAAGAAGCCGAACGGTTTTTTGCCACATGTGAGCTCGCCGGTCACATCACCAACCGCTTTGGCGTTGAGAACGAAGAGACCCTCTTCCACCCTGACATCTTCGTCTGCCAAAACCCTCGCCAGCCCTGGCCGTCACTATGGCAAGAGCTACAGCGCTTTGGTTAGCCCCGAAGCTCAGCACACTACTTTGAACTGCTAAAGCTGACCCCGGAACTCTTCTGTGTTGGTAGCTGGGGAATGAGCCAGGAGAGGAACTGATCCATGGAACGTGTCTGCAACAACACCCGTCCCGGCCCGGTCAAATCCACCACCAGCCCCTCACCGCTGAACAGCGTAGACTTCACCCCGCCGACCCGGCGCACGTTAAAGCCAATCCCTTCGCTAAATGACACCAGATGTCCGGTATCCACTGTATAGGACTCTCCCGCACCGAGGTTCATCTCGTGGATTGCTCCATAGGAAGAAAGCACCAGCTTTCCCGTTCCCGTCGCTCGCAGCATGATGAACCCTTCGGAAGCGAAGAAGGTTTTCGCCCCGCCCCAGCGGGTATCGGTTTCGATTCCCATTTCCGAGCCCACATAGGAACCCGACTGCACCATCACACTCTCATTCTGCAAGTCAAGTACAAACAGGTCGCCGGGCAAAGCCGGGGCAACCATCACTTCGCCGCCGCCACCGGGTGCTTTGTAGGTGTTTTGGAAGAAGCTTTCGCCCCCCAACAGAGCGCGTCCTAATGACTTGAACAGTCCACCCGTCGCCTGTGTTTGCAAGGTCACGCCGGTAGACATACTCACCATCGAACCCCCTTCCACCCGCACTTCCTCGCCACCATCCAACTGAATCCTACCCAACGAATACGAAGGCCGGTATAAGATTTCAACGTCCATCATTATCTCCCTTGTAAAACCTATGTGGTAGTAGTCACTTTGAAATGTGAACTGCCTACTGACCACTGCTTACTGCCTACTATTAGGGTGTCACCGTGACAGCATCCCCATAATGATAAGGCATCACCTCGAACCAGGTGTTGCCCACCTGTAGCGGGATCACATTGCCCTCGCTGTCATAAAAAGTGAGCATATCGCTGCGGTTCTCCCGCTTCCAAATACCATTATACTCGCGGCCGTCGCGAAAGATCGTCGCATCCCCCCGCCCCCATATCTGGGACTCGGTGGCATAGACAGAGCAACCGCCATCGGCCGCCGGATACACACAAATCGAACGATGCTGCTGGTGGAAGGCATAGACAATCACGACATTGGCCGCGCTAATTTGCTGGTCATCATTGCGATCTACATGCGGCTCCCCATCCATTGAGCGCCAGTAACGGCCGTCCTCCTCATTATACTCCCAATTCATCACCCCAAAACTGCCAAACTGCACATCCACATGGCTCGCCGGCTCTCCGCCCTCCGGTGGTATGGTGCTAAAGGCCATATAGGCGGTCAGGTTAGGCGGGCGGTTCTCCCCACGCTCCTCCAACGCCTGCCAAAAGCCAACGGGATCGCCATGCAACCGGTGTTCCCACGGTTTCTCTTCCTCGTCAGTCCGGTAGTACCCCGGTTCATGGGAGCGCAAAATACGCGAACGAATATCAGAACGGAACAGAAGCTGCGAGACGCCCACATTCGCGCCGGAGAAGGAAAGAGCGCTGTCGTACATCGCCGGAATTTCAATATCAATCAGCCGCGCACTGCGAATCGGGCCGATGTCGGGCGGCGTTTGTCCATAGAAGATCGCCGTAAAGCGAGTGATCGGCCCCTCGGTAATATGCTCATAAACCAAATCAGCCTGCGAGAGGCCCGCCTGCGGCCGCGTATACTCCGGTGGGTTGTTAGAGATTTTCACCGCGATCGGCCGCCGCTGCAAAACAGAAGGATCAGCCATCAATTCCCCGGTAAATGGGTTACGCTCTGTGCCAAAATCCTCCTTTGTCAGTAACGTTACCGGCTCCGGCGTCACTGTCGGTTCGGCCGTGGCCGTCGCTTCCGGCGTATTGGTAACCGCCTCCGTCACCACCACAACTGGCGGCAACGTTGGCTCAACAGCGGCCGTTGGCGTATCCGGCGCGGCCGTCGTCGGCGTCGCCACTTCCTCTACCACAGTCTCGGCCGTTGGCACAATGACCGCCGGAGGCGGACTCTGGCTACAAGCCACTACCATCAATAAAACCCCAATAAACAAACCATACAACTTACGCATCACCTGACATCCTCCATTCGCGCAAACCACGAAGGCAAAGATTGCAAACAACAAATCGCCCTGGTTAACTATCCAGGGCGATTGTGTATTATGAGGAAAATCCTATAATCGGCAAGCTTGGATTGAGCCGTTGGAGTTTCTGTAACACTAAGGTTCAATAACCTCAATATCCTCTGTTTCCTCTATATCTAGCTGTTTTTCTAGCAGGGGAAGCAACTCCTGGATGTGATGCAGCAAGTGCGAGAGAGAGACAGAGAGATCAACGGCCGTTAGTTCAGCACGTTCCCGATCACCTTCCCGGCCGTTAACGCGAAGCGTGATCAACAAATCTAGTAGGTCGCTCGCTTCCTCTTCAATTTCGCTCATATGCATTGCAGCCAGGTCGCCATCTTCGGTAAAATCCAGCGTTTCCACCACCTGTTCCCACTGATCTTTAACCATTACACTCATTCTTACCTCCCACGCTTGCGTCTTCTCATTAGGCGTTGTTCCAAGCGATTGATACGTTCACTAAACGCCGAAATTTCCTTCTCCCAATGACGAATCAACCGTTCATTTGGCTGAGACTTCTGTCGTTCACGATCAATCTTTTGCATATGTTTAATGACCTACCGATGTAAGCCTTCTATCTTTTCACGTGTAGAGCTATTACCCATAACGCTCCGTTTTTGGGGCAGATTTCGACTGCAAAATTAGGCTTAGAACCAAAATCCGCGCAACTCGTTGCCAAAAACACTTCACTGCATAAGTCCTATCTTTTGCAGCACTTATTATACCACCTAATGTCCCAAGATCGGATGCGGCCGATACGGTTCCTCTAAATAAGCACAATCCTCGGCCGATAACTCCACATCCAACGCCGCCACCGCCTCTTCCAACTGGTACATCTTTGTCGCTCCAATGATCGGTGAGGTGATCCCTGGCTTGTGCAGCAGCCAGGCTAAGGCAATTTGCGCCGGTTTGACGCCGCGCTGCTCGGCTAGTTCCACCACCCGATCCACCACATCGTAATCTTGTGGCTGGTAGTAGAGTCGGTGGGCAAAATCGTCGCTCTTCGCTCTGGTCGTTGGCCCCTCCTGCTCGTCGCGCTTGCGATTGCCAGTCAGGAAACCACGCGCCAGCGGACTCCAGGGCAGCACCCCTATCCCCTGGTCGAGGCAAAACGGCAACATCTCGCGCTCCTCTTCGCGGTAGACCAGATTCAAATGATTTTGCATGGAGATAAAGCTCGTCCAGCCGTGCAGATCGGCCGTATACTGCATCTTCACAAACTGCCACGTATACATACTCGACGCCCCGATATACAACGCCTTGCCCGCCTTGACCACATCGTGCAACGCCTCCATCGTCTCCTCAACCGGCGTGTTTGGGTCAAAGCGATGAATCTGATAAAGGTCTACATACTCCATACCCAAACGGCGCAGCGAGTTATCAATGCCTTCCATAATATGCTTGCGCGACAGCCCGCGCCCGTTGGGATCATCATTCAGTGCATTAAAGACCTTCGTGGCAACCACAATTTCCTGGCGATTGGCAAAGTCACGCAGCGCCCGGCCAGTCACCTCTTCGCTAACGCCCAGCGAGTACATATCGGCCGTATCAAAAAAATTGATCCCCAACTCCAACGCCCGCTTGACAAAGGGGCGGCTCTCCTCTTCATCCAGCACCCAGTCGCGCCACTTCGACGTGCCATAGCTCATCATCCCCAGGCAGATGCGCGAAACCTTCAGGCCAGAACGGCCGAGTTTGACATACTCCATAATACCTCCACGGTTCTATTCAGATTGCTCTGTGTTTTACGAGAGTATAGGGAGGCTATTCAGAATAAACAACCATAAAACAGCGAAAACAGCGACTTACATGGTTAAGAATTTTTAGCAACGAATGAGCGCGAATCAACGCGAAAAGCGGCTCTTAATTCGCGCCAATTCGCGTAAGCTTGTGCTGAGCGTAGCGAAGTATTCGATGCAAATATCTAATTATCGTAGTCGCTTCGCAAATTCGTGCAGCGGAAGTCCATTAGGGATCCGTTGCCGCGACCAGAGGTAACGGTTTTCAAAACCGTGTAGCACGCCACTCCGTGTGGTCACTGCCCCCCAAAAACCCAGCTCCTCCACCATCGCCACCGCGGCCTCATCATACCGGCCGCTAGGATAAGAAAAGTAGCGCGGCGTATAGCCAATGTGGGCGGCAATCGTCTCTTGCGGGCCAAGCATCTGCCAGACTAGCTCCTCACGGCTGCGGCCGCGCAAATCAATGTGCGTTCGCGAATGAACCTCAATCCGCATCCCCGCCGCCGCCAACTCCTCGACCATCGGCCAGGTCATATAGCGGTCAATTCCCTGGTCAATGAACTCGCTGATGATGAAAAACGTCGCCTCAAAGCCAAACTCGCGCAAAATGGGATAAGCGTTCTCGTAGTTGTCACGATACCCATCATCCAGCGTGATAATCACCGGCTTCGGCGGCAGTGTGGTCTGCTTGGTGATCGCCAGCGAGAGATCATAAAAATCAATCGTCGTATATCCGTTGTCGCGCAAATAAGCCATCTGCTGCCGGAACACATCAGGGGAGACCGAAAGATCAACCCGATACTTATCGGCTCCAGCCGGTGGTGCGCTGATATAGTGGTACATCAAGATCGGCACCTGCACCGCCACGCTCTGATCGTTGAACGGCGTCGGCAACAGTACCGGCACCGCGGTTGGGGGTGGCGGAGGTGGCAAATTGGCTGCGGCCGCTGCTGCCTGCGCCGTCATCTCCGCGTCAGGGGTAGCGGTCAACGTCGGAACGGCCGTCGCAGTAGGCAAAGGGGTGTCGGTTGGGGGGACGGTGGCGGTGCTGGTTGGCAATGGGGTAATCGTCGGCAGATGGGTGGCCGACGGCCGCACCGTCACCTCTGGATCAGTTGTCGCCGTTGGCGTCAGCGTGACCAGGGCGGCGGTGGTCGGCGTTTCGCTGTCGGCCGCTGCCAACACTCCCTGTGCAGAAGGTTCCGTTTCAACCGCATCAATCACTCCGACCACATCGGCCGCCCTGGTGGTCGAGCGAGGCGAACGGCCGAATACCGTCGTCGCTACGGCAAACACCAGCAACAGCAGAAACAGCGTTCCTGCACAGCCGATAACATCAATGCCACCACTACGGGTCTGTTCCACCTGGTTGAGCATAGCCGAAGGGAAGAACACTCGTCAAGACCAGCAGAATACGCTTTTCATACGGATGCCACACGGTCTGCACGGTCAATTTCCTGTGATAAATGAGAATCATACACTAATCCGGGCCAAAAACTATCCCCTCTATTATAGCACATATGTTCGCATTATATACAATCGTACTTAAATTGGACTTTGAGGTTATGACCTCTTTACAAAGCGTGAAAGAGGCGGTATGATGTTGTTGAAGCAGTCGCCGCTGCGCCAACTGGGGGGTAGTAAGCAAAATCAGGCAACGCACCGGCCAATTGAATATTCTGCCAAAAGGAGGCATTGGGCCATGGTTGCGTTCCGCGTTATCTCTCTCGTTCGTGCTGTCGCGCTTTTCTTCTCTTTTGCCCTGTTTGGTATCATTGTTGCGTTGCCCTCATCCGTAGCGGGACAGGAGGGGCCGCCACCACAACTCTCTATTACCCTGGCGTTACCCAAAGAGGAATTGCCGTGGGGAGCGGAGTCTACTTTCTCGGTGACGGTTGCGAATGAGGGGAGTGAACCGGCAACGGGTGTACAATTACAGCTCTCACGCAACCGGACTTTGGTCTACACCGGCAAGGTGGCTGCTCCAGAAAGAGAGGCTGCGGCCGTCACCCTCGAACTGGGCGATATTGAAGCCGGAAAGAGCATCGTGACAGAAGTGGGCTTTCGCATTATCGGCGTGCCGCGCAACGGTTGGGCGTGGGTTCATGCTCAGGCTAAGGGCGTTGGCACACCAGCCGTTAATGCCAAAGAACAATTATCTATCCAACCCTTTGAACCCCAGGAAGCTGTCATCTCCCCTGCCGGTGAGAACTTAGCGGTTGAAAACGGCCGTGTCGCCTTCGCCTTCCCGCCTGAATGGTATGAGCGTGAGGCGACGTTCTCCTTCTCATTACTAGAACTGTACCAACTCCTGCCCGGTGATAAGGGTAGCGTCGTTGCCTTCTCGGTGGAAGTGAAAGATGGTGCGCCAGTCGAGGATTTTGCTGCGCCGGTCGCCGTGACCATCAAAGCCGGTGACTTACTCCCGCCGGGTAGCGAGGAAGTCGAACAGTTGGTGGTTCGTACCCAGGCCAGGGAGGATGACCCGTTGCGGGATGTGGCCGCGACCTACGACGCGGCCGCCGGGACCATCTCGTTCACCACGACTCACTTTTCTAGCTTTCTGTTAACCGTTGATCCCGAACCCTGGCAGTTTGGCTATACCCCACCCGGCGCGTCGGCCTTCACCGGCGCAGGAACCTACAGCTATCCGATTGAGGTTCCGCCGGGTATCAGCGGACTAACCCCTGACCTGACGCTCAACTACAACAGCCGCGCGGTGGATGGGTTGGAATTTCCCGTGATGGCCGATGGCTTTGGGCTGGGCTGGTCGTTGCCGCAGGCAGAGATTATCAATGGTAATGCCAGCCAGATGTATGAAGATGGAAACACCTGCTGCCACAACTTTGACGCCAACCGCTTCACCCTTGTGTTGGGTGGTGTCTCTTACCGGCTGGAACCGGCTGACCTTGACCCAAACGGCCGTCACGGTACCTATCAAGCATTGGGTGGCCCGGAGTTATCTATCCAATATCTGGACAGTGACGATGATAACGTCACCGGTGAGTATTGGCGGGTACGAACGGCCGACGGGACAATCTACCTCTTTGGCGATACCCGTGATGCCGAACAAGTGGTTGCGCCCATCTCTATCGAACCCAACCACAACAGCCAACAGCCACGAAACCAGGATTTTGCGGCCGTCAGTTGGAAATTAAGCCGTATCAAGAATGTGAATGGTCATGCCATCAGCTACAGCTATATTGACAAGTGTGGCACAGAGTCTGGCCAGCCGCGAGCCTGGACGGTAGACGTAGGCAATGAATCTTGGCAACAATGTACCAAGGTGGACACTGCCCTAAGTGAGATTGAATACAACTATAACGGCACGACGGCACAAACGATCATTGCCTTTAGTTATAACAACTTAAATGCTGGTCCGGTGAAGGAGTCGCGGTTGATGACGGCCGGTTATTTTCGACCGACAGAGATCGCTATTCATAAATCAGGAACTGCTACCCCTATCAGCCGTTACACTTTCGATTACACAGCCATTCAGCGGCATTGGATAGAAGCCTTTACAATCTCCACTGAGTTCTGGATGCTGAGTAGCATTACCCGTGTAGGTTCTAATGGGAGTAGTACACTGCCGGTCGAACAGTTCAGCTATGGGCATGAGACTACAACCTGTTACCCCGACCATAGCGACCCACCCGAAGACCAGTGTCCCCGGTTGTTGACGCTAATCAACAATGGCTATGGCGGCGTCACTCAACTAAAGTATGCAAGGATAGTAGACGATGATCCAGATGACGATGACAGTTCAGGGGAAGATTGGTATCACGTTTGGGACAGCTACCGTTGGGATGGGGTGGCGCATGAGCATGGCACCAGCGATCGGCCGCAAACACGGATGCAGTATTTTCGGAGTGGATACATACCGTGCTATGACCGGACGGGGGAACCCTGCCGTGCACCAAGTTTAGTCGATGCGGAGAGCAAGGCGTTGGTCGGCTTTAACGGCACGGTGATCAAAACCTATGAACCGAGTGGCACCAGCGGCTGGACGACGTTGAGCCAGGAGCGCTTGGAATTTAGCATCGAAGATTATTGGCTCAGCGGCCAATTGACCAAGCGGGAGGAAATGGACGCCAGTGGCGACATCCTGACGCGGGAAATATTGGATTGGACGTACTGGAAGGCCAAGCCACTGTTAGAAGAACGCATCACTCAACTACTCAACGGCGGGGCGATGGTTGTCAACAAGACGAAATACACCTATTACACCCTTGCTGGCGATTATGGGGGACTGAAGGAAGTCGAGGAGATTGATGTCCAGGCTAACTGGAGCGAGACGAAACGGCGCTGCACGCGCTTTGTCTACGGCCACAACACGAATAATGGAGCTTGGCTGGTTAACCGGCAGTTAAGCGAGAAGACCTTCGAGGGAGCATGTAGTGGAACTGAGGTCGCCAGAACACTTTACCGCTATGGTCAGAGTACAGCTCCTACCGATACCAACGTCGGTACCTTGGCCGAACTCACCTGGATTCTGCGCTGGGACGGGGCTAACTATCTCAGCGAACAGCGGATTTATCACCATCCCTGGAACCCGGGAAGCCAGGCCGCGGCCGAGGGGCTGCTGAAAGAAGTTCGCACCTTCAGTGAAGTTAGCACAGATAGTGCCTATGTTGCCCAAAACAAGCTATTGCAGACCATACGATATACCTATAATACCCTGGGACTGGCTACCAAGGTGGAAACCGATCCCGATGGCACACAGTTGCCAACACTAGTCGAGGATATTACGTATGGTGGTACATTTCCCTGGCTAATTGGGTCGGTGACGGATTCCAATGGCGTCAAGTGGCAATACAGTTATGATACTTTCGGCCGCCTGGCAAAAAAGGTCTATCCCGGCGACACGCTTTCTGACCCCACCATATCTTATCTCTATTACGACAACGGCGGGCTGGACTATCCCGGCCCCTTCCTGGTTGGCACCTTTTACAAAGATGACATCCTGAAAGATGAGCGCCACTTTTATGATGGTTTCGGCCGTCTGGTGCAGGAGCAAAAGCAACGCTACAAAATCGCCGGTGGAGCGAATGAAAGGGATGTGGTGACGAGTTATGGCTACGATGCACGCGGCTTACTCGTTTGCCAAAGTGTTCCTTATTGGGATGGCAACCCGTACAACGGTGAACTAGATGGTCCTTATCAGACCGATCTCTGTGATGAACGTCCTGCAAAGACAACGACCATCTATGCCGGTGATGGGCGGCTCATGGCTGTTACTGCACCCAACGGAAAAACGACGAGTTACGTCTATGGAGTGACGACGACCATTACCTCCTTCGACTATGACCGGCTATGGCGTGTACAGTCTTTTGATGCCAACGACCACGTCGTCAACCGCTTTAGCAATAGTTTTGGTCAATTGGTACTGGTGCGCGAGAACAAAGGGGACAACCCCAATAATTATGAAAAATACGCCGACACGCGCTACGAGTATAATACGGTGGGGAACCTCATTGAGGTGTTGACGAATGCGCCGTCCACTGATAGCCAGCCGGGGAGCGGATTGCGGCGGATCACGATGGAGTACGATACCCTCGGCCGCAAGACGAAAACGGCCGACCCCGACCTGGGTACCTGGACCTATGCCTACGACACGCGAAACAACCTGGTACGGCAAGACATCGGCCGTGACAATATCGTCCTTTGCTTTTACTATGACCAGCTCAACCGGCTGACGCAAAAGATACGCGATGTCAGTCCGGGAACAACCTGCCCAACCAGTCCGGCAGGTAGTGATATTATTCGCGGCACATATGATTATGATACGGCAGCGAATGGGATCGGCAAGCTGGCGCGGGTGGAGTGGGGCAGCGCCACGACCGATAATTACGAAACCTTCACCTACGACAACGAGGGGCGGCCGAAGAAGCACACGCGGAAGATTAACGGCCAAACCTTCACATTGGAGACGACCCTCTATGACCTGCTTGACCGGCCGTTGAACCAGAAGTACGACGATGGGGAAGTGGTCAAGCTGACCTATGACAACGAGGGGCCGGAGACATTGAAAGCAGGCACAACCAATCTGGTTATCGAGGTTGGCTATAGCGCTCTTGGGCAAGTGGCCTGGTTGGAACGCGCCGGTAGCGCCCGCGATACAACATACAGCTACCATGATCAGAGCGAGAACTTCCGCTTGCACAAGATTATCCACGGCAACGAGGAGAGCGATAGTTTTCCCGACTTCACCTATGGCAGCTATGACAATGTGGGCAATATCTTGTCCATGGCCATTCGCCGTGATGGCAGCACCACCACTTATAGCTATGGCTATGACGAACTCAATCGCTTGCTTTCGGTCAGTGGTGGCTACACCCGTGACTATACCTATAATGAGTTGGGTAATATCACCAGTGCCAACCGTAGTGGCACGTTGTGGACCTATGTCTATGATACCACTAATCCTATCATCAGCAGGCAGCGGTTGGAAAGAGTCAATGGCTTGGGACTCGTTGCGGATACGGCCGCGAGCTACGATGGCAATGGCAACCTGAAGGATTATTATATCGGCAGCACCCACTACGTCTTAGTCTATGCTGCCGAGAACCAGTTGACCAGCATGACCGTGGGTAGCCAGACAACCGAGTTCTACTACGATGCCAACGGCCAGCGAGTGCGGACGAAGCTGCCGAATGGGACGAATATCTATACACCCTTTCCGCAATACGAGGAGACGGACCCCACCAGCGGGGCAACGACGAAGCGCAGTAATTACTATATGAATGGGCAACTGGTAGCCATCAAAGTGGTTATAGGTAGCAATACCACACGCTACTTCACCTATGCCGATCACCTCGGCAGCGTTAGTGCCTTAGGTGCGTCTAATGGGGATTTCATTCTTGGTAGTTATGCTCGTTATGACCCCTTCGGCAGCTATGTTGCCCAGCCACAATCCTCCACTAACCCCGACCTGACCAGCAGAGGATTCACAGGGCATCAGCACAATAATACCGGCACTTATGACTTGGGCTTGATTTATATGAACGCCCGGTACTATATGCCGGAGATAGGTAGATTCATCAGCCCGGATACGATGCTGCCTAACCCCAACAACCCACAGGGAATCAACCGCTATGCCTACGGTCTGAACAGCCCACTGGAATACAAAGACCCTTCTGGTCATTGGGTTGAGTCCGCGCTGGACATTGCCTTTATTGCCTACGACCTCTACGACATCCAACAGAATGGGCTGAATTGGGAAAATGGCTTATCGCTGGTTGCTGATGTAGGTGGGCTTATTGTACCTGTCGCCACAGGCGGTGGGTTGGCGGTTCGGGCGGCCTTCCACGCTGATGATGCGGCCAAGATAGTCAGTCATGCAGATGAAGTTGTTGATGCAGCGAAAGCACTCTCCAGAGTAGATAATACGGTTGATGCTGCGAAAGGGCTATCCGCCTTTTCCAGGGCTGCAGAATTTGGCATCAAGCCTTATAATGAGCTTACGAAGCTAACTAAAGGAACAGGACTTGAAGCACATCATCTCATTGAGAAAAGATTTGCAACTACTTTAGGGTTGAAAGCAGGTAAAATACCTAGTATTGCTCTCACAGCAATCGAACACCAGGAGTTTACCAATGCTTGGCGGCAGTTAATTGGCTACGTTACTGATAATAAGGCATTAACTACAGCAACGGCCACAAGAGAAGATATTTGGGCTGCTGCACAACAGATTTATGCCAAATACCCAGAACTTCTGGAAGCAGTAAGAACCACACTCTTTAGTAATTAGGAGAGGACTTATGGAAATCTGGCATCGAATTGGATTCAACGCGGATGTAAACCGAAGTTTTAAAGATCTCCTAGAGCAACTGGAAATTAACTACAAAGTATCGCCGCTCCCTGGCCATGTTATAGGGATAGTATATTTTGATATCGCTGAGTCAGATATCCGCTGGACCGTGATTGAAGAAAGAATCCATAAAGAAGGCGCTTCCAATGTTTACACAACGATGTTCACACGCGAAGAAATCATGGCCGCTGAATGGGTACGACTTGTCCCGACATTTGAAAAAGATTACCCACAGCCAGAAGACGATTGGAAACAAATTACTTACGAAGGTGTTTGTTCCCAATGCGGTGCTGGCCATCGGCAGAAGGCGCCCTTCCGGCTGAAGAAAGAACCGCGCATGGGCAAAAACGACTTCCTTTGCCTTTATTGGACCTATACGCTTTTCTGTAAGTTGCACGTAATCGAAGCCCTCAAAGCACAGGAATTTCGAGGATTTGAGGTATGGGATGTTATCTTACATCGAACGAACCAACCCTCTGAAAACGTGTCGCAGTTGGTTATCCCTACAGTCGCTAAACCTGGTCTTGCCGACGAAGATAAGCTTCAACCCGAAACATGCACTCGGTGTGGAATTACCAAATACCGTTCACATCTGCGTGGGTACATGCATCTGGAACGTGATGCTTTAGACTCAACAACCGATTTTCAATTATCGTATGAATGGTTTGGCAGTGGCGGACATATGGGCTATCGGGAGTTTCTCGTTTCGCAGCGTGTTGCTCGCTTAATCCTCGAAAAGGGCTGGCGTGGGGTTGCCATGAAACCAGTCAAGCTAGTGTAGTGTGACCCGTTTGGCAGCTATGTTGCCCAACCACAATCCTCCACTAACCCCGACCTGACCAGCCGATGCTTTACCGGCCACCGTCACAACAACACCGGCAGCAATGCGATGGCGCTCATCTACATGAATGCCCGCTACTATCTGCCAGAGACAGGCCAATTCATCAGCCCCGATACGATTGTCTCTGACCCACAAAACCCACTGAGCTATAACCGTTATAGTTGTGTAGGGATGACGCGGCCGTATCCCCCAAAACGCCAGCACCCTTCTATCACCGACTATTCATACCCCATTACCCTATCTATCTTGGTCGCCCCAGATGAGGGGTTCTGTTATACTGCCACTTGACGCACGCTGGCCCGTTCCAAATGGCAGCGAGCTACTTCGAGGCGACGGGTAATGGCAAACGAGAAAGAAAACGCTGGCACATCCGAGGCGGCGCTGATTGAGCGTGCCAGGCATGACCGGGAAGCATTTGGTCTGCTCTATGAACAGTATGTAGACCGTATCTACAACTACATCTACTATCGCACCAGCAACACGGCCGATGCCGAAGACCTCACCGCCCGCACCTTCATGCGGGCCATGCAACACATCCCCAACTATGAAGACCAAGGCGTCCCCTTCTCCGCCTGGCTCTATCGCATCGCCCACAACCTCGTCGCCAACTGGCATCGCGACCGCAACCGCCGCCAAATCATCTCCATTGACGATCTGACCCGCTGGCATGTAAATGAAGATGGCCCGGAAACGGCCGCGCTCAAAGTAGAAGATCGCACCGCCCTCCTCGAAGCCATCCAACGCCTACCGGCCGACCGCCAGGATTTATTAACCCTAAAATTCGTCGAACGCCTCTCCAATGCCGAAATCGGCGGGATTATGGGCCGCAGCGAAGGGGCGATTAAATCACTCTACCACCGCACCCTGCTCTCCTTACGCGACGAATTGCTGCCGGAGGAAGAACCCGCTCCCTCGTTACCATCCCGCCTCGGCGGCCGTCGCCTCCGCAAACTCATCATCCGCGTCTCCGAACGCCGCAAACGCGACGAATAACCCCCTCCCCATCCTTCATTGTTCACTGTCTCATTGTTCATTGATCCTATGGTTACGCGGATGACGCCGATTTAACGCGGATAGCGCGGATTCTTTTCTTGTTCATTGCCTCATTGTTCACTGTCCAATTGTTCATTGTCTCATTGTTCATTGTCTCATTGTCTCATTGTCTCATTGTTCATTGTTTCATTGTCTCATTGTTCATTGCTTTCATTGTCCATTCCGCCGATTGTGCTAAAATCCACAATTGAAACAACTACCACCCACATATTGGAGACATTCTGGTGAGCAATAGAGAATCCTTGAAAAATTGGGGTATTATTTTTGCAGTTCTAATCATCAGCGGTGTACTGACGGTCGCCTGGCCCATCATTTCCAACACCTTGTTCGGTGGCTCATCCGTACGTATTTCTCCCACCATGGAAACCGTCACGCTGAACCTCCCCTTCCCCGTTGCCGGAATGAATTCGATCACACTCAACAGCCTGCAAATCCTGCTCATCATGGGGGCATTGGCTGGTGGGTTGATCGTCGGAACCGGCATCGCTATCGCCCTGGGAAACGTCATTATCTCGCGATTGGTCACTAACACGGCCGAAAGCGAAGATTTTCAGACCCGGAAAACCAGGCTAGAACAAAAGGAAGCGGAAGAAATTAAGCGCCTGCGTGAGGAACGCAAGACAGCCCGCACCTCACCAGAACGGTGGCGACGCTGGTCAGCGATCAGCACCGGCATCATTTTTGTCGTCTTTGCCTTATTCGCTGGCTATCTGCTCGCCTATTCCTTCTACCCCGAAGGGGTGATCATCTCTGGTGACAACATTGTCTCCGTTGCCTCGATCATTATCGGCGCGGCCGTCGTGCTGAGTGCCCTGCTCGTTGTCCTCCGTTTGCGTGCCGATAAACTGGAAGCCCTCGAGACCACCCGCACCGGAGCAATTCCCTGGGACTCGATTGCCGTCATATTGACTGGCATTCTCGTCGTTGGTCTGGGAATTGGTATCATCGTCTTTATCAACAGCGGGAGCTAGACAACAGCGGGAGCTAGACAACAGCGGGAGCTAGACAATAGTGAAAGCCAGTCAATAAATAGCAGACGCTAGATATTCAACAGGCTGAAACAAGGTTTTAGACATGGGACGAGCGAAACATTTTATCATTGTCACGTTATTAGTTATTCTGGCTACTCTGGGTTTGCGATTCCTTTTCAGCTTCATCTTTGCCCGTCCAGTAGCCGCCAGTGCAGAGGCGATCCCCATTGACACTATGTTTGGTGCTCATTATTGGGTGATTGCTTTCTTATTCGCCTTGATCATGGTGCTCATGCTCTACTCGGCCTTTGTCTTTCGTCGCCGGTCGGGTGATGAGACAGACGCCCCCCATGTTCATGGTAATACAGCGCTGGAAATCGCCTGGACCGTCATTCCCACCCTTGCGGTCATTGGCTTTGGCGTTTATGGAGCAACCGTTCTCAACGACCTGATCGCACCCAAACCCAACGAAATGAGCGTTGAAGTGGTCGGCCGCCAGTGGGCCTGGAGCTTTGGCTACCCTGAACAAGAGGACATCGTCTCCGGCGAACTGGTTCTGCCGGTGAACCGACCCATCGTACTACAGATGGAATCCGAGGATGTCCTACACTCCTTTTGGGTCCCGGAGTTCCGCGTAAAACAAGACCTTGTTCCCGGCCGAGTTATACCGCTGCGTTTCACACCGACCCTCCCTGGTGAATACACAGTCCGTTGTGCGGAAATGTGTGGCTTGCAACACACGACCATGTTAGCCCCCGTGCGCGTCGTCAGTCAGGAAGATTTCGACGCCTGGGTCGAAGAACGCCTCTCCGTCCCCTTATTCGGTGAGATGACGCCGGAGGAGCGTGGGGCATTGTGGCACAGCGCCGAAGGCTTTGCCTGTGCTGGTTGCCATTCGCTAGACGGCACGCCCGGCGCAGGCCCTACATGGCAAGGGCTTTACGGCCGCGAAGAGGTGCTTACCGATGGTACAACGATCACGGCCGATGACGAGTACATCCATACCTCAATCGTTGACCCTAACGCTCAAATCGTCCAGGGATTCAATCCCAACGTCATGCCGCAAAACTATGAAGAGTTGTTTGCCGCTCGTGAAGCGGAGATCATGGCGGCCGAAGGCGTCGAGATTGACATCATAGCCGACATTATCGCGTTTATTCAAACGCTTGAAGAGTAGTACCCTCCCACTCTCTCAGTCTCCCACTCTCTTATTGATTGGGAGATTGAGAAAGCGGGAGATTAGGAGATTTGTTTAGAGAGGCAGCATGATGAGGACCTTACAGATCATTCTCACATCAGCATTAGTGCGTGGACTGATCGGCCAGTTTATCACCACATTCCTGGGCATCGGGTTCATTAACCTGATCCGCCGGGCGATGGGGCTGGAAGCGAATCTGCTGACGGAACCGAGCGTCGTCTTTGGCGCGATCATTGGTTTGGTGGGCTTCTTGCTTTTTGCCGGTGTGCTGACCGATTGGTTGAAGTGGACTATCGGCCGTCCCACCCCCCTTCGCCATGGCCCGCCCCCAGGAAAGCCGGAATGGTCACGCTATCTAAACGTGGATGTGAACCACAAGGTAATCGGCATTCAATATGGCATAACCAGTCTGGTTCTGCTGCTCGTCGCCGGTGCGTTTGCGATCATCTTCCGCATTGAATTAGCCCAAACGGGGATGCAATGGTTGAGCAACGAGCAATATAACACGCTCTTCAGCGCCCACGGGATGATAATGATCGCCTGTATCCTGATCGGTATTGGCGCCATGATGAACTATCTTGTTCCATTGATGATTGGCGCATCCGACATGGCTTTCCCGCGACTAAACGCCTTCAGCTACTGGATCACCATTCCCTCTGGTGTTCTGCTATTAGCAGGTGTGGCCGTTGGCGGTTGGGAGACGGGTTGGGTTGGTTATCCACCGCTCAGCTTGCGTGGTCCGATAGGAACGCAACTGTTCCTCCTCGGCTTCTGGCTAAATGGTTTCTCATCCATCGCCGGGGCGATCAATGTCATTGTCTCCGTCTTCACAATGCGAGCCAAAGGCATGTCCCTCTTCCGTATGCCCATCTTTGTCTGGGCGGCACTGGCAACTTCGTTGATCCAATTCACCGCCACCCAAACCGTTGGCGTTGCGCTCACCCTCACCATCGTCGAACGCGCCATCGGTCTCAATTTCTTTGACCCGGCCGGAGGTGGCGACCCCATTCTCTACCAGCATCTCTTCTGGTTCTACTCCCACCCGGCCGTTTATGTCTTCATCTTGCCCGGTCTAGGGATCATCAGCGAACTATTGCCCGTCTTTGTGCGCAAGCCGCTTTATGGCTATCGTTGGGTCGCGCTGTCCAGTCTTGGCATTGCCATGGTTGGCTTCCTGGTCTGGGCGCACCATATGTTCACCTCCGGCATGGCTGATGCCCTGCGCATCCCGTTCATGTTCTCGACCATGCTGGTTGCCGTCCCTACCGGCGTTAAGTTCTTCAGTTGGGTAGCGACCATGTGGGATGGCAAGATGGTACTAAACACACCCATGCTCTTTGTCTTGGGTGCGATCTCTGTCTTCCTGATTGGTGGTGTTTCCGGCCCCATTTTAGGGACCGTTCCCACCGACCTTCACCTCCATGATAGCTACTGGGTCGTCGGGCATTTCCACGCGACAATGTTTGGCGGCTTCATCTTCCCCTTCTTCGCCGCGCTCTACTACTGGTTCCCGAAAATAAGCGGCCGCATGTACAAAGAGTCCCTCGGCCGTCTCCACTTCTGGCTAATGGTTCCCGGCTTTTGGCTGATGAGCATCGGCCAGATGAGCGCCGGTGTGATGGGAATGCGTCGTCGTATTGCTGACTATGATCCCGCGCTTGGCGTCGAAGTAACGCATGTATTGATCACCATTGCCGCGCTGATCATCGGCTGGTCGGTGTTGATCATGCTCTACAATCTAATCTCTAGCTCGCGGACACAACCGCTGGCCGCCACCAACCCCTGGGGGTCGCGCTCGCCCGAATGGCAAACCCCGACCCCTATTCCAGAGTTCAATTACGACACGCCGATTGAGATTGTTGGCGACCCGTATGATTATGGTTTGCCCGGTGCCACCTACGTTAAGACGGCACCAGCCCCGGCGGCCGGTGATTAAAAGAAAGTTGGCAGTAGCCAGTTAGCAGTGAAGAAAAAACCGCTTACTGCCAACTGGCTACCGACGACTGATTAAAAAGGAGTCCACACACCGTGAGTGATCGAAAAGCAGCAGCTTATCGCCTCGGCGTCATTACACTAATTATCCTGGCTGTGCTAACAGCAGTAGAGTTTTGGGTGGGTGTCAGCTTGAACTCGGCCGTTCTTCTATTCATCATCTCCCTGATCAAAACCGCCTTTATCATCCAGAACTTTATGCACGTTTCCCGCTTGTGGCGGGAGGAGGAAGGCCACTAATGAGCGTCGCAACCCCAACCCAAACAACCCATACAGCCCCTACCCATGTGGATGACCACAACCACGAGGCAGACCACGGCCACGAACCCCCCTTCGTTGTGCAGCTTCGCAACAACCGCCTGGGGCTTTGGCTCTTTTGCTTCTCCGAACTCTTCCTCTTCGGGGCGTTGTTGGTTGCCCGCTTTGTCTTGTGGGGTGATACACGGCCGGCATTGAGTCAGGAAATCGGCCTGATCGCCACCTGCGTCTTGCTGCTCAGCAGCTTTTCTATGAACCGGGCAGAGACTGCCATTGCACATGGGGATCGCGGCCGTTTCCTGCGCAACATGATCATCACCGCCGTTTTGGGCGTGATCTTCTTCATCGGCGTCGTTGTCCTGGAATGGAACATCTTTGGCCTGGAGGCGGAAATCGCTGGCGTCGAGCTATTTGGTCATCTGCGCCCGGCCGAGCATGGCGTTTATGCCGGTGTCTTTTTTGCCATGACGGGCGTCCACGCCCTGCACATCATTAGCGGCATCATCTTTATCCTGATCGCCTGGAATCTGGGGCGACGCGGCCACTATACCGCCGAAAAGCATTGGGGTGTTGAGGCTACCGCGATTTATTGGCACTTCGTTGATATCGTCTGGGTCTTTTTCTACCCGGCCTTGTATCTGATCGGCCGCGCTGTGCCGATTTCCTAACAACTTTTCGTAGCGACAATCCTCTGGATTGTCCGGACAATCCAGAGGATTGTCACTACGACTTTACAGGAGAGCAGCCTGCGCCCGGCTGAAAAGGGGGCGTAAGGCTGCTTTTTCTATGTACCGCGATTTTCCTAAATCGCCAGCGATTCAGGAGAATCGCTGTACTGATTTAAAGTATGGATCCGGTTACACGAGCTATCTTACTATCCTGGGACTTTCGCCCAGAGGTCATCGCGACCTTACTGCTGCTGGGGACGCTCTTCACCATCGGCTGGCGTCGCTTGCGGCAACGCACGGCCGCCTCTCGCAACCGGTCTGATGCGACCGGTCACGGCCGTCCTGGGCTGGCCGAACCCTGGCGGCTGCTCTCCTATTGGAGTGGGCTGATCGTCATTGGAATAGCACTGCTCTCGCCATTCGATGTCTTGGTGCAGCAATTCTTCTTCATGCACATGATCCAGCACCTGTTGCTGATTATGATCGCGCCGCCGCTGCTGTTGCTGCCAAACCCCTTCCCTTTCCTGCTCTGGGGATTGCCAACCCCGTTGCGCCACCGGGTTGGGGAGGGATTAAGCGTCCTGATTCACCGCGAGAGCCGGGTGCGCCGCTTTGTGCGCAGCGCGACCTCCCCCGGCATTGTCTGGCTCTTCTCGGTATCGGCGATCATCGGCTGGCATGATCCCAATGCCTACAATCTCGCCCTGCGGAATGAGTTTATCCACGATCTGGAACACCTCATCTTTTTTGTGGCCGGAATGGTCTACTGGTGGCGGATCATCGGGGCGGGGCCGAAGATCTACCAGCGCATTGGGACGCTCGGCCGTGTTATCTTTGCCATTGCCGCTATCCCCCCCAATATGGCGTTGGGCGTTGTGCTTGCCTTTGCCGGTGACGTCTTTTATACCTATTACAACAGTGTCCCGCGTGTGTGGAACATCTCCACGCTCGACGACCAGCGCATTGGCGGGATTATTATGTGGATTCCAGGGAGCATGATGTACCTGCTGGCCGGGCTGTTCCTGGTTTCACGGATCGTGAGCAGCGAGGAACGCAAATGGCCGCAACCGCGAACCCGCTGGGACACCACCGATTCCCTGGCCGCCCCCGGCATCCACCCACCCGAACCCAGCAAATGAATTTCTCTCTTCATCCTTCAGCCTTCAGCCTTCTCTTCAGTCGTCGCTGGTGGTGGGTGACGCTGCTGGTGGTCGCATTAGCGGCCGTCTTCGTCCGGCTCGGCATCTGGCAACTTGACCGGTTGGAGCAACGGCGAGCCAGTAATGCGGCGTTGGCGCAGGTGGTGGCGGCCGAGCCGATCAACCTTAATACGGCACCACCGCCTGACGACCTGGCTACTTTCGCCAATCGTACCGTGACGGCCAGCGGCGTGTATGATTATGAACATCAGTTGATATTACAATTGCAAAGTTGGCAAGGCCGGACGGGGGTGCATTTGGTGACACCGTTGTTACTCAGTGGAAATGAAACGAACAATTGTCAATTGTCAACGGACAATTGTCCATTAGCTGTGTTAGTAGATCGGGGATGGGTCCCTGAAGGGGAAGATTTAGCACAGTTTAACGTGGAAGGAGCGGTGACGGTGGGGGGGTATGTGGCGTTGTCACAGACTTTGTTGCGCCAGCCAGATAGCGCATCGGCCCCACGCGGGCCGGAGCGCGAAATCTTTCGTGTGAATGTCAATGCCATTGCGCCTACGTTGCCCTATGAGTTGTTGCCCTTTTATGTTGTTGAGTATCCAGTGGACACGGCCGCGGAGACGGCCGCCGGGGTAGACATGATTGTGGATGATACCCTACCCTACCATGAACCGCGTGTGGTTGATTTGTCAGAGGGGCCGCACTTGGCCTACGCCATTCAATGGTTCCTCTTTGCGCTAATTCTGGTGATTGGTTATGTTGCTTATGTTGTTAAACGTCCTGCGTAGGAGTGGTGAGTGGCGAGTGACGAGTGACGAGGATAGAGGGCGGAGTAAGTCTGGTTTCTTACGCTCCACGCTCCACGCTCCACGTTCTACTTTCCCGCCCCTCCGCTCCCCTGCTCCTCTGCTCCTTATCTACTGTCTACTACTTGCTGCCTACTGCTTACTAATTACTCCGACAGCGGCCGCACACGGCGGTGGCGAAATACAACTGTCGGCCGTAGAGGCGGGGCCATATCGGTTAACGGCGTGGATGAATCCGGGTAAACCGGTGGCGGGCCGGACGATGCATATTACCGTGGCGCTGGCCGATGTGGAAGATATGTCGGCCGTCTTGGATGCGAGCGTGATGGTCGAAGTTTGGTCGCGGCAAACGGGTGAGCAAATGCTGGTTACACCGGCAACGACGGAGCAGTCGGCGAATAAGCTCTATTATGAGGCGGACTTCATCCTGGCGGAGACAGGCCCGGTGGAGGTGCGGCTTTTGCTAGAGGGAACAGAGGGGCAGGGGGAAGCGTCTTTTAATACGGAGTTGGGAACAGCCCAGTTGAATTGGTGGCTGTGGGTGGCGATCATTGCCATTGCGCTGGCGGCGGCCGTTGTGCTGGGGCGTTCATGGGGAAAGACGAAGGAGCAACGGCCGCGAACGCGAACGAGAAGACGGCCGCGCCGACAAACGGAGACGCCCGGTCATATGTATGAGTCATAGATTAACTAAAGAGGAACACATTTGGCATTAGCTGGTATAATAGAATAGTTTTCAGAGTCATCAGCGGCCGCAACGGGCGGTCATCCCAGCGATTAGTACTGTTTGGAGTGTTTGAATGACACGTTTTGAGAGACGACCGATCATGACGGAAGGATGGTCTACGCTGTTGCTATTGTGGGCCATGCTACTGATCGCCACAATCGGCATTATGCAAGCGGACTTGATTGATGGCTTGCAGATTTTGCCAATGGTGGCAACGCTGGCACTGCTGGCGGGCTTCTTCTTGTCAAAGAGTCTTTTTTCCGACCGCACAGCGCATCTATTTGCGCTGGTCTATGGGCTGTTTTTTGTGCTGGCGTTGGTGGCTTCAACCCTGCCCGATGCTATTCCCTGGCGTGAACGGGTGATTGATCTGATAGTTCGCCAATTTGAATGGGTGCAGAAGGCGGTGACGGGGGGAACGAGCCGCGACGGGATTATTTTCGTGATCCAGACAGCAGCCGTCTTTTGGATTTTAGGCTATCTCTCCGCATGGTATACCTATCGCAAGCCCCATGTCTGGCGGGTGGTGTTGCCAACAGGGATTGTGTTGCTGAGTGTGGTCTACTATTACAATGGGCCGCGGCCGTTAGCCCTATATCTGGCCTTATACGTCCTGTTGGCGCTGATTTTTATCGCGCGGACCCATCTAGCGGCCGAGGAAGTTGGCTGGCGGGCGGCGGCCGTGCGCTACGAGTCCGCCATTCGCTTTGACTTCATTCGCGCCGGGCTGATTGCAGCACTATTAGCCTTGCTAATCGCCTGGACAT
Source organism: uncultured Ardenticatenaceae bacterium (assembly GCA_964410625.1). GTDB lineage: Bacteria > Chloroflexota > Anaerolineae > Promineifilales > Promineifilaceae > CAYPHY01. The sequence goes on along the minus strand of CAYPHY010000028.1, from coordinate 17,875 downwards.
TACCGACGATGAGCGCGAGTGCGGCCGTGGGGGACGCCCTTTCGGGAACACGCGGGCCTTGGCGAGAGTTCCAGGACAACTGGACGCGGCTGTTTGCCTCCCTGCGCTCATATGGAACAAGCACCAATGATCCCTATCAGGATACATTGGTGTTAGGTGGGCCGCGCTCGGTAGGTAATACCCTGATTATGGATGTGGCCGTGCCGCAACGTCTGACCTATGGCTATTGGCAGGGTATTGCTTATGACACCTATGAAGATGGGGAGTGGGCGACGAATTTCATTTCGGCCGAGCCAGTTTTGCACTTCCCCGATGATGGCGTGTTGAGCGTACCCTTTACGTTGTCGCGGGAAGTGGTGACGCAGACAGTGACCAACTACCTGCCAAATTCGAGCTTTTTATATGGGCTGCCGGAGATGGTGGGGACAAACCGGCAGATGTATGTAGAGGGGAACTACGATCAGGATAACAATCTGCTAGTGAGTTCGATGCGCTCGCGCTTTGTGTTGCGACCAGGGGATACGTACGATGTGGTGTCGAGGCTGTCTACCGTAGATGCAACCAGTTTGCGCTCGGCATCAACAAATTATCCGCAATGGGTACAGGATCGTTATTTGCAGTTGCCCGATACGATCTCTGAGGAGACGGTGGCACTGGCGCAAGAAATCACGGCTGGGCTGACCAACCCCTTTGATATGGCGATTGCCATTCGCGATGATTTGCGCAGTCGCATCGCTTATAACGATCAAATTGAGGCTGCTCCCGCCGATGTAGACCCGGTACACCATGTGTTGTTTGTGTCCCAAGAGGGGTATTGCACCTACTATGCCTCAGCGATGGCGGTCATGTTGCGCTCCCTGGGGGTTCCGGCACGGACGGTAAGTGGCTATACGTTGGGCGAGTTTGTGGAGCAAGCCAATGTCTACCGTGTGCGGGCGAGTAATGCCCATACGTGGGTGGAAGTGTTCTTCCCAGGGTATGGCTGGATTGAGTTTGAGCCGACGGCGACGATTCCGGTGGTCGAACGGCCGGAAAGCGCGGCCGGTGGAGATGCCTTTGCGGTCCCATCAGGGCCAATTAATGTGCCGGACCGCGAATCGCTCTTGCCGCCGGAAGATTTTGAGACGGGTGCGGCCGCCGGGTTGGGGGTCGATGCACCGGCGAATGCGGGGGGCAGCGGCTGGTTAGCCAATGTCTCGCCGTGGACAATTGGGATTACGGTGGGGGTACTGTTGCTGGCCGGTGTCGTAATGATGACCGCACAACGCTTCAATGCGCGAGTGGAGGGGGATGTGGATCGCAGCTATGACCGGCTGGGGGGCTGGGCACGTTGGCTGGGAATTGTATGGCGGCCGACGCAAACACCATATGAGCAAGCGGACTTGTTGGTGATGGAAGTACCAGAGGGTCAAGAGCCGGTGCGGAATCTGACGCGGCAATATGTGCGGAAGCGGTTTAGCCCGCAGCGAAATGTGGAGGAAGGGTTTGACCCAACGGCCGAGTGGCGTTTGTTGCGGCCGGTGTTGTTGCGCCGTTCCGCTTCACGCTTGTTGGATCGGCTCAACCGGCGGTCGGTGAATGGACAGAACGGCCGCCACAAGGAATCAATCGCAGAACGGCCGAAGCTGACAGAGCCAACAAATCCATATGATGGCCGGCGGAACGGACGAAGCTAGTTTAATTCACGGTAGGGGCAGGTTTGAAACCTGCCCCTACAACAATTAGGGAACGCGGCAGCGTCTTGCGGGATGCGGCCGCGTTTTTTGTTGGCGTGGGTGGGGTGGGATATAAACCGTTGGCATTTGCCCCACCCTTTCGCTAAAATACGAACTATACGCCACACAAAGCTACGGTACACATGGAGGTGTTGTCTGGAAGGTCTTGAACTTGCACACTTACTGGTAGATTCCCTGCTGGAAAAAAAAGGAAGTGACATTCTTTTACTCGATATTCGCGAACAGGCGGCCTTTGCCGACTACTTTCTGCTCTGCAACGGTGAAAACACCCCGCAGTTGAAAGCATTGGCAGAGAATGTCACCTTAGATGCCAAGCAAGAAGCAGAGGTACGGGCGTTGGGTTATGAGGGGGATGCCGAAGATGGGTGGATGCTGATTGACTTTGGCGATCTCGTTGTCCACCTCTTCTCACCAGAGAAACGCGCTTACTATAACCTGGAAACGCTGTGGGACGATGCCCATGTCGTGATGCGAATGCAATAGTTTAGAAACTGGTTTAGAAACCGGGTTTTGGCAACATTCGTCGCTTGAAAAACCCGGTTTTTGAGCTATTCTTTTACCCAGGGATCAGTCACCCGGTCCCACGTGACCAGTTCATCATCGGTGAAGAACAAGCTGACCTCGGTAGCGGCCGTCTCCGGGCCGTCGGAGCCATGAACGAGGTTACGGCCGATCTCCATCCCCAAATCGCCACGAATTGTTCCCGGCGCAGCCCCCACCGGATTGGTCGCTCCCATTGTCGCCCGCGCCGCATTAATCGCGTCCTTGCCTTCCCAAACCATCGCCACCACCGGCCCAGAAGTGATATATTCGACCAGGCTATTATAGAAAGGGCGTTCACGATGGACAGCATAATGCTGCCCGGCCAGTTCAGGCGTGATTTGCATAAACTTCATCCCAACCAGCTTCAGGCCGCGACGCTCAAAACGGCCGACAATCTCCCCAATTAACCCGCGCTGCACGCCATCGGGTTTCACCAAAATCAAGGTTCGTTCCATCTACTTGCTCCTCAAAAAATAGCTCACGCAAAGCCGCAAAGTTCGCTAAGTCTTTTAAGCTTTGCGTCTTAGCGTGCTTTGCGTGAGCTTCTTTTCATTTCTTTGCCCATGAAGGGGGTTGCAGTTGGTCGAGCCAGCGTTCGTGCGGCCGTCGGGGTTGGGAAACAGGCGACTCGGTCTGTTCCGCAATGGCTGGTGCTTCGGCCGCTTCGTCGGCCGTTGCATCCTCCGCTTCCGCACCCTCTACGACCAATGCCGACTCAACCTCGTAACCAGAGTAGTCGGCCTCTTCGGCCTCCTCTTCCTCCACTTCTGCAATCTCGCTGTCCAATGCCTCTTCCACTTCAACAGCATCAATCGCTTCGTCAAAGTCAACAGCCAAATCTTCGTCGAAGTCGTCGGCAAACGACTGCCCAACTGTGATCGCGCTTTCTTGCGCTTCCAGGGCTGCCAACCTTTCAATCCAGGCGATTGCCTCATCAGGGTCATCAGGCATTTCCGGCAATTCGCCGGCCGAAAAAGTGGGGGACTCTACCCGATCAAGCACAGTCTCGCCTGGCTCCTCTTCAGCTACTGCTTCGCCCTGATCACCAACCAGCGACTCCTCCACAGAAAGCGGTTCCGGCATATCATAGATACGGATATTTCGCGCTTGGGGTGCGTCAGGGAGGGATGGGTGCGGTATTTGCTCGGCCGCACTGTCCACTAATTCATCTTCCGCTTCAATCTCAATCTCGACTTCACCGGCGGCCTCACTCTCTACTTCATCAGCCAGGCTCAGTAGCCACTCCAACGCCTCATCGGGATTTTCGGGCATATCGGCCGTCAACTCGGCCACCAACTCATCATCCAGCCTGGCGACCGATAGCAATAGCTCATCCGTCTCTCTTGCTGGTTCCGCTGATTCAGTTGATTCAATCTCGCTCTCGGCCGTTTCCGTTGTTGCCGGTTCGTCGGCGGCCGAATCAAGCACCTGCTCTAGCCACAGCAACGTGCTATTCAGGTCAGAGTATTGCCCATTGCCATTCAACACCGTTGTGTCTGCGTCAGTAAACCCCTCATTCAACGTCTGCAACGTGACGCCCGGGGGGAGAGAAAGCTGATCAAGCTCCGTAAGTGCCGCTTCCAATTTGTCGCCGGTAAAGATTAATAGCTCGTCCGGCCCATCTTCTACGGCGAAGGTCTCACCCTCTATACTTAAATCCGCCGCCTCTTCTTCGAGGTAAGCCTCCTCTATCTCGTCAACTTCATCAGCCGCATCAACCTCGTCAGCTAAATCAGCTGTATCAACCACATCAGCCACGGCCGCTTCATCTAGCTCGCTTTCTTCTGGCTCATCCTCTGCGGCGACCTCCGCTGCCACTGCCTCATCGCTCTCCGGCGTTAGCATTTCAGCGAGGAACCAATCTACCTCATCGGCCGCCTCGGCTTCTTCCGCGAATTCGACGGCCGCTTCCGCCTCATAATCCTCATCCTCAACCAATGAATCTACGACCGGTATAGCTTCCGCAGGCTCAGCTTCCCCTTCAATATCAGATGTCGCTTCCCAACCAGTTGCCGCACCAGCTTCATCTTCAACAAAAGAATCTACAAATGAATCTTCGGCCAACGTCGCTTCGGCAACTCCCTCTTCTGCTTCATCATCAAACGTAGTTTCCACATTCAACTCTTCCGCAGCCGCTGATTCCTCAGCAACAGGGCTTTCGGATACTGGAGTTGCGGACTGTTGCCGGATGGTGGCGAGCTTATCCAGATAATCCATCGCGTCATCGAGATTATCGGGGAAGTTGGCGACCTCAATGGGCTGTGCTTCCGGCTCAGCGAACGCTTCATCGCTAAAAGTCGAGGCAAAAAGTGGCTCCTCAGAGGGAGGCTCGTCTAATTCCAGGCCCGACTCAGCCATCAGTCGCGAGGCCAAAATACGGTCGGCTACGCTGGGCAGTTCTTGTAAGGGGGTCTCCTGGCTGGTCGCTAACTCCTCCAACCAGGCCATAGCCTCATCCAGGTCCTCTGGCCCGTTACTACGCAAATCAGCCATATCCGGTGAAGGGATTTGCCCAGCCATCCCGCTTTCATCCAGGTCGTTGAAATCGGCCGAAGGGGGTATGCCACTGTCGGCTAATCCCGCATCTTCCGGCCGCCAACGAACGGTCGGCATCTCCGCCAACTCGTCCTTCTTGCCCATCTCCGCCAGCCAATCGAGGCGGCTATCAAGCTCGTCCGAAAGATCGGCCGATTCTTTGTCTTGCACAGGTTTTAACGAGGAAGGAGTTTCAGTGAGCAGCCAATCGGGAATATCATCTAAGGCGGCCGTTTCCCCCGCAGAGGACGGAAATTCACGTAGCCGCCGCGCCGGTGGCTCTTCCTTCAGCCACTCCGGCAAATCATCGCTATATGCCAGACCCAATTCTGGGAATGAATGTTCAAGGGCCTCGGGGTGGCGCGAAGTTAGTTCATCAACGCTAATCCCTTGCTTAGCCGCTAACTGTTCCAGCCAGGCCAATGCCTCATCAATATCGTCGGGCGAATTACCGGCAAGCTGGTTGGGCCCCAAATCAGAAAGTGTGTGCGGCTCATCCTCCAACGGAAGCTGGTCGTCTACCCTCTTATCCTGGTCATTACCCGTACCCATGACTACTACCTCCGTACCGGCTCCCCACGTGCAGTTAGAATCATCGGCTGGTAACTTTGCAGCCTATCCATGCCGCGCCGGCACATGACATTCGTTGTTGGTTGTTTGGTTATTTATGGTCAACTAACCAACCGCTATTATGCGAAATTTATCTTAAAATGGCAAATGCTGCCGTTTCACCTGCTCAAGCAGGCGTTCAATGTTTGCTTCGGCATACGGTTGCAGACCAAATGGATCAATGACTTTGTCCTCACCCAGCAGGACACGAAAAGCATTGATCACGCTATAGCCCAAAACCTCAATTTGATACCCTCCTTCCAGAACAAAGAGGATACGCCCATCACAAAGTTCTACAGCGAGCTTTTTCAGTTCACGCATGATATGGGCAAAACCGGTCAAGCTCAGTCCGGCCATTGCCAGCGGGTCTTGCCAATGGGCATCAAATCCGGCGGAGACGAGGATAAGATCAGGCGCAAAGGCGGTGACTTTCGGCCGCACAATCTCATCAAGCACACGGCCGTAGCCAAGATCACCCACTCGAGGAGGTAAGGGGATATTGACCGTATACCCATGCCCCTCACGCACGCCAACCTCTCCCACTCGTCCCGTCCCTGGATAGAAGAAGGGGGAGAACATATGCATGGAGATAAATAGCACAGTGTCATCTTCATAGAAGATGTCTTGTGTGCCATTGCCATGATGCACATCAAAATCAATAATCGCCACGTGCCTGGCGCGATGGACAATTTGCGCCTGCCGGGCGGCTGCCGCCACATTGTTAAACAGGCAAAAGCCGCTGATCCGATCAAACTCGGCATGGTGACCGGGCGGCCGCACCAGAGCAAAGCCATTGTCGGCCTGGCCGCTCATGATGCTATCCACCGCCCCACAACACGCCCCCACAGCCAGCCGTGCCAGTTCATAGCTATCCGGTGTGGCATACGTATCCCCCTGGTCCAGAATGCCACCTCCACTGAGGCAAACCTGTTGCGTCGCATCAATCAAACCCGGTACATGGACACGCCTCAACTGCTCCGCGTCCGCCGGTTGTGGCTCAAGCACCGTCAGGCGCTCCAGAATGCCCAACTTTTCCAGAGCGGGCAGCAAGGCCAACATGCGCGTATGGTTTTCGGGATGATTGGCTTGGGTATGGTCCAGAGCCGGCGCATAGGTAATGAGTGTCGTCATCCGGTTATTGTATGCAATAAAAAAGGTGTAGCAAATGCCACACCTTTTTACTCAAGTAGATCAACTGCTTATAGACTAACCACCAAGCAACATCCGTAACAGCCCTTGCCCGTTCTCAAAGAAGACAATCAGACCGGCAAAGACGACCGAGACCATGGACATCAGCTTGATCAAAATGTTCAACGATGGTCCGGAGGTATCCTTGAAGGGATCACCAACGGTGTCGCCGACAACGGCCGCTTTATGAGCAGGAGAGCCTTTACCGCCATGTGCGCCCTCTTCGATGTACTTCTTGGCATTGTCCCAGGCGCCACCGGCATTGGACATCATAATCGCCAGAGCAAAGCCGGTTGCCAACCCGCCGGCCAACAAGCCCAACACACCGGCCACACCAAAGATGACACCGACCGCGACAGGAACGATAATGGCAACGGCCGCGGGGGCGACCATCTCCTTTTGGGCCGAGGCCGTGCTGATGGCAACACAACTGGCGTAGTCGGGTTTGGCTGTCCCCTCTAAGATGCCGGGGATTTCGCGGAACTGCCGCCGTACCTCTTCAACCATGCCACCGGCGGCGCGGCCGACGGCCCGCATCGTCATCGCCGAGAAGTAGAAGGTGGCTGCTGCTCCGGCAAAGAGACCGATCAAGACAGATGGGTTAAAGAGGGTGATGTTGTAAAAGACCATAAACTGCTCAACGGTCATTTCGGCAACATTCACCTGCTGGCCGAGAATATCCAGCGTCTCTACGCCACGTAGTTCGGTCAACACCAGCCGGATTTCTTCCAGATAGGCGGCGAGGAGTGCCAGGGCGGTCAGCGCGGCCGAGCCGATGGCGAACCCCTTACCGATGGCGGCCGTGGTGTTGCCAACAGCATCCAACTGGTCGGTACGGGCGCGAACTTCGGGGCCAAGCCCGGCCATTTCGGCATTCCCACCGGCGTTATCAGCAATGGGGCCATAGGCGTCGGTTGCCAATGTAAAACCCAATGTAGACAGCATGGCGACAGCGGCGATACCCACGCCGTAAAGCCCCATCAATATGTTGTTGAGCCCGCCCATCGCATAAAAGCTGACGGCAATACCAGCAATAACAGCGATAACCGGAAAGCCGTTAGACTCCATGCCCACAGCAAGCCCTTCAATCAAGGCCGTAGCTGAACTGGTGTTAGCCTGCTCGGCGATGCTTCTTGTCGGCTTATAGGCATGGGAGGTGTAATACTCAGTGGCCTTGCCGACGATAATGCCGACGACTAGACCAACGATAATCGCTATCCAGACGGCAAACCAGTTTGGTAAGCCAAGGAAGTAGAGCAAGGGTATGGTCAATACGGCGATGCCAACCGAGCTAACATATAGACCGCGATTCAGTGCACCAATGAGTTGCCCTTGGGTCGCATCTTCACGGGAACGCACAAGGAAAATTGCGATGATCGAAAGAAAGACACCCAACGCCGAGACAACGATGGGCGCGGCAACAAAGCGTAGTTGCATTTCCATGACGGAAGCGGAGCCAAGAAAGGCTGAACTGGCTGTGGCAACGGCCGCCACACCCAACGCAGAAGAAGCTAGGATTGAACCGGCATAAGATTCGTAAAGGTCAGCCCCCATCCCGGCCACATCGCCCACGTTGTCGCCCACGTTATCAGCAATGGTTGCCGGGTTGCGCGGATCATCTTCGGGGATACCCGCTTCGACCTTACCGACGAGGTCAGCGCCAACATCGGCCGCTTTCGTGAAAATACCACCACCAACACGAGCGAACAACGCTTGCGTCGAAGCCCCCATGCCAAAGCTAAGCATGGTAGCGGTGATCACCGGTAGTGGATTGGCGACAGCGATAAAACTTCCCGGCCAAATAGCTGGAAAAACGTTGTAGAGTAAAAGGAACCAGACAGTAATATCGAGCAAGGCAAAGCCAACAACGACCAGGCCCATTACCGCACCAGCCCGTAAGGCAATTTGCAAGCCATTATTGAGACTACCCTGGGCAGCGTGTGCAGTTCGCGCGGAAGCATTGGTCGCCGTCTTCATGCCGATAAAACCACACAAGGCGGAGAAAATACCGCCGGTCAGGAAGGCAAACGGCACCACCGGATTTTGCAAACGGAAGAAAGCCATCACCAGAAACAAGACAAACAAGACGGCAAAAACCAGCCCCACAACGCGGTATTGCCGCGAAAGATAGGCCATAGCCCCTTCGCGGACCGCCTGGGCGATTTCGATCATGCGCGGCGTCCCTTCACTCTCGCCAACCACCTGGCGATAAAAGTAGGCCGCAAACCCTAATGCTGCAATGGCGGCCACAACGCCCAACCACCACAACATGGGTAACGCCATACGAGTACCAGCTTCAATTTCCTGCATTTTGTTTCAAAAACCTCCTACATTACACAAAATTTGCCGCTGCCCGATTGCAAGTCCAAGAAATAAGTAGGGAGCGGCTCTGTAAAAACAAAAAGCGGGGCAGTCCCGCTTACTTATTCAGACGGATGAACTACTGCGCGGTAATTCACAAGCGAATTGTAACGAAAATCACAAACGGGGTCAAAATAGTGTTGTTTTTTGACTGATCGGTATAATTAGCGGTTTTATAGTAACTGGTGGCTGCTCATGTTCTCATTGGCGTGGGTTGTGCGGTTCGCGTACTTGTTATCTGACGAATTCCAGATCGCTACCGGTTGCCGAAACGATGGATTGGCACATTATGTGCTATCGCACCTCTGCCAGAGAGTTTCCTGCCTGAGCCTCCCCAGATCCATTCCCTGTTTCCCCTATTATAGGAGGTAATTGAAGATTCTCTATGGACACATTAAACCTGTCCGCCTTTGAGACCTTTGCGGTGTGGGCGGTGCTTGTCATCGCGCTCATTGGTCTCGCTTATGCCATATTCTTGCGCAGTCAGATATTGCGTGAAGATAAGGGTACTCCGGAGATGATTGGGGTCTGGGATGCGATCCGTAGCGGTGCGGATGCCTACCTGACCCGCCAGTTGAGGACGATCCTGCCCTTTATTGCCATTCTGACGGTCGCCTTGTTTCTCAGTGTTTATATCGTTGAGCCTAGTCCGATGGCCGAAGCGCGGTTTGGCGCGGAGGGAGCAGGCTACTCTCAATCCACCATCTTGCTGATCGTCGGTCTCGGCCGCGCTATCGCCTTTGTGATTGGCGCGGGCTTCTCATTAACTGTGGGCCAGATCGGGATGCGCATGGCGGTGCAGGCCAATGTGCGCGTCGCCGCCGCCGCCCGCACCAGCTTTCGCGATGCCTTGCGCATTGCCTATCGCGCCGGGACGATCACCGGCATGTTGACCGATGGCCTGGGGTTACTCGGCGGCACGGTCATCTTCATCTTCTTTGGACAGGCCGCGCCTGATGCCTTGTTGGGCTTTGGCTTTGGTGGCACGCTGATCGCGCTCTTCATGCGCGTCGGTGGTGGCATCTACACCAAGGCGGCCGATGTCGGGGCCGACCTGGTAGGCAAAGTCGAGCAAGACATGCCGGAAGATGATCCACGGAATGCGGCCGTGATCGCCGATCTCGTTGGTGACAACGTCGGGGATTGCGCCGGGATGGCGGCCGACATCTTTGAGTCCTATGAAGTGACCATTGTCTCTGGCCTGATCCTGGCGCTGGCGCTGGCTTCGATCACCGGCAATACGGAATGGATTCTTTATCCGCTGATCGTGCGCGGGATTGGGGTTTTAGCTTCAATCATTGGCACCTATTTGGTACGCGGCGATTCGGACGAAAGCGGCAATGCGATGCGGGCCATCTTCAGAGGATTTCTGACCTCGGCCGTCATCTCAGTCGTCTTGTTTGGCATCATCGCCTTCCTCTATATGCAAGGAGTACCCGGCGGGTGGTGGCGGCCGTTTCTGGCGACGGCCGCGGGTGTTGGTCTGGCAATTGTCATTGACCGCCTGACTGACTACTTTACCGGCACACATGGGAAGCCGGTGTTGGAGATTCGTGACAGCACCTCTGGAGGCCCGGCAACCACAATCCTATCTGGTCTTGCTGCCGGTTATGAGTCGAGCGTCTGGTCGGTGGTGGTTATTGCCCTTACCATCGGCGTCTCGATCTTGATCTTTGGCAGCGTTGATCCGGCCAACCAATTCACTTTTGTGCTATATGGCGTGGCGCTGACCGGTATCGGTATGTTGACGCTGACCGGCAACAACGTGGCGATGGACTCCTTTGGGCCGATTGCTGACAACGCCAATGGCATTGGCGAAATGGCCGGGCTGCCGGAACGAGCGCGGCAGATTATGGCCGACCTGGATGCAGTAGGCAACACGACCAAGGCGATCACGAAGGGAATTGCCATTGGTTCAGCGGTGATTGCCGCCGTATCGTTGTTTGGTTCCTTCATTACCGATGTGCGGTTGATCGATCCAACGGCGCTTTCGGCCGGTATCCGCGCCTCTGAGCCGGTGGTATTTATCGGTATGTTGCTGGGTGGGGCGTTGCCCTGGCTGTTCTCCTCGCTGGCGATCAAGTCGGTCAGCCGCGCGGCTGGGCAAATGGTCGAGGAAGTGCGTCGCCAATTCCGCATTCCGGGCATCCTGGAGGGAACACGCAAGCCGGATTACGCCACGGCTGTGACCATTTCCACCGTCGCTGCCCAACGCGACTTGATCAACCTGGCGATTATCGCTGTAGTGACACCCATCGTCGTCGGCTTGTTGTTGCAGGTGGAGTCGTTGGGCGGCTTCCAGGCCGGGATTATTGTCTCCGGCCAATTGCTGGCGGTGTTTATGGCCAACACGGGTGGCGCCTGGGACAATGCCAAGAAGTTGATCGAGGATGAGCCGCGCGATCCAGAGGCCAACACCGGCAAAGGCTCGGAACGCCACAAGGCCAGCGTCGTCGGTGATACGGTTGGCGATCCACTGAAGGACACGGCCGGGCCGGCATTGAACCCGATGATCAAGGTGGTCAATTTGGTCAGCCTGATCATTGCGCCGATTATCGTGCAATATCAAGAATTGGGCGTCGTTTCTATCCTGGTTGTTGTTGTACTTCTCGCCCTGATCTGGTGGGCCATTACCCGCTCCAAACGTGAGGCAACCCTGACGATAACGTAAGAGCCTACACGAATATTCAATGCAGAGGCGCAGAGAGCTGTTCAATATTTCTCTGTGCCTTTGCGCCTTTGTGTTAAAAATTCTTAGCTGTGTAACTCCTGCTATAATTGAATGATGACTTACTATCTTTCTCCGATGTCCCTCGTTCTTCCACAATGGCTGGCAACCGTTCACCATGATGGTTCCGCCAGGTATGTCTCCTCGCTCTATCCGCGATTGGGCGAGGCGGTACAGCTCCGCTTACGAACCGCCCACGACGCGCCGTTAAGGCGGGTGATCATCCGTTCTTTCCCTGATGGTGAACAAGCACTGGCGGAGATGGAGCGCAGTACGGCCGATGGCACCGTACAGTGGTGGGAAGGTTCACTGACCATTAGCGAAGCAACCATCCATTACCGTTTTATATTAGAAGCGGAGGATGGGATTTGGCATTACACGGCCGCCGGGCCAACCGCCCATATCCCGCTCGATTACAGCGACTTCCGTATCCTGGCCGATTATCAAGCCCCTGAATGGTTGGCTTCCTCGGTCTTTTATCAGATTTTCCCCGACCGCTTTGCCAATGGCGATCCTCGCACCGACCCGCAGCCGGGGGAGTATGAGTATCGGGGACATCGGCCGCAGACCTACCCATGGGGCGAACCCCCTCCGGCCGATGCTTTCTTTCCCATTGTCTTTTACGGCGGCGACTTGCCGGGCATTACGGAGAAGCTCGATTACCTACAGGCGTTGGGGGTGAATGCCCTCTACCTGAATCCCATCTTCACCGCCTACTCCAACCACAAATATGATGTAGCGGATTACGAGAATGTTGATCCCCACTTCGGCGGCAATGAGGCATTGGTAAAATTGCGCGAGGCTTTGGACAGTCGCGGTATGCGCTATCTGCTCGATATTGTCCCCAACCATTGCGGCTATTGGCATCCCTGGTTTCAGCAGGCGAAAGCAGAGGCGGCCGCACCCGAAGCGGAATTCTTCACATTCAACAATCATCCTGATGACTATGCGACATGGTTAGGCGTGTGGTCGTTGCCGAAGCTGAATTATAATAGCTTAGAGCTACGCCGCCGGATTTATGAGGGGCCGGAGGCGGTCTTCCGCCGTTGGTTGCAACCGCCCTATTCGGCCGATGGCTGGCGCGTAGACGTGGCGAATATGCTCGGCCGTCAGGGAGCCACCCAACTCCGCGACTTGCTAGGCCAGGGCATCCGCCGGGCGGTGAAGGAGACACGGGCGGATGCTTACCTGATGGGGGAAAATTTCTTCGATGCCAGCGGCCAACTGCAAGGGGAACAGTTTGATGGCGTGATGAACTATAGCGGACTAACCCTCCCGCTCTGTTACTGGCTGAAGGATTTCCACCTGGGCGCACACAAACTCCCCCAACCCGTCCACCACGAGCATTGGTCAACCGCGGCGATGGTGGAGACCTGGCAAAGCCGGATGGCGGCGATTCCCTGGGTGGTGGCGCTGCAACAGTACAACATCCTCGACAGCCACGATATGCCACGTATCCGCACCATTGTCGCTGGCAACGACGCGCTACACCGGCTGGCGGCCGTGATCCAATTCACCTTCCCCGGCGTTCCTGGTATCTACTACGGCGACGAAATTGGCCTGACGGATGTGGAACATCTAGGGCCACGTGCCTGTATGCCCTGGGACGAGGCGCAGTGGGACCGGTCGCTGCTCGCCTTTTACCGCGATCTGATCGCTTTCCGCCGTCGCTCCCCCATTCTGCAATATGGGGGCTTTCAGATGTTGGCCGTTGAGGAAGATACACTAGCCTACCAGCGCGAGGGTGAGGACGGCCGTATCCTCGTCGTCGCCCACCGCGCCCCACAACCGCGACCGGCCGCTGATCTGCCCGTTGCCCACGGCGGCATCCCCGACGGCACGCGCTTTGTCGAACGCTTTAGCGGCCGAGAGGCAGTCGTGGTCAATGGCTCGTTACCGCTAGAGGAACATCCGCAAGGGGCGACGGTTTGGGAGGAGATTGGAGATTAAGCGACTAGGAGACTGATAGATTGGTGTATTCGTGTATTGGTATATTGGTCTCGGTAAAGAATGAATAAACCAATATCCAATACACCAATATACTGCTCGACCGCAGGATCGAACCATGACAACTGCATCATTTGTGCCGCTAAGTACATACAGGGAATACCCGCCGGAAGAGATGCAGCAGCGAGCGACCGATTTTTGTGTGGAGGTCAGACGGCGGCGGACGGTGCGTGACTTTGCGGAGCGCCCAGTTCCCCGTGAGTTGATTGAATCTTGTTTGTTAGCGGCGGGGAGTGCGCCCAGTGGGGCGAATATGCAGCCCTGGCACTTTGTGGTAGTAGGCGATCCGGAACTGAAGCGGCAAATCCGGCTGGCGGCCGAGGAGGAAGAGCAAGCATTTTATGACGGCCGTGCGCCCGACGAATGGCTTCAGGCATTGGCACCGTTGGGGACAGACGCTAGCAAGCCGTTTTTAGAAACCGCCCAAGTCCCCGACATCACGAAGAAACCTTTAGCCGAAATAGCGACATTTTTATAATACAAAGGGAGCGGCAGATACCGCTACGATACCAGCCACATATCCAATTTATTTCCTTATCCGCTGTTGTCTCTCTGCTGTCTCCTGATCTCTCAGTCTCCAATCTCTAATCTCCCAAACAAACCCCCAAATCCCGCGCCGTCTGCACCAAGTCACAGTCGAGTGGAACGGTTTTGGCCCGGCGGGTGGCTTCAGCCAATGGGACGTAGCGCACGTGAGGAGGGTCGAGGGCGACCATGACATCGGTTTGTCCTTCGTCGAGGGCGCGAACGGCCGCCGCCCCAAAGCGCAAAGAGAGGATACGGTCGCGTGAGGTGGGTTTGCCACCTCGTTGCAGGTGGCCCAAGACAACCACGCGACTCTCCTTACCGGTATGGGCTGCAATCTCGTCGGCTACCTTTTGACCAACACCGCCAAGCCGCTCTGCGCCGCTACCAGTAGCCGTCTGCATTGTGTACTCGCCCCCTATCGGCCGCGCTCCTTCGGCAACGACGACGATGGTGAAATGACGCCGTTGTCGCTCACGCTCCCGCACCTTCTCTACGACGCAATTGATGTCATAGGGAATTTCGGGGATGAGGATCACATCGGCTGAGCCACCTAGCCCCGCATGGAGGGCGATCCAGCCAGCATACCGCCCCATCACTTCGACCACCATCACGCGGCGGTGAGCTTCGGCCGTGGAGTGCAGGCGATCAATACATTCGGTGGCGAAGTAGACGGCGGTGTTAAAGCCAAAGGTGACAGTCGTTCCTTCGAGATCATTGTCAATCGTCTTTGGCACGCCGACCAGTTGCAGTCCATTGCGGGCTAATTCGTGGGCGATCTTCATCGAGCCATCCCCGCCAACGGCGACCAGTGCATCAATCCCGTGCGCAGCAAAGCTGGCAACCAGTTCGGCCGTCCGGTCCACTTCCTCTATCTCTCCATTGGGCTTCCTTACCGGATAACGAAGGGGGCTGCCACGGTTGGTTGTCCCCAGAATCGTTCCTCCCAGATGGGTCAGACCGCGCACTGACTCGCGACCGAGGGGAACTATGCCTCCCTCTGGATACGCTTCTGGCATCAACAGGCCATTATAGCCATCGCGGATTCCCACACACTCCCAGCCGCGATTCAACGCAGAAAGGACGACCGCGCGGATAACAGCATTCAACCCCGGCGCATCGCCGCCCCCTGTGCAAATGGCAATTCGTTTAATTGGCATATAATCTCCCAGTCTCTCAATCTCTTAGTCTCTGCGAGTATTCTATGGTGAAGCAAGGATGGCAACAAATAGTCCGTTTAGGCTTTCGGCTGCTGTATAACGAGCTGGCCTGGACGTATGATATGGTAAGCTGGTTGGTTTCCTTTGGGCAGTGGCGAACATGGCAACGGAGTAGCCTGCCTTTTCTGGTTGGGCGGCGGGTATTGGAGCTAGGGCATGGGCCAGGGCATATGCTACTGGCACTGGTCGAGGCGGGGTATGAGGTCGTGGGGGTGGATATTTCCCCTTATATGGGGCGATTGGCTCGGCACCGGTTGTTGAAGGTGGGGCAGCGGCCGCCTCTCATCCAGGCAGACGTGCGCTATTTGCCCTTCTCGGCTGTCTTTGATTCCATTCTGGCAACCTTCCCGACAAACTACATCGTCCAGCCAGAGACGCTGGCGGCCGTGCGGCGATTGTTGCGAGAGGGCGGCCGTCTGGTCATTGTTCCGGCGGCCGAGCTGACCAACACGAACCCACTAACGAGATTCATTGAGTGGCTCTACCGAATCACCGGCCAACGGGCTGTTCCTGATAGTGATTCGCTTTCTGTTAGCTCCAACGAAGCCTATTTTGAAGCGGTGCTACGCCAGGCGGGCTTTTTGCCAACGGTTCACAGCGTGCGACGGCCGTATAGTATCGTAACGGTCATTGTTGCTGAAGTTGGCTCTAACTGACTGTACAATAGTTACGCAGATGACGCGGATTAAACGCTGATAACGCGGATTTTCATTGGTCACCGTGTGTTACTATGCGTGGCAACTTCTGAGTGTTTCGCTCAGCGACTTGCCCATCTATTGACGGGATTGGTACAATCTTCTTTATGGATGATACGGAATATCGGCCGATGCTCCCTGAAGAACAATATCCCGACCGGAACGAGGAGGTTGCTGACCTGGAATCGCCACAAGACTTGATAGTGGAACATGCCGAACCGGAAGTGGAGCTATTACGGCTGCCACCGGCTATTGGCGTGGAAACGCCTCCTGATCCACCAGTGGTTCGAGGTGCGACGTGGTGGCAACGGCTGTTGCCCCTGGCTATTGCGGCGATTGTCATTTTACTTGATCAATATACCAAGGGGCTTGTGGAAGCCAATCTGCCGCTTTACCAGAGTTGGGCGCCGATCCCGGCGATTGCGGCCTTCTTCCGTATCACCCATGCCACCAACACCGGCGCGGCGTTTGGTCTGTTTCAGGGTGGTGGCTGGCTGTTTGGGATTTTGGCGACGATTGTTGCCCTGGCCATCATCTACTACAGTCTGACACTGTCCTATGGCTTTAACCTGTTACGTATCGCCTTGGGCTTGCAGCTTGGCGGCGCAGTGGGCAATTTGCTCGACCGCATTCAGCTCGGCCATGTGACTGACTTCCTCGACTTTGGCCCCTGGCCGATCTTTAATCTGGCGGATACGGCCGTTGTCAGTGGCGTAGTCCTGTTGGCCTGGATGATGCTGCGCGAGGAACGCCACCTTCGACAGGCACAAAAGTCTGAGTCCGAAAGTGATTTCCCTTCCCCACCCCACCTCTGGCGCGATACGTCGAATGAAAGTAGCACGCAAATTGACTAAACCCCGTAACGCTTCAAATAGTCTAATCGCTCAACAGTCCCGTGCCAACAGAAATAACTGATTCGCCTCCATCACCACAAGGTAAGCCCGTTACGCTGCGTCTGGAGATGCCGGGCAAACGGCTCGATCGGGCATTGGCCGAAACGATGCCGGAGTTGTCGCGGGTGCAGTGGCAGCGGCTGATCCTCGATGGGCTGGTGACGGCCGAAGGCCAGCCGCTGAAAGCCAGTTTCCGCCTTCCGGAACAGTTAGAGGTAGCGGTCATCTTGCCCGACATTGTTGAGCCAGCGATTGTCTCTGAAGAAATCCCACTCGACATCCGCTACGAAGACGGCGACATCATCGTCATCAACAAACCCGCCAGAATGGTTGTCCATCCTTCGGCCGGACATGAGCAAGGAACGCTAGTCAATGCGTTGCTGGCCTACTGCCCTGACCTGGCCGGTGTGGGCGGCGAGCGACGGCCGGGGATTGTCCACCGGCTGGACAAAGATACATCGGGACTGATCCTCGTCGCCAAGCATGACCAGGCCTTATGGCACTTGCAAAATCAATTTCGTGCCCGCACGGTGACCAAGCAATATTTGGCCCTTGTTGAAGGCAATATCCAACCTCCGGCGGCGTTGGTGGACGCACCGATTGGCCGTGACCTCCATGACCGGATCAAGATGGCCGTCTTTCCCCCCTCGGCCGTCGAACGGGGCCTGGCTCGTCCCGCCCAGACCCGCTACCAGGCACGAACGCACTATGGGGAGTTCACCCTGGTTGAGTGTTACCCCCGCACCGGCCGCAAGCACCAGATTCGCGTCCATCTCAGCTACGTCGGCTACCCCATTGTTGGCGACCGCATATACGGCCGCCGCAAGCAACGCCT
>CAYPHY010000027.1:0-70971 GCA_964410625.1 uncultured Ardenticatenaceae bacterium | reverse complement strand
AGACAGCCAGGAGGTTGGCTTAGAAGCAGCCACCCTTTAAAGAGTGCGTAATAGCTCACTGGTCAAACGCTCTTGCGCGGAAAGTATAACGGGGCTTAAACACACCACCGAAGCTACGGACGGCAACTAATAAAGTTGTTTGTGGTAGGAGAGCGTTCTGTAGGAGATACAAGGTCGACCGTAAGGACGGCTGTGGCCTACAGAAGTGAGAATGCTGGCATGAGTAGCGTAAAACATGTGAGAACCATGTTCCCCGTATACCTAAGGTTTCCGACGGAAGGTCAGTCCGCGTCGGGTTAGTCGGGCCTTAGCCGAGGCCGAAAGGCGTAGGTGATGGACATCCGGTTAATATTCCGGAACTACTTAGATGGAGCGATGAAGGGACGCAGTATGGTAGGTCAGCCCCTTATTGGATTGGGGTGCCAAACGTGTAGGGTAATGATAGGTGTAGGAAAATCCGCACCTTGAACCTGAGGCGTGATGGCGGTGCCTAAGAGCCAGAAGTGATTGAGCCAAGCTGCCGAGAAAAGCTTCTAAGCGTTGAAGTTTAAGTACCCGTACCGCAAACCGACACTGGTAGGTGGGTAGAATATACCAAGGGGAGCGAGAAAACCCTCGTTAAGGAATTAGGCAAATTACCCCCGTAACTTCGGGAGAAGGGGGGCCTCTGGTGGTTAGCAATTAAGCGAAGCTGCTGGGGGCCGCAGAGAAATGGCTCTTCCAACTGTTTAACAAAAACACAGGTCTCTGCTAAGTCGAAAGACGATGTATAGGGACTGACGCCTGCCCAGTGCCGGAAGGTTAAGGGGAGAGGTTAGGGGTAACCCGAAGCTTTGAACCGAAGCCCCGGTGAACGGCGGCCGTAACTATAACGGTCCTAAGGTAGCGAAATTCCTTGTCGGGTAAGTTCCGACCCGCACGAATGGCGTAATGAGAGGAGCACTGTCTCAACGAGGGACTCGGCGAACATTGAAGTACGTGTAAAGATGCGCGTTACCCGCAGCTGGACAAAAAGACCCCGTGAAGCTTTACTATAGCTTGGCATTGAATTAGGGCTTAGATTGTGTAGGATAGGTGGGAGGCTTTGAAGCTGGGACGCCAGTCTCGGTGGAGCCAACCTTGAAATACCACCCTGTCTAAGTTTTGGTTCTAACCTGTGACCGTCATCCGGCATGGGGACAGTGCCTGGTAGGTAGTTTGACTGGGGCGGTCGCCTCCGAAAATGTAACAGAGGCGCCCAAAGGTTCCCTCAGGCTGAATGGAAACCAGCCGTAGAGTGTAAAGGCACAAGGGAGCTTGACTGCAAGACCAACGAGTCGCGCAGGGACGAAAGTCGGGCTTAGTGATCCCACGGTTCCGAGTGGAAGGGCCGTGGCTTAACGGATAAAAGCTACCCCGGGGATAACAGGCTTATCTTCCCCAAGAGTTCACATCGACGGGAAGGTTTGGCACCTCGATGTCGGCTCGTCGCATCCTGGGGCTGGAGAAGGTCCCAAGGGTTGGGCTGTTCGCCCATTAAAGCGGTACGTGAGCTGGGTTCAGACCGTCGTGAGACAGGTCGGTCTCTATCCGCTGTGGGCGTAAGGGATTTGAGAGGAGCTGCCCCTAGTACGAGAGGACCGGGGTGGACAGACCTCTAGTGTGCCAGTTGTCCTGCCAAGGGCATCGCTGGGTAGCTACGTCTGGCAGAGATAACCGCTGAAAGCATCTAAGCGGGAAACTCGCCTCAAGATTAGATCCCTCATCCGTTATGGAGTAAGACCGCTAGAAGACGACTAGTTTGATAGGCGGCATGTGTAAGTGCAGTAATGTACTCAGCTAAGCCGTACTAATGGTCGAGGGCTTACGTCCCATATGATGCGGAGAATTTGGGATTTTGGCTTCGCTTTCCCAAGTGCGCCCAATTAATTGCGCAAGGTTATTTTATAATCTTATTCGGTTAACCTGTTAACAATTAAACGGTTAATGGTCAACGGTTAACGGTTAATTGATAATTAACCATTGACAATTGACTATTAACCATTTAGAAAAGGTCTTTTGGTGATCTGAGCGACGAGGGTACACCCGGTCCCATCCCGAACCCGGCAGTTAAGCTCGTCAGCGCCGATGGTACTTGGAGGGCGACTTCCTGGGAGAGTAGGTCATTGCCAAAGGACCTTTTTTTTATTTGTCAATTGGCAATTGTTTATTATTAATTGTGAAGTGTATTCAAAGACCCCTATTCGGCCGTCTGGCTCAATAGGGGTCTTTTTGTTTTGTAGCGCAGGTGGCCAACCCGCATAACTCATTGGAGAACAACCGCCAAGTAAAGGGCGAAGCTGTTCGGTTATGTGGATCCCTGTGTGCGTGTCCTCGCGTTTGGTGACTAGAAGTTCGACACGCACGTCTACGTCACCCACTTTGTTGTCGCTGTGAAAGACGGCCGTCAACTATCCATCGCTATTGGTTAACCCTCAACCACTTCTTGGCTATTGCTTAGCGTTTCGTACCGGCCGTCTCGCCTGCCGCTATTGATTGGGCAGAACATGTGAGCAGGAGGAGGGGAGAACTGCTAACCGCAAAGGGGTGGGGATAGGTGTCCCTGAAATGTCTCATCACTATTACTCCTTATGTTTGTTGATGCTGGCATTAAAGCGGAGCATGGCATGGGCATAGGCTCTGTGACAGACACAAAAAGGGTACGGGAAAACCAAAAAGGCACGAAGCAAACAGCTTCGTGCCTATTGGTTCTATATGTTAGAAACCCGGTTTCTTTAAGAAACCGGGTTTCAGGTTGGTTGTGTGTCTACAAATTTATGGAACTACGTCGAAGGCGTCGATTTTCGGGAAGCCCTGGGCGCTGGCGTCGAAGAGGATACCGGAGAAGACCGTACCGTTCTTCAAGAACTGCTCCTGGGCGATGTCGAAGGCGCCGACATTGACACTGTTGCGGAGTTTCCACGCTTTTTGGGCGCTGATGTAGCGCACGGTGTCAACGAACTGGTCATTGGTGACTTTGGCGAAGCCGGTGCCGATGATGTCGTTGTTTCCTTGCAGGCCGATGGCTGTTCCGGCCAGGGTGAAGGAGTAGGTATCCGTGCCAGTGACCTTGATGAAAAGGTCTTCATCCTTGCCCTTCATCTTGCCGCCGTTGATGGCGGGTACGTTGAAGTTGCCGGTGGTGCTGATGATCATGCCTGTGCCAGGGCGCAGGGCGAGCGCATCAATCTTTTCGCCGTTGGTGGTCAGACCGTATTGCGAACCGTCGAGGTACATGCTCCACTGCCCGTTCCAGGTGTCGTAGCGCACGACGTCGGAGGCGGTGACGGTCCCCAGGCCAGGAACGGCCGTTGGCGCGACAAAGCTCATGAAGAAGCTGACGTAGCCGGAGGTGTTTTGTACAGCCAGGGCGTTGATGTCGGCCGAGGCAGGCAAACCGGCGTTGGTCCCGTCGAACGCCTTGCTCCAGGCGGATGTACCGGTGTTAAACTGCATAATGTCCTCGTCAGCGTAACCATATCCGGCGACGTTGCCATTACCGGGTGCGCTCAGATAGATGGTTGGAAAGGCGACGGATGCCGTACCATTGGTTTGTCCACCATCACCAAGTCCGTCTACGACCGGGGCCACTTCGTCTGCCTGTACGCTTGCGGCCAGTGCCAGCAACAAAGCCAGCATAATTCCCATACTTACTCGTTTGATAACAGTCATCATTTCAATTACTCCCATTTTGATTGTGGATTTGCGATTGCGGATTTCAAATTGATTTCCAGTACTCATTGTTTCAATGCCCATTGTTTCATTGCTCCATTGTTCATTGTCTCATTGTTCATTGTCTCATTGTTCATTGTCTCATTACTCATTGCTTTACCTCGTTGCGTTCTGTATATGCCGACATTAAAGCAGAAATGGACGGCCGACATAAGCTCCAAAAGGGGTACAAAAAGTGGTACAAACTTGATAATGGACAATGAGGCAATGAACAATGAGGCAATGAACAATGAGGCAATGAACAATGTGGGGGTACAGAATTGACAATTGGCGATTGTCAAATGACAATTGGCGCTTATGAATGAATACATCATGCTGCTGCGGCAGAATGCGAACTATCGTTATCTCTGGCTGGGCAGCGTCGTCTCCCAGCTTGGTGATTGGTTCAACTTGTTGGCCTCGGCCGAACTGATCGCTTCTTTGACCAACAGCGGTGTTGCGCTGAGTTACCTCTTCCTCGCTCGCTTTCTTCCCCTTTTTGTGTTTAGTCCAGTTGCCGGTGTGTTGGCCGACCGCTTTGATCGGCGACGGATTATGATCCTCTCTGATGTGCTGCGGGCGGGGATTGTGTTGGCCTTTTTGCTGGTGCGTTCGCCGGAGCAAGTATGGATTTTTTATCTGTTGCTGACGCTGCAATTTTCATTAAGTGCGCTCTTTACTCCGGCGCGAACGGCCGTCCTCGCCAATGTGGTGCAGGAAAAGGACCTGGTGGCGGCCAATGCGCTGGACAGCCTGACCTGGAGCACGATGCTGGCGTTGGGGGCGTTTTTGGGTGGGTTGGTGGCGGCGCTGTTTGGGGTGACGGCCGCCTTTATTGCCGACGCCCTCACCTTTCTCTTGTCTGGTTGGTTCATCAGCCGCATTGTCCTCCCCCAGAAGCAACGAGCAGCGGCCGCCGTTGCCCCTTCTCGCGCCTCTGCACCTCTGCCCCCTGGTTCCCCTGCCCCCGCGCCGCCGCGTCGCTTCGCCGTCCTGGACGGATTCCGTTATCTGTTGCAGGAGCCATTTATTCTCGGTATCGCGCTGGCAAAGGCGGGCGGGTCGTTGGTGTGGGGGGCGATCAATGTGCTGGAAGTGACGTATGCCAACGAGGTCTTTGCGCCACAGTTGCCGGATTGGCTGTCTGTTGAGGATGCGGGAACGGCCGTGCTTGGCCTGATCTACTTCACCGCCGGATTGGGAACGGGGTTAGGGCCGTTGTTTCTACGGCGCTGGTTTGGCGATGCTCCCCGACGATTGTTTGGCGTTATTTCGGCCG
Organism: uncultured Ardenticatenaceae bacterium; assembly: GCA_964410625.1. GTDB lineage: Bacteria > Chloroflexota > Anaerolineae > Promineifilales > Promineifilaceae > CAYPHY01. The sequence continues at coordinate 65,963 of CAYPHY010000027.1, read as the reverse complement.
GATTTTTACTGATGACGGTTGGCATCTGGTCGTTGGCACAGGCGCCAACCCTGCCGCTGTTTCTGGTGGCGACGGCCGTGCGCACCTTAGGCACGGGAACGTTGTGGGTCTTTTCGGCCGCGTTGCTACAGATGTTGGTCCCGGACCGGTATCGCGGCCGCGTCTTCGCCTTTGAGTTTGCCGCGCTGACGCTGACGCAATCTATTTCCATTTATCTGGCGGGTGTGTTGCAAGATCGCGGATGGACCGTGCAACAGGTGACGGTGGCATTGTCGGGGTTGGGGGTGGTGACGGCCGTTGTCTGGTTACTCTTCCACCTCTCTAACCGCGCCGCCCTCCGCGCCGAACGATTGCCGCTTCGCGTAGCAAGAGATGCAAAACCGCTGGATTAAGAAACCGGAGAGGGTGGTATTCGTGTAATACGTGGTTAATTCTGATCTTAGGTTATAATATTTGAGAAACCGGTAGCTCCTTCAATTATGAAGCAATAGCAAGCAACAATAAGCAACAGCCTGCTTCTGGTGCAGCAGATTAGGAGACCCTAAAGATGCTCAACAGTACGATTTCCAAGGATCAAACAGAAGAAGACATGTCAGCCGTAAGCGTACAGAAGTGGGGTGGGATTGCCTCTTTTCTGCTCGCAGTCGCTTTTATTGTTCCGCAGTGGATTTACCTGACGGGCAATTTGCAAGCGCCTAATGGGGCCTTGGCTTATGATCTGGCTGATTTCCTGTTCGGGCCGGTGTGGGCAGCCACGCTGGTCACGGCCGTCTTCGCGCTTCGCGAACGCATGGGCGAGCGAGCACAGCACCGGATGACTCTGGCATTACTGACGGCGATGCTGGCGGCGGCGATGATGGTCGCTGTCGCTTGTATCCGCTCCGCCAATCGTCACTATCATCTGCTGCATCCAGAGCTGAATTTACAGATGTCTACGACGGTTCTTACTGTATGGGCGACTCTTGTGGCGGGATTGAGTGCTACCGGGTGGCATATCTTGGGCTGGGTGTTTGTGCTGCTCGGATCGGCCGGTTGGACAACTCGCCGCCTGCCTCGCCTATTGAATGGTCTATACGTGGTAGCAGGTATTGCCGCCCTGTTCGTTTATTTGCTGCCGGACATAGAGGGGGGTGTTGTGTTGTTGGGTGTGGTGATTAGTATCTGGCAGGGGATTCTACTGTGGACGACCGAACCGAGGGAAATGCGGCCGTCTAGCAAGATCACAGGTCATCCTGATAAAGCCCAAATCTGATGGTTATGTTCTTCGATAAAATTATACTTTCCTTTTTCTTCTTCCTATCTCTTATTGCTATTCAGGTTGAGCAACCCCCGCTAGAACTAGACCTGAGCCGGCGGGTAGGGACGAGCATTGGGGCGCGGATTGGGGGGCGGTTTGAGCTTCGCGCCATTGGGCCGGATGATCTGGTGCGGGTGGAGTTTTTGCTGGATGATCAGGTGATTGGCGAAGATTCGGCCGCGCCATTTAGCCTGACGTTCAACACCTATGACTATGGTTCGGGGACGCGCACGCTGCGGGCAGTGGGATATACGGCCGCTGGCGAAACGCTGCAATCGAATACCATCTCGCGCCAATTTCTCACTCAGCAGAGTAGCAATAATTTGCTGTTCTTTATCCTCGGCGCGGTCCTGCTGTTTACCCTTGCTCGCTTTCTCTTCATGCGTAATGACCGGCGGGGGTATGGCTTCTTGGGTGGGACGATCTGCCCCCATTGCGGCCGTCCTTATGCCATCCATGCCTGGAGCGTGCGGCTGATCGGTGTGCGGCTGGATCGCTGTCCCCACTGCCGCCGTTGGGCAATGATTCGTCCGGCGTCGGCCGAAGCGTTGGCCCAGGCGGAGGCGATGTGGAATGTGCCGGACGAAAGGGTAGCGGATACGGCCGATGAGCAGGATGCCAATCGCCGCCGTTTGGACGATTCTCGCTTTGAGGATATTTAGTGTTGGTAATTATATTTGGACGCGGACAAGCGCGGACGAACACGGATTAAATCAGCATTTGTCCGCGTCCTTTGTTTGTTTTGTAGAGAATTGAAAGGTAGCTAGATTAGAGATTGGGATAAGGATTGCTTACTCGTAAGGGGTTCCGGCTTTTAGTGATTGCCACATCTCGGCCGTCACCAGTTCAACTTCTAACCGTCTAAGAATTTTGGGCAAAGGAATAAAGAGCGAGTATTGATCGCTACCGGCAAAGGCGAGGCCGATGGCGTAATTGTCGTCGTCGAGCAAGACCATGCCGGAATCTCCAGCCTCCACCATCGTCGTGGTGACGATCAGATCGCCAAAGAGAATGGGGTAATAGCCGGAGCCATCGCCGGTGTTTTGCGGGTTGATCACCTGGCCGATGGGCCAGGGGACGCTTTCGCTTGCTTCGGTGGCGAGAATCGTCCCTGTTACCAGTCCACTGGTGCGGCCGACTCCGGCGACGCTCATGCCAACGGTTGGCGGTCGTGTCCCCTGTGGAATCCCTCGGCCGCGAATCTCCGGCGCGACATCGTTGAGGTTTTTCACTTGGGCAATGGCGGCCGATAAATGGGCGCTGGCCAGATTGTTGTCGCCCGTCGGCCGTGTCCATTGGGAGAGGGTAGCGATGGCATCAAGCGCTGCCAGACCGCCATCACCCTGGCCGGGCTGTAGGATGGGATCGCCGGGCTGCGCGGTGGAGGTGGCGGCCGTCAGCCCACTGGCGTCACAGAGCAGGTAGACGCGATAAGGGGTTTGCAAATCCTTCGGGCTGGTCTTCTTGCGATCCACGACCAGACAACCAAGCGTGGCCGCGCCGCCGCGATAGTTGCTGATGCTGTCCCCTCCGGCGGCCGGACGTTGTCGCCACTCCTCGCGGGTGGGCGGGGCAGGAGCGATGGGGGCGGGGGCTGCTTGGTGTGGTTGTAGGTCGCTGAAATTAAGATGCGGCCGTTCCTGCTGGACAGCGGCGACGAGTTGATCGAGACGGCCGCGCCGCTGCATATGCTGGATCAGCTCTCGTGCCTTCCCCCGTTGTCCATCACCCCCCAGGTCGTCATAGTCCACGCCGAGGATGAGACAAAGGGTCTTCATCTCGTCGAGACTGAAGTAGTGGTCGAGGTATTCAAGCAGTTTCCCCAGGTTCATATTTATCCCCGTACATATTACTTACCTATCAGAGCATAGTAGCATTGCGCATCTCTTGTTGCAAGCGGTGAATTTGAATGGTTATGGAAAAGGTGGGCTAAGGGTGTGGAAAAAGGGTGGGCTATCGCGTTTATTGGATCAGAAGTGTCTCCCGCAACTGAACGACGGCGTATTTAGCCTCATCAACTTACATCGCTCCACTTGCTTTCCAGTAATACAATTTTCGATAAGGAGATGTATCATGACTCACAATGTTGGAAGTGTACAAAGCGTTTCACCGGCGACCACGATAGGACCGGATTCCGGAGTACCGGAGAGTTCGCCCAACACCTGGGCGCACTCATTTACCCACACACCCGCACCGGGTGGCACAAAGTTTTTGATGCTGCATGTTGTAAACGCCAATTTACCGGCGGCTAATCGCCTGGAGGTGGATTTGGGCTATGATATGGATGTGTTTACGGCCGCGGATGGCAGCAACTTCTGGACACGGCCGATTAACATCACCGCCTTTCCCGGGGGCAATGTGCCAATCCGCTACATCACCGATGGGGCATCTAGCGGTAGCGTGCAGATAGATCTATACGGCCGAGGCGAAAGCCTTCCTGGCGACCCCGGCCACCCCAGTTTTTCCAATTGTGATCCCTTCTTGGTGTCTGGCAGCTATGCCGAGCCAACTTATGATCCCTTCTGGTTTTGCAGTAGTCCACCAAACTGGGAGAACGTTGATTGTATACCGGGTGGGGATATTCGCCGGACGGTTGCCCAGAGCGTGGGGATGATATTGACTGTTCATGGCAGCAGCGTCTCCACTTGTTCGGTAACGTGCATTGGGCCGGATACGGTGATCACAGCGGGTCATTGCCTGCCCGTGCCGGAGATTGAGGCATTAACCAGCTCGGTGTCATTTGACTACCAGACGACTTGTGGCGGCGGCAAACCGGCGGGCTATAACCCGCGCTTCTTCAAAGTAATCAAGGTGCTTAAGTTCCGGAATCAGACAGTAGGTGGCACCTACTTTGATTACTGCATCCTCCAATTGAAAGTACCCCCGGCCGGTATTGGCGTGCCGCCGCTGACCATGCGGGATAGTATTCCCGCGCCTGGCGAACAGGTCTACGGGATTCATCATCCAAACGGGGCAGTCAAAAAACTCTCCATCCCTCATCCGGGCTTTGAGACGGTCAATAGCAGCGGCCCTGGCGGTGTCTTCACTGATATTGACGTTTCTGGTGGTAGCTCCGGTTCCGGTTTGTTTGATACGGCCGGTCGGATTGTGGGTGTCTTGTCGAATGGGAGTTCTTGCTCGCTGCGCTATTTCCCAACATCAACCATTTTACAGGATATCGCCACTACGCCGCAGCCTTCGCCAGCACAAGATGTGATGATTGTTTTTGATCGCTCCGGTAGCATGTCGGCCGCTGCCGGAACGGGTAGGACCAAGATCGAGGAAGCTCGTGATGCCGCTTCGCTGTTCGTGCAATTGATCCGCGAGGGCAGTGGAAACCGGATTGGCCTGGAATCGTTCAGTACCACGGCCAGCTCGCCGGCTGATTTTACCCTGACGGCCGTCAACGGCACGGCGAAGAATACCTTGATCGGTCCAGCCCCCTATTCCGGCGGGATTGTCGGCGGCCTGACTCCGGACGGGTGGACGACGATTGGTGGCGGGTTGGATGGCGCCCGGCTACAGTTTCCTGCGCCTGGGGCCAATCCGCGCACGATCTTGGTCCTCAGCGATGGCCTGCAGAACACCCCGCCCATGGTGGAGGCGGTCGAGCCTTCTTTGGGCGGCATTGATATCCATGTGATTGGTTTTGGCACCGAATCGAGTTTGGATGGAACGCTGCTCAACCGCCTGGCGCAATCGCATGATGGTCTTTACACCCGTGCCGGGACCGGCCTGGAATTGAAGAAGTTTTTTGCCCTGGCCTTTGGCGACATCTTCGAAGCCGGGGAATTGATGGACCCTGAGTACTTCCTGCCAGCCAGCCAGGACGCGGCCGCACCCATCCCATTTCATGTGTGTGGGGAGGAAACGATCACCATTGTTCTGGGTTGGGCAGAGGCAAACGCCTCCTTGTTGCTGGAGTTGATTTCTCCTGCGGGAGCGATCATTACCAGCGGTTCTCCCGCCGTAGAAGACGCCACCGGCCGCACATGGACGTACTTACGGGCTAACTTGCCTTATGATGGCGAGCGCGATGGCGTCTGGCAGGTCAGGGTGGTGCGTCCACAGCCTATCCCTATACCGGCGGTCGCTTCTCATGTAGACGTAGATGATATGGCGGCCGCCACTCAGGCGGTGGATGTTCATTACTTTGTGAGTGTCATTGCCAAAGGCGGGCCGTTGTTGCGCCATGTGCGCTATGCGCAGACCTTCTATTCCGGTGATGTGGTAAACCCGCTGGTCGAATTGAAATATCCGGACAATAGCACGCCCCATCATGCAAAAGTGATGCTGACGGTAACACGGCCGTCGGACAGCGTTGGCAATGTGTTGGTCAAATCAAAGTTGGGGCCGCCGCTGGCAATTGATGGGGACATCATCCCGGCACGACAGGCAACGTTGATGGCGCTCGAAGCGACTTCCGGCACGCCAGTGGCCAGCTATGTGACGGAGACTTATGAACTGCATGATGACCCGGCCCACACCTTCGGCATATTTGAACCAGCCGGTATCTATGGCAATCCATTACCAGAATTGATGCGTGTGGAGGGTAATTATACATTCCGCGCGTTGGCCACCTATGGCGAGGATTGTATTGCCACGCGCGAAGCATCGTGGTCTATCTTCGTTTCCATCGGTATTGATCCGGATAATACGCAGGTAACGGCCGAACCGGTTGGCACACTGCCCGACGGCCGCATCCGCGTGCGCGTGACTTTTACGCCACGAGATCGCTATGGTAACTATCTTGGCCCAGGGCGCAGCGATTCGTTCGATGTGCAGGTTCATGCGGGCTGTGAGTTGCTTGGGGCTGTTCAGGATCAGGGGGATGGCTCCTATACCCAGGATGTCGCCTGCGATCCGCAGTCAGATGAGCTACCAGGATTGGTTGTCACCCAGCCGGAACGGCCGTCTGTTGTGCTTCAGCCCACGCCGCCGGCGAAAAGGGGCAGATACAGCTATAGTGTGAAGTTTGTTTGCGGTATTCAAGGGAAATGCAAGTGCGAGCAGGCCCCTGTGCGTCCGGGCCGCTATGCCACCGAAATTAACATCCACAATTACCACGATGTTGAGGTGCAAGTTGTGAAGTATGTCACTCCTTTGGTGTTTGCCGGGGCGGTGAACGGCCGTGAACCGAAGGTGGCAACACGCAAGGCGGCCGATCGCATTCTGCTCCCGCCGCACAGCGCCACGATGGACGACTGCCAGCGCATTAGCGAATTGCTCCTCGGCGCAGTTCCAGCCGTCGATCTGCCGATCACAATCGGCTTCCTGGAAATTGTCAGCTCGCATGAACTGGATGTCACGGCCGTCTATACGTCCAGCGATCTAAAATCACGCTCGATTAGCATGGATGTGGAACGGATCGAGGGCAGAAAGATTGACGATCCGAAAAGGGATTCGTCTACATCACGGCTTGTTTCCAGGCATGAAGGTCATGCTATAGAGTAATAGATCAGGAAGCATGTTTGAAGTTTAGGACTTACGAAGTTAATAATTTTTCCGACACGAATGACACGAATTTCACGAAAATAGAAGGCAAAATTCGTGTTATTCGTGCCATTCGTGTCAAAAATGCGAAGTCCTAAAGTTGTAATGTAGTTAATCCACGAAGGACGCGAAAGAGCAGGAAACAGGTTGCTGGCTTTCGGCCGATCTGGTTGCCGCCAGCGCCAGGTCAAGCGTTTTCGCGCCTTCGCGGAGAGGGATGCGGGTCTCACTGTCGGTGCGAATGGCGTTCAATAAATCGCGCCATTCGGCCGCAAGCTGGTCCCGTTCGGAGGCGATGGTCAGCGGCGGTCGATCCGCTCCGCTGGTAAAAGTCACGATAACGTGGTTGGCGTCGCTGAAGTCGGCCGTCAGATGCTGTGCCACCAGCCGAAAGTCGCTGATCCAACGGCCGGGGATTGCGCCGTTGGTAGCGTAAATGACCCCCGTGCCGCCATTGGGGAAGCCGAAGATGGTCGCGCTGACATCCTCGACGGTATAGTCGAGCAGGTCACGGTGGAAGACGTTGGATTGGCGGCCGTAGACCAGCTCCGGTTCGCCCATGAAGTAACGCAACAGGTCTACCAGGTGGATCACCTGCTCGACCAACTGCCCGCCCGACTTCTGGCGGTCGCGCCACCAGGGGGCATGGAGCGCATTGCAGAAGTAGCGGGCGGACATCAAGCCCAGCGGTCCCGCTTCGCCGGAATCGAGTAACGCTTTCACCCCTTCCACCGCCTCACCAAAGCGCAGTTTGAAGCCGACCTGGGTCTTGATTCCGGCGCGTTCGGCCGCTTCGACCATTTGCCAGGCGTGGTCGGAGGTCAGCGCAATTGGCTTTTCGAGCATGAGGTGGATGCCGCGTTCGGCCGCCAGCTCCACCTCATCACTATGGGCATAAGGCGGCAGGGTGATCAGCAGCAGGTCGAGGTCTACTTGCTCCAAGAGGTCGTGGTGGTCAGTGAAAATGGAGGCGCGGCCGTTGGTGTACTGTTGAGAGAAGGCTCTGGCACTTGCTTCGCTGCGGCTGCTGAAGGCCACCATTTCAATTTCATCCGGCAGCGTAGCCAGCACCTGCATATGTCTATGAGCAAAACCGCCACAACCGAGAATGGCAGTACGGAGAGGGTGCATGGGGTATCCTTTAGTATTAATAGTTGGCAGTTGTCAGTGGGCAGTAGTCGGTATATTAGTGTATTGGTGTATTACTATACCAATACACCGATACACCAATCTCTTAGTCTCCTAATCTCCAGTCTCCAATCTCTAATCCCCCTCCGCAAACCCAATCACCGCCTGCACCACCTGCTCCGGCGAATGGTCGAGGGTTTCAAAGAGAACGGCCGCATTCTCAAACATCTCGACGTGGGTGATCAGGGGTTGTAAATTCAGCACTCCCTCCGCTTGCAGGTCAATCGCCGTCCGCGCCAGGCGCAGGCGGTCCCAGCGGTAGTTGAGTTCCGGGTCTACGCCGGAGATTTGCGAGCAGACGAGGTTGATGCGATTGTGGTGGAACTCTTCGCCCAGATAAAGCCCTTGCGCTTCCCCCTGGAAGAAGCCCATCGCTACCACCCGCGCCGAATAAGCGGCCGCCCGCACTGCTTCGTTGAGCGCACGAGTGGAGCCAGTGACTTCAAAACAAACATCCGCGCCTCGGCCGTCGGTCAGCGCTTTGATCGCTTCGGCCGTCTTTTCCGTTGCCGCGTTCAGCACCACATCCGCCCCCAGTTCCCCCGCCATCTCCAGACGGACATCATGGAGGTCTACGGCAATCACCTTTGCCCCGGAGCGGCGAGCGGCCTGGGCGACAATCTGCCCCAATGCGCCGAGGCCAAAGACAGCGACGGTTTCACCGAGGCGGATACGGCCGTCGTGGATACCGTTGAGCGCGATTGCGCCGAGATGGGAGAAGATGCCGAGGATCGAATCCAGGGATTCGGGCATCAGGCGTTGGCGGGCGTAGTCGGCGCTGACGATGTGGTGGGTGCGGTGGCCCCAGGTGCCGAAGATGCGCCAGCCAACGGCCAGATCGTCCACCTCGTCGCCCACTTCGATGATGCGGCCGACCTCCTCATACCCCCAGCCGCGCACAGGGTAGGTTAGGGAGGTTTGCTCGGCGGGGACGAAGAGCCGCCGCCCCTCGTCCCACTGCTTGTGGAGATAAGGGTTGCTGCCCCGATAGGCGGTTAGCTCGGTCCCGGCGCTGATGCCGGAGTAGAGGGATTGCAGGCGCACTTCGTTAGCGGCCAGCGGCCGATCTTCCTCTTCCTCAAAGGTGATTTGGCGGGGTTGCTGAAAGACAAGGACTTGGCCCATAAGATCTCCTAAAAATAGCTCACGCAAAGACGCAAAGGGCGCAAAGGCGTGTCCTGAACGAAGTGAAGGAAAAACTTAGCGGCCTTCGCGTCTTTGCGTGAGGCATTTTCATTCGTGACGATTGTACCGCACAAGGGGATAAAATCACCACGAAGCAATAGTCAGGGTTTGCTCCGACCATTGCTTCGTGGTGAGCTGGTGTTAAGGAGTGACGACTACAGGCAGCAGTAAGCGTTGCACCTGTCCGCCAGACGGCCGAACCCGAATCGTCACCGTCGCTGCTGCCGAACGGGTGCGGCCGTCGCCCGCGCGGTAGGTGAAGCTATCACTGCCGCTGAAGCCGGTATCGGGTGTGTAGGTGAAGGAGCCATCGGCGTTGAGTGCCAACTCGCCGTGCGCCGGTTGGCTTTCGAGGACGGCCGTCAGGCTATCCCCATCCCCATCCTGGTCGTTACCCAGCACACCGGGCGCGGCGATGGTCAGCGTTTGCCCCCGCGCGGTCTCATAGCGGTCGCTGAAGGCCAGCGGCGGCAGGTTGGCCCCGGCGGGGAGGATGGTGATGGTGACGACGGCCGCTGTGGACGACGCCTGCCCGTCGTTGGCACGATAGCTGAAGCTGTCGCTGCCGGTGTAGCCGGTGTTAGGCGTATAGCTGAAGGAGCCGTCGGCGTTGAGCGTCACGGTGCCGTTCGCCGGTTCCGTTTCCAGCATGGCCGTCAGCGGATCGCCGTTCACATCCTGATCATTGTCCAGCACGCCGGGGGCCGGGATTTCCAACGCCTTGTCCTGCTTGGTGGTGAAGGCGTCGGCGGCGGCCGAGGGCGGCACATTCGTTCCCTGTGGCACAACCTCGATTGTCACCGTCGCCGGTTCAGATGGGTCATCGTAATCATCGGCGTAGTAGGTGAAGCTGTCGTTGCCGCTGAATCCGGCGTCGGGTGTATAGGTGAAGGAGCCATCAGCGTTGAGCGTCAACTCGCCATGTGTGGGTGAGGTTTCAAGAACGGCCGCCAGCGGATCGAGGTCGTCATCTATGTCGTTGCCCAACACGCCAGGCGCGGCAATCACCAGAGGGATATCCTCGGAGGTGGTGTAGGCATCGGCCGTGACCCTGGGGAAAAAGTTCGACAGGTATTCATATGCGCCGATGTCATTGCCATTGCCTTGCGGCCGGGAAATGCCATTCCGATCCTTCGTCACGCCCAGGTTGGCCGCGCGGTCAATGGCCGGTGACTCTCTTTGCAGGCGGGCGTCGCCACCGGCCAGGTTACGGAATAGTGGGTCTTCCTTGATGTGGTTCGTGCTGCTCGTCGCGCCGACTTCGTTCAAGGCATTATTAAAGTAGAGATTATTGTTGGTCTCCAGCTTACCGGCAAATTCGCGCATCACCCCCACTGCATGACCGGTGATGATGTTGTTCTCCACGCGGACAGAGGACCCATCAGGGAGGTAGGAGAACTGGTAGACGGCCACGCTATCCGGCGTTCCATTCCCGGCAATGGTGTTGTGGCGAATGCTGTCAACAGCCGGGTTGTAGTCCATCAGGTAGATGGCCGCACCTCTACCCCCGGCCTGGTTGTTCAGCCAGACGTTGTTTTCAACCGTCGCGCCTGAATCGGGAATGACAAGGTAGAGACCTCCGCCATAATCAGCTGTACTTGTACCGGTGCTATTGCCCACAAATGTAGATGCCTGGAGGTCAATTCCATAATCTGCATAAATGGCTCCGCCGTCATCGCCGGCGTGGTTGCCGATCAGTTCGCTATTCTTGACCGTTAACGTGTCAAATGAATAGATCGCGCCGCCATCGTCGTCGGCTTCGTTGTTGTGCAGCCGGACGTTATTTAGATGCAACGCCGTATCGTAAAAGCTATAGATCGCGCCACCGTAGCCGGAGCCTTCCGATAAGCCATTGCGCAGTGTCAGCTCTTCCAGCGTCAGGCTGGATGCATAGTTTTCGAGCAGGCGAAAGGGCGCGGCCGATTCCTGGCGTTGCACAATCGCTCCGTTGCCATCCAGCCACAGCGTATCCATCACCGCCGGTAAGCCAGTCGGGCCATCATAACCAAACACACCGGCGGCCGTCGTCAATTCATAGATACAGTCCGGCCCTTCCAGCTCGATCACATCTGGCCCGAAGTTGCGGTTGGCAGCAGCAAATGCCGCCACCAGTTCGGCCGCGCCACCGGCACAGGTGACAGGGAAGACCGTTTCCGGCTCGCCGTTGAACTCATACGCACCGCGATCTGGCTTGGCCCCTTGCGGCCGCGCTGTGCCGAGGATGTCGGCCGTTGTATCCGTCGCCCCTGCGCTGTCAATCGCCGGAGACCCTTCCGCGAGGCGATAGTTCCCTTCACCCACAAAGCGCGGGTCTGCTACCAGGCTATCCGTCCCCGGCGCGGCAAACCCCTGTTCGTTGGTGGTGTTGTTAAAGTAGAGATTGGAGCGGGAGACAGCCAGTTGACTTTGCGCCAGCAGCCCGGTGGCGAAGCCGGTGATGATGTTGTTTTCGACGACGCCAGGCCCGGCGATGAGGATGCCGCTGCCGGTCTGGATCGATCCGGTGTGGACGGCCGTGTTGTGGCGGATGCTAATGGTGCCGCCGCTTTTGACCCCCGTCACCATCACATTCCCAATCGCTCCCCTGGAAACGTTATCCACCCAGAGGTTATTGGCAACGACGACCGATGTCCCCTCTCCACGAACATACAGCCCACCGCCCACGCTCTTAGATTCATTGGCGTGGAAGTAACTGCGTTGCAAGTCGAGATCGGCCCAGACGTATAGCCCGCCGCCTACGAAGCCATCGGCGGTGTTATATTCAAAGCGGGCGCCGTGAATGCCGCGCGAGGCGTTCTCGGCATAGACCCCGCCGCTGGTGTTATAGGCATAGTTGTCATAGAAGTCCGAGTCGGTGATCTGCACATCTTTGCCATAGATGCCGCCGCCCTCATTGGCATAGTTATAGGCAAAGTAGCTATCGCTGACGGTCAGCACACCACTGGCCCAAACAGCCCCGCCATCAGCCACCAAATCGTTGGTGCCGTTCTCAATGAAGCGGCTGTCCTGAATGGTCGTCTCCCCAACCGCGTAAATCGCCCCGCCCCCCTGCTCGGCATAGTTATCTTCGAAGTCTGAACGCTCGATGGTCAGCGCGGCCGTCGCCTGGATAGCCCCACCGGTCAGCGTGGTCTCGTTATACTCAAAGTAGCTATCACGGATGATCGCCTCACCTTGCGTATAGATTCCCCCACCCGTTTTGGCCCTGCTGTCGTCCACAAACGCCTGGTCGAGCGTCAGGCTGCTCCCCGCATCGGCATAAATCGCCCCCCCTTCCTCTGAGGCAAAGTTGCCATACAAATAGGTGCCATTGAGCGTCACGCTCGCTCCCGAACTGGCATAGATCGCCCCGCCCTTTCGGGCTTCGTTGTAGTCCAAATACCCCTGGTTGAGCGTCAGCGCAGCCCCCGGCTCGAGGTAGATCGCCCCACCGTCCTCTTGCGGGAGCGAGCCGCCATACAGGCCGAGGTTGTTGGCGGTTAGCTGGACGTTGTCTTGCAACACCAGGAAGCGCAGGGGTGGCCCCTGGTCCTCGCGTGCAATGGCTGAGCCATTCCCCTCCAGTATGAGGTTATGGCTGACGAGGGGCAGGCCGGTGATTCCGCCAGCGGTTGCCGGTGCAGTCAAGGTGTAGGCGCAATATTCACCGAGTTGAATGGTGCTTTCGTCGGGGTCGCTGTTGGCCTCGTTAAAGGCAGCGATCAGCGCGGCCACGTCGCCCACATAGTCGGTACAGCCGACGATGATGGGATCGGCCGCTGCGCTGGCGTGGCTGACGGCCGGGCGACCGTTGCCACCCAGTATGATAATCAGCCCCAGGAAGAGGGCGATCAGGGTCAAGGTGTGTTTACGAAATAAGTGATTCATGATTTGTTCCTTTACGTTCTACTCGACGGACTACAACGGATAGAGAAAACAACGGATAAGGAAGGATTAACATCCGTTTGTTTCTCCATCCGTTGTAGTCCTGTCTTTTACGGTTTGAAAACGATCGGCAGCAGCCGCCGCTGAATTTGCCCGCCGCCTGACCGCACCACAATCGTCACCGTCGTCGCTGCAGAGCGGGCACGGCCGTCGCTAGCGCGATAGGTGAAGCGGTCAGTGCCGCTGAAGCCTGAGTCTGGTAGATAGGTAAACGAGCCATCGGCCTTCATCTCTACTGTCCCGTGTGCTGGTTGGCTTTCAACGACGGCCGCCAGCGCGTCCCCATCCCCATCCTGGTCATTGCCGAGCACACCCGGCGCGGCAATGGTTAAAGTTCGTCCACGCGAGGTCTCATAACCATCCCCAAAGGCCACCGGCGGCAGGTTTGCCCCGTCCGCCAGCACGGTGATGGTAACGACGGTCTCGGCCGACGACGCTTTCCCGTCGTGGGCCTGATAGCTGAAGCTGTCGCTGCCGGTGAAACCCGCCTTTGGCGCATAGCTGAAGGAGCCGTCGTTGTTGAGCGTCAATGAGCCATTGACTGGCGGAGCTTGTAGCACGGCCGTCAATGCATCCCCATTCGTATCCTCATCGTTGTCCAGCACGCCGGGGGCGGGGATTTCCAGCGGCTTGTCCTGCCGAGTGGAATAGGCGTCGGCGGCGGCCGTTGGCGGGATATTCGTCCCCGTTGGCAACACCGTAATCGTCACCGTCACCGGTTCTGTCTGATCGGCATAGTCATCGGCGCGATAGGTGAAGCTGTCGCTACCGCTGTAACCGGCCTCTGGCGTATAGCTGAAGGAGCCGTTGGCGTTGAGCGTCAATGTCCCGTGTGCCGGTTGGCTGGCGAGGACGGCCGCCAGTGGCTCGTTGTTTGGATCTTCGTCATTGCCCAGCACGCCGGGGGCCGGGATTTCCAGGGGAGTGTCTTGCAGCGTGGTGTAGCTGTCGGGCGCGGCCGTTGGCGGGACATTCTCGACATATTCATATGCGCCGATGTCAATGCCATCGCCTTGCGGCCGGGCGACGTTGTTGCGATCCACCGGCACGTTGAGATTGGTCGCGTTATCAATTGCCGGAGAGCCGGCCCGCAGCCGGACATCTCCCCCGGCCAGGTGGCGGAACCGCGGATCAGCCTTAACATGGAAGTTACTGGCAGTCGCCCCTACTTCGTTCAGCCCATTGTCAAAGTATAGGTTGGCGGCGGTGGTCAGCGTGCCCTTGTTTTCTCGCATCACTCCCACCGCATGACCGGTGATGATATTGTTCACTACGTTGAAGGCTGGGGTAGTCGTGCCAAAAGGCACGAGGTAAACTGCCACGCTTTCCGGTGTAGCGTCACCGGCAAAGGTGTTGTGTCGGATGTGGTACACTTGCGAGTAGTAGTCACGGATGGAGAGTGCCGCGCCCCGCCCTGCTGCCTCGTTGTTTATCCAGACGCTGTTCTCCACAGTGGTTTCCCGATAGGGGTCGCTCAGTTGGAGACCGCCGCCATTGATAGCAGCGCGATTATTCACAAAGGTAGATGACCGTAGCTCTATCCCGCCACCTACCCAGAGGCCTCCGCCGTACTCGCTGGCCTGGTTGTCTGTAAAGAGAGTGTTGGCAATGCGGCCGTCCCAGCCATTGGCCCCACCCCCGCTTTCACCACTCTCGTTGCCGCTCACGACGCTATTGCTGATCGTCAGTCCGCCATTGCTGTATAGACCACCGCCGCGTCCAGAGGCGCGGTTGCCGATCACTTCACTGTATTCGACCGTTAACCTTCCAATCGCAGAGACACCGCCGCCGGTCTCATCGGCCTGGTTGTCAAGCAGCTTGACGCCGAGCAGGTGCAGCTCCGTCTCGTCAGCGGAGTAAATGGCGCCGCCGCTTTCTGCTTCCGCGTAGCCGTTGCGGATGGTCAAATCCTCCACCGTCAGCTTGGGTGCATAGTTTTCGAGGAGGCGGAAGGGCGCGGCCGACTCCGCACGCTGCAAGGTAGCCCCGTTACCTTCCAGCCACAGCGTGTCCATCACTGCCGGCAGCCCGCTGGGGCTAAAGGCGCCAAACTCTCCGGCGGCCGTCGTCAGCTCAAAAACACAATCCTCACCCTCGATCTCAATCACGTCCGGCCCAAAATGCTGGTTGGCGGCCGTGATCGCCGTGAAAAGCGCCCCGACGTCACCCACGCCACCAACACAGGCGACCGGATAGACCTTCTCCGCCTCGCCGTTGAACTCATAGGCCCCACGGTCGTTGGCGTTGCCTTGCGGCCGAGGCGTGCCGAGGATGTCTGTGGTTGTGCCTGGCTGCAAGTTGGCCGCGCTGTCAATTGCCGGCGACCCTTCGCTGAGACGGTAGTTGCCAACGCCAGCGAATTGCGGATCGGCCACCAGGGCGTTCTCAGGCGACCCATCCAGGCCCTGTTCGTTGATCTCGTTGTTATAGTAGAGGTTGTTTACCGTGTAGGCTTTTGCGCTCTGGTCGCGAATGGCGGTCTCAAAACCGGTGAGGATGTTGTTGACAAAGATAGCGTAGCTGTTGCTGATAAAGATGCCGCTGCCGGGCTGAACAGAGCCGGTGTGGACGACTGTGTTGTGCCGCACATGAAACGGGTTGGTGCCGCTACTCGCTACCGCCAGGCCCATGGCGTTCCCGACTTGTACGGCAGAGGCGTTGTCTACCCAAAGATTATTGGCGATCAGCGCTGTCGGGCCGCTATTATAGAGATAGAGACCGCCGCCATTTTGGCCGGATTCATTGCGATAGAAATAACTGCGCTGCAAGTCGAGATCGCCAAAGACATACATCCCGCCACCAGCGGCTTTCTCGGCGCTGTTTTGGGCAAAGTGGACGCCATGAATGCCTCTCGATGCATTCATGGCAAAGACGCCACCGCCGTACTCCTGGGCGTAGTTGCCGTAGAAGATTGAGTCGGTGATCTGGACGTTGTTGCCGTTTATGCCGCCGCCATTGAAGGCGTAGTTATAAGCAAAGTGGCTGCCGGTTACTCGTAGCGTCCCATCAGCCAGGATGGCTCCGCCGTTGTTCTTGTCGCTGCCGTTGCCGGTGAGGCGACTGGCATAGACGGCCGTTTCCCCAACCGCATAAATCGCGCCGCCACCCCCTTCGCCATAGTTCCAATATAGGTCTGAATTCTCGACGGTCAGCGCGGCCGTCGCATAAATCGCCCCACCCTTACCGGCCGCATCCTCTGTCCAGTTATCCCACACGTGGCTATTGCTGATGATCGTCGCGCTCTGCGTATAGATCGCCCCGCCCTCTTTGGCCTCGTTGTACTCGATATTCACCCGGCTGAGCGTCAGGCTGCCCCCTGGATTGGTGTAGATCGCGCCTCCACCCTCTGTGGGGAGCGATCCCCCGCGCAGGGTGAGGTTGTTGGCCGTCAGGCGAACGTTGGCTTCCACGTATAGAAGGCGAAAGGGGGGCGCTTGTCCATCACGCTCGATCGTTGCCCCGTTCCCCTGCAGCACAACCTCATCATTCTCTATCAGCACAAGGCCGTGTGTGGTATTGCCGGGAAAGGGCGCGACCAGCGTATAGGTACAATTTTCGCCGAGGCGGATCGTGTCCTTGTCAGGGTCATTGTTGGCCTCTTCAACGGCCGCGATCAGCGCCGCCACATCGCCCACGCCATCGGTGCAAGCGACGAGGATGGGATCGGCCGCCTGGATAGCGGCCGTTCCGCCGTTACTCCCCAAGAGAACGATCAAACCCAGCAAAAGGGCGATCAATGTCAAATTATATTTACGAAATAAGTGATTCATGGTCAGTACGTTTTCCCGGACTATAACGGATTCAGAAATAAACGGATGGCTTACCGACTTATCCGTTTATTCCTCTATCCGCTGTAGCCCTGCTAACAATCCTTTACGGTTTGAAAACGACCGGCAGCAGCAGCCGCTGGAGTTGCCCACCACCTGGCCGCACCACAATCGTCACCGTCGCCGGTCCGGATTGGGCGCGGCCGTCGCTGGCGCGGTAGGTGAAGCTATCGCTGCCACTGAAGCCGTTGTCGGCCGAATAGCTGAATGAGCCGTCGCTGTTCAGCACCAGCGTCCCGTGTGCCGGTTCGTTTTCGACAACGGCCGCCAGCGTGTCCCCATCCTCGTCCTGGTCATTGCCCAACACCCCAGGGGCGGCGATGGTTAGCGTCGTCCCTTGCGTCCCTTCGTAGCGGTCGCTGAAGGCCAGCGGCGGCAGGTTCGCCCCGGTGGGCAGGATGGAGATGGTGACGGTAGCGGGCGCGGAAGACGCCTGACCATCATTGGCGCGGTAGGTGAAGCTGTCGCTGCCGGTGTAGCCCGCTTTCGGCGTATAGGTGAAGGAGCCGTTGGCGTTGAGGGTCAAAGCCCCATTCGCCGGTTGGCTCTCCACTACCGCTGTTAGCGCGTCCCCATTCCCGTCCTGGTCATTGTCCAGCACGCCGGGGGCAGGAACGGTTAGCGGCGTCTCTTGCCGCGCGGTGTAGGCATCGGGGGCGGCCGTTGGCGGCAGATTGCTTCCGGGGGGCAATACCTCAATCGTTACTTTCGCCGCTTCCGATTGGCCGTCGTAGTCGTCGGCACGATAGCTGAAGCTATCGTTGCCGCTGTATCCGGCCTCCGGCGTGTAGCTGAAGGAGCCGTTGGCGTTGAGCGTTAGCTCACCATGTGCGGGCTGGCTTTCCAGGACGGCCGCCAACCAATCGCCATCTGCATCTTCGTCGTTGCCCAGCACGCCGGGGGCCGCGATGTCCAGGGTGGTGTTTTGCAGCGTGGTGTAGCTGTCGGGCGCGGCCGTCGGCGGGACATTGGGCGTATACTCGTATGCGCCGATGTCATAGCCGTTGCCTTGCGGCCGTGTCGTTCCTTTGCGATCCACCAACACGCCAAGATTAGCCCCGCTGTCAATGGCTGGAGAGCCGGCCCGCAGCCGCGCGTCACCGGCCGCTAGATTGCGGAATTGTGGGTCAGACTTGACATGGTTGCTGCTGCTGCCCGCCCCAACTTCGGTCAGGTCATTATCAAAGTAAAGATTAGCGTTGGTCGCCAGCGTGCCTTTATTCTCTTTTCGCACCCCCACCGCAAAGCCAACAATGATGTTGTTCTCCACGCGATAGGAGACTTTGTCAACATCACTGCCCATCTCGATCGCTGCGCTTTCCGGCAATCGGCCGCCGACAATGGTGTTGTGCCACAGGCTGACGCTGCTGTTGGGGTTGCCGCCGTATATTTTGATGGCCGCGCTGGTAACGGCCGCGTTGGCATCCTCCGTCTGGTTGTACAGCCAGACGTTGTTCTCGATCAGGTTACTCCCTACCGGCCGGTAGAAGTAGAGGGCGCTGCCACCATCCCCCGCCGCGCTGTTGCCAGCGGCGTGGTTGCCGATGAAAGTGGACGTCCGCAGCTCGACCATATTCCAGATAGCCAGCCCGCCGCCGCCATAGCCCGCCCAGTTGCCGGTAAAGAGCGTATTGGTGATGCTGGCCTCATATGCGCTTGCGCCACCGCCATACTCCAGGGCCGTATTATCGGCGACGATACTATTGTGAAGAGTCATTTCACCGTCGGCATAGAGGCCACCGCCATCATAGGCCCGGTTGTCGGTCACCTGGCTATTTTCGACGATCAATTCCCCAATCGCGTAAACGCCGCCGCCATGACGATTGACGTAGTTGTCGCGCAGGTTGACGCCGTTCAGGTGTAGCTTTGTCTCATAATAACTATACAGGCCGCCACCACCGTCATATTCGGCGACACCGTTGCGTATCGTCAGGTTCTCCACCGTCAGGCGCGGCGCATAAGCTTCGAGGATGCGGAAGGGCGCGGCCGATTCTGCGCGTTGCACCATCGCCCCGCCACCGTCCAGCCGCAGCGTATCCATCACCGCCGGTAGCCCGGCTGCGTCATCATCGCTAAACATCCCGGCGGCCGTCGCCAGCTCAAAGACACAGCTTCCCGCTTCGATCTCAATCACATCCGGCCCGAAATGGCGGTTGGCGGCGGTGATCGCCGCCACCAGTTCGGCCGCGCCACCGGCACAGGTGACGGGGAAGATGGTTTCCGCCTCGCCGTTGAACTCATAGGCGCCACGGTCTGGAGCGTTTCCTTGCGGCCGCGTGTTGCCGCGGATGTCTTCGAGGATTTGGAGATCAAGCCCACTATCAATCGCCGGTGAGTCTTCGCCGAGGCGATAGTTCCCCGCGCCAACAAATTTTGGATCCGCCACCAGGCTATTGGTCCCTGGCGCGGGCAGCCCTTCTTCGTTATCCGTGTTGTTGAAGTAGAGATTGGAACGGGAAACACCCGCGCCACTAAGGTCCTTCAGCGCGGTGGCAAAGCCGGTGAGGATGTTGTTGTCAAAGACGCCGTTGCCGTTGTTGTGGATGATGCCGCTGCCGGGCAGGGGATTACCGTTACTCACAACCGTGTTATGACGCGCGCTCACCGTACCAATGTTCATCATTTCCAGATACATCGCGTTTCCGGTCTGTGCCTCGGAGACGTTGTCTACCCAGAGGTTGTTGTCAATCAAAGCTGCGGTACCATAGCCAACCAGATGAAGGCCGCCGCCCACGGTTTTCGCCACATTACGGTGGAAGTAACTACGCTGTAGGTCCAGGTTGCTGCGGACGAACAGCCCACCGCCGGAGTAGATATCAGCGGTGTTTTGATCGAAATGGACGCCGTGAATCCCGCGCGAGGCATCCAGGGCATAGACGCCGCCGCCTTGATAGAGAGCATGGTTTTCGTAAAAGTCGGAGTCGGTGATCTGCACGTTAAGAGCTAATATACCGCCCCCATTTTGCGCGACGTTAAAAGCGAAGTGGCTGCGCTTCACCGTCAACCTGCCGTCGGCCAGGACAGCCCCACCGCTGCCGAAGCTATTGTCGGCGTAGTTATTGGCGAAGCGGCTGTCATAGACGGCCGTTTCCCCGGCCGCATAGATCGCGCCGCCACCCATTCTGGCCTCGTTGTTATAGAGGTCCGAACGCTCGATGGTCAGCGCGGCCGTTGCATAGATACCACCGCCCTTACCCGTTGCATCGCTTTGCCACAACTGGCTATCGCGGATGACCGCCTCCCCTTGTGCATAGATCGCCCCGCCCTCTTTGGCGTCGCTGTCGCGCAACTTCACCTGGTCGAGCGTCAGGTTGCTTCCCGGAGCGGTATAGAGCGCCCCACCCTCCTCTGCGGCACTGTTGTCATCAAAATAGACCTGGTTGAGCGTCAGGCTGCTATCTAAACCGAGAAAGATCGCTCCGCCCTTGAGCGCCTTGTTGTCCTCAATATACGTGTGGTTGAGCGTTAGGGTGGCTCCTGACCCGGTTACGATCGCGCCACCAAACTCTTGGGGGATTAATCCGCCAATTAAGCTGAGATCGTTGATCGTCAGATGGACGTCATTACCCACCGCTAACAGGCGAAAGTCGGGGGCTTGAAGAGAACGTTCAATGTATGCGTCCTTCCCTTCCAGGACAAGGTCATACTTCACGAGGGGCAGGCCGTTCAGGTTTCCGGCGGCCACTGGTGCTGTCAATGTGTAGCCACAGTTTTGGCCGAGTCGGATCGTGCTTTCGTCGGGGTCGCTGTTGGCCTCGTCAATGGCGGCGATCAACGCGGCCACGTCGCCCACATAGTCGGTACAGGCAACGAGGATAGGATCGGCCGCATGGGTAACGGCCGTTCCGCTGCCATTCAATACAAAAATCAGCCCCACGAAGAGGGCGATTAGAATTTGCTTGTGTCGTTGGTACGAGTCGTTCATGGTAGTTATTCCTAAATCATTTATTGACAGGACGGACATGATTTACAGCGGCAAATGTGACCTGTAAATCATGTCCGTCTTGCTACTTCCAATACAGTCGGTTACTTATAGTTAGTCAATCGCCGGTATCAGCTCGCATACGCGAGTTTTAACCAACCACCGTTCCTGGAGATAGTCACACCAGCGGATGATCAGGCGGCCGAAAGCGACCAATGTCCCGCGGATGCGGCCGCGGACGCTTTCTCCCTCCAGCAAGTGGGCGATGTGCGGATAGTTCTGTGCCGCCTTCTCGGCGCGCTGCTTGTGTTCATGGATATGCTGTTCTGCTTGAAACCAATTCATGTTGTTCATTTCAGTACTCCTGAAGATGGCTCACGCAAAGGCGCAAAGGTCGCAAAGAAAGGGAGAGGCCGTTGGATGCTGATTTGTCTAAAGTAGCAACGCTAGTCCCTCAATTGCCTCACCCTTGCCCCTTTGCGTCTTAGCGTTGTTTGCGTGAGGTCTCCCTTTTAACTCTACTTTTCTAAGGTCAGCGCCAGCAGCGTGATGTCGTCGGTGGGCGGGGCGTCGCGTGTCCAGGTGCGGATCGCGGCCGTGATATGGTCAATCAGTCCATTGGCATCTAGCATCCGGCCGCTGTCCAGGGCGGTCATCAGGCAACCACGGCCGTAATTTTGCTGCTGCGCATTCTCAGCGTCGGGGACGCCGTCGCTATAGAACAACAGCCGGTCGCCCGTTTGCAATTGCACCCGGTACTCTGGCAGGCGGAGATCGTCCACCATGCCCAGGAAACGGCCGTCGCCCGGAAGCGGCTGGATGGGCGAACCACAGCGAGCGAGCAACGGCCGTTCGTGGGCCGCCCGGATGTAAGTCAGCACGTTGCTCGGCAAGTGCAAGACGCCATAAAAGGCGGTCACGAAGCCGTCGGTTGTGGATGAACCGGCGAGGCCGAGCAGGCAACGATGGACATTGAGCGCAACGGCCGCTGGAGAAAGGGAGCGCAACGCCTCGGTATAAAACAGCGTTTGCGTCACAGCCATCAACAGCGCGGCGTGCAACCCTTTGTCCGCGACATCGGCGATCAACAGCCCGATATGGTCGTCATCCAGGTAGAACACATTGTATAAATCGCCGCCAACTGAACGCGCTGGCTGTAAGTAAGCGGCTAGTTGATAGCCGGGGCAGTCGGGCAGCGTCTGCGGCAACAGGCTGCGCTGCACATCGGCCGCCAGCTCCAGTTCATGCTCCATTCGCTCTTGTTCCACCAATCTGGCCTGCGTCGTCTGCAAGTTGGCATACGCTTCTTCCAATTCGCGGTTCTTTAGCCGCAGCTCCTCAATGGTCAGCGCATCGAGGACACGCATGGACCAAAGGATACGGCGGGTCATGGCATAGGCCAGCGCCGGGTTCTGCTCGACCAACTGATCAAATACTTGCTCTTCCACTTCCAATACAGTCGTTTCCGTTAAGGTTGTCACTGTTGCGATACGTGGTTCGTTGTCGAGCAGACCCATTTCGCCGAAGAATTCACGGCCGCCCATCACATCCAGTACAAAATCGCCGTCTTCCATGTGGCGAACGGCGGCCGCTTGCCCTTCCTCGATCACATAAAAAACATGCTCAAGTGCCCCCTGGTTCACCAGGATCGTCCCCGGCGGATAGGTGCGGCGACGGGCGACCTGACGCAACTCGCTCAGGAGTTGTTCCTCCAGTCGTTGGGGCGGCGGCCGTTTGGCTAAGGAATCAATCGCTTTCATACCAATACCGTTTAGCTGCTGGCGGCACGGATGGCTTGCACTTCCAGGTACTCCGCGCCGAAGCAGACCACGCCATTGGCCGACTGGTTATGCCAGGCCCACAGTTGTTCCAGATCGAGGCGCAGGGCGGTTTGCGCGGCCGCATCGAGTGCGCTGAAGGCGCGGTTGGCCGGCCCATAATATTCGCGGAAAAACTCGACCACCCTCGTGACGCCGAAGGGATAGTTAAAGGGATAAAGTCGCCGGGCTACGCGCAGGTCGGAGACGTAATCGCTTAGCCGGTCGCGCACAATCGCCTCGTCGCCCCATAAGAGAGGGGAGGGTATCCTCGCCGGGGGAGGGACATGGGCGGCTATCGTTCGGAACATCTGGCCGACAAAACCGGCCGGCGTCCAGTTGCCCATGATGATGCGGCCGCCGGGGCGGACAACCCGCGCCATTTCGGCCGCTACCTTGTGCGGTTGCGGGGCAAACATCGCCCCGATCAGGCTAAAGGCTACGTCAAACGAAGCGTCCTCATAGGGCAGCTCTTCGGCATCCCCTTCGTCAAACTGAATGGACAACCCCTCTTCCTGCGCCCGCTTCCGCGCCGTTTCAACCAGATTGGGGGCGAGGTCAATGGCGGTGACCTGTACACCACGACGAGCCAGCGGGATGGCCGTCTGTCCCGCGCCGGAAGCGATATCCAATACTTTGACCCCGGCGGGTATGTTGACATTTGCCAGAAAGTCCATTGCTCCATCGAGCAAGTAGGTGGCAAAGATGGCATAGTCGCCTGCCATCCAGGTGCTTTTCATCCGCGCCTTCAGCGCCTCCATTTCCGGTGTGTTGTTACTCATCAGCTTTTCTTCCTTTATGGTTTATGGTTGGAAAATTGGTTAATACCTGGTTGATACTTGTTTGGTACTTGTTTGTAATGGTTTAGACCTCTCCCTGATTTAGAAGCCGGATTCTCTCCAATAACTGGCTTGCTCTGATGAAAGCAAAGAAATCCGGTTTCTACTTTTCAAGTGGGCAGGTTCTAAAGGTAAGTCCATCATAGGGGATCGCTGGAATGGTCGTCACCTATCGAAAGAATGGAGCATGGAATGGAGGAAGAGTGGAGGGTAGGATGGTAATGGGCTTGTATTGCTCTTGTATTGGTCTTGTATTGGTTTTCAACTACTGGGCTTTTGCGCTACTATATGGGTTAGGACTTACGCGTTTTTGACATGAATGGCATGAATTCGCGAAATAGAAGACAAAATTCGTGTTATTCGTGCAATTTGTGTCGGAAAAATTATGAACTGCGTAAGTCTTATGGGTTATGGTGTTATAGGTGCGGTGCAAACTCCTGTAGGATTCGCTTGGGCAAAGCACAAACACTTAGCGACCATTGCCCCTTTGCGCGACTGTTTCCTATATAGATAAGGGGAATCGTGTTACGGGACTGTAGTAGATGGTGATGCAAGAGGGGCAGGCCTCATATGAAGGATTGAGCAAGCGCGGGCTTGAGATTTTGCGCTTGCTGGCCGAGGGACTATCGGACCGCGAGATTGCCGAGCGGTTGGTGATGACGGTCAATACCGTCAAGTGGTACAACCGCCAGATTTACAGCATTTTGGGTGTGGGCGGCCGCACCCAGGCCATCGTCCGCGCCCGCGAGCTGCAACTATTGGATGGGGAGCAGAGCAGCACGCCACCATCCACCACATCTACCACATCCACCAATGGCCGCCGCCCGCACCGTCACAATTTGCCTGTGGAGACCACCCGTTTCATCGGCCGCCAGCAGGAATTGGAAGCGATCAAACGGCTGCTTGAATCGGTCCGCTTGCTGACGTTGGTGGGGCCGCCGGGAACGGGCAAAACCCGCCTGGCGTTGCACACAGCCTGGGAAATTGCCAGCACACAAGCGGAAAGATTTCGCGACGGGGTCTACTTTGTTTCTCTGGCCCCCATCAGCGATCCCGCGCTGGTGGTGAATACCATCGCCACCGCCATTGGGATAAATGAAGCGCCGGGCCAGCCCCTGCTGGAGACGTTGAAACAGGTGCTGCGCGAAAGCCGCATCCTGCTCATTCTGGACAACTTCGAGCATCTGCTGCCAGCGGCGATGGAACTGTCGGAACTGCTGGCGGCCGCGCCACAGCTCAAGGTGTTGGCTACCAGCCGCGAACCCCTCCATCTCTATGGCGAGCAGGAGTATGCGGTGCCACCGTTGGGCTTGCCCGATCCAGTGCATGTGGAGTTAGAGGCGTTGGCGGCTTGCGAATCGGTGGCCCTCTTCTTGCAGCAGGCACAGGCGGTGCGCCCCGATTTTGCGCTGACGGCCGAAAACGCCCTCGACATCGCCAGAATCTGCGTCCGGCTGGAAGGGTTGCCGCTGGCCATTGAATTGGCGGCGGCGCGGATTAAACTCTTGCCCCCGCGAATTCTGCTCGCTCGTCTGGCAAACCCGCTCGATACGCTGAAGGGGGGCGCATCCAATTTGCCCGCCCGCCACCAAACGCTGCAAAACACAATCGAATGGAGTTACAATTTGCTCAACGAGAGTGAAAAGTTGATCTTTACGCGGTTGGCCGTCTTTCGCGGGGGGCACTCACTAGAAGCGATTGAGGCGATTTGCACTGATCAACTGACGATTGATCTCTTTGATGGCCTGGAGTCCTTGGTCAACAAGAGCCTGATCCAGCAGACAGAACTACCCAACGGCGAACCACGCTTCACCATGTTAGAAACATTGCACACCTATGCCTGGCAACAATTGCTGGCAAGTGGAGAAGCGGAGGAGATGAGCAGGCGACACGCGGCGTACTTTGTGGAACTGGCCGAACGGGCCGGGCCGGAACTTCGCCAGGCGCACTCGCGCTATTGGTTTCACCTGTTGGAAACAGAGCATGAGAATATGCGTGCCGTGCTGCATTGGTCACTCCATGAGGGGGATGTTACGCTCGGCGTGCGCTTGGGCGGCGCGTTGGCCCTCTTTTGGTACGCCTTTGGGCATCATGTCGAGGGTCGCCACTGGACCCAGCAACTGCTGGAACGACTGGGGGAGGTGGAGATCAGGTATCACCCCAAGTTGCTTCTCAGCGCGGGACAGTTGACGATGTTGTATGACCTGGAGACCGCGCAGGATTATTTCGGCCGTGCGCTCCAGCTTTCCCGCCAGTTAGACGACCACCTACACGCCGCCTGGTCGCTGATCTACTTGGGCTATACGATGATGCGCGAGCAGGAAGTGGCGATGGCTACTGCTGAAGAAGGGTTAGCCTTATTCCGCGAACTGAATCACAAACCAGGGATTGCCCATGCGCTAAACATGATTGGTGAAATCGCCAGCTTCAGCGGCGACGACAAACGGGCACGCGAGGCATATGAAGCGTGTCTGGCAGTCGCCCTGGAGACGGGCGAGATGCGGCGTATTCGCTTCATGTTTGGTAATCTCACCTTTGTGGCCCAGCGTGAAGGAGATTACGAACGGGCGAAAACGTTGGCGACACGAGGCTTGCAAATTGCTCTGGAGCTAGATAGTAATCTGGACATCGCCGAGGCGCTGGCCGATCTGGCCGGCCCAATTGGGCTGACCGGGCAGCCGGAGCGGGCGGCTCGCTTGTTTGGGGCGTGGGAGGCGGCGTTGGAACGGATCGGCGCAAAACCACAACCGGCCGACATGCCCGAATTTGAGCGCAATATCGCCACCATCCGCGCCGCACTGGCCCCGGCCGTCTTTGAAGCGGCCTGGCAAGACGGCCGTTCCCTCTCGCTGGAGCAGGCGGTGGCCCTGGCCCTCGAGGACTCCCCAGGAGGAGATTGAGCCGATGATCTCTCCAGCGTGGCAGCCGCCACAGGAAGGGTTAAGCAAACGAGCGGTGGAGATTCTGCGCCTGTTGGCTGAGGGGTTGGCCGACCGCGAGATCGCCGAACGGCTGGTGATGACGGTCAATACCGTCAAATGGTATAACCGCCAGATTTATACCATTTTGGGGGTTGGCAATCGCACCCAGGCCATCGCCCGCGCCCGCGAGCTTCATCTGCTGGATGAGGGCAACGGGAGCGCACCAACGGCCGTCAACGGCCGCCGCCCACTCACCCACAATCTGCCGGTTGAAAGCACGCGCTTTATCGGCCGCCAACAGGACATCGAGGCGATCAAGCAGTTGCTCCACACCACACACCTGCTGACGCTGGTGGGGCCGCCGGGGACGGGCAAGACCCGGCTCGCGTTACAAGTTGCCAGGGAAACGGCCGCCCGCTTCCGTGATGGAGTCCATTTTATCTCTCTGGCCCCCATCAGCGACCCGGCGCTGTTTACCAATACGCTGGCCTGTGCCATCGGACTCAATGAAGCGCATGAACAATCACTGCTTGAGAGCCTAAAACATCTCCTCCGCGAAAGCCAGATGTTGCTGGTGCTGGACAACTTTGAGCATTTGCTTCCGGCGGCGATGCAGTTGTCGGAGTTGATGGCGGCCGCGCCGCAGCTCAAGGTGTTGGCTACCAGCCGCGAACCGCTCCATCTCTATGGGGAGCAGGAGTACATGGTGCAACCGCTGGCCTTGCCTGACCTGGCGCAACCAGACCTGGAGGTGTTGGCGAGTTATGAATCCGTCGCGCTGTTTATTCAGCAAGCGCGTACGGTGCGCCCCGATTTTGCATTGACGGCCGAGAACGCCCTTGATGTTGCCAACATTTGCCTGCGCCTGGAGGGGTTGCCGTTGGCGATTGAACTGGCGGCGGCACGGACCAGGCTATTAACCCCGCGCATGTTGCTGGCGCGGTTGAGCAGCAGGCTAGACACACTCACCGGCGGGGCGCATGATTTACCGGCCCGCCAACAGACGCTACAGAATACGATTGAGTGGAGCTATAACCTGCTCAACGAGGGGGAGAAGGCGTTGTTTGCCCGGCTGGCGATCTTTCGCGGTGGTTTTTCGCTGGAGGCGATTGAGGCCATTGGCGGCGCGGCATCGGGTGGCGACGACTTGCCGCTGGACCTGCTCGACGGCCTGGAGTCGCTGGTGAATAAGAGCCTGGTGCAACAGAAGTCGCTGGACGGCGATGAACCGCGCTTTGTGATGTTGGAGATGTTGCGCGAGTATGCCTGGGAGCGGCTTCGGGCGGCCGCTTCCCACACGGCGATAGCCGACCGGCACAGCGACTACTATCTGCGCTTCATCGCGGAACGCGAGGCGGCGTTGCATGGGGCGGACCCTCCGGCGGCCGTTGCTGAAATATGGCCTGATCTGGACAATATCCGCCAGGCGTGGCATTGGGCGGTCGAACGGGTGGCTGAACAGCGGGCGGCCGCTTCCTTCCACGCGGCGATTGATGGTCTGGCCGCTTTTTATGAAGTGGCGAGCCTGTTTGAAGAAGGCCAGGGGGCATTTGAGCGAGCGGTGGAACGGTTAAAGCCTGGAGACTGGGAGATTGGAGATCAGAGATTGGAGCGTGTCGAAAACCCCCAATCCACAATCCCCAATCCGCCATCCGCAATCCCCAATCTGCAATCCCCAATCCTAACCTGTCATCTATTGGCACGGGTGGCAGAGTTTGCCGAGTGGCGGGGAGCGGAGGAGCAAGCGTATGCCAATGCGCTCCAGGTGGTCCAACTGGCGGCGCAGCTCGATTTGCCTCATTATCGCGCCGATGGGTTGCGGACATTGGGCGTTGTCGAGCGGCATCGCGGCGTCACCGAGCAGGCGATCAGCCATTTGCGGGAAGCGGTCACGCTCTACCGTTCATTGGCCGGTCTAGGGCAAGATGTACAACGGCCGCTGGCAATCGCCTATGATTGGCTGGGTCTGATCTGCTCCGATTTGCGCCGCCTGGATGAGGCGATGGAGCATCTGGAGCAAGCGGCCGCGCTCTATGCCGCAGCGGGGGATGAGCGAGGGATGATCTTTAACAAGGGCATGACGGCCGTTGTCCTCTCGGTGATCGGCCGTTTGGCAGAGTCGGCCGCTTTGCAGCGGGAGGTCTTGGCCCGTTATGAGAAGCTCGATTACCCGATTGGTGTGGCACGAACGGCGAACAATCTGGGCCTCGTTTTGTTGGAACTGGGTGATTTTGAAGAGGCATTGGTGCAACTAGATCGCGCCTTAGAAATTGACCTGCAAACGGGCAGCATTGGTGGTTACTATAATACGCTGGGCAACAAGGGGGAGGTGTATCTCGCGCTTGAGCAGTATGAGCAGGCGTGGGAGTGCTTGCAACGTGCCGGAGAGTTCTTTCACCAGGGAGGGATGCGCTGGTTGGAGAGTGAAAACCTGTGGCGGCTGGCCTGGCTGCTTGTCCAGCGCGGTGAGGATGAGCAGGCACGGGCCGCGCTTGACCAATGCCTACGGCTATCCCCGGAAGCGGATAATCCAGAATCTTTTGCCATCGCCCACGGCCTATTGGCGGAGATCGCCTGGCGACTAGGTGAGATGGGACCGGCTGCCGCCCACTTTGCTCGCGCTGCGGCCGCCTTTCCGGCCGTGCGGCGGCCTCACACGGTCGCTCGCCTGTCCATTATCAGCCATGCGACCTTCCTGCTTGAACAGAGCCAACCCCAGGCGGCCGAGAGCGTTCTCGCCCAGGCCTGGCCGCTGCTGGCCGAGGCGAGCCGCAATCCGATCATCTTTGAAAGTCATCTGCTGCAAGTCAAAATCAGCGCCGCTCATGGAGACCATGCCGGGGCGAAGGGGCAACTAACCGGGCTGCTCGCTACCAATTTGCGCCCGGCTGAGCAAGCGGCCGCCCACTTTGAATGGTGGCAACTGACCGGCGAAGAAGAACACGGCCGCCAGGCGCTCGCTCGCTATCAGGAGCTGGCTGCCCACTCGCCGAATCTACTCTACGGCCGCCGCCTGGGTACACTCAGGGCATGGGAGGAGGCGTTGGCGGCCGCACCGTAGAAAATAGAGTGGATGTTGATGAAAGCCTATCCGCTCACGCTCGCTTCTTCATAGCTTCAGTTTTCAATTTTTAGTTACTGCGATAAGCGGAGCGCAAATCCTTGCGCCGTGCCAGTTCGCTGGTGTAGTGGCGGCCGAGGGTGTCGGCGTGGGCTTGCACCCACTCCGTCAGCCGCGTGCGGCCGGTGGGTGGGGTGTTGACATGGAGCAGATCGGCCATCAACCCTTCGATCTCATCCTGGGTGACGACCACATCCCCGACGATTCGGCCGATCACCGCCGCCACCGCATACCCCAGCCAGGGCGGGACGCTGATGATCGGCCGTCTTGCGCCAATCAGACGGCCGATGGTTGCCACCAACTCGCGATAGGTGAAGGTCTCTGGCCCAATCGCGTTGATGATCCCGTTCACCTGGCTGCCCCCTTCCTGGACGGCCAGCGCGGCGAAATCTTCGATATACATCGGCTGTAGGCGGTACTGTCCATCGCCAAAGACGCCAAAGAGGGGCAGGTGGCGCAGCGTCCAGGCGATGTTGTTGATCAGGATGTCCTCCTTGCCGAAGAGGACGGTCGGCCGCAAGATGGCGTAACTCAACCCCGATTCAATCAACGCCCGTTCCAGTCGTGCCTTGCCGCTGAAGTACTCCAGCGGAGAATCTTCAGACGGGTTGGTGATGCTGACATGAACGACTCGTTCCACACCCGCCTGCCGCGCGGCCTCGAATAAGACCAACGTATTTGCCACTGCGTCGGCGTGTTGAAAGAGCTTATGATTGAAGCGAACCCAGTAGGTGTTGTAGAGAACATTGACGCCCTCTAATGATTTTGCCAGTTCCGCCGGGCGGTCGAAGTTGAAGGGATGGGCGGGGACGCGGCCGCCAAATTCGTTTTCGCGGTCGAGCGAATTGGTCAGCGTGAGCACCTGCTGCCCCTGTTCCAACAACCGCCGGGCAATATACTTCCCCGAATAGCCAAACGCTCCGGTTACGCAGTGAATCTGTGATGTGGTCATATGATGTGAGTCCTGCACAACAGTGACGCTTTTCCCTACTGTTGGCGTTGCAGCGCTTGCCAGAGTTGTTCGGCACGCACCGGGGTTTCGGTGATATGGACGCCGGTGGCATCACGAATGGCGCTGACCAGTGCGGCCGGGCCGGCGGTCAACGCCGGTTCAGCCATGCCGCGAATGCCGTGGAAACCAAAGGGGTTGGGATGTTCGACGATGATCGCCTCCACCTCTGGCGAGTTGTCTATGCGCGGCAGCGCGTAGTCCATCAGCGTTCCGGTTAGCAACTGCCCCTCACGGTCATGGGCGAAATGTTCACAGAGGCCCATCCCCAGGCTTTGGACCGCGCCGCCGTGCATTTGTCCTTCGACCATCAGCGGGTTCAGCGCCAGCCCGACATCTTGAATGGCGACATAGCGCAACGGCCGCACCTCGCCCGTCTCCTCATCCACCGCCACCTGGATCAGATGGGCAACAAAGCCAGGGCCGGATTGGTCGAGGCTGGACTGCCCGCGGCCGATAACCGGCACATGGTTCGCCGCATACCGTCCCCGGCGGGCCAGTTTGGCGATGGGGATACGCCTGTCTGGCACGCCCACCACACGAGCTTCGCCCTCAACGATCTCCAAATCCTCAACGGCCGCTTCAAACTCATCGGCGGCGATTTGCAACAGTTGCTGGTGGGCGTCGGCCGCCGCCTGGTGGACGGCCGTTGCCATCGCATAGGTGACGCGGCTGCCACCACTCCACGGGCCATAGACGCCGTCGGTATCCCCCTGCGCCAGCTCGATGGAATCGGGATCAACCCCCAACGCCTCCGCAGCGATCAGCACGAGGCTGCTTTTGACGCCGGATACATCCACAATGCCGGTGTCGAGGCGCACGCGGCCGTCGGAATCCACGCGGCAAAGCACCTCGGCGTTTCCGGCGTTGTTCGGCCAGCCGCCAACGGCCAGACCAACCCCTTGCCCTGGCTGACGGTCCTTCCACAGGGGATGGTTGCGGGCGACATCCAGCACCGCCTTCAATCCCAGCGTGCTGCTCCAGGGTTGGCCGCTACCGGTCAGGCCACCATCCTCGACCGCATTTTGATAACGGAACTCAAGCGGATCAAGGCCGAGTTGCTGCGCCATCTCATCCATATTGCCTTCGATGGCAAACACCGCCTGGGGCGCACCCGGAGCGCGATAGGCGCCAACGGGATTGATAAAAGAGTGGACTTCATACGTATCAATCTCGACATGCTGCCATTGGTAGGTCCCGGCCATCAGGCTGGCGATGGTCCCGCCGTGGTTGTAGGAGAAGGCGGCGTTGTTGGTATAGGCCTTTGCTTGCAGCGCGGTCACTGTGCCGTCCTGTTTGACGCCCGTTTTCAGCTCGATCACCACTTCCGGGGCAGGGGTGGAGGAGAGGAAATCTTCGCTGCGGGTCAGCGCCAGCTTGACCGGCTGTTTGAGCGCCAGGGCAACGGCCGCGACCAACGGCTCATAAATTCCATACTTCGCGCCAAACCCGCCGCCAAGCGTCATCGGCTTGACCACGACCGCGTGCTGCGGCAGGTCGAGCAGCGCGGCCACCTCATTGCGCACGTCAAACATCCCCTGCGTGCCGGTGTAGATGGTCAGGCTGCGCCCTAGCGGATCGGGGGCGACGACCACCGCATGAGGTTCAAGATACCCCTGGTGGACGCTGTTGATGCGGTAACGCTTTTCAATGATGACAGCGGACTCGGCAAAACCGGCGGCCACATCGCCGCGCTGGAAGCGGTTGCTGCTGTTCAGGTTGTTGAGAACAACTTCTTCCTCCGCGCTTTCACCGCGGGCGGTGTTGCCATGCAGCGCCGACATATCGCCCCCCCTGCCGGGCATACCGTTGGGCCAGACGGTGGGGGCGTCTGGTCGAATGGCTTCCTCCACGCTGGTGACAACCGCCCCTGGCTGGTAATCCACCAGCACTTGTTCGGCGGCGTCGGCCGCTGCTTCGGCCGTTTCGGCGACGACAACCGCTACCGGTTGCCCGACCCATAGCGTGCGCTCTTTGGCCAGGATGGCGTTGTTGCGCGTGTTGATCACTTTGTCGCGGGTGGGCAGGTCGTCGGCGGTCAGCACAGCCACCACCCCTGGAACGGCCAGGGCAGCCTCCTTCTCGATCCCATTGATCAACGCATTCGCCATTTGCGCCAGCACGGGCCGGATATGGAGCATGTGGGGCAGGGTGAGATCGGCCGTATAGCGAGCATAGCCGGTTACTTTTTCCAGCCCCTCGACCAGCGGCCGTCGTTGACCGATATAGCGAAATGGTTGCTTTTCCTGTTCATTGACATAATCCATTCTAATCACTCCAAAACATTTGAGAAACCGTGTTTCTATACTTGATGATTATCCCTCAAAAGTGGTCGATTTGTCACCCTGTCACCCTGCTACTAAGCCAGGCTAGCACTCGTTGGATCATCGTATCCCAATAGTCCCAATCGTGAGCGCCTGGCCCTTCCTCATAGGTTAAATCCAGATCGAGCGACCGCGCAAATTGCAAAAAGCGCCGGTTTTGTTCGTATAAAAAGTCCTCTGTGCCACAACATTGATAGAGGCGCGGCCGCGATGCACCGGAGGCGACCAACTGTTCCGCCAAATAACGCAAATCATGAGGGCCGCCGGCCATCTTCTCCAGGTCGCCAAAAATATTTCGCCGTTCGATTAGCCATTCGTCCGCTGCATCCTCTATGTTGTCATAGGGCATATCGACTGCGCCGGAAAGCGACGCCGCTGCTGCATACTGTTCGGGATAACGAAAGGCCAGGCGGAACGCCCCATATCCGCCCATTGAAAGCCCGGCAACAAAGGTTTCCTCCCGTTTGTTGGAAAGGGGAAACAACCCCTGGACTACTGCGGGCAACTCCTGGCTGACATAATCTTCATAGCGGTAGCCAATTGCCATGTTGGTGTAGAAGCTGCGGCCGACGGCAGGCATGATCACCGCCAATCCATATTTGTCGGCGTACCGTTCAATCGAAGTACGCCGCATCCAGATGGTGTGGTCGTCCGACATGCCATGCAGCAGGTAGAGGACGGGATAAGACGGCCGGATCGGTTGCGGCAGCACCACATTGATCGAAACACTCACCTGCAAAACGTTCGAGAAAAAATCACATTGAATAAAAGCCATTGTGTTGCTCCTATGGAAATAGCTCACGCAAAGACGCAAAGAGCGCAAAGAAAACTTGGCGACCTTTGCATGAGCCTTCTGTTGCTTATAGTTCTAATTGTACATTATATAAATTCGCATAGACACCATTTGCGCTGATTAAGGTTTCGTGCGTTCCCTGTTCATCAATCCCGTTGTCGGTGAGAACGGCGATTCGCTGAGCATTGCGAACGGTGGAGAGGCGGTGGGCAATGACAAGGGTGGTGCGGTTGTTGGCAAGCTGCTCCAATGAATCGCGGATCGCTCGCTCGCTTTCATTATCCAACGCACTCGTCGCTTCATCAAAGATGAGGATGGGCGGGTCTTTGAGGAAGACGCGGGCGATGGACAGGCGCTGCTTCTGCCCACCGGAGAGCTTGACGCCACGCTGACCGATATCGGTGTCGTACCCGTCTGGGAGGGCGATGATGAAGTCGTGGGCGTTGGCTTTTTTGGCGGCCGCCACCACCTCATCCAAAGTGGCGTCCAGCTTGCCATAGCGAATGTTTTCGGCCACCGTTCCGGCAAAGAGATAGACATCTTGCTGGACAATGCCGATGTGGCTTCTTAAGGAGCGCAAACGAATGTCGCGGATGTCTATGCCGTCGAGCAAGATTTTCCCGCTGTTGACTTCATAAAAGCGGGGGATCAGGGAGCAGAGGGTGGTTTTGCCGACGCCCGACGAGCCGACCAGAGCGACATACTCTCCGGCTTTTATCGTCAGTGACAGGTTTTTGAGGACATAGCTGTTGTCCTCTTTATATTTGAAGCTGACGTTTTGAAACTCGATATTTCCCTGCACGCGCGGGAGGTCAATGGCGGCGGCCGCGTCTTCAATATCCGGCTCGATTTCCAACACCTCCATCATCCGCTCAAAGCCGGTCATCCCTTCCTGATAGAGGCGGGTGAAGTTGCCGAAGCGTTTGATCGGCTCGATGAGGATGCCCACATAGAGCAGAAAGGTCAGCAAATCGGGCAAGTCCAACGACGTGCCGACGATGGCCGCGCCGCCGAAGATGACCACCGCCACCGTCATCAGGTTGGTGAAGGCGATCAGCCCGTTGTAAAAGTACCCTTCGCTGCGGTACTCCTCTCGGCGGCTTTGCACGAAGCGGCCGTTTGCCTGCGCGAACTTCTCCTTTTCCACCGCTTCGTTGGTGAAGGAGCTGACCACGCGGATGCCGGAGAGGGAATCTTCCACCTGCGCGTTGATGTCGCCGATGCGCTGTTTGCTCTTTCGCGAGGCGCGTTTCATCTTCTTGTTAAAGTAAGCGGCATAGGCGGCCATGATCGGCACAAAGAGCAGGACGAGCAGCGTTAGCTCGGCGTTGATGGTGATCAGGATGAAGAACGCGCCGATAAAGTTGAGCGAGGAGATGATGATGTCCTCTGGGCCATGATGGTATAGCTCGGCCAGATCAAAGGAGTCGTTGGTCAGCCGGGTCATCAGTTGGCCGGTCCGTTGTTCATCATAAAAGCGGAAGGACAGCTTTTGATAATGTTCAAACAGTTCGCGGCGCATGTCGCTCTCCATCAATGCCCCCATCATATGCCCCTGGTAGTCCACGAACAGGCTGCATAGTGTATGCACAGCGACCAACGCCAGCATCACCGCCCCCATCCAGTAAATCCGGTTGAGGGCGTCGGGCACTCCCCCTTCCAATACATCTTTGGTGATGTAGCGGATGCAGAGGGGGAGCAGCAGGGTAGCGGCCGAGACCAGTAGCGCACAAAGCAAATCGGCGAGAAACAACCGCCAGTAGGGTTTGTAATAGGACAAGAATTTCTTGCTGCGAGAATTCACAAAAGTCTCCTCGAAAAACAGCTCACGCAAAGGCGCAAAGGGCGCAAAGATAATACTTAGCGATTTTTGCGTCTTTGCGTGAGCCTTTCATATTAAAACGAAACGGCCGCGGGTAAGAGGGTTTACCCGCGGCCGTTTTTGTTGCCAAAAAGAAAAGTCACGGGCAAACTTAGCTATCCCGTGACCACTCGTGCTTGATTCCAGATAGAAACAAAAAGGTCACAGGGCAAACGCGCCTGTGACCTGTCTGTCTCTCTTTTATGGGTTGAAAGCCGGTAAGGATTTAGCTGTTCTCATAGGGAGGTAAGCGAAGACAAGCGGCATGTGGCGTTGCCCCGGTGCGGGATAGATTCATTTGCGTTGTCATCTGCCCACCTCCTTTTTGTGCTAAGTGAACGAATAAATAATGGGGGAATCGTAGCAACTTTTGTGTTGGTTGTCAAAAGCCTGCGGGTTAGCAACCCGCGCTACAGGGGGAAATGCTCGCAGGTCGTGGAGATCATTGCTATGATCACTATTTTTTCAGCGATTGTAAAAGCAGAGAGCGGCCGTTGGCGGTCGCTAATAGGCTGTAATATTGCACGCAAATCAACTACATTGTTTCAAAAGTGATCGCAACGTCATTCCGAGCGGAGCGAGGAATCCCTTGCGATTTCGTTGACCAGCGAATGGATAGGGATTCCTCGCTCCGAAGACTCCGCTCGGAATGACAGTTGTTCAAACTTTTAAAACAGTGTAATACCAGCGTTTTAGAAAAAGTCAGCGAAAATCAGCGTCCTATCAGCGCAAATCTGCGTCCGCTCTCTATCATATGAATCTCAGGTGAAAAATGATTAAATTGGCTCCTTTTCCCGCCTCACTCAGCCCGTTGAATCGTGGCTCGCTCTATTATTTGAATTGGTGGGGTGGCGTTGGCATTTTTATGCCGTTTATCAATGTCTACTTTGCCGAATTAGGGCTAAACGGCCGTCAAATCGGCCTCCTTTCCGCCTTCGCTCCCTTGATGATCCTCGTCTATGCACCACTCCTGTCTTCGGTGGCTGACCGTCGCCGCTGGCGCGTGCCGCTGCTCAAATGGCTGATCGTTGGCTTTGCCCTGACCTTGCTGCTGCTCAACTTTGCGCGAGAGTTTCCCGCGCTGGTGGTGCTGATGTTCATCCTCTCCCTCTTCCATAGCCCGATTGTGCCGGTGGCCGACAGCCTGATCGCGCGGATGGCGCTGCGCTATGGCCTCAACTATGGCAGTATGCGGCTGTGGGGGTCGGTGGGCTTCGCGCTGACGGCGATTGGCAGCGGCGCGTTGTGGGAGCAAGTGGGCTTTCGGCCGATGTTCATCCTCGCCGCCTTGCTGTTGCTGCCGTTGATTGGCCTGGCCGGACTGCTTGAGGAAGGGGCAGTGGTTCCGAAGGAGGAGCGGCCGCCGCTGCTCGATATGCGCCACGACCGCCTGCTGATGACCATCCTGGGCGCCTCTTTTCTGGTGGGTATCTCGATGGGCTTGGCGATGACTTTTGAAGGCGTCTATATGGACTATCTGGGCGGCAGCAAGCTCCTGATCGGAATGCTGCCGGGGCTGGGAGCGTTAAGCGAACCGCCTAGTATGTATTATAGCGTCCTGGTGCTGCAACGACTGCGCGGCTCGAAAACGCTCTTGCTGGCTTGTGGCTTGCTCGGAACCGCCTTTCTCGGCTATGTGCTCTCCGCCACGCCGGGGATGGTGTTGGCTTTTGCCGTCATGAAAGGGTTGGGTTTTGGTCTGTTTTATGTCACCGCGGTGCGCCTGGTGACGGAACGCGTTCCAGAATGTTGGTCATCCACCGCCCAGTCGGCCTTGTTTGGGATCATGTTTGGGCTGGCCCCGCTGCTGGCGAATCTGGTTGGAGGTGTGGTCTATGATCTGTTTGGACCGGCGGCCGTCTTTGTGGGCGGGAGTGCGGCGATGGGCGTGGCCGTGCTGCTGTTGGTTGGGGCGACGGCGCGGGGAGCCTTCGGCC
Source organism: uncultured Ardenticatenaceae bacterium (assembly GCA_964410625.1). Lineage (GTDB taxonomy): Bacteria > Chloroflexota > Anaerolineae > Promineifilales > Promineifilaceae > CAYPHY01. The sequence goes on along the minus strand of CAYPHY010000027.1, from coordinate 28,505 downwards.
GTGACTGATCGATAAGCGTATAACGATAACCAACCACCTCTTTCGAAGCTCGCTTGCCCTTACTTTTGTAAGGACAACAATTCTCCGATTTGCGAGCATAAATAAATAACCCCGGCTGCTAAAACGCCTACATCGGTTTAATTATCATGTAGGCATGAAAACATTAGCGCGTACACTACTACTAACTTTCATCTTTACCCTATTCACCCTGACGGCCGTCCCCTCGCTCAATGCCCAGGGGCCGGCCGTCGTCATCAACGAAGTGCTGGTGGGCAATGCCTCGACCAACCTCGACCCCCAATTCACCAACTATGGCGGATGGGTTGAGCTGTATAATCCCGGACCTAAAGAGGTTGACCTGTCCAACTACTATCTGACCAACAATCTCAACAAACCGAAGAAGTCGAAAATCCCGAAGAAAACGAAGATTCCGGCCGGTGGCTATCTGCTGCTGTGGGTAGACGAAAACGTGAAGGGCGTCCACATGAACTTCGACCTGGACATGGATGGCGACGATGTGGCGCTCTTTACGCCGCAAGGGGTGTTGGTGGATAGTATAAGCTTCGACGAGCAGGAGCCGGACATCAGCCTCGGCCGTTCCCCCGATGGCGGCTCAAACTGGCTCTACTTTGACCAACCAACTCCTGGCGCGGCAAACACGACCCCCGGCTATGCCACGCTGGACATCGCCGACAAGCCAGACTTCTCCCTATCCGGTGGCTTCTACAACGGCAACCGGACGCTGGTGCTGACCACTGGCGAACCAGGGGGGACGATCCACTATACGCTGGATGGCTCGAAGCCAACGGCCGCTTCCCCCATCTATACCAACCCCATCCAGCTAAACGAAACGACTGTGGTTCGAGCGCGGACGCTGACGGCCGACAAGCTGGACAGCCCAACTGAGACCCACACCTACTTCTTCGGCCTCGACTCTACGTTGCCCGTCGTTTCCATTGCCACCGACCCGGCGCATCTGTTCGACAACCGGATCGGCATCTACGTTGCCGGGACGAAAGGAGTCAAGGGGCGTTGTAGCAAAAAGCCGGTGAATTGGAACCAGAAGTGGGAACGGCCGTCGAGCCTGGAGATGTATGAACCGGATGGCGAACGGGTCATCCACCAGGATGTGGGCATTGAAATCTTCGGCAATTGCAGCCGCTTGCAGGAACGCAAATCCTTTGAATTGAAAGCCCGCAAGTTGTATGGTGATGGCGACATAGATTATGAGGTGTTCGAGGATGTGCCGTTGGATGAATATGATCGCCTTGTCTTGCGTAATTCCGGCAACACCGACGCCGAACGCACGCTGTTCCGCGACGCGCTGCAACAGGCGATTATCCAGGGGCAGATGGACCTCGACCAGCAAGCGTACCGTCCGGCGATCCTCTTCCTCAACGGCCAATATTGGGGCATCTACAACATCCGCCAGAAGATGGACGAGAACTTCGTCGAGCGTGCCTATGACCTGGACGAGGATGAGTTCGACATGCTGGAGAATAAGACGCGGGTGATCAATGGGAGCGCGGCCGCCTGGAACAACTTCTACAACTTCCTGCGCAAGCAAAACCTTAACCTTCCGGCCAACTATGCGGCCGTGCAGGCGCAGTTGGATGTAGACTCCTTCATGGACTACCATATCGTCGAAATCTATGGCGCGAACCGCGAATGGCCGGGCAACAACTATCGTTACTGGCGTGCGCATGACGACGGCCGTTGGCGTTGGCTGCTGATGGACCTTGATGGCGGCTTTCTGCCTGGCAACTATCGCGAAAACACGGTCAAGCGGCTGACCACCGCCAGCGGCTCGGCACGCGACAAATACGCCTCATTGCCCTTCCGTCGCTTGCTGACCAACAACGAGTTCCGCGCTGAATTTGTCCAGCGTTTCGCCGCCCATCTGAACACGACCTATGATCCGGCGCGTGTACTGGCGATCATTGACGAACTGCAAGCGGGAATCGCCGCCGAAATCCCGGCCCATGCCGACCGTTGGGGCAAACCGAACCCGGCCAATTGGGAAGGGCAGGTAGACATCTTGCGCCAGTTTGCGGCCGAGCGCCCGGCCTATATGCGCCAACACCTGAATGAGTATCTCGGCTCCCCTGGCTTCGCCAACCTGACCATCCAGGTTGAAGGGCAGGGGGAGGTGTTGACGGCGGGTGTGGTTGTGCCAGGTAACGGCTATAGCGGCCCTTACTTCCGCGACACCCCGCTGCGGCTGGAGGCTGTACCACAACCGGGCTTCCGCTTCCTCCACTGGTTGGAAACGGGTGAGACAGCGGCCGCGATTACGATCACGCTGGATGGGGATATGACGAGGACGGCCGTTTTTGAGCCACGCAGCGGTTAGTTAGAAACCGGGTTTCTCCTGCAACGAAGTTGCCGAAACCCGGTTTCTGCTCCTAAGATACGCAAGAGATACGTAACGGAAATGATTGAATAGTAACATGACGTGCAGGCAATAGATTTAGCGGAGGTATAAAAATGAACACAGGTAAGTATGGGCATAAATATGGGCATAAATATGGGCGAGCAATTGTGATCGGGGGTAGCCTCGCTGGGTTAATGACCGCGCGTGTGCTGAGTGACTACTTTCAACAGGTTACGATTCTCGAACGGGATGCCGTGAACGACCACCCCGAATCGCGCAAAGGCCAGCCGCAGACCCGCCACTTACATGGCTTGCTGGCAAGCGGCTTTCGCACGATGACCCACTACTTTCCCGATCTACCAGAGGCGCTGTCGGCTGGTGGGGCCATGGCTACAGATATGGGGAAGGGAATGCATTGGTATACCCATGGTGGCTACCGGCGGCCGTTTCATTACGGACAAAAAGGGGTGACGGTCAGCCGTCCTTTCCTGGAGTATCTACTGCGCCAGCGCGTCCTGGCCCGGCCGAACATCACCCTGCAAGACCAAAGCGCCGTCAAGCAGTTGCTAACGACGCCGGACTACGGCCGTATTACCGGTTTGCTGGTGGAGCGCCGTGACCAGGAGAAAGCGTTGGTGCAGTTAACGGCCGATTTGATCGTGGACGCCAGCGGCCGTGGGTCGCGCACGCCAAAATGGCTGGAGGCGTTGGGCTATGACGCGCCAGCGGAGACGGAAGTGAAGGTGGATATTGGCTATGCCACGCGGCTCTACCGGCGTGATCCGGCCGATCCACGCGGCAGACGGTGGATGATGCTCACGCCCGATGCCCCATGTGAAACCCGCTTTGCCGGCGCGTTTCCGATTGAAGGCGACCGCTGGATTGTCACGGTTGGCGGCTGGGGCGGTGACCATGCCCCGGCCGATGAAGCGGGCTATCTGGCCTTTGCCCGTCAGCTTCCTGCCCCAGACTTCTACAACCTCATGCGCCGCGCCGAGCCGCTTTCCGACGTGGTAGTGCATAAGTACCCGGCCAGTTTGCGCCGCCATTACGAGAAGCTGTCACGTTTTCCCAAAGGCTATCTGGTGATAGGGGATGCCATCGCCAGCTTCAACCCGACCTATGGGCAAGGGATGTCGTCGGCCGCCTTGCAAGCGGCCGAGTTGGACAAGCTGCTGCAAAAGCAGACACCGCTGGCTACCCTGGCTCCGGCCTTCTTCAAGCGTGCTGCGAAAGTGGTAGACATCCCCTGGCAACTGGCGGTTGGCGAAGACTTTCGCTTCTCCACCACCAGCGGCCCAAAGCCCCCTGGCATAGACCTGATCAACCGCTATGTCGGCCGTGTCAACCGCGCTACCCACCATGATGAAGTGGTGGGCGCGGCCTTTTTGAATGTGATGAACTTGCTGGCCCCGCCAACGAGTCTCTTCCATCCGCGCATTTTGTGGCGGGTGTTGCGGCCGCGGAAAGAGGCAGCGGCCGGGCAATCTGTCTCCATCCCGCAGCCGGGTTAAGGTATTTTACGTCGCTGCGTTGCAACGGATGAGTGAAAGCGGATAAGCGGATGAACAATCAACATCCGCTTATCCGCTCAATGAAAAAGCCGGTTTCAACCGGTGTAGCCTCCTAGTCCTGTCGGTTTACTACCGGACAGCTCACTAACGTCGAGCGCGGAAGAGGCTCCAACCCACAACGGCCGATGCGACCACCGCTGCTCCAGCGGCCGCGACGCCTTTCATTATACCGTTTCTTGAGTGCCCATTCGCTGACTGCCCACTGCCAACCGCCAACTGTCTACGCTCCTCTGCTCCTCCGCTCCCCTGCTCCTCCGCCTTCTGAACTTGCCGCAACAAAAACCCAACCCCCTCCAACCGCTGCTTCAGCCCCACGCCAAAGAAGAGATGGGCAATGGCGCGGCCGAGCCAGTAATGTCCCGGTTGGCGCATCATCACCGCCGGATCAATGGCCATGGGCGGTAAACCCCAGGCGACAGAACGGGTTTGGGTGAATTGCAACACCTCGTCGCGGCCGTGGGTGCGGGCGTTGCCCGACTGCTTCATCCCGCCAAAGGGGAGGGCGGAGGGGGCAAAGTGGCCGAGGACATCGTTGATATTGACCGCACCCGCCTGCAACTGGCTGGCGATGCGCCGCGCTCGTTTCAGGTCGTTGCTCCAGACATAGGCGCTGAGGCCCATATAGCTATGGTTGGCAAGCTGGATGGCGTGGCTCTCGTCGCGCACTTTCATGATCGGCAGCACTGGCCCAAAGGTCTCGTCCCACATCAGCTTCATGCTGTGATCTACGTCCACGACAACGGTCGGCTCCATAAATTGCCCCTGGCGACGGCCGCCTGCCACAATCTTCGCCCCTTTCGCCACTGCCTCTTGCAAATGTTCGTCCACAATGGCGCACTGCCGCTCAAAGGTCAGCGGCCCCATGTGGTAGGGGTTGTGGATGGAGCCGGTGTGACCCATCGTAAACTTCGCCGTCTCTTCCAGCACAGCCTGGACAAAGCGGTCGTAAACCGGCTCGACAACATAGACGCGCTCGACGGCGACACAGGCCTGACCGACACAGTAGTTCGACCCCCACACCGCCCACTTTGCCGCCGCTTCCACGTCCGCATCTTCAAGGACGATCATCGGGTCTTTGCCGCCCAGTTCGCTGAGGAAGGGGATCATCAATTCAGCCGACTTTTGCGCCACCTTCTTCCCTGTTGCCACCGAGCCAGTGAGAAAGACGAGGTCAGGCCGCGACTCGACCAGTTGCGCCCCGGTGCGGCCGTCGCCATGCAAGAAGCGCACATAGGGGGCCAGCTCCGGCACGCGCAAGAACAGCTTTTCCATCATCGCCCCAACAGCGGCCGAGACCTCCGACGGCTTGACCATGACCACATTCCCGGCCAGCAACGCGGAAACAACGGGCGTCATTGTCAGATCAAAGGGGAAGTTCCACGGCCCAATGACCCCCACCACGCCATAGGGGACGGGTTCGGCATAGTAGCGGCGGAAGAAGTAGATGCCGGGAGAGACGCTGCGCCGCCGCAGCCAGCGCGTGGCGTTGGCGCAGTAGTAGTGTATCTTATCGGCGGTCATGATGATCTCCGCCAGCGCGTCCTGGCGGCTTTTGCCGTGGTCCTGATTGACAACGGCCGTGATCTCATCCGTCGCCTCCAGCATGACGTGGCGTAGCTGGTTGAGCAAGCGCACGCGCTCGCCCACCGGCTTGGCCGCCCACTCCCTGGCCCGTTCGCCCAACTCGCGCCGCGCGTTTTGCACGTCGGCGGTCGTTGCCATCGCCACCTGATCAAAAGTCTCCCCCGTCGCCGGGTTCCAGCAGTTCATAAAGTCCATGATTCATCTCCGAAAAAATTGTCAATTGTCAATTGATAATTGTCAATTGACAATTTATTTCCGTCTATAGGCCAGCAAAGCTCCCAGAACGGCCGAAAGCGCCGCCAATAGTGCCACCGGAACGAACCGACGCCGGCGGCCGTTTCCCCGCTTCACTTCTCTACCAACCCTACCAACCGGCACGACCAGCGGCCGAATTGGTTCGGCCTCGCGCTTCGCCGGAATCTTACTCATCGCTCGTTCCGCCATCGCCGTAATCGTCAGGCTAGGGTTTACGCCTAAATTCGCCGGGATAACGGAGGCATCAGCAACATAGAGGCCAGGGTAATTAAACACCTGATGGTTCAAATCTACCACCCCTTGCTCGGCATCCGCCCCAATTGGGCAGCCGCCGAGGATGTGGGCGGTATTGGGGATATTGAGCAGATCGTTCATCCCCACCCAGCCAACGCCGTCTGTCTTTTCCGCAAAGCGGTGGACGATCTCCGCCCCTTCTTCGATGACCGTGGGGATAGGCTGGTCGGGGTCGCGTTCGCTGACCAACCCCTTGCGAAAGAGCGTCCAGATGCTGCGGCCGCGCTGGAAGCTCATCCGGTTTTCCACAGTCTGCATAATCAGCAACACCGTGTCCCGCGAAGCCCAGCCCGGTCGCAAGCGGACGTTGAAGAAGTCGCGCGGTCGGAGCAGACCTTCGACGAGGCTGGCGAAGGGGGAGGGGAGGTTGGAGATTGGAGATTGGAGACTGGAGACTGGGAGACTGGGAGACTGCCCACTGCTTACTATCTCTCCTGCTCCCCTGCTCCTCTGCTCCTCCGCTCCCCTGCGCTCCCGCAGCGGCCAGATCAGATTGCGCATAAACGATGAACCCGGCGGATAGCGCACCGGCTCGACGCTGGTTACGTCGTTGAGCCAGAAGTGGGAGCTGATCGCCACGCCTTGTGAATAGTCTACATCATCCTTGCGGGCGGTGACGCCCATCAGGGCTTCGCTGTTGCTGCGTACCTGGCGGCCGAGTTGCCGGGAGAGTAGCGGCAAGGTCTGCAATTCGTCGCGGCATTTCAGTAGCAACTCTACCGTCCCCAATACGCCCGCAGAGACGATCACATTTCGGCCGCGCACGGTGGAGCGTCGTTTGAACAGCCAATCGGTCGTCTTTTCATATTCGATTTCGTAGCGTGCGCCCGTGGGTTGGCGGCCGTATAGTGGGCGGATGGAGCATACATTGGCTTCCGGCCGCACTTCCGCGCCGTGCTTTTCCGCAAAATAGAGATAGTTTTTGTCGAGGGTGTTTTTGGCGTTGTGGCGGCAACCAACCATGCAGCCGCCGCAATGGTTGCAGCCCGTTCGCTCTGGCCCTTCGCCGTCGAAATAGGGGTCGGGGACGGTAACGCCGGGTTCGCCAAAGTAAATACCGACTGGGGTGGGGACAAAAGTGTGTTCGCGTCCCAGCTCCTGGGCGATTTCGTAAAGCCGGTGGTCGGCGGGCCAGAAGCGAGGGTTTTCGGCCGTGCCTAACATGCGGTTGGCAAGGTCGTAGAAGGGTTCCAGCTCTCCCTCCCAATCGCACAGATCGCACCATTCGTGCGCCTGGAAAAACGCTTTCCCTGGCTTGATGTGGGTGCTGGCATAGACCAGACTGCCGCCGCCGACGCCGCTGCCGTTGAGTAGCCAGATGTCCTTGAAGAAGTTCAGCCCCTGGATGCCAAAGCAGCGCAGGCCGGGAAGCCAGAGGTATTTGAAGATGTTCCAGTTGGTCTTGGGGAAGTCGGCGGCCGTAAAGCGTTTGCCGCGTTCGAGGACGAGGACGCTGTACCCCTTTTGTGCCAGCCGCATCGCCGATACGCTCCCGCCAAAGCCGGAGCCGATAATCACAAAATCAAAAACGTCGGTCGTCACGCGGTTATTGGTGACGGCTGTGGTCGTTCCTGTTATTTCCGACCCATTGTTCATGTGCGCCATATCCCTTCTGTTAAGGCAGCACCTGGGGGCGTGCTGCGCGGCCGTTGGAAAAAGTGAGCAGTCACTTACGCGCTGCGTCATCATTATAACACAGTGCGTCAAGAGATGGTAAACAATGATTTGGCACCGATAACATTATCACTTGTCTCAATAGCTATGTTATACTGAGCGTCCCAAGAGTGAGCAGCACACGCACTATAATACGTTTCACATTCGGCCGATGCCTTGTTGCATTTGGGCGTTTGCAATCATTGATCTGATATACAGGCAACACGGAACTGGCCGATATTTATGGTAGGAGGAAGCAACCATTGACGACAGAAATAGAATTAAATGGCACGAAGTACCGTTTAGTTGGGAACGAATGGCTAGAGGCGGCAACGTATATTAAGCCGCCACAAGTGATTATTCAGGAATTGAATCGCCGATTGCCGAAGCGGCCCACAAGTGAGGTGGCTGTTAAAGCGTCTAAGCCAAGACGCGCAAATACAGGACGCTTAGGCCTGGAGTTTGAAGGGCTACGGGATGAGGACTTTAAGAAAGATATAACCGGCACCAATTGGCGTCGCCGGCAAAGTTTAGGCGGGCTGTTAGCACAGCACCTGTCTGACAAGACGGGGTATTCCTTTAATTCCTGGTCTGTGGATCGCCGCGCTAGCGTGCATGTGGTCTTGCCAGATAGGTTCGACAATCAGGACCCTTATCCTTACGCAAAATTTGAGTTCCGTCTGGATGAGAATAAAGCGCAGTATGGCCTTTACATCGAGAAGAGCGACGAACCAATGGACTCTACTTGGGACTGGAAGCGTTTTATGTCAGTCTTGGATGGGGGCGGCCAGTTACTTCAAAACATTGAGGAGGCTATGGACAAATTTGGAGTATATTGGTCGGCCGTCACGTGGTATCCTAAAAATAGCAAGCTACCTCATCGAACGATTACCGTCAGCAGAAGCAATCCACTACTCTGGCAGGAAGACGACTATCAGGAAAACGTAACCTGGCCTATTTTTGTAGAGCGACTACGGTCTATCCCGGAGGACCATTGGTGTGATTTACACTTGTATTACAGGATGGATAAGAAGGATGCTCTTGCGGCCGGGGTAGGGTTGGCCGAGCCAGTAACGGCCGTCTTTCACTCCCTTCTCCCTCTTTATCTGGCAAGCACACGCTCATAAAAACACCGCCCGAAGGATGACGGATGCCATGCCTTCGGGCGGCTGCTGGCCTGTGTCGGTGAGGAGATGTACCTAAACAAGCCTGGAGCTTATCCGGGGATGCAAGCAACATTTGGAGAACAGTGACCCGGATAAGCTTTTCTAAATTGACAATTGTCAATTGACAATTGCTAATTGACAATCAAAGAGAACCTGTAGGAGAATCAAACGCAAAGATTGGGGTAATAAATCTGGTCTGATCTCGTGGGTGCGATGACTATGCGCTTGTTCTCCCACAGGATTCTCCTAACCAGAGCAGGCAAATGGCCTGCCAGAGGTTAGGACTCCCCAACCAGAGGTTGGGGCTGCTCAACCGATGGTTGAGCCAACAGCGTAGCGCTTCAACAATGTCAATCAGCCAATTGAATGGTCTGACTGGTGGTGGCTACGTTGCCAACGCTGTCTTCCGCTGTCAGGGTGACGCTCCAGGGGGCCACACCTGAGAGTTGATTGCGACTGGTCAGCTTCCAGATGCCATTGCGGGCTTCGAAGTCGTTGGCTTGCCAATGTTTGACCATCTGGCCGTCGCCGTCGCGAATCAGCACATGAATTTGCTCAATTTCGTTGCCGCCATCAGGGTCTGTCACTTGGGCGTTGACGTGAACGGCCGTTTTGCGGTGTCCGTTGGTTGCGCCGTTGGTGGTTGTGGTGGTTGCCAGACTAACCTGGGGAGCGACTTTCAGCGGAAAAACCAACACTTTCTCCGCCAGCCCATACCACCCGCAGGCGTTCATCATCGCGGCCGAATCATCGATGGCGGCTTCGGCAATGAGGAAAATCTCGCCTCGTGTGTGCGGAGGGGCTACCAAACGGCCGCTATAGATGCCATTGGCATTGACCTGTACCGCCTCGGCTGCCAGCACCACTCCTTCATCATCTACCAAACTGACGACGACGGTTGTTTGCGCGGATTGAGCGGCCGACTGCCCTTTTTTGCCCTTTCGCTTTGGCAAAAGCGGCGCAACGCCCCCGCGAAACTGGATGATGTCACCGGGGTCATATTCGGTTGCGTTGGTTTCAATATTCACGTTCATTGCTTCCAGAAATTGAGCGATATAAAAGGTAGAAACCAGGAGTGGTGATGATGTAGAGTATCAGGGTTGGGGTGGATGGAAGCGGTATTGCTCTGATGTTCGTGATGCCCTGGTTTCTTGATGATGTGTAGTATACGGATCAACCGCTACGAAATGGCTACCGATTCCGTTACGGAGGGCGTTACAGAGAAGAAATCTCACGCAAAGGCGCAAAGGTCGCCTGGTTTTTCGGCTTTATGCCACTGTGTCCCTTCACCTTCGTTCAGGACAAGCCTTTGCGTGAGCTATTTTCAAGTCAGCTAGGAGAGGAGAGATAACTTATTATTCCACCCAAATCGCCAAGGCATCTACCTTTTCCTTGCCAAAGCCGAAGGTGGCCCCCCGCCAATAGAGAGGGAGGTTGAAACTGCATTGGACCGGCGAGCCGCTGGCAGCACAGATGAAGACATCCGCTTTGGTCCCGCTTAGCCCGGCGACCTGGAACTTACCGGAGGTGCTGAGGTAAAGCCGGTTGCCCGTTTGATCGATCCACGCCCCAGCGATGTTTTCCTGAGTGGTTGTTAGTCCGGCCGACGCGCCACTGAGATAGAGCGACCAGGAGCCGCGAGTGTCTGTGCCCAGGCTGGTGGGGGCAAAGGCAAACAAGTCAGCGCCGACCCCTTTCAGTTTGTTGCCGTTGGCGTCGAGGACGTTGATCTTGCCCTTGGTGCTGATTACCAGACGGCCGTCGGGGGCGAAGGCAATAGCATCAATGCTTTCGGGACGGCCGCTGAGATCCACATCAGAGCCATCGAAGTATAGCTCAAGAGAACCGGCGGTATCGGGGCCGGTGGAAGTCGGCACAAAGCGCAGGATGTCGTTGCTTTCCACCTTGCCCAGGCCGGGAAGTTTGATGGCGGCCGCCAGACTGAGCAACAGCGAACCATCATCTAGCCGTTCAAAAGCAGTGACATCAGCTTTTCCCAATCCTACATCTGAGCCGTCGAAGAAGAGTTCCCAACTGTTATTGGCAGGATTATGGAGCAACACATCCTCGTTTTCAAAGGCAATGCCATTGACTGTGCCGTTGGTGTTGGAGCTGAGGAAGAGGCGAGGAGCGGCCGATGGCGCGGGAAGGGTGTTAGTTGGAGTCGGCGTTGCTGGTATTGGTGTGGATGTCTCCGTTGGCTTCATCGTCGCCGTCGCCGTAGCGGTCTCTGTTGGCATCAATGTTGGCGTTTCCGTGGGCGTAGACTCCGTAGGAGTAGACGTGGGTGTGGGTGTGGACGTGGATGTGGGGAGAGGAGTCGCGGTTTCGGTTGGCTGTACAGGTTCCGTAGCCGTAGCGGTAGCTGTTTCCGTGGCCGTGGCCGTATCAGTGGGTGTAGCTGTTGTTGTCTCCGTCGGTATGATTTCTGGTTCGGCCGTTGGCGTTGGCGATTCATCCACAAACGGTGTGGCAGTACTGGTAGCGGTGGGCGAAGGAGGTTCACCTGTATCGTCAGTGGCGGTGGGTGAGGGCGTATCTGTTGCGGTTGGCGTCGGCGAGTTGACCGGTGACGCGGTAGGCGTATCCGTCGCCGTGGCTGTCGGCGTGTCGGTTGGGGTTGCGGTGGATGAAGCAGTGGGCGTCGCTGTTGATGTGGATGTGGATGTCGGTGTGGATGTCGGTGTGGATGTTGGTGTGGCGGTAGGAGGTGGGGCTTTCCACTCATGCGCCCCAACATCGGGATTGCTATCTCGCACCGTGCCGAAAAAGTCGTCGCGGATGTGTTCGATTTCAGTCAATACGGCCGCTGCATCAATCGCCGGAGAGTGGACAACCAGCGTAAAGATGGTTGGTTCGACCGTTTCGGGCAGGAGGGTGTCATAACTTCCCGCTAAATCGAGACCGGTCGCGGCGGTGAAACCGGGCGGATACTTCCAACCGTGATGCTCCGTAACCATATTTCCGGCGACGGTGAATGCTTTTTTCGGCAGTTGCCTGAGCCAGGCCTTTTGCATCAGTAGAGCGGGGTAACGGGTATCTTCCTGGATAATCAGATTATTGGCGATGGTGATGCTGCTATACTTTCCATTGGCGATCCGTAAATTGGAAACTGTCTTGTCTTTTTTACCCTCCACGCCACGAGCATTAACCAGAGTGTTGTGGGCAATGAGCGAGTCACGGATCAATTTCCCTTTGTTGGAAGCCAGTACTAAATTATTGGTACAACCAACTACGATGTTGTTAATCATCGCATTGCCATAGCCGGGAGTTCGATTTTTAGCGGCGTCGCTGTTGTTCTCATTACGCATTGTCATACCGGTGCCATAGCTGTCTTTGCCGGTTATCCCATTGCGCTTGTGCCAGTCGAGGCGATCATCAGAGCAGAAAATGAAATTACTATCGAAGGTGACGTGACGGCCGTCGTTGATGTAGAAGTTGGTATGGGAGTTGTCCCAAAACCAGTTATTGATCAGCAGGATATTCTCGGCATGGCGGCCGACATCAAACCCTTCACCAAAATTATTGTAAACATAGGAGTTGCGCATCACGCTATCTTTAACGTGAGTGGTAAAGAGACCACCGCTGCCGCCAACGAGGTTCTTTTCCGGTCGCGCCCGAACGTTATTCCACATCCTGGAGTCTTCAATAATCACCCGTTCTGTATCACCCTGATTGGCCGTGATCACAATGCCCGTGTTCCAATGGCTGTGGCTGTTGATGCCTTTGAGCAGAATGTCCTTGGCGTCGGTCACCATCAGTCCGCGGCCGGATGAGCCTCTGATTTCCAGGTTAATTAGGGAGAGGTTGCGGGCGTTTTGGATGATGACTAGAGGGGCGATATAGCATGGATCGCGCCCCTCCGAGCGGCCGCCTTCTCCCTGGCCCGTTTGTCTATCCTTCTGCCGGCAGTTTGGATCAGGTAGCTTATGGTTGTCACCATCAATGATGGCGGTTTCGCCAGGATAGGAGCGAATTGTCAGGTCGTTTACATTTTTCAGGACAACTTTTTCTTTGTAGGAGCCACCGCGAAGGCAGAGCGTTTGGCCCGATTGCATCCCATTTATACCAGCCTGGATCGAGGTGAAATTGCCACTGCCGTCGGCCGCCACCAACAGGTCACAGCCGGTGCCACCGGCGGCCTTCAGTGCTAACTGGCTATATGAGATGAGAGCAAATAACAACAAAACTGCGGCCGCTATAAGCAGCACGCGTTTCCAATACTCAGAACGCGACAGGAACATGATCCTTCCATTTTGACCCTATCTACCGGGCGAACGGAACTCAAAGCTCCAGAACAGCAGGCAGTCTGCCAAAACAGCGCCCAGGTAGAAGAGATCAGATAACGCTCCCCCAAAACGGCCAATCTCAACTACATGTGAAATAGATCAGTTATTCGGTTTTATGGTGCCAGGGAATTGCTTCAGCGAGTTCTAATTCGAATCCCAAACACGGCTTTCATTTACGACTGCCGCTATTATAGCCTGACTTACCTTACAGGCAAACTAAAGGTTGCTGCACACTGGAACGGCCGCAAACTCTGTTGTGGGCTGTAGCGCGGGCTGGGCATAAAAGAGTGTCGCCCAAAGTCATGACGATGGTCACGACTTTGGGCGACGACCTGTTTGGATGAGGAGATCACCAAACAGGATGGGCAAGCCCGGGGGATGCAAGCAACTTGTGGAGAAAGATGACCCGGGCTTGCCTTTTAAATTGTGAATTATGAATGGTGAATCGTGAATGATAAGGTCAATTCACCTCCCCCATTCACCATTCATAATCCACCTTAATCCATCATAATCTACATTTTTATTCGACTAGTTGGCTGCTGTTGGCGGTGTTACCCGCACTGTCAACGGCCGTCAGCGCCACCATCCAGGAAGCACCGCCGGTAAGGGGCAGGCTACCGGTCAGAGTCCAACTATCGCCGTTGTTGTCGAAATCGGCCGTGTCCCAGCCCTGGAGGACATTCCCCTGTGGGTCCGTGAGCGAGATGACGATACTCTCCACGTCGTTTGCCCCATCAAGGTCGCTCACTTCGGCATTGACATGGACAAAGGCATTGCCATTGGCGTCTACACCGGTAACGGCCGACAGGCTGGCTTCGGGGGCCATATTGCCGGGGAAGGTGAGGCTCCGTTGTCTTTCTCCAAATGAGCTGCCGTGATTGGCCTCGACGATGAGTGTGGTCTGGCCTTGCGCTCCGGCCGGGGCGACCAGGCTACCATTGTATTTGCCCAATAAATTCGCCTGGACACTCTTGGAGGCCAACACCGTCCCTGCGCTATCCACTAACTTCACCGATACCTGGGCTGGGACGAGGATGCTTTGGATATTCAGCCCGGCTAATGAATTTAGTTGTTTGATCGTCCCGTTAAAAGTAATGGTGCTGCCTGGGTTGTGGTTGGTGCCGTTGGTGGACAAGGCGACGTCGAGATGGTTGAAATAGAACCGCGCCGGGGTCATTGGCTCAACCGTTCCGCCTCCCGTATAGACCAGGTGTACATCAATTGGCCCTGGCGCAAGCGACCAACTACCATTTAGCCGGAAGCGCGATTCATACTTGCCGCCATTGCGATCTACAATCGCCTCATCCACCTGCGAGTTGCCCAGCCGGTCTACATAGACCGCTCGCAACGAACTCGCATAGCCCGCCCCAGAGGTGCCATTATTAGGTTTGAAGGTGAAACTAACCGTTCCGTTGTCGCCGCTACGGAAGTAGTCGGCCGGTGTATTTAACAGCAGCAATTGCTTGGTGATGCCAGTGACGTTGAAGGCATAGTCGAAGGTCGCTGCGGCCGGCGCTGTCCCATCATAGGCGGTGGTGATTTGCAGATTGTAGTTAGCGGCAACGGCCAGGAAGGGGGAGACTCGTACTTTGTAGGTCCCCGTTGTTTGGGGAATCGCCAGCGCCGTTTCGCCCAGGTTGAAGCTGTTGTTGCTGGTGGCGACGATGTTGCCTTGGGGATCAATGATTTGCAGGTCGAAGGCGTCCTGGAAGTCCGGCGTCCAGGTGAGTTCAGCCTGAATATAGGCGACGTCTCCATTCACCTGTAACGGATAATCAACGGGCAGCAAGCCCAATAATCCTAACAGTGAGAAACCGCTATACTCCTTCACATCATAAGTTAGCACGGACGGGTCGAAGCCCAGTGCCTCTTCGATGGGGTGGGCGATGTTGCCGTTGAGGAAGGCGTTGAGATTGCCACTGACCCCCAGGCTGGCTTCATAGGCGGCCAGCGCGTCCAGATAGCCTGTCCCTGCCTCGTGCAGCGCATAGCCCGGCATCGGCGTGGTGGTGTTGGTCAGTAGATCGATCAACTGATCGGGCGACAGTTGCGGATTTTCGGAGAGCAGCAGCGCGGCCGCCCCCGACACGTGCGGCACGGCCATGCTTGTGCCACTCATCCGAACATAGGGGATTGTCCAGGCGGGGTTGACTGGATTGGGTTCGAGATCGGCCGTTGGCAGGCCAGGAACCAGGGCACGAGCGGCATAAATGTCCACCCCTGGCGCGGTCAGGTCGGGATGCTTCAGATAGTCGCCATTCAGGCCACGAGAGGAGAAACCGGCCAGATTGCCGCTCTTGTCTCCGGCCGCTACCGACAACACCCAGGGGGCCAGCGAATAGGGATTTAGTGAATCGTTGCCACCCTGATTGCCAGCGGGAAAGACGCTGAGGATGCCGCGCTTATACGCCTCGTAGGTCGCCATGACGATGGGATCATTGATGTTCAACTCGCCGCCGCTGGTTCCCCATGAGCTATTGATGATGCGGATGTTATATTCATCGGCGTGTTCCAACACCCAATCATAGGATTGCAGAGCGGCGAGGAGGGTCAGCGTCAGACCGGAGCCGAGACCGACAATCTCCACATCCGGTGCGACACCCTGATAGTAACCATCCGATACCGCACCCGTTCCGGCGATGGTGCTGGCGACGTGGGTTCCATGTCCAAAGGCAACGTCTGTTAAAGGCAAGTTCTCGACAGGGACGGCCAACGGTGTGATTAGCGCGTTTTGGATTACCTTGTCACCAAAAGGCAGGTCGGGATGGAGGGCATCAATGCCGGAATCAATGACCGCCACGCGCACCGTGTTGTCCCCGCCGCGTTGTCCATAGCTGTTCCACACCTGCTCTGCACCAATCAGTGGAACCGACTCATGGACGAAATATTCCAATTCGCGGTTGAGCGTGATTGATTCGATGGTCGGCCAGGTGGAAATGAGTTCAATCTCATTGGTGGTAAAGATCATCCCTGTGACGGGCAAGACCTGAAGTTTGTATAGTACGGATGTCAATGGCGCGAGCAAGGAAAGAACTGAGGCATCATTGTAAACGACAATGACCTCATGTTCAGTATTTGGGCTGGCTGTCTGCATTGCCTCCTGCAATGCCTGATCAATTTTATCCAGGTCTACAGTAGCGGAAGCAGGCACATCAAGGGGTTGGGGTGGGGTCTGTGCCTGGACTGGAGCAGAAAACAATAAAAGCCCGATACTAACCATTGTTAATATCAAGGCAGATAAGTGAGGCTTAAACCTCGTTGCATTTGTCGTTGCTTGCATCTTGTTCTCCTATTCTAGCGATGCCTTTTTGCCTGAGCAGTGGTCTCCATCCGCAGCCCAGAGGCGATTTGCCGGTTGAACCAAAGTTCTCCTCTTTGATTCAGTATACATCATAAGGAATTTTCGCTACGATACCGTTACGGCGGGCGTTACGATTGCGGCCGAAAGTAGGAAATTAGTAGTGGTTCTGCTAAACGAGCGAGAAACTCTTATTCTGAGCGGCCGGCTAATTGATTACATTGTTTCAAAAGTAACCAACTGTCACTCCGAGCGGAGTCTTCGGAGCGAGGAATCCCCTTCAATGCACTGGTCAACGCAGTCGCCAGGGATTCCTCGCTCCGCTCGGAATGACGTATGAGCAAATAACTTTTGCAATAGTGTATTGATAGAGAAGCGCACGATTTGCCAAATCGTGCTACCGGTGGGGGGAAAGTGGCAACTTTACATAGAAAAGGGATATAATTGGGCAATCAGTTACTGATTGTTGTGGAATTATTATTCGCTCATTGTCTAACGGTAACCGATAACCGATTACCATCTTTCTTTAACGAATGAGGTCTCGCTTGACCAAACTAAGCCTCCGCCTCTTGGGGACGCCGATCGTCGCGCTAAACAACGATCCGATTGAGGTGGATACCCGTAAGGCAATTGCTCTCATTACTTACCTGGCTATTACGCGCCAAGCCCACCAGCGCAGTACGCTGGCGGTGATGTTTTGGCCTGATTCAGACCAGGAACGGGCACGTTCGGCGTTGCGCCGCACGCTGGCGACGCTGACCAAGGCAGTAGGCAAGGAGTGGTTTGAGTCCGATCGAAAGGTCATTGGTCTGGATTGGGAACAGGCGGCACAACGAGGCCTGTGGGTTGACGTATTACAATTGCGCCAGTTGTTGAAAACATTGGAGGCGCAGGCAGACGGGGATGAGCAGGCGCGGTTGGGCCTGTTGCGAGAAGCGGCCGCCCTCTATCAAGGCCCGTTCATGGACGGCTTTTCGTTGAGCGACAGCCCTGCCTTTGATGATTGGCACTTTTTCCAGGCGGAACAGGCGGGGCAGGAGATCGCCCAAGTGTGGGAGAATCTGATTGATTTGCTGTCGCGGCGGGGGGAGTTTGAGGAGGCGATTGGCTACGGCCGTCAATGGCTGGCTCTGGACTCGCTGAACGAGCAGCCCCACCAGCGATTGATGCAACTCTATGCCTGGGCGGGGCAACGGACCGCCGCTTTGCGCCAATACAGCGAATGTGAGCGCATCCTACGCGAGGAAATGGGACTGGCCCCTCAACCAGAGACAACCGCTATCTATGAGCAGATCAAGACCAACACCCTGCCGTCTCCACTCTCCACTCGCGACGTGCTCGTCGCCCGCGCCCCACTTTTCCCACGTTCCACTCTGCTTCGCCCACGCCACAACCTACCCGCCAACCTCAGTCCCTTTGTCGGCCGCGAGCGCGAGTTAGAGGCGATACACGACCGGTTGGATAATCCCGATTGCCGGTTGGTGACGATTATCGGGCCGGGCGGGGTGGGTAAATCGCGTCTGGCGTTAGAAGTGGCTCGCGCTCGTTTGGATCGCTATCGCTATGGCGTTTATTTTTTTCCACTGTCGGAGATCAGTTCGGCCGCCCACATGCTGACCTTCATCGCCGACAACATCCACTTTACCTTCTCCGGGCGCGGCGACCCCCAGGCACAATTGGTGGACTATCTGCGCGATAAGCAAATTCTCCTTGTACTGGATAACTTCGAACATGTGCTGGAGGGAGCGGACGTGCTGGCGGAGATGATCCGCCTCCTGCCGGAATCCACCTTCCTGGTCACGTCGCAGGAACGGCTGAATTTGCGCGAGGAGTGGCTCTTTGAGCTGGATGCCTTTGACTGTCCGGATGAGTCCCATCCCGAAAGTAGCACGGCCTATCAACTCTTTGTCCAGCGGGCGCGGCAAGTGCAGACCGATCTGGATCTGAATGGCGAAAATAGACGCCTGGTTAGCGACATCTGTCGTTATGTGGGTGGGTTGGCATTGGGCATCGAATTGGCGGCGACCTGGACACGGTTGCTTTCACCAGCGGAGATTGTGGCGCAAATGGGGCAAGGGCTTGATTTTCTGACCAGCTCTTTACGCAACGTCCCAGACCGCCACCGCAGTTTGCGAGCGGTCTTTGAGTACTCCTGGCAATTGCTGGTTGAGCGGGAGCGCGAAGCCTTTGCCCGGCTGGGTGTGTTCCACGCCCCCTTTGCCATGCCTGCCGCCCAGGCCATCGCCGGTGTCTCCTTGGCGGACCTGATGCAGTTGTCGGATAAGTCCTTGTTGCGTAGTGTGCCGGGCGGCCGTTATGAGGTTCCGCCCGTTTTGCGCGAATATGCGCTGGAACGCTTTCAACAGGACGGGGAGCAGGAGCAAGTCCTCGATCGCTACGGAGCTTACTATCTGCAAATGGTGGCCCGCCATGAGGATGATCTGAAGGGAGCCAGGCAGCGGGAAGCGGTTGAGACGATTCGCACCGAGATTGAAAATGTGCGCCGTGCCTTACATTGGGCTATTGATCACCAGCAGTTTGAGCGCCTACAGGGTGCAATTATCCCTCTGACCATCTTTTATGAGATTCGCAGCCTGTACGTGGATGGATTAAAGCTTTTTAGCAGTATCTCTACAGAATCATTGCCCGCAAAGGTGAGAGCTGTTGTTCTAATCGCCAGGGGTATTTTTGCCCATCGGTTGGGAGAGCAAGAGAAGGCAGACCGCTGGTTGCGCGATGGATTGGAGTTGGCCCGTGAAGTGCAAGATTCGGCGGTTATCGCGCTGGCACTCTACTACCTGGGTAATGTTGCTGAAGCAGCGGGTGAGTATGAGCAGGCACGTGTTTGGTTAGAGGAAAGCCTGAAACTGTCGGAGACGATTGATTATCGCTGGAGTGCTGCAAACACCCTCAATTCGTTGGCGTTGGTCTACTTTCGGCAGGGCAATTACGAGCAATCACACAAGTTTAATCAGGGTAGTCTGGCGCTGCGCCGTCAATTAGGCGATAAGCGTGGTATTGCTATCACATATCACAACATGGCCAGCATGGCCGCATTGGTAGGCAATTACATTGAGGCGCGAAGATTATTTCAGGAAAGCCTAGAACTCTACCGGGTGCAGGGCGATAATCGCGGAATTGCTCATACGCTCAATAACATGGGTTACACCATTTGTTTGCAAGGTGAGTATGCCGAAGCACAATCTTATTTAGAAGAAAGTCTGGGGATTTTGCTAGAGATTGGTGACTCACGTAGCGCAGCCCACGCGCTGCAAAATCTGGGTCATGTGGCCTATGGATTGAAGGATTATTCAACGGCCTATAGTCGCTTTGAGGAAAGTCGCTATTTGTTCCAGTCTGTGGGTGACCGGGCGGGCGCGGCCGAAGTGCTGGTCAATCTGGGCAATAGCGCCCGGCAGCAGCAACGACACTCGGAAGCGACGCGCTCTTACCAGTCGGCCGTCAAAACGGCCGAAACGATTGGCGCAACCAGCATTGTCCTGGATGCGCTGGCTGGCGTGGCACAGTTGAAGGCCATTGATGGCGAGTGGGCAGAGGCGGCCGATCTCGCCGCCTTCATCATCACCCACGACGACACCCCACCCCCTACCCGCGAGGAGCTACAGGCCAGCCAGGAGGCGTGGCGGGCGCAGTTGCCGGATGATTGGCGGCCGTCTTCGCGCAACCTCGAAGAATGGATCGAGACAATACTTGCCGAAGCTGAGTGAGGGGTGAAGACAGGGAAGGAAGTATGCACCCTTCTGCCTGACTCTTTCCTATGCTATACCGGGGCATATGGACGCATTGTACCCTTGCCGGTTGAGTATTTAGAAGATGGAACGCTGGTTGTCTACAGCGGCGTATTAGGTTTGGAGTTGCATGTGCAACCAGGGTTGGAAGAAGGAGTGTTTCGCTTTGTAGACCCAACAACTGGTCGAACATTGCCAAATTATGATGAGGCACTTGCTGCTCAAGAAGCGGCTGAGGAATTAGCCAGACGAGAGGCCGCGCGGCGACAGGCGGCCGAAGCACGGCTGGCAGAATTGGAAGAACAGATACGAAGGATGAGGGATGAAGGATGATGAAAGTTCATCCCTTTAGATGGGTTTCGAGTTGGGCGCAGCCTTGTTCGTAGGCTGTTTTGGCCTGGGCGATCAGGGAAACGAGATCGCTGGTTTGTCCCGCTTTGACTTGCCCTTCAATCTGCCGGGCGTGGGCGGAGAGCGCGTTCATGCCAAAGTAGGCGCTGCTGGACATGATGATGTGGGCGGCGCGGCCGATTGTCTCACTATCCCCTACGCCCAACGCCGCTTCCATCTCCGCTAACAAGCGTTGGGTATCCTCATAATACTCCTCCACCAGCGGACGCATCTCCTCCCTTTCTGCGGCCGATGCCAGATTCATCCATCCCACCCCCGCCGGATCAAAGAGGGATGGGGTGGGAGGGCTTGCGCTTTCGGCTGCGACCACTTCAGTCGCTTCCGCCGCCGTAGCCACCGCTGGTTCGGCCGGTTGCTTTTTGGGCTGTTGCCCAGCCCCCGCCTGCGCTGCCCGCCGCAGACTCAGCACCAGATCAGCGACGGTTACCGGCTTGCTGATGTAGTCGTCCATGCCCGCCGCCAGATACCGTTCGCGAGCGTTTTCGACGGCATCGGCGGTTAGCGCGATGATCTGGGGTGATGGTTGGTCATCATTGGCGGTATGGCGGATTTGGCGTGCGGCCGTTACTCCGTCCATCACCGGCATTTGGATGTCCATCAGAATCACATCATACGGCCGTTGCTGCAACGCCGCCAACACCTCTTGGCCATTAACAGCCACATCCGCCTGATAGCCCAATCGTTCGAGCATCAACAAAATCATTTTGCGATTCAACTCGTTGTCCTCGGCCAGCAAAATGTCCAGTGGCAGTTGCTGGGCCATCTCCTGGTTGAAGATGGGGGCGGCCGCTTGCGGTTCAAAGGCACGCACAAAGGGTTCGAGGGCGTGATCGGCCGACAACACCCCGGCAATCGCTTCATACAGCGCGGAGGCTTTGATCGGCTTGCTCAGAAAAGCGGCAAAGTAGGCCAGTCGCTTGTCAAATTCGCGCAAGCCAAAAGAGGTTAACATAATCAACGGTAAAGATTGCTTGTTTTGGTGACGGCGGATCTCCTCGGCCAGTTCCAGTCCGTCCATGCCGGGCATTCCCATGTCGAGAACGGCAACATCATACCGTTTGCCGTCCTCGAAGTGCGCCAATGCCTCCGCGCCGGAGGTGGCCTCGGTAATCTCCATCCCCCACACTTCCCCCTGGATGCGAATGATTTTGCGATTGGTCTCGTTGTCGTCCACGACGAGCAAACGCTTGCCGCGCAAGGTAGGCTGGTTGTCTCCCAGATAGTCGGGGCGAGCATAGGCGGCCGCCTGTGCTTCAATCGTAAAGGAGAAGGTGGAGCCTTCGCCCGGTTCGCTTTCCACCCAGATGCGGCCGTGCATCATCTCCACCAGCCGCCGACTAATCGCCAGCCCCAAGCCAGTCCCACCATATTGGCGGGTGGTCGAGGTGTCGAGTTGGGTGAAGGATTGGAAGAGGCGTTGCATATCCTCGGCGGCGATGCCCGTCCCGGTATCGCGGACGCGAAAAAGCCACTCATACCAGCCGTCGTTTGCCGTATCCGGCCGTTCCCCATTCTCATGCTCGATCTTTCGCGTTTCCACCAGCAAGACCACTTCACCCGCTTCCGTGAACTTGACCGCGTTGTCTAATAAGTTGACCAGCACCTGGCGCAGCCGGATGGCGTCACCCATCAATGCGCCGGGGGTGTCCGGCTCGATCAGATAGGCCAGGTCAAGCCCCTTGGCCCCGGCTTTGGGGGCGACCATGTCCATCGCGGTTTCAATGCAAGCCCGCAATTCAAAGGGGGTATACTCCAGATCGAGCCGTTGCGCTTCGATCTTCGACAAATCGAGAATATCGTTGATCAGCGAGAGCAGTGTGTCGCTGCTGTGGCGAATCGTCCCCACAAAGTCACGCTGGCGTTCGTCGAGTGTGGTGTCTTGCAGCAGTTCAGTCATGCCAACGACCGCGTTGAGCGGCGTGCGGATTTCGTGGCTCATGTTGGCTAAAAACTCCGTCTTGGCCTGACTGGCAGCCAGTGCGTCGTCGCGGGCCAGGGCCAACTGGCGGGAAGTAGCAGCCAGTTCACGCACCTTTTCGCGTAGCGCTCGTTCATTTAGGCGGGCGCGGGTGAGTGCGCGGTCAATGCTGTTTGTTGTCAGCAGTAGCAACCCGGCGGCCAGTCCCAGGTTTATCGCCACGCCGAGCACGCCGATATAGCTGGCTCCGTCGGTGATGTCGTTTGCCTGGTCCAACGGGACGGCGAGTAATTTAACCAGGATGGTCAGGACAGCAAACAAGAGCACCCCCTGCCCGCGCAGCAACAGGCCGATCATGATCAGCACGATCATATAGGAAGCTGTGTTGCTGTTGCTGCTCCCGCCCGGCGTTCCTAACTCCAGAATGACCATCAGCAGCCAGAAGCCGGTGGTGAAGAGATAAACGGCCGGCCGCACATGGCCGCGATGCATTAACCAAAAGGAGAGGATGACAGGTATCAGGAAGGTGAATAAAATGAAGATGACTGGCCGCGGTTGTGGCAAAATGATCAAGGCCAGCGAGATGAGGATTAGCACGGTGAAAAGCATCAGCCAGAGGATGACGTTTAACACGGCCGCGCGGCGGGTCAACTCCTCGTCGGGAAAGCTAGGGGGGGCAAATAGCTTGCGGACAGTTTGCCACATCATTGTCCTATTGTAGCTGCATTTTTCAGATCACGGCTATATTTGGTGTGATATACTTTTGGGAGATTGGAGACTAGAGATTGGAGATTGGGATTGGGGAGATGGGTTCATTAAAAACGCAGGGACACAGAGGAACAGAGGCGCAGAGGAAAGTCAAATAAATCTTTGCGCCTCTGTGTTAAATACATTGTTTCAAAAGTGACCCAACTGTCATTCCGAGCGGAGTCTTCGGAGCGAGGAATCCCTGGCGACCGCGTTGACCAATGCACTGCTAGGGATTCCTCGCTCCGCTCGGAATGACGGATAAGCAAATAACTTTTGATACAGTGTTTAAATTTTGAATAAAGTGATAATTGATCAGGAGCAAAAATGAAGCGGATCACTGTAATTGTTATTTTGATTGCTGTTTTGGCCGCTTGTTCGGCCGATAGTGGGCAGCCGGTGGGGGTGGAGAGCGAACAGCCCCTTGCGACGGACCTGACGGCCGCTACCATCGATCCGGCGCTGATACCAACGGCTCCCCCCGCCGCCACATCTGCCACGCCGGGGAATCTGCGGCCGATTCCGGTGGATGGTGTGCAGATCGAGGTCGGCGTGGGGTCGCCCATTCCGGTGGACATCTTCGTCAGTGGTAGCTGGCCTGATTTGTGCGCCCAGATCGCGCAGATCAACCAGCGGATGAACGGCAACCAGATCGAGGTAGAGTTGCTGGCAACGGCCGCTGACCCCAACTGTCCGCCCGATATGCTTGGGCTGCCCTTCCGTATCGCGCTTCCGGTGAACACGGTGGAGATGGCGGAGGGGGCTTATCCGGTGGTGGTGAATGGGGTGACGGCCGCTGCACCACTGACCATTCCGTTGCCGCAACCGGCCGCGCAACCTGGCGAAGAAGTACCGGGGGGCGAAGGGGAAGGGGAAACGGCCGCCTTCGAGGCACAACTGCAACAAGCGGTGTTGGATCGCAACTTTGGACAGATGCAAGCGTTGATGGGTGATCCCTTCACGATTGCCGGTTGGCGTTCGGAAGGAGCGAGCTACGCTCCGGCGGCGGCCGTGGAGCAGCTACAACTGAACTACATCGGCCAGGGGACGCCACTCGGCTTCCAGCCAATGCCGGAAGGGATGGTGAACGAGTTTCAGGGGATGTTTGGGCCGGATGTGAATGTGGCGAAGATGCTCTATGCGACGGGTTGGGGGTTGCAGGGGACGGATGAGGCATTGCTTTACATCGCCCGCCGCCCGGATGGCAGCCTTTATTGGCATGGGGTGTTGTCGGCACTTGGTGGCTTTGGCGAGGCGACACAACCACCTCCGGTCAGTGGGGTGCAGCCAACGGATGTGCAGTTTGTGATGGCGCAGGTGGATGTACCGATTCTCAATGACGCCATATTCGCTAATGTGGCCCAACTGTTTGCCGGGCAGACGGCCGCGGTGCTGGGTATCAGCGCCGATGGTCTCTATTGGCAAGTCCCTTGCCCGGATGGGGTAGACGGTGGGTGTTGGATACCGACCGATCCACAGATGACCCAGCCCTCTGCGCCGCCGGGTGGGTGAGGGAATGACAGGGTGACATGGTGAAGAGGTGACAAGGTGATTAGCGATTAGAAGGCTTGAGACCAAGGGAGTGGATTGGGATTGGGTTGGATGGGATTGAGGGACTGAAGTGTACTAATCTCAATCTTCCTATCTCTCAATTACCCCCTCACCTTGTCACCCTGTCACCTTGTCATCTTCACCACGGCGGCTCGTCGCCCATTTTTTTGTAGTATTTTTCTACCCGCTCGCGGATCTCTTTCTGCACGCTGTTGGGCAGGTCTACCCCGCCACGCGCCCCTTCAAGCACCTGGGCAACCGCGAAGATGCCGCGCGGCACAGCCTTCAGTTCGCCGCCAACAACATCGGCGAAGGGTAATTTGTAGCTGCCTTTTTCATCACCATCATCATCGTCATAGGCGAAGAATGCCTGACGAACTTTGCCGGGTTGGGGATCATCGTCCCAGCCGGCCCACTTAAAGATGCGGTCGCGTGCCGCATCGCCATCCCATTCACGTTCACGATCGGCAAGAGGGAGGCTTGCTTTACCGCTTGCTTTCCAGCTCATGGGTTCAACTCCTAAGAAATGGTTACGCAGATGCCGCGGATGGGCAATAAGAATTGCACGCGGATTGCGCGGATATCTTTTAACTCTGTCCTCATTCCTCTTCTAGTGCCGGTTGGATGACGGCCGAATCGGAGGCAACTAGCTCAGCCACTTCCTGATCAACGGGGTGATTTCCCGGTTGCTCCCAGGTCTTTTTCAGCTTCTCGCGGCGTTGGCGAACCTGGCGTTCGGCCGCGTCCAATGCGTGTTTTAAGGCCAATGGCGCATTGGACTCTTTTTCGCTGGCGGCGATGTGGTCGGGGCGGCCGTAGACGACGACGGTCGCTTCATGGAGATAGGCGGTCTCGCCAGAGGCGGGACGACGCAGCGTGACGGCCGCGCCGATCAAATCGCTGTGCCCGTTTGCCAGTTGCTTCAGCCGTTCTTCGGCCTGGGCAAATAATCGGTCCGTCTCTTCATTGCTCAAATAGTCGGCATTTAGTTCCAGTGTGAAATCGAGTTCGTTCATCCGTTACATACTCCTTTCTGACGCTGAGAACACCGATTGAAACGGGTTCACGCCACCACTCTCCACTCATCATTCGCCACTATTCACTCGTCACTGCCCCTCGATGCGCCATCCACTCCAGCTCTTCGGCGGCCGAGACGCGGCGCATACTCAGGCCCACACGTTCATCATCTGGCTCCAGGTGGACGATCCGCACCAATATTTCATCACCAGGGCGCAAAACGTCGGCCGGTTCCCCTTCATAAGGCACATCCATATCGCTTTTGTGCAGCAGTCCTTCGATATGGGGGGCCACGCGCACAAACGCGCCGAAGTCAACAACGGCCGTTACCGTCCCCGCGATCAATTCATCTACTTTATGCTTGGCGGCGAACTGCTCCCAGGGGTTGGGCAGTAGTGCCTGGCGGTTGAGGCTGATGCGGCCTCGTTCCAGGTCAATTTTATCCAGCCGCACTTCCACTTCCTCCCCTACCTGCAAGGCATCGGCGGGGTGATCAAGATGTTCCCAGGCGATTTTGGAGATGTGCAGCAGGCCGGTCAGCCCGTTGTCGAGATCAACAAACGCGCCGTAGGGCTTCAGGTCGGCGACCTTGCCGGTGACGACTTCACCCTCAATCAAAGATTCTAGCCGTTGGCGTTGTTGTTCCCTTTGTGCGGCCGTTGCTGAAAGCACCAGTCGCTCTCCCTGGCGGTCCACTTCAATGAACTTCAGCGGCAACGTTTTCCCAACCTGGGTCGCTTTATAGCTGGTCTGCCGCCGGCTGTCCCATGCACGTTGCAGGCCAGGGAGGTGGGAGTTGGGGACAAAGCCTTCAATGCGCCGGAACTCGACAAGCAAGCCCCCTTTATTATGGCCGGTCACTTCTAGCTCGACGCTGGCATCTTCTGCCTGTAATGCTTTGGCCTTGTCCCAATCCAGCTCTTGCAAGCCGCGCTCCAGCGAGACGATCAATTGTTCGCTGCCGCGTGGCGTCTCGGTGACATAAACAGGAAACTCGTCACCGACCTCCAACTCATCGAGGAACTCCTGGTCGAGCTGCGCCACCTCGTCATGGGGGACCATCGCATCGCGCTTGGAGCCGACATCAAGATAGACCACATCAGAGACGCGCAAAACCTGCCCGGTGAGAATGTCGCCGCGCTTTGGCCGGGGAAATTCATATTCAGCTAATAGTTGGGCGAAGCTGGAACGGCCGTTGCCGCTTGCCGGGGTCGAATTCGCTGGGTCTACTGGTTGGGGTTGTTCGCGGAGAGAGGTTCCATTACCATTCTGATTCTGTTCTAAAACGCTATACATTCTTTTCCTTGTGTAACAGGTGATTGCCACTTAGAAAGGCAATGACCAGCTACCTAATCAATTGTATCCATCTATTGCTCCCCTACCCTTTATCTTACCAAGAGACGGCCGCAATCTCAATGTACCCTTATACAGACCTTGTAACGCGGGTTGCCAACCCGCATTCATCCCTCATCCCTCATCCTTTAATCCTCATCCTTCTCCGGTTCCCTTCCCATTCGCAGCCAATCGCAGAGGTGTGACCATTCCGGCGGCCGAATTTGCTCCAGGAGGGCGATCTCCTTGTCTACATCATACTCCACATATTGATGCTCGATGTCCCAACCGCGGCCGTTGTTCCAGGTTAGCAAGCCATACTTCGCCCGTGTATCGCCGTCTAGTGCCAGACTGACGGAACTGATGTTGGCCAGGGTCATATCCCCCCAGCGACGCACGCTGGGGATGTGGAGATGGCCGAAGGCGAGGACGCTGATGGTCAGGTGGCCCAGAAACGGCCGTAAATCCACATCTGACTGCTTGACCTCACCATACAGTTGTTCCTGCTGCGCCGGTTCGGGTTCGATGGCCTGTTCGGCATCAAGGGGGTTGGCATGGACAATCAACAAATCATCGTGTGGATCGACGGAAGGGGCGATGCTTTGGCGGAAGGGAAGCGAGCGCAGCCAGGCGCGTTCATATTCGCTGAGTTGCGCCCAGGTCCAATCAACGAGATCATCAATCTGTTCGCTGCGCCGTTCCTGGACGGCCGACACCCGCCGCGAGAGAATGACGGGATCGCGCACGGCCATATCGGTATTGCCATAGATGGATGCAATACCTTCGGCGCGTAATCGTTGCAGACATTCGGCCGGACGCGGGCCGTTGTAACAGAGATCACCGGCAAAATAAATGACGTCTGGCGACTGTTGCTTGATGTCCGCCAATACCGCTTCCAGCGCGGTTAAATTCCCATGTACATCTGAAAAAATCGCTACTCGCATCGCTTTTCCCCATAAACAAATAAAAACCTCAGAGGTCTTGGGTCCTGGAGCAAAGTACACTTTGCCGACCTCTGAGGTTTAGTGTAATGGTGGAAGCGCGTTCCCTACAATATATCTTGATATAACAGGGTGGTATGGATGGCTGGCTATTGCCCTATTCATCCAATGCCAGCGGGACAAAGGCGGAGTAAGCGGCCGCCAGCGGTGGTGTGGGGGTAACGGTGGGGACGGCCGTGGCGATGTGCGTGGCATCCGACGTTGGTGTGAAGGAGGGTGAAGGCCCTGGTGTGTTTGTTACCTGGGGTACAGGTGTGTTGGTTGGTGTTTCTGTTGGTTCGGCCGTTGGTGA
>CAYPHY010000026.1:52944-71177 GCA_964410625.1 uncultured Ardenticatenaceae bacterium | reverse complement strand
TCCCGTCGCCCTCTTTGTCTCCCTGCTGGTCATGCCCTTCGTCGCCGTGCAGCAGCTATTGGTCTCCGCCGAGCATGAACTGATCGGCGACGCTTCGATCATCGCCAACGCCGCACGGGCGGCCGAGACGCTGACCGAAAACTACCTGCCCGCCCTCGAATCGCACACGATGATCTTCGGCATGGCCATTCTCGCCTTCCTTGTCGGCGCGTTTGGCGGCTCCCAGGAGCTAATCAAAGAACGCTCCATCTACCAGCGTGAACGGATGGTCAACCTCGGCTTGCTCCCCTATATCAGCAGTAAAGTCCTCGTCTTCGGCGGCTTCGCGCTGCTGCAAATCGCCATCTACATGCTGGTGCTATGGCTCGGCCTGGAACTACCCGACAATGGCGTCTGGCTCAAGGGGCCGCTGGAAATGGGGCTGACGCTCTTCCTGACGGTGATGGTCGGTATGGCGACGGGTTTGTTTATCTCGGCCGTTTCCCCCAACTCCACCGTCGCCGTCTACCTGGTGCTGATCGTCGTCTTCTTCCAATACCTCTTCGGCGGCGCGATCCACAACCTGCGCGACAAGCCGATTGAGCTACAATCCTACATCGCCGCCACCCGCTGGTCGGCACTGGCAATGGGAACAACGGTGGATGTCAACGAACTGGCCGAGTCAACCATCGTCTGTGGCAACAAATTTGAACTGGACAGCAGCAACGTCACCGTTGATCCGGCCACAGGCGCACCCAACCTGGACGCGCTGCAACTGGTAGAGACCGACGAACCCGCCTGCACCAACCGCGCCATGGAACCGGATGAACTATACCTGCCCTACGGCGACGACGAATCCGACCTCTTTGGCTTCTGGGGCCGCCTCGCCGGTCTGGGTGGCATCTTCCTCCTCGGCACGGCGTTGGTGTTGAAGCGCATGGACAAACGAGCCTAGTCTCTTAGTCTCCCAGTCTCCTAATCTCTTGAGACTAAGAGACTGGGAGATTAGGAGATTGGGAGACTAGCAAAGAATTTATGTACCCAACCATCCTCAAAGCCCCCAAATATGAAGGCCAACACCCTGGCCTGGACATCCTCACCAGCCTGGAGGGGATGGCCGGGACGGAAACGGCGCAGGTCGCGGCCGGAACCCTACTATCCAGGCCGGAAGAAACGGCCGCCCACGTCTATCTCGTCCGCTCCGGCCAACTGGTAGCGCAAAACGAGCGCGGGCTACACCTGTGGACATTGGGGCAAGGGGACGTGATCGGCGCGTTGGCCGTTTGGACGGGACAAAGGCTGCCGGTACAGGTGACGGCCGAAACCGAGGTCGAACTGCTGGCCGTCCCCGCCGACACCTTTCGCTCGCTGCTGAAGCTCGACGCCGACCTGCGCGAGATGGTCGGGGCGACGATGCGGACGCGGATGCAATGCGTTCAACTGGCAGCCGTGCTGGCCGATCTCTTTGAAGGACTGGACGATGCGTTGCTGGCGACGATTTCCGCCGCCGCCGAATGGCACTATCTGGGCAACGGCGACACCCTCTTCCGTGCCGGGGAACGCAGCGACGCGCTCTATCTGCTGATCAACGGCCGCCTGCAATGGCTACTCACCCAACCCGATGGCAAACAACAGACCTGGGGGTCAGTCGGCGCGGGAGAAGCGCTCGACCTGAGCGGCCTACTCAGCGGTGAACCACACGCGATGACGGCCGTTGCCACCCGCGAAACGACACTGATCAGCCTCTCCTATGACGTCTGCCGCCAACTCTGGCGCGAACATCCACAACTGCTGTTCCCCCTGGCACAGCAAGACGCCCAACGGCGGCAAAAGCTGCTGACGGCCACAACGACCTTCTCCATCAAACCTACCCCGCCAGCAACGATCACCCTCGTTCCCGCCAGCGGACAGGTAGACATTGCCGCCTTCGCTTCCGCACTGGCCTCGGCGATGCAGCCCTATGGCGCAACGACGATCCTCGACCGTTCAACGGTGGACGCGGTATTTGGGCAAAAAGGGACGGCCGACATCCCCCACAACCATCCCGCGCATGAGCTATTGGTCGCGCGGCTGAACAACCTGGAAAGCGAGTACCAACGCCTGATCTACGTCGCCGACCCAATCTGGTCGGAGTGGACGCGCCGCAGCCTGCGCCAGGCCGACCGCGTGCTGATCGTCGCCGACGCCACCACAGACCCTGCGCCAACGCTGATCGAGGAAGCGGTCTATGCCCTGCCCACCTGTGCGCGGGTAGACCTGGTGCTGTGGCATCCCCCACAAACGGAACGGCCGCGAGCTACCGCCCAATGGTTGGCCGGGCGCCCCATCCACACCTACTACCATGTGCGCCGGGGGACGGCCGCGCATATGGAATCGCTCGCCCGTCGTCTGACCGGCAAGGCTATCGCTCTGGTGCTTTCCGGCGGCGCGGCCAAGGGCTACGCCCACCTCGGCGTCATGCGGGCAATGGAGCAACTCGGTATTCCAGTAGACTTGATCGGCGGCACGAGCATGGGGGCGTTGATGGGCGCGGCTTTAGCCCTGGACATGGACTATGACCAGATTTACCAGCTCTCCACCCGCCTGGCAAATAGCAAGGCATTGTTCGACTACACCTTGCCGCTGGTGTCGCTGATGGCGTCGGGCAAGGTGACGCAAATCCTCGCCGAGCAGGTGCAAGACACGCAGATCGAGGACTTGTGGCGGCCGTATTTCGCCGTATCGGCCGATCTGACGGCGGCCGACATCCGCATCCACGAGCGCGGCCCGCTCTGGCTGGCGGTACGGGCCAGCCTCTCCATCCCCGGCGTCTTCTCCCCGGTGCTGGACGAGGACGGCCACCTGCTGGTGGACGGCGGCGCGATCAACAACTTCCCGATAGACGTCATGCGCGAACGAGTTGAAGGGGGGACAATCATCGGCGTCAACGTCAGCCGGGCAGAATCAATCAACCCCGACTTCAGCTTTGGCCCCAGCATCTCTGGCTGGCAGGTGTTGTGGAGTCGCCTCAACCCACTGAAGCCAGCGGCCAATGTCCCCTCGCTGGGCAATTTGCTGGTGCGCTCGGTGATGCTCAACAACCGCAAGCTATTGAGTGAACTGCGGCAGGCGGCCGATCTGCTGATCGAACCGGACACCGGCGACGTCGGCTCCCTGCAATTTGAACGCTACGCCGAAATGAGCGAGGCCGGGTTTGTAGCGGCCGAGCCTCTCCTGCGCCAGTGGTGGGAATCAGTATCTTGACATTAGACCAATTCAATTCTCAACTTTTTACCAATCGCCAAAGCTGCCCGCTCAAGCGTCTGTAGCGTAACAGAGGGATTGGAAGGGTCTAGCAGCCTGTTTAATGAAGCCCGGCTGGTGTTCATCCTGAGTGCCATATCCGTTTTGGTCATGTTACGCCGCTTCATTTCCTCTTCAATTTGATAAGCGATGACGCGCTTCAATGCCGTCGCTTCCACCTCAGCCAGAATCCCTTCTTCTCGCAAAAAGTCGTCAAAGTCGCTACCGGTATACTTGCTGTCCATAAACAGTACTGTACCAATAATGATTCACTCTATCAATGGAACCAAACCAAAACCTTCTTCGTCATTATGAGTGAAGCGGAACGGAAGGAAAGAACCGGAGCCGCAAAGTGATTTTTATTCAAGCAGAAGGAGTTGAAATATGCTTACGCAAAAGCGTACACAATTGATTGGTTTGATTATGCTGATGGTCCTGGCCGCTTTTGTGGTCGCTTGCTCAGGCGCACCAGCCAATTCAGCGTCGTTTGCCCCGGAATCGGCCGCCGCCCAGGGCAATCCCCCTGCCATCCCTGGCAGCATCACCGTCGTCGGTCAGGGACAGGCCTTTGGCACACCGGATCAGGCCCAGGCGCAAATCGGCGTCGAAATCTTTGCCGAGACCGTAGATGAAGCGACCAGCCAGAACCAGGCCACTTTTGACAACATTATGGCCGCCCTGGTAGACCAGGGTGTCGCCGCCGAGGACATCCAGACCAGCAACTATAGTGTCTGGGCAGACCAACGCTATAGCGAGACCGGAACCCCACAAGGCATCGTCGGCTATCGCGTGACCAACCAGGTCAATGTCACCATTCGCGACATCAGCAAGGTCAGCGATGTGCTGGCGGCCGCCATTGACGCCGGCGCGAACTCAATCTACGGCGTCTACTTCAGCGTCTCCGATCCGGCCGCGCTGGAAGCCGAGGCTCGCGCTGCTGCCATGGCCGACGCCGCCCAACGCGCCGAATCACTGGCCGAATTGGGCAACGTCGAGCTAGGCAGCATCCAGATCATCAGCGAAGTCATCGGCAGCGCAGTGCCGCCGATTATGCGGGGCGACATGGGTGGCGCGATGCAAGAATCGGCCGCTGCCCCCGGCATCTCCCCTGGGCAATTGAGCTTCCAGGTACAGGTACAGGTAACTTATAGTTTGCAGTAATGGTAGTGAAAGAAACCGAGTTTTTGGCAAAAACTCGGTTTCTAAAGTCGTAAAAGCAACAAAGCGACCCGACTGGCTTCTCCAGTCGGGTCGCTTTTCGATTTTGGATTAATATAAAGCCCATGTATTAACCACAACACGAGCAGTGCTTAGGAGTGAAACACCGTCGCGGGATTTGAAGGGCTGCGTTCTACGGTCGTCAAACTATTCTCTCTCAATTGTCGCATAAAAGGAGTCGTAGGCTATCCAGGCTAAATCCAGATCACCCTGTAAGACAATTTGTGGGGCTTCTTGAAAAGCAGGATCATTTAAGAAAAAGTGTTCTTCGTCGTAGCCAGCAATAACAACTGCGTGCCAGGTCGCCACCGTCCAATATGGCAATTCACCAGTCCAGAGGAAAACGGTCGGCGCGTTTCCCTCATCAATTGCTTGAAACAAATCAGTTAGCACCCCTTGTTTGTATAGAACGCGGATGCCTGATATTTGCTGCTCTAGCCGCTGGAAATTGCGATGAGGTGTTCCCCAAGAGGCAACATTGAGTATTTCTAATAAGGCTTGATAAGAGACTTTAACATCTATGACACTGAGCATCATAGCTGCACATGCAGCCAGACAATCAGATGTGGCTTGCTGTTCAAGATGTGGAAGCCTGAGTAAGCGTTTGGGCATGGGTGGTGATCTTCTGCGAAAAATCTATCGGAATTAATAGCTGTCCAGTGCGGGCATCCACGTCTAAGCTACCGACAACTCCAACCTGACCCTGTTGAGGAGTGGTCAAGATAATTGGAACCCGCCAGACCAATCGCCCCCGGCTCAACACTAATGCCGGTTCTGAACCCCCCATAAGATGACTGATGTTGCTACCTACATACCCGCTTACTTGTCGTCGTGCTGTAAATGCAGTGACATTGACAATTGGTTCGCCAGGCGCAGCGATCAATTGTTCGTTTTCATTCGTTGCTGGAAGGTCTTTTATACTGTCTATCACGAATCAACCTGCCTTTGCTCTTTATTATACCACAACCACAGCTTCTATAAGGCGAAATCCAGCAGATTTATGTCTCCACGGCCGCTAAACCAGCAACCAACAGATGTAAGGCCGTTAGGAGGTCGGTCTGGCCGGTTTTGCTACCAACATCTATTTGTAGCAGGTGGCGGTAAATCTGTTCCAGTTGCGGCAGGCTGAAGCCGCGACTTTGTTGCAGCAGCTTATTGGCAACGAAGGGATGGAGCCGCAACTCAGAAGCTATCGCTGCCGCCTGGCTTCCCCCTTCGGCCAGCTCCTTGACCTGGATCAACAAGCGGAACTGGCGCACGAACATCGGAAAAATAGCGAAGGGATCAGCCCCTTCAGCCAACTTCTGTTGAAAGAGGGTAGCCGCTCGTCGCGCATCTCGGCCGCCAAGCGCATCCACCAGATCAAAAATGCTGGCCTCGGCCGCATAGGGTGACAACAGTTGCACATCACCCTCTTCCACTTCTGCCTCTCCCTTGTATAGCACCAGCTTCTCCACCTCATTTTCCAGCAATTGCAGATCGTTGCCAGCGTTGGCAGCCAGAAAATGGGCAGCGCGGGGGGAAAAGTGGCCGCCCTTCTCGGCCGCGCGATTTTGAATCCACTTCACCAACTCGTTGCCTTTCGGCCGTTCAAAGAGCCGCACATAGCCGCTTTTTTCGGCCGTTGCCAGCTTCAGCACGCGGTGATTGGCCGGTAACGCTTGTGATTCGAGGAAAAAGAGGCGCGTAAAATCTGGCAGTTGGGGCAGGAAATCAAGCAGTTTATCTATAAAGGCGCGGTCTGGCTTGGCAGCAAAGAGATTATCCACCAACACCACCCGCACCGGAGTGAGAAAAGGCATGGCCGAGCAAGCCTGTTGCAACTCAGCAAAGGGCATCAAGCCGCTGAACCGCGTCGTATTCAGCTCCAACATCCCCGGATCACCCAGGCGTGCCAATACCCCCTGTAACGCCTCCGTCCGCGAAAAGTTGTCTTCGCCGTGAAAGATGTAAAACATTTTTAGTGGATAGTGATCAGTGGTTAGTGATTAGAATGCTGTGGCATGTGGCATGTGGCAAGTAGCAGGTATGCACTTGTTCATTGTCTCATTGTTCATTGGTCTCGATCCGGTACGACCGCACTTCCAGATCGCGACGGCCGCCGGTGAGCAAGAGATGGAACAGATAGGTGACAGGTGAGGGCGCAACCTGGCGCACCCGGTTGACCCGCAGGTTGCCGAGTTTGCCGTCTACGGTGTAGTTGGCCTGGAGGAAGATGCCCAACGGCCGCGAAACGATGATCGCGATGGTGGCGGCGAGGACGGCCGAGGGCAGCGCATTGATGAATGAAGTCCGCCGGCCAATCCCCCGCTGGTCGGAACGCAACCATTCGGCCGCCAGGACTGCTTGCGAAGACAGCGCGGCCAACGTGGCGGTAGTCAGCAAGACCGTGCCGCAGTTGGGATGGACGGCCAGTTGGTGTTCGCCATTTTGCAAACGTGTATAGGCTTCCTCGACGGCCGCTTGCACATCTGTCTCATCCACATCGCCATATATGTTGAGGTTAAAACCACGATGGTCGGAGTTACCTTGTGCGCTAAAGCGATTGTGTTTCTCGCTCAAGACGTGAATGGTGGCGTGTTCCAGCCCATGATTGCGTTTGACGCGGCCGAGTGTTTGATTTAATAGTCCCATCTTCTAATACTCCTGTAAGAAATAGTTACGCTGATGACGCGGATGAAACGCAGATAGCGCGGATTTTGGAGGTTTAATCTTTCTTTCGTGATGCCCTTTTTATATCGAATTGATCGCTGTTATAGCACGGAACTATCAAGAGGTCATTAATGGTACGCCATTCTATTGACAGGTTAATCTGCAGGCTGCGATTTGCCACATCGGGCTGCGATTTAACAAATCGAGTCGCGATTTGACAAATCGCGCCACAATCAATCTCCAATCTCTAATCTCCCAGTCCCTCAGTCTCTTCTTCTCACCGGCTGCCGCAATACCGTCTTCAACTTTTCTGGCGCGGTACGGCGAGGGTCGCCGAGGTAGATTTCATGGTGCTTGCCGGTCAGCTCATAGCCATTTTGGGGGACAAACTCATTGTGCATTCGCGCCAGGGTTGGTCCCTCGGCCGAATAAGGGCCGATATGCATTATTTGCACCGCCAGCCCTTCATGATAGCTTTCAAAGCGCACATCGGCGGCACGCTCCAGCTTTTTCTTTGTCCGTACTTGCTCAATCGCCTCGGCAACGAGTTCGGCCGTCACCACCTCCGGCTGGTGGATCATCATCGTCCATAACCAATCATCGCGGCGATCGGCCGTATAAGCGCTCCAATCCTCCGCCCACCACAAGCCCTCCAGCGGCATCACAGCATAGTCAATCCCCTGTCCCTTCTTCACCATAAACTTAAGCGTATAAGAAACGGAGTAGAGCGCCTCGACTGCCGTTTGGTATTCGGCCGCGGTGTTCGGATCGCCGCGGCCGTCCACCATCAGAAAAGCAAAAGGTGGCACATCCACAACCGAAAATTCCTTTGCAGACGGATTATACAACTCCTTAAATGTTTTCTTCAGGTCAAGCTTATCGGCCATTACTGTCTCCCTTGAAAATGGTTACGCGGTGTGCATTCGCGAATGCCAACGCGAATGAAACGCAGATTTCGCTGATTTTTATTTATAGTGGTGCGCCCTGTTCATACAAACTCTTAACGCATTGGCACTACCTTGCACGCGAATTAACCCGCAAAAAGTCTAAATTCGAGTTAATTCGCGAAATTCGTTGCTTGTATTGTTTCTTTAAAAGTTGGCAGGCCGAGATCGGGCATCGGTTGATTGCTGAGGAAGGCATCAAGGGCGGCGATGGTCGCCTTGAGATCATCCCAGGGGTACTCAATCGTCCCAAAGCACATCGACTGTTCATGCCCCTTGCCACAGATCAGCACCAGGTCATTCGGCCGCGCCAACGACAGGGCAAAGTAAATCGCCCGCCCGCGATCAGCCACGCACCAGAACGTCTCTCCCTCGATCCCCCCTTTGCCCCGGCACGCCTCCGCCATCATCGCCAGGATGTCGTCGAGCGATTCGGTGCGTGGGTCTTCGGCCGTCAGCACCGTCAAGTCCGCTTGTTGCGCCGAGATTTCAGCCATCAGCCACCGCTTCTCGACATCCCGCTTTCCCGCGCTACCAAAGACGGCAATGATCCGCCCGTCGCCAGCCACCATCCGCCGCGCGGCCGCCAACGCCTTATCGAGCGCGTTGGGCGTGTGGGCGAAGTCCACGACAACCAGGAAGGACTGCCCGCGGTCCACTCGCTCCATTCGGCCGTGAATCCCTTCCACTGCTTCCAAACCCTGTTGGATTGCTTCCACCGAACAGCCCAGCGACTCGGCCGCCGTTGCCGCCGCCAGCATATTGTAGACATTAAACTCACCCACCAACGGGGATTGGACGGGGACAATGGCCGTTGCCAGATGAAGCTGAAAACGCGTCGCCTGCGCCGCGTAATGGATATCGGTGGCATGTACGTCCGCTTCGACCGAATGTGAGAGGCCGTAAGAACGCTGGGCATTGGTCGCCTGGACCAGTGCCAGTAAGGGTTGGTAGGAAGCATCATCGCGGTTGAGAACGGCCGTCTTGACCAAATCACGCTTGAATGGGTTTTCGCTGGCGATTTGCCAGGGAGGATCGGCCAATCGGGTGAAAAGTCGCGCCTTCGCCGCCAGGTATTCCTCATAGCTGCCGTGATAGTCAAGGTGTTCGTGGGTGATGTTGGTGACAATGGCATAATCAAAGTCAACGGCCGCCACCCGGTGTTGTGCCAGGCCGTGCGAGGTCGCTTCGAGAATGCAGTGGGTCAGCCCGGCGTCCACCATTCGCCGCAGGTGGCGTTGGACAACAGGGGCTTCCGGCGTCGTCACATGCAAGGCCAGCGGCTCCTCTTCGTCGCCAATAACCGCCTTGATTGTGCTTAGTAGACCCGTTCGCAAACCTGCTTCACGCAAAATCGAGAACAGTAAAGTCGCCGTCGAGGTCTTACCATCGGTTCCGGTGACGCCAATCATCACCAATTGGCGCGAAGGAAACCCTTCCCAGGCGGCTGCCAACCAGGCCATCGCCTCGGCCGTATCCGCCACCTGCAAATAGACCACCGGCGTTGTGCCACCTACCACCTGCCACTTGCCACTTGCTACCGGCCCCGGCCGCTCGGCCAAAACCACACGCGCCCCGCGTTCAATGGCCTGGTCAATATAACGATGTCCATCACTCCCGGCGCGAACACGGGCGACAAAGCATGCGCCGGGGACCACATCATCCGTATGCTCGACGATGCGGGTCAGTTCAATGTCCGGGCCATCATAGGCGGGCGGTTGGGGTAGCGTAGTCCCGGCAACGGCCGCACCCCAATCAACCAACAACTGCTTTAATCTTCTCGTCTCACGATGCATCAGATAGCCAATTGTCTCTCTA
Organism: uncultured Ardenticatenaceae bacterium; assembly: GCA_964410625.1. GTDB lineage: Bacteria > Chloroflexota > Anaerolineae > Promineifilales > Promineifilaceae > CAYPHY01. Next base: position 61,284 of record CAYPHY010000026.1, on the reverse strand, counting down.
TCAATCCTGGTTATTCGTGTCATTCGTGCCAAAATAGATTCACAACGCTAACCCTAACTTGACAGAAAGGGGGGCAACGTTAGAATCGTTAAAATTTAACAAACGAAAGCAAAGCCTGATGAGGCTTATTGAGCCGCTATGTTAACTGAAAACGAGCCGGTTGCCAGCGAAGAAGATTCGCTCGAAGAAGATGGACAGGTAGTAGACAGTGAACCTCCTGATGGAAACCGAGAGGAAAGTATCCAGCCAGGAGAAGGGAAGCAGGAAGTGGGATCAAAGCGGCGCGGCCGCAAGTCAAAACGGAAAGAAAAGCAAGCACCAGAAGAAAAGGAAACGACCATTTTTGATGTGGCTGCACGCCGCTTCCAGGTCTGCGGCCGTTGCAGCACCTTCTTAGCCGAATGTCGCGCCAAGTTGAGTCCCGAGCTCTTGCAAACCGCCCTGGAACTTTCAGAGCAGGAAAAGGAGTGGGTGGTCTTTCCTTGGGGGCCGGATGTCTACAGCTTCATGGCGAAGGCCTATGCCACGCCCGACGACCACGAATATTATTACTTTGACAGCCACTGCCCCGACTGCGGCCGTCGCATTGTCTATCACATCCACCCAGTCCAGAATACACCACCTTCTATCCGCCTCCACTTGTGATATGGCAAAGGCAACGCTTTGTATTATTGCGTATTTGTGTTAAGTTCGTATCAACTTATAACTTGTATTAGGAGGTTTTGTAGTTACTCGTATTGATGAATATTAATTTTGAACAGAAGCAAGATTTAGCCAATTACTTCATCCAGTGCTATATCGCCGCTCGACAAGGCTTGACTCAGTTGGGGATTCTGCGTTCAGAACGAACACTTCAAGGAGATTATGCAGAGTGGTTGGTGGCAGGTATGCTTAACCTTCAACTCTCAGAAAGCACCGTTCAGAAAGGGTATGACGCTACTGACGCCTCAGGTCGAACGTATCAGATCAAATCTCGTTTTGTCAAGCCCTCCACATCCTTTGATTTCGGTCGTCCTGTCGAACCATCTGACTTCGATTTTCTTGTTTGTGTCTTCTTTTCACCCGATTACGAGGTAGTTGAAGTTTTTCTCGTCCCTTGTGAAGTTGTGCGTGAGTTAGGGGTTAGGAATGCTTCTAGTTTCCGTTTCAGGTGGAACAAACGCACAGCCAGCGACCCACGCATAAAAAAAGTTTATTGAATCTTTAGTGGTTTCATTTAGCGCGACAGCTATTTCCGTTCACCCACCGCTTCGTTGGCGTATAGCCTCAAAAAGGATCACGGCCGCTGCTACGGCCGCATTCAGCGACTCCGTTTCATCGTGCATAGGGATGGTGACCAGACCGGTGGCGAGAGTGCGGGCCGCCGTCTGTGCGCCGGAGGCTTCGCTGCCAATGATCAGGGCTGACGGCCGCCGCCAGTCAACCTCAGAATAGGCTGTATGCCCCTCGGCCGCTGCCAGCCAGATAGCCATCCCCGCTACGGTGTCGGTGATCGCTTCCCAATCCATCGTCACAAAGGGCAGCCGCAACAACGCCCCCATGCTGCCGCGAACGACTTTCGGATTGTAGGGGTCTACACAGCCCGGACCAAGCAAAACGCCATCTACACCGGCAGCAGCGGCCGTCCTCAACATCGTCCCTAAATTGCCGGGATTGCTAACCGCGTCAAGGATGAGTAATAAGGATGGCTCGGCTGGTAGCGCGTGCTTCACCATTGGCACAATCGCCAGTACGCCGGGTGGCGTCTCGGTATCGCTCATCTCTGCCAGTAGGGCGGGTTCGACCAGCGTAGGCGGGGAGAAATTTGCGAGCAGGGATTGGTTCTCGGCCGCCCCTTGCCAATCGGGGGTGCAGTAGACTTCGCGAGGGGTGACGGCCGAGCGCAGCAAATCAGCCAGCCAGCGTGTCCCTTCGACAACAAACGCCTGTTCGCGATAGCGAAAACGCCGATCAGCTTGCAACCGCCGTACATATTTTACTTTGGGATTTGAACGGCTGGTGATCATCATAGTGGTTAGTGGTTAGTGAATAGTGATTAGAATTATAACTAGCCACTAACCACTAGCCACTATTCACTGAGCATTAGAGGGATGTACCCGTTATGGATGGCGGGTGGAGAAATCACTGTTGCGCTTGGTGTTGGCGTGACGGTGGCAGTAGTCGTTAGCACGGGGGTGGCAGTAATGGTTGGTGTGGTCGAGCCGGTGGGCGAAGGGGATGGGGTTGTTGTCGGCGTAGAGGGTGTACCGATGTAGAACTGGTGCTGGTGGGTCTTACCCTCAAAGGACACTTCAAATGTCCACGTACCGGTGGGGACATCGGCCGCAAACTGATAGGCCCAATACCAATAGGAAAGGACGTAGTGCGACACCGGGCTGTTGTGCTGCCACTCCACATAGAGGGTGCCATCCGGCCGCAAAATGCGGTAACGGCTTGGCTGGCTGCCTAGCTGGTCGTGGTAGTAGGTGGTGAAGTAGATTTTGTCCCCTGGTTGAAACTGAAGCGCTTCGTTGGTGATGTCGTGGTTGGAGCAACTTTGGAACTGGACCGCGGCCGTGCCGGTGGTTAGTTTGTTGACGGCCGAATCATAATATGCCGGTTGCTCGCTCCACCATGATTCGCTGTTCATCAGGTTGCAACTCCCGGCATAGGGATCAATCTGCCGGAAGTTGGCATCATGTAGCTCAAAGTGGAGGTGTGGCCCTGTTGAGTTGCCGGAGCTACCGACCAGACCGAGGTACTCGCCCGTTGCCACTGTCTCGCCCACACCCTTTGTCGTCACCGAACCGCGCTTTAAGTGACCATACCAGGCGATAGAGCCATCGGCATGGCGGATATAGACGGCGTTCCAGCGGCTGCCGTTGAAGCCGCAACTACGATCCTGGTTGCCGTCTTCGCGATGGATGATCACGCCGGGAGCGGCCGCCACCACCTCCACATCCCCCGCGTCCATCTTGTTCCAGGCAAACGGCCAGAGATAGAGATCCGTTCCCTGATGGTTATAACCGGAGGACGAATCATAGGTGCGTGCGCCACAAAAGTAGTCGCGGCGCTGGTTGGGAAAGGCCGGATTTTGATCCACAAAGTTCGTGGTGCCAAAGTAGCCAGGGTCGCTGAAATGCTCGGCCGGTTTCATCGGCCAGGCGAGGGAAACGGCCGCCGTGCTTCGCGCCTCCGTGAGCTTGCCCTGGCTGCTTAACGCCTTGATGTTTTGCTCAAGTGTCCGCTCGATTGCCAGCCGGTCAGCTTCGGTCAAATGCGGCACATCGGGGACAGCGAACTCACCACCACCACTATCCACCAAAGTGGCGGCCGACGGGGAAGCAACGGCCGCTGCTCCCGAACCGCCTACTAACTGCTGCACCAGGAAAACAAGCACGAGCAATGGTAAAAGCAACACACCCCAAATGCTTTTCGTTCTGTTCTGCTCCAAACGACGGTTACTCATTTGCGACTTCCATCCCAATATACCAATACACTAATACACCAATCTCCCCACCACTCTAAATAAACCGTGTAAAAGCTGTGAAGACCACGTATAATAAACGAGGGTTACATGATTGACGAAGCGACGATCTGGGAAGAGGTATGGCCGGTGGTGGAACGGCTGATTGAAGCGACGTTGGCCGAAGATGAGCCGGCGTTGGAAGCACTACTCCTTCCTGATCATCAAGCGGCCGAAACACTCGACCTTTTCGGCTACATCGCCTTTGACATCTTGCTTAAGACCGTTCTAGGGCGGCAACGGCTAGGGCTGACCCGCGCCATTGAGGCGGAAGATGGGCAGGTGGTTTATATCGAGTTCGCCTGGCCTGATCCAGAGGCGACGGATCGCAGCTTCACGGCCGTTGATGTGGTATCGGTGCGGCTGGTGCGGGACGAAGATAGCTGGCTGGTAGCGGAGATCAACCCCGCTGCTGCCGAATTGCCACTGACCGGCGCGCGGGCGCGGACGATTTTGGCTACCACGCAAATGCTCAACGAGGAAGACCGGCTGCCTGCGGAACCCTGGGTCTTGCCCTTTACCTTTTATGGAGGATTGCTGAAGCTGCCGTTGCAGGCACGGGGAATGGCCGATGAGGTAGAGCAATTATTGTTGCCCGGTTTGCAGGAACGGCAATTTGGTTTTATGTCGTTGGTTCGCGGCCGTCGCCTGTGGCGAGATTTTAAGGCAAGCAGTAAACCGGAGGCAGACCCGGCTCCAGCCTGGGCAGCAGCAGCCGAGTTTGTGCTCAGCGAACAGGAGCAGCGCGAACTAACACAGGCGGCCGCCGGGCGACTCTATAAAGTCTCGCTCGGTGCAATTGTCGGCCGCATCAAGCAAATCAAGAAATCGTTAGCGATTCAAGTGCCGGACGAACGCTATAGTGACAGTGCGGAGTGGTTAGTGACGAGTGACGAGTAAGCTGTGGCAAGTGGCAGGTAGCAGGTAGCACGTTATGACACGCCAGAGTTCAACTTGCCACCTGCAACTTACTACTTGCCACTTTTCAAGGAGACATATCAGTGAATAAGAAGAGTATTACCGACATTGACGTGCAGGGGAAGAAGGTGCTGGTGCGGGTGGACTTTAATGTGCCGTTGAGCAGCAAAGACCCCAATGACGATATTACCGTAACCGACGACACGCGCATCCAGGCAGCGTTGCCGACGATCAACTATCTGCTCGATCAGGGCGCGGCGTTGATTTTGTGTTCCCATCTCGGCCGTCCCAAGTCCCCGGCCGACAAGCAATTTGCGATGGACCCGGTGGCCGAGCATCTAAGCGAGGTGATCGGCCGTCCGGTGCAGAAGATGGACGAGGTAGTTGGTGATGAGGTATCGGCCGCCGCCGCTGCCCTGAAGCCGGGCGAGGTGATGATGCTGGAAAACACCCGCTTCCATCCCGGCGAAACAAAGAATGATCCCCAACTCTCACAACAGTTGGCGGAGTTGGCGGATGTATATGTCAATGATGCTTTCGGTTCGGCCCACCGCGCCCATGCCAGCACAGAAGGGGCGGCAAAAGCGATTCAGGCAAAGGGGGGCGCGGCCGTTGCCGGATTCCTGATGGCCAGGGAGTTGCAAGGGTTGAGCGTCGCCACCAATAACCCTCCCCATCCCTATGTGGCGATTATGGGCGGGGCCAAAATCTCCGACAAGATCAAGCTGATTGATAATTTGTTGCAGACGGCCGATAAAATTCTCATCGGTGGCGGCATGGCCAACACCTTTTTGAAGGCACAAGGCCATAATGTGGGCAAGTCGCTGGTCGAGGATGAAGCCTTGCCGGAGGCAAAACGTTTGCTGGAAGCAGCAGGCGACCAGTTGGTGTTGCCGGTGGATGTGATTGTCGCCGATGAGTTTTCAAACGATGCTACGCCGGTGACGGAAATGGTGTGGAGTATCTCGCCCGATGCGATGGCGCTGGACGTCGGCCCGGCCACGTTGGAGCGCTTTAATGCCGAATTACAAGGGGCGCAGTTGGTGGTCTGGAACGGGCCGATGGGCGTCTTTGAATTTGAGAAGTTTGCCGCTGGAACCAACCAGGTGGCCCATCTGTTAGCGGCGCTGGTGGAGCATGGGGCGAAGGTGCTCATCGGCGGTGGGGATTCGGCCGCGGCGATTGCCAAAGCGGGACTGACGGACAAGATGACCCATGTTAGCACCGGCGGTGGAGCGAGTCTGGAATTGCTGGAAGGACGCGACCTGCCGGGGATTGCGGTATTGGACGACAAATAACCCTGTTCCCGCGTTATTCAGATAGGACTTACGCATTTTGATTTGACACGAATAGCACGAATAACACGAAGTTCGCCCTCTATATTCGTAAAATTCGTGCCATTCGTGTCAAAAAATGTTGTCACTGCGTAAGTCCTGTTAATATCCATCAAACTCAAGCCACCTCCTTTTCCTCTCCATAGCTATATCAAGTTACAGCTCTTTATATACCCTTGAATGTGCCGCTTGTACATAGTGGAATCGCCATGCCACTGCTATGGTTTATATTGTGCTGCCACCAAAACGGTGTCTTCTAGCAAAGGGTCGCAGCAAGAAGGCACTTGCGTATTGTTAAAAAGCGTGAGGAAGTATGATGAGCGAATCCAATGACCGAGCAATGGAAATGAGGCAAACGCCGAATGTACAAACGGATATAGAAAACCAATCTATCTCTGGGACCGACGTATATGATTCTACGCGCTCAGACTCAACCACCGTTTCCGGTGGAGTTGATGTCTATGAACGCCCGGAACGTTCTGGCCCCTCAATAGGCGTTATTCTCGTTTTACTCATTCTCGTTATCGTCGCCGCTTTCATTGTGCTCCAACTAATCCGGTAAACGCCATTTTTGTTATAGGCGTTGCTTTGGATAGAAGGAGAAATCCCTATGGTTCAACCTGGGCAAAGAGATGTGCCAACACACATGGACGCGACGAATCATGCGGCTCATGTGGTTGTTGATGAGGATGGCGAACAGGGGACGATCGAGGCTTATTATCCACCAGAAAAGAAGTTTGTTGTCGCCATTGGCGACCAGCAGATTTTAATTCCAGCCGAGATGATTACTCCCCGTCAAGATGGCTCCTATGTGGCATCCCTACGTTTCTCAGAACTTACACAAAGCTATTATCAAAGCAACCAGAGTGAAGAAGCTGTAGTTGTGCCGGTCATCGAAGAGGAGTTATTCGTTGGAAAGCGAACGGTGGAATTGGGCAAGGTACGGATAAACAAAGTTGTCCATGAGAATGAAGAAGTGGTTGATGTACCACTCATTGAGGACCGTGTTGAGATCGAACGGATCCCAATCAATCGCCTCATTTCTCAACCGCTTTCCACTCGCGTCGAAGGTGACACCACCATTGTACCGGTGATGAAAGAGGTGTTTGTTGTCCAGAAGCAACTGATGCTGCTTGAAGAAGTTCATGTGCATACCCGAAGAGTAGAGGCACATCGGCCGCAATCGGTCACCCTCCGCAGCGAAGAAGTTCATGTCGAACGACTTGAAGGTGGAGTGGCGGAAGATTCCGACTGGGCCGAAGCGTAAGTGTAGCGGACAAGGTCGGATGACCTTTCCCAATTTGAAGAGGAAGTTGGAAGTTGAAAAGGAGTTGTAAAGATGAAAACAGTTGTTGGTTTATATGATAATCTGACTGATGCTCGAAATGTTGTTGAAGATTTGGTCGCCGCCGGTTTCGACCGCAATGATATTAGCCTGGTTGTGCGAGAGAATGAGGATGTTTATTCGACCTCTTCCACCTCTACCACAGATGGCATGGATGATGGAGGCCAGGCGGCCGAAGGCGCAGTATCAGGTGCGTTGACCGGCGGTGCATTGGGCGGTCTGGGCGGTGTCCTGCTCGGTTTAGGGGCATTGGCGATCCCTGGCATTGGTCCGGTGGTAGCAGCCGGCCCGATTGTTGCCGGATTGACCGGAGCCGCTATTGGGGCAACCGTCGGTGGCCTGGTCGGCGCGTTGGTCGGCTGGGGTATCCCCGAAGAAGAAGCGGGATATTATGCCGAAGGGGTGCGCCGTGGCGGGACACTTGTTGCTGTTCGCGCTGGTGAACACCAGGTCGAAGAAGCTGTAGACATTATGAATGAGTATGGCCCGGTGGATATCGAGCGCCGTTCGGAGCAGTGGCGGTCGGCCGGATGGTCGGGTTATGACCCTGATGCGACGGAATTTACGGCCGATGACATTGCCACCGAGCGCCAAACCTACCAAACTGCCTTTTCGGATGGCGACACCTACACCACCTACCGCGATAGAGACATAGATAGAGACATAGACATCGAAGATGAAACAGCTATTCCTGTAATGGAAGAGGAGCTGCGCGTGGGCAAACGTCAGGTCGAGCGTGGCGGTATTCGCGTCCACTCGCACATCGAAGAAACCCCGGTTTCCGAAGATGTCGAGTTACGCGAAGAGCATGTGCGCGTCGAACGCCGTCCGGTGGATCGGCCGGTTAGCGCGGCCGATATGGACGCCTTCCAAGACCGAACCATCGAGATGCGCGAGACAGGCGAAGAAGCAGTGGTCGAAAAACGGGCGCGGGTTATTGAAGAAGTTGTCATTGGCAAGGATGTAAATTACCGCACAGAAACGGTTCGTGATACCGTCCGCCGTACGGAAGTTGACATTGATGAGAATGGTGACTATGAAGCATATGCTAATGGCGGTTTTGATGAGTTTGGCGACCGCTTTCGTAGCGACTATCAAACGAACTATGCCACCTCTGGCTATACCTATGATCAATATCTCCCTGCTTATCGCTATGGTTATCACCTGGCCTCAAACGAGCAGTATAACAATCGTAGCTGGACGGAGATGGAGCCGGAAGTCCGGCGTCGTTGGGAAGG
>CAYPHY010000026.1:2772-52844 GCA_964410625.1 uncultured Ardenticatenaceae bacterium | reverse complement strand
AGCAAGGGAAGCAAGCAACAGGTCATAGGGGTTTGGGCCGGTGTCTTCGCCGCCGTTTGATGGTGGTTCATCGGCCAGCAGCATGTGGCTTCCGGCGACGATCTCAACTTGCAAATTACGCAGACTACGTGCTACAACGTGGGCCATAAATATTGTTCCTTATCAGTTGATTTAGTGGATGCTTCTCATTTTGCCACAAACCGCTAGCCGGGTGAGAATGACAAACGGCAGGAAGATCGCTGCTGTTTGTCCTGTTTGCTCTATAGACTGGTAGCGGCCGCTGCATCAAGCAACCAGGTAACCTGGCCAGCCGCCGGCCGAATCTGTTGTGCAGGCCAGCGAACTGGATCAGGTGCATCGTTGAGCGTGGCGGCCACGGCTGCTGCTTTGTCCGCTCCCGTCACCAGAAAGAGGATATGGCGGGCATCGTTGAAGACCGGTGGGGTTAGCGTCAGGCGGTGGGCTGGGCGGCCGCCATAGTCGGCCGTTGCCCCCACCACCGGCCTTGTTCCCCATTCGTCGCTCGCCTGGCCGGGGAAGAGCGAGGCAGTATGGCCATCGCTGCCCAGGCCAAGCAACACCAGGTCAAAGCGCGGCCAATTGGTAGCGGAGGACGAAGATTGGGCGGCAGCGAACTCGCGCAATTGGGCGGTATACTCCTCAACGGCCGCCTCTAACGCCAATTCACCACGCGCACGGTGGATATTGGCTGCTGGAATAGGGACTTGCGCCAGCAGCGCGGCCGATGCCTGTCCATAATTGCTCTCCTCATCGTCGGGGGGAACCAGGCGCTCATCCCCCCAAAAGAGATGGGTATTGGCCCAGGGAACGGCCGTTGCATAAGGAGGTTCTGCCAGCAAGCGGTACATCCCACGCGGCGTGCTACCACCGGAAAGGACAACAGAAAACACCCCCCGTTCGGCGACGGCCGCCTGAGCACTTTCCAGAAATAACTGTGCAGCGGCCGTGCTCAACTGCTCCTGATCAGCAAAGATACGAATGGTAGGCGAAGCAATATCGAGTTCAGTCATATTGCAGTATTAGTATATTGGTGTAATTGTGTATTCGTACAAATATACCAATACACAAATACACCAATATACCAACAAAGAACCTCTCACTGATTGGTCAGCACATTATCAATCGCGGCCGAGTTCAACGCGCTGTAGGCCGTGCCGTATAACCCCGTCTTCGGATTGGCAATCACATGGACGGGGATTTGCTCCATTAGCTTGCTGAAACGCCCCTTGTCACAGAAAAATTTCATAAATGGCCCCTTCTGCAACTGTGGAAGGATGCGCGGCGGGATGCCACCACCGATATAGACGCCCCCCGTTGCCAGGACGGTCAGCGCCAGATTGGCCGCCTCGTTGCCCAGGATTTCCATAAACATCTCCAGCGTCGCCACGCAAATCGGCGCTTCGTTGGTCACGGCCGCGCGGGCGATGATCGGCGTCTGATCGGCCGCACCCTCCAGCTCTTCCCTCAGCCAATCCGGTTCCGGGTATTGGTCGGTATCGCGCAAATAGGTATAGATGTTGGGAATCCCCTTGCCAGAGCAGACGCGCTCATAGCTGACATGCCCCATGCGTGGCAGCCAATAGTTGAGCAGTTCTAGCTGCGCATGGGTCATCGGACCAAAGGCTTTGTGGCCGCCTTCGGAGGGAGAGGCGATATAGCGTTGGCCGTCCCACACTAAGAAGGCTTCCCCCAGTCCTGTCCCCGGTGCAATCACCGCCATCGCCGCGCCAGGCACGGGTTCGCCGACGTTGAGGGTGAAGAGGTCGGCGTCTTTCAGATGGGGAACGGCCGCGGCCACCGCCTGTAAATCGTTGAGCAGATGCACGGGACATTGAAGCTGTTCTTGTAAGACATCAGCATCAATCACCCAGGGCAGGTTGGTCACCTGGGCGCGTGTGCCAACCACCGGCCCGGCAACGCCGAAGCTGGCGGCCGAGATATGTTCGCCGCTCTCGCGCAAAAACTGCTCGACTATGGTCTCCAGCGACTTGTATTGCCTGCTGGGAAAGGTGTGTTCCAATGCCGGCCGCCGGTCAATCTCCGACGGTTCATCGTCCTGTACGGCAAAGAGAGCCAGGACGGTCTTTGTCCCTCCAATATCCCCGGCGAGTAACATGGCCTACTTCTCCACCTTGACCATACCATAGAAGGCGACGTGATTGGTGATGTTTTTGGCGGCCGATTTGGGATCGGGATAGTACCAGGCAGCATTCCGCACCAGTTGCTCCCCATTCACGATGTCGTAATAGCTGGCCGTCCCTTTCCAGCCGCAAATGGTATGATGGCTGCTATCACGAAAATATTCACGATTGATGCTTTCCGGGGGAAAATAAGTGTTGCCCTCCACCTGCTCTGTCTGCTCACTCTCGGCCAATACAATCCCATTCCATATCGCTCTAGCCATTGCTCTCTCCCTTAGAAACGTTTATTGTTACGCAGATTGCGCGGATCAAACGCAGATGACGTAGATTTTCTTTTTGACTTACTATGCTTAGCCCATTTCGGCCTGCAGAATACGGATTAAGGCTTCAAATTCGGCTCTACATTGCTCACACAAATCCAGATGTTGCTCAACCAGAAGGTCCCAGCTTGCTCGCTGTTTACAAAGGAGGAGGATCTCCACGTACTGGTCGAGTACAGCGAAGGTTTCTAAACAACTGAACTCTTGTTCATGAGTTAGTTCAAGAATCCGCATCAGCTTTTTGAGCGTTTCTTCATCGGGGACTCTATCGTAAGTAGCCATTGTTCAAATGCTCCGGGCTATTGTCTAGCCAGCAAAACGCCGGTGATGCGGTATTGAAGCATGGACGTAGATTGTATGGGTGAGGTCGGATTTTATAGTGAGCCATCTATCCACCGGGTAAATTACAGTTTCTTGGGCAATTGTGCCATCCACCTTAGTTGACAGGGTAAAAAACGGAATTCTTACGCGGACGAGTGATCCTCATTACCATAGTAGTAATTTCACTTACTCAAAAACGGCAATGACTTCTTCTGGGGTCAGTCCTTCTCTCGCCAGCCGGTCACGCAAACGCAGCCGCGCATCGTGGAGCAATTTATAGACGGCATTGGGCTTCATGTCCATCAGTTCGGCGACATCGTTGGCCGAGCGGCCTTCCACGATAGCGGTAAGCAGACCGGTACGTTGTTTTTCGGTCAACTCTTCCATAATCAACCGGTTGACGGTAGCCAGCATTTCGCGCCGTTCGGCCGCGTTCTCCGGCTCCGGCCCTTCGTCGGCCAGGAAGGAGGGGGTATAGTCGCCATCTTCCGTTTCCGTCATGCTTTCCAATGAGGGATCGCGCCAACGTTTGCGGCGCAGTTCGGTCAGCGCCATATTGACCGCGATCTTGTGCGCCCAGGTGGTGAACTGGCTGCGCCCCTCAAATGTGTCGAGATTCTCTAATATTTTCAGCAACGCATCTTGGGCAAAGTCTTCGGCCTGGGTGTCAAATTCGGGCGCGGTCGTGTCCACCTGGCTCAAGACGCCACGCTGCAACCCGGCCGTCAGGATCGCGTGCAGATCAACCAACGCCGCATCTCGCGCCGGGCCAGGGGAACCCAGTTCCTCTAACCATTCCTCATTCGTCCGTAAACGGGGCATACACGTCTTATTGTACCTCCCATCAACGAAAGGGGGCAAAAGTGGGCATAAAAGCGAGCATATTAGAAACCGAGTTTTTTGAAAAAACTCGGTTTCTACCATATGATCCGATTACAAAGTGGAGAAGGAATATGAACCAACTTAAGGTATACCTGGAGATTGGAAAGAAGCGCACCTTTGCCGGTGCGCTGGATTGGCCTGGCTGGTGCAGAAGCGGCCGTGATGAACCATCCGCCCTAGAAGCCCTCCTGGACTATGGCCCACGTTATGCCGATGTCTTGCGCCCGGCGGGGATTGCGTTCCAGCTACCAAGCGATGAATCTACATTCACCATTGTCGAGCGGCTAGAGGGAAACGCGACGACCGACTTCGGCGCACCGGCCGTTGCTCCCACAATGGACGATGAGCCGATTGATGAGGATGAGTTGCAACGCTTTCAGGCAGTGTTGAAAGCGTGCTGGCAGGCGTTTGATGCGGCCGTGCAAGCAGCAGGCGACAAAGAACTGCGTAAAGGCCCGCGTGGCGGCGGCCGGGAGACGGAAGGGATTGTAAGCCATGTGGTGGAAAGCGATGGCGGCTATTTATCAGCACTCGGCTGGAAATTTAAGCAGGATAAGACCGCCGACCTGAGCCAACAATGGGAGCAGACCCGCCAGGCGATTTTAGAGGCGTTGGCGGCGACCGCACACGGTGAGATAGCGACGCAAGGGCCGCGTGGTGGGATGCGCTGGCGGCCGCGCTACTTCGTCCGCCGGACAGCCTGGCACGTCCTCGACCATGCCTGGGAAATTGAGGATCGTATGTCGTGATGGACATAAAACGTACATTGTTACAGAACCCTTGAGTATGATAATATAATTATCTGAGGCATCTTGGCGATTATTGAACGTATTCGACTAAAAATTATTGAACGGAACTATTATCTTTCTGCTCATGCAGAAGAAGAGATGCTAGAAGACGGGCTGGAAAGACGGGATGTGGAATATGCCATTCTGAAGGGGTGGATAGATAAGCGTTTGACCCACGATATACGAGGAACGCGGTAACGGATCGAAGGTCCTGTTCCTGACGGGCGATTCATCCATATCATATGTCGTTTTCATGTGAGCAGCGAGCTGTTAATCATCACGGTATATGCTTTGACGGAGTAAAAATGATTTGCGAATTTTGTGGTGGCGAACCATACGAAAAAAAGGTTAAACGACTTCATTGGTTCAGAGGTCAGCTATACGTGGTAGAAAATGTGCCCGCGCTAGTTTGTCGAGAATGCGGTGAGCGTTATTTTCATGCGAAAACTTTAGATGAAATTGACCGGATGCTGGAAGCGGAGCATCCAGTTATTGAGCGGATGGAAGTCGAAGTTGTGACGTTGTGAGTGGGATCAGAAACTGGGTTTTTTGGAAAAACCCGGTTTCTACGATGGGATTTGCTTTATGCAATTAGCACGGGTGACGGGTACGGTGGTGGCTACACAGAAATATGAAGGGCTGGAAGGGATTAAGTTCCTGATTGTCCAGCCGTTGACGAAGGCGCAGCAACCAAAGGGCGAGCCTGTGGTCGCGGCCGATGCCACCGCACAAGCTGGCCCCGGCGAACTGGTCTTCATCGTCGGCAGCCGCGAAGCCGCCCAGGCCATGCCCAATACCTTTGTCCCCGTTGATCATGCGATTGTGGGGATTGTGGATGATGTGGAGGCAGGAGACTAGGAGATTAAGAGACTAAGTGACTGGCAGATTAGAGTCGCTCAGTCTCCTAATCTCTTAGTCTCTGGATTTAGTTATGTACATCGGCCGAGTTACCGGAACTGTCGTGGCGACGATTAAACATGAGGCATTTGACGGCCGTAAGCTGCTCATTGTCGATCAGTTGGGGCTGGATGGGCGGCCGACGGGCAGCTATGACATTTGCGTGGACGTCGTCCAGGCGGGTGTGGGGGATCGCGTCCTGGTGTTGGATGAGGGGAATGGAGCGCGACAAATCCTGGGGCGCAAGACCGCGCCAGTACGGGCCGTGGTCGTGGGTATCGTAGACGAGGCCACGGTTGAGATCAACGTACCTCAGGAGGCAGGACAAGCACCGCCAAAGAAAACGCGCCGTCGTAAGAAGTCGTCTTAGAACCTGCCAGAATTGAGTTAAGTGTATTCTTAAAAAACGCAGAAGCACAGAGGAGCAGAGCCGCAGAGATAATGAAAAAACTCTGCGGCTCTGTTTCTCTGCGCCTCTGCGTTAAATATTTGTGTTGAATATAACTGAATTGTTTATGGTCGTTTGCTAGGGGGTAGGAGTGACCGTTGGCGTGGCGGTGGCGGCCGCAGCGACAACAACGGTGATCGATGTCTCGCTGGTGTTCTCATTACTATTTATGGCTTCGGCGGCAATCGTATATTCCCCCGGTTCGCCCGGCACAGTCCAGGAAGTGGTGCGCGTGTAGAGCGTTTCGCCGCCGATGTCGGTGTAACTAACGTGGACATCACCATCAACCAGGATTTGCAATTGCTCCAGGCCATTGCTGTCGCTGGCGACAACCGTGATCCCCACGGATTGACCAGCTTGCAGGGTCTCCCCTTCCTGCGGGTCAACGATGGCGACGACCGGCGGTTGGTTTTGGGCGCTTTCTTGTAAGGCGGTAAAGTCGGCCTCGGCCGTCGAAAGTTGTGCTTCCAACTCCGCCACCCGCGTCTCCATGTCGTTAAGTTCCTGTGCGCTTTCCACCAACTCCCCATCCAGTAGCAAGACATTGTTTTCGGCCGTTGCCAGCGCTGCGAAAGAGGCGTCGCGGGTCGCTTCGGCCGCGCCCAACAGCAGCTCTGTTTGCGCTTGCGATTGGCGCAACCGATCAGCTTCCCGCTGCGATTCCAACACCTGGTTACGCAAGCGCAAATCCCCTTGCAACAAAAAGACAAAGGCGGCCGCCGCTACCAGCAGCAGCATGAATAAGGTCAAGATGATGGCGGACGTTCTAAATGATCGCATCGGCCGAATCCACTTTGCACTCTATCGTACACGGCAAACGAACAATTGACAATGAACAATAACGGCGATGGCTACAACAGATAAAGAAATAAACGGATTGATTGTTCTGTATCTCTCTATCCCTCCTAAATCTCGCTTCATCCGCTGGTTTCCCTATCCGTTGTAGTAGTTCGGTAGATTTTGACAGGAATCCGTGTGTATAGTCCCCTCTGGTAGATGTGTGTGAGGCACAATTGAGGTTGAAGATTAAATGGCGTTAGTCAATACACTAATAACCGATAAAGCAATAACGAATACACGAGTAACCAATACACCAGTAACTAACAAAAGCTCCCGCCTTCCCGGTTTCTACAAATTGTCCCTGCGCGAACGCGCAGCGTGGGTAGCGGAGTGGGCGGGGCTGGAGCCGCATGAACAGGCGATCCTGGCCGGTGAAGGGCTGCAACCGGCACAGGCGGATGTGATGATCGAAAATGCGGTGGGGACATATTCGCTGCCATTGGGCATTGCCGCCAACTTTTTAATCAACGGCCGCGACTACCTGATCCCTATGTCGGTGGAAGAACCAAGCGTGCTGGCGGCCGTTAGCTATTCAGCCAAGCTTATCCGTGACGGCGGCGGCTTCCAAACTGAGGCATCAGAGCCGGTGATGATCGGCCAGGTGCAGGTGTTGGACGTGCCTGATCTCCATCAGGCCACGCTGGCATTGCAGGCCAATGAACAACGGCTAATGGCCGTCGCCAATGCGTGCAGCCAGAACATCGTCAAGCGTGGTGGGGGCGCGAAGGGAGTGGAGGTTCGCACCTTTCCCGATTCCTCCGTTGGCCCGATGCTGGTTGTCCATCTGCTTTACGACACCCGCGATGCGATGGGGGCAAACGCGATCAACACCGCTGTGGAAGCCCTTGCGCCGTTGATCGCCGAATTGACCGGCGGCCGTACCCACTTGCGTATCCTCTCCAACCTGAGTGACCAACGAACGGCGACGGCTCGTTGCACCATTCCGGCCGAGAGCCTGAAGCTGCCGGGGATACCGGGGGAGGAAGTGGCGCAATTAGTGGAAGAGGCCAACGCCTTTGCCGTTGTAGACCCTTACCGGGCAACGACGCACAACAAAGGGATTATGAACGGCATTGATGCCGTCTGTATCGCCACCGGCAACGATTGGCGAGCAGTGGAGGCGGGGGCGCACGCCTATGCGGCGCGGAACGGCCGTTACACCGCCCTGACTGACTGGCACGTAGACGCCAATGGCGATCTCTACGGCGAATTGACACTGCCGTTGGCCGTCGGTATCGTCGGCGGAGCGACCAAAGCCCATCCGACGGCACGAGTGGCGATGAAGATATTGAATGTATCGTCGGCCGGGGAGCTGGCACAGGTGATGGCGGCCGTTGGCCTGGCGCAAAACCTGGCGGCGATCAAAGCCCTGGCGACGGTGGGCATCCAACAAGGCCATATGCGCCTCCATGCGCGGCAGGTCGCCCTGGCCGCTGGGGCACACGAAACAGAAGTGCAGGCCATCGCCGATCAACTCGTCGCCGAGCGCAACATTCGCGTGGATCGGGCGGTGGAACTGTTGGCGAACGGCAGATAAAACAGACTAAGAGACTAGGAGACTGGGAGATTATCAGCGAGAAAGTCTCCCAATCTCTTAGTCTCCTAGTCTCTGCTTTAGAGAGAGGTAAGAGTGAATAACAACACACCCAACAATGGTTTAATGCGCCCTGACCGGCCAGTGGGGATTGTCGGCTATGGGGCTTATGTGCCGCGTTACCGGTTGCCGGGGGAAGAGATTTCCCGCATGTGGACTGGCGGGACCGGCGGCACACCGGTGAAAGAGAAAGCAGTCAATGGACTGGATGAGGATGTGGTGACGATGTCTATTGAGGCGGCGCGTGACGCCATGCTCCGCGCCCAGATTGACCCGCGCGAGATTCGTGCCGTCTGGGTCGGCAGCGAGAGCCATCCCTATGCGGTCAAGCCGACCAGCACCATTGTCGCCGAAGCGATTGGCGCGGTGCCAAACACGCAAGCGGCCGATTGGGAGTTTGCCTGTAAGGCAGGAACCGAAGCGATGCAGGCGGCGATGGGCTTTGTCGGTTCCGGCATGGCTCGCTATGCGTTGAGCATCGGCATGGACACCGCCCAGGGACGGCCGGGGGATGCGCTGGAATATACGGCCGCGGCCGGTGGCGCAGCCCTGCTCATCGGCCCAGCGGAAGAAGCCGTGGCGCTCATCGAAGGCTCCTACTCCTACGTGACCGACACCCCCGACTTCTGGCGGCGCGAACATGCCAATTATCCTTCACACGGCGACCGCTTCACCGGCGAACCGGCTTACTTTAAGCATGTCACCGGCGCGGCCGAGGCGTTGATGGAGATGGTGGGGCGGACGGCGGCCGATTACCAATGGGCGGTCTTCCACCAACCCAATGCCAAATTCCCGCAACGGGCGGCGAAGATGCTCGGCTTTTCCAATGCCCAAATTGAGCCTGGTCTGCTCAGCCCGCGCATCGGCAATACCTACTCCGGCTCGACGATGATTGGCCTGACCGCCATCCTTGATGTGGCCGAACCGGGCGACCGTATCCTGATGGTCAGCTACGGTTCCGGCGCGGGTTCTGACGCCTTCGACATCGTGACCACCGACCGCCTCGCCGAAGTGCGTGGCCGGGCGACGAGCACGGAGACCTATATCGGCCGTCGCACTCCGATAGACTACGCCACCTACACCCGCTTCCGCGATAAACTCAAACTAACATAAGATAAGCATAAGGTATAATGGTGTATTGGTGTATTCGTTAATGTACCAATACACGAATACACTAATACACACATACACTCCCATGACAAACGTATCAATTATCGGTAGCGGACAAACGGATGTCCGCGAGCATTGGAATACGTCCATTCGCCACTTGGCGTGGTATGCGATTGAAGCGGCGTTGGATGATGCCCACATCACCAAAGTAGACGCCATCTATGTCGGCAATATGCTGGCCGGGCAGTTGAGCAACCAGAATCATCTCGGTGCGCTGGTGGCCGACTTTGCCGGAATGCGCGGTATTGAGGCGGTGACGGTGGAAGCGGCCGACGCTTCTGGTGGTGCCGCCTTGCGCCAGGCGGTGCTGGCTGTGGAAAGCGGTCTTGTTGAAACCGCGCTGGTCGTCGGTGTTGAAAAAGTGACCGATGAATCCGGCTCCCCTGTGGTGGCGGCCATGGCCACGGCGCTGGATGCTGATTATGAAGCGATTCATGGGCTGACGGCCGCCGGGATGGGGGCGTTAATCATGCGTCGTTATATGCACGAATACGGCGTTGAACTGGCCGACTTTGCCGGGTTCAGCGTCAACGCCCATGCCAACGCGGCCGCCAACCCCCGCGCCATGTTTCGCAATCGTCTGCGGCCGGAATCTTTTACGGCGGCGACGATGGTCGCCGAGCCGGTCAGCCTCTTTGACGAAGCGCCGTTGGGTGATGGCGCGGCGGCGGTGATCGTCACCAGCCGCGAACGTGCCCTGGACATGGTTGCCCAACCGGTGCATATCGCCGGTTCTGCCCTGGCAACTGACACCCTCGCCCTCCACGACCGCAAGAACCCGCTCTGGCTCCGCGCGGCCGAAAAAAGCGCTCGCAAAGCATTGGAAGCGGCGGGCGTAACAACCAACGACATTGACCTCTTTGAACTCCACGACTCCTACACCATCATGGCTGCCCTTTCCCTGGAAGCGGCCGGTTTTGCCGAGCCGGGAACGGGCTGGCAGTTGGCGCGGGATGGGGCGATTGGGCGGGACGGCCGTATCCCGATCAGCACCTTCGGCGGCCTGAAAGCCCGCGGCAACCCCATCGGGGCGACCGGCATCTATCAAATCGTTGAAGTTGTCCAGCAACTACGCGGTAAAGCGGGAGATGCGCAGGTAGCCGATGCCCGGATTGGCATGGCCCAGAATTTAGGGAGTAATGGGGCAACGGCCGTGACGCATGTTTTGCGAGTAGAAAGTTAACACATTTATTTTAGTTGCTTGCATCTAGTTGTTGGCATCTGGAACGGAAGCGCCAACAATTGGTTCGCGCAAAATCTCCTTAATCGCATAGACGCGCTTGTTTTGGGTCTCGTAATAGGTGCGGACGATTAGTTCCGCAATCAGGCCCATCACCAGGAACTGCACGCCGAGAATGACCAGCAGCACCGCCAGCAGGAGCAACGGCCGATCGCCAATCTCCGTCGCCTGGAACCCCGCCCAGCCGCCGACAATCCCCGCCCAAATCTTGATCCCCGCCAGGTAAAGGCCGATTAGCCCGCCCAGGCCGCCGAGGATGATTCCGACGCGGCCGAACAACTGCATCGGCCGGTCGCTATATTGGCGCAAAAAGAGGACCGTAAACAGGTCGAGGATGACGCGAAAAGTGCGCGAGAGGCCATATTTCGAGGTTCCGGCGACGCGCGGCCGGTGGTTGACCGGCACTTCGGCCATGGAGAATCCGGCGAAGTTGACCATTTCGGGGATGAAGCGGTGCATCTCGCCATAGAGTTGCAACTCGCGTACCACTTCGGCGCGAAAGGCGCGGAGCGAGCAACCGCGGTCTCGTAGCCGCACGCCACTCAGCCGGGCAATCAGCCGGTTGGCAAAGTAGGAGGGTAACTTGCGGAAGAGAAAGCCGTCCTGGCGGTTCATGCGCCAGCCGTTGACCACATCGTACCCCTTTTCTAGTTCAGCCAATAGCTTGGGGATGTCGGCCGGGTCGTTTTGCCGGTCGGCGTCCAACGTGACAATTACCCGGCCGCAAGCGTTGTCGAATCCGGCGGCGAAGGCGGCCGTCTGCCCATGATTGCGCCGGAACTGAATGGCGACGATGCGATGATCGGCCGCGTGTAGCTCCCGCATGATCTCGAAACTGTTGTCGCTGCTGCCGTCATCAATCAGAATGACTTCATAGTCCAGCCCCTCGCCATCCAACGCCGCGCGAATCTCCTCCGCCAACGGCCGCAGGTTCTCCTCTTCGTTATAAACCGGAATGACCAGGCTCAAATCTTTCATTCTGAAAGTGTTACGCTGATTACGCGGATGGGCAATAAGAATTGCTCGCAGATTAACGCTGATCTTTATTCCTTATCTTTGAAATCTGCGAAAATCTGCGTTCCGTCATTCTGAAAGCGTTACGCTGATTATGCTGATACAACGCAGATTAACGCTGATCTTTATTCCTTATCTTTGAAATCTGCGAAAATCTGTGTTTCATCCGCGAAAATCTGCGTTCCGTATTTATGCCACATACCCTAGGTCGCGTAGTTTGGCGAGGACGAGTTCTTCTTCGGCCTCCGTGTAAACATCGTCCTGTCGATCATTGCTGTTATTATCCTCGGCCGCTATCTGCACTGGATTCTCGGCGTTAAAGGTATCTGTGAAGGCGTTGGTCAGCACACGGCCGTCCATATGTGCCGGGACAGGTAAACCTAGATAGTGCAGAATGGTCGGCGCGAGGTCGAGTAGGCTCGCTTCGTCCAGTTGTATCCCCTCGCGAACGTCCGGCCCCTTCAAGCCGACAATGCCGACCATGTGATGGTGGCCCGTCTGCCCCGTGCTGGGTTCGATGATGCGGTTCGAGCCAAAGTCAGCGTGGCCGAAGGAGACATAGCGAGCGCGGTCGGTGTGCAGCACCAGGTCGGGCAAGCGGTCGGCACTTGTGCCTTGAAACACCTCTTCACGACGATAAACAACCGGCACGACCTGGCTGCCGTCGTCGGGGTCGCGCAGGGCAACGGCCGCCCGCGCAATCTCCTCGCGCAATGCCTCATACTCCGCAGGGGGGACGGCTCCTTGCGGCCGTTGCCCCTGTACATTAAGATAGACCTGCCCAAAGTTGCCGACGGAAAACGCCTTCGTCCGCGACCAATCAACGTCATTGAAAGAGAGAAAGACACGGCGCAACAGCTTTCCGCCTCGGCCGCGCTTGACGTTCTTGCGCATCCCACTCAGCCGCAACGCCGTCAGCCACTTCAGGCTGTTGATCGGCGTCACGCCCAGCCGGAAGGCGGCACGCTTGAGTAAGCTCAGTGGCGAACGGCGAAAGGCCAACCAGCCGTTGGCTGCCAGCCAGTTGTTGATGTGGAAAAACTTGTGAAAGGGGCCGAAGCCGTGGTCGGAGAGAACAACGACCAACGCCTCTTCGGGAACCAGTGCCAACATCTCGCCCAACAGCCGGTCAACTGTCGCGTAATAGTCATGGATTTCTGGAACGACGCGGGCGGCCGTCTCCGCATCATAACGCGGGTGACTCTCGTCCAGCAAATGCCAGATTTCATGTTGCAGGTTGTCAGTCGTCTCCAGGACATACATGAATAAGTCCCAGGGTTTGTTCTGTAACAAATATTTAACCGTCTTGGCGCGGTCAATCTCCATCTGGCGCACGGCACGGACAAAGACGGCCGGGTCCTGGCCGCGCCCCTTCTCCGACATATGCATCGGATAGGGGCCAACGGCCGCCAACAACTCCTCCTTCAACTCCGGCGGCTGCGTATATTGGCTTTCCGGGCTGGGGGTGAGGAAGGAGCAGAGCATGAAGCCGTTGAGTGGTTGCGGCGGGTAGGTCATCGGCAGGCTGACGATGCCACTGGTTCCTCCGGCGCGGCCGATGATCTCCCACAATGCCGGGGCGGAACGGGTCAGCCCATTGGTGACGCGGATGTCGTACCCTTCCGGGTTGGGATAGGTGAAGTCCACCAGTCCATGTTGGCCGGGATTGGTCCCGGTGGCAAAGGAGGCCCAGGCGGAAGCGGAAACGGGGGGGATGGTAGAGCGCAACGGCCCGCTGGCTCCGGCGGCCATTAGGCGGGCTAGATTGGGCAAGCGGCCTTCGTCCATCCACGGCCGCAACAAATCGAACGTCACCCCATCTAACCCAAAAACAGCAACTTTACGAAGCATTAAGACTCACTTTCTACTCTTTATAACCATGTGTCCACCACATGTCCGCCAAGTGTTTTGCGTGATGGATTGTATGGATTCTTAGGATAAACCGCCCGTGCGTGGTGCCGATACCAGCCCGGTCACGCTGCGGATGGCATAGAACAGGCCGCCGAGCAGTCCGGCGCTGAAGCGCAGGAAGTAGAAGGCCAGTGACATGGCAATCGCTCCCGCGCTGGAGACACCAATGGGCATAAATAGGAACTGGTAGGTCCCCTCGCGCAGTCCCAGGCCGTTAAATGTTATCGGCAATAAATTGACCAAAGAAATCAGCGGCACAAACAGGGCGAAAACGGCAAAGGGGAGATCAATGTCCAGCGCGTGGGCGGTGATGATCTGCACAAAAACCAGATTGAGCGTAAAAGGCAGGCTGATCAACAATGAATAAAGCAGGGTGCGCTTGCGATAACGGTGAATGGTGTTTACCAGCCGTTCGATACGGTCATAGAAGGGCAATCGCCTGACGGCCGGCCACCTTCTCGCCAGGAAGCTCAATGGATCAAGCCAACGGGCGGCGAAGAAGAGGATCGGGATACCCAGACTGAAGACGGCGACCATCGTCCATAGCAAGGGCGGTAGGTCAATCTCGGCCGTGTGGCTGGAAAGGTTCCATATGAGGGCGATCAGCGCGATCAGCGAAGAGCCAACCAGGCCGGTGACACGCTCCATCAACACCGAACTCAACGCTTCCGCCCCATGCCCATGACTTTGGCGCAGCGTGATCACTTTCACCAAATCCCCGCCGAAGCCAGAGGGGATGAAGTTGTTGGCGAAAAAGCCAACGTAGTAGAGGTAGACGAGGTAGAGGTAACTCGGCCGATCGTCCAACGCCCGCAGCAAGATATACCAACGATAGGCGCGGATGAAGACATTGAGCTGGAAGAGGAGAAAAGCGAGGAAGTACCACAATGGATCAATGCTGACCAGTGTGGCGATGACCTCTTCCAGTCCGGCGCGGCCGACCAACCAGACCAGCAGCACCAGACTCAATACGACCTGGAGAATCCCCAGAATCTTCTTGCGGTTCCCCGCGAACTTCCCATTCATGCGCGTCGGATTATAGCATACCGAAACAAACTATGCCTTAGCAGCTAAAAAGCCGTTGCAGAAACGAGGGGCAATGTGATCACTAGCTTAGTTTCGATTGTTATATTAACGTATACGTTTATAATTGATGGAGATGAAGGTACTTGAGGTAGGGAGGTTTAGTGTCTATGTTTATTATGAAGTGGGACAACCACATCATCTTCCCCACTGTCACGTGAGATGGGAGGGAAAAGATACAGTCATTGCTCTCCCTTCCCTAAAAGTATTAGCTGGTGAGTCTTTACCCAAGGCTGGAAGGCAACTCCTTATTGCGAATTTAGAAGAAATCGTTGAAGCTTGGGGTGAACTAAATGAGGAAAACTAAATCCTATGCGTATCAATAAATGGGACGAACCTGAATATCAACGAATGGTGACGGCCGCCATCGAAGATGTCTATCTCGTGGTTTCATTTGAAAACGGTGAGCGTGTAAAAGTATTGACTGAAAGTTTGCTCTCTCCGGGGAATGCGGGGCTTTTTTGGGATAAAATGCAGGTTACGGCTTATGAAATTTCCGTACCAACCCCCACTGGCGTGCGAGAAATCCCATGGACAACGATTCGTCTTTTGACAGACAGGAAATTTGCGGCACATATGGCACAAGTGGCTGAGGAGGCGGCACAAGACGTTGGACACCGACTGCGAACAATCCGGCAAAGTAAGGGATTTACAAGCAAGGAAGTCGCCGAACGTGCCGGAATCAGCGCACAAAGTCTATCACGTATTGAAAATGGGCATCACGATGTTGTTTTCACTACACTGAACAAAATTTTGGCCGCTATGGGGGCTACTTTGACTGATCTGGCAGAAATTGACGAAGTAACTGTTATGGTCCCCTAGTCAATCTCTAATCGATTTACTTTTATTGACTTGCCGGAAGGCGGACGGTGAAGGTTGTGCCTTGTCCGGGGCGGCTGAAGGCGGAGACCTGGCCGCCGTGGGCTTCGACCAGTTCGCGGACGATGGCCAGGCCGAGGCCGGAACCGCGACGGCCGCCGCCTCGCGTTCGTGACTTCTCCACCTGATAAAAACGCTCAAAGATGCGTGGCAACTCCTCGGCCGGGATGCCGGGGCCGTTGTCCTGGATGATCCCCTCCACCCATTGCCCGTCGAAAGTGCGGGCCGTCAGGCGTACCTGTCCACCTGTGGGGGCATAGGTCAAGGCATTGTCGGCCAGGTTGGTGAAGACCTGGGTCAGCCGGTCGAGGTCGCCAGTGACCGGTGGGGTTGGCAAGACGTCGAGCGTGAAGTCAATTTGCTTTTCATATGCCCGCAGGGAGAGGTTGCGGTGGACATCGGCCAGGACTTCCCCAATGTCTACTGGCTGGCGGCCGAGTTGCAACTGTCCCGTTTCAATCCGAGTCAAATCAAGTAACTCGTTGACCATGCGCGACATGCGTTGCGCCTCGTCGTAGATCGTCTCCGCGGCACGGCGTTGGTCGGCCGGGGTGTCGGCCGTGCCGTCGAGCAGGGCCTGGCTCCAACCGCCAATGGAGGTGATCGGTGTCTTCAAATCATGGGAAACATTGGCAACAAAGTCGCGCTGCATCTGGCGAGTGGCTTTTACCTGGGCGGCCATGGTGTTGAAGCTGGCGGCGACGCGGCGCACTTCGTCGGGGCCTCGCGGGGGGAGTTGCTGGTCATAGTCGCCGAGGGCAATGGCTTCGGCCGCCCCGGCCATCCTTTGCAGCGGATCGGCCACCGAACGGGTGATCAACAGTGCCAGAATGATCGCCAGCACAAAGGCGACCAGCCCGGCGATGGTTAGCGGGCGCAGGAAGAATTCGCGGAAGAATTGTCCCGGTTGCGGTTCTGGCTGGGCATAGAAGATTAGCACCTGCTCAAAAGCGGCGTTGGGTTGGGCATAGACAAGCCAGAAGCTGCCGTTGGGATGCTGGAAACGGCCGAAGATGCTGTTGCGGTCCAGATTGGGGATGATAATTTGCTGCACCGGGTCCACCTCGGTCAAGCGGTCGCCAACCCAATTGTCGGCCGTATCACTATCATAGAAAATTTGGCGCGAGAGTCTGGTGGTGATCAGAATGCGTACATCTAACTCGCGGGCGGTCTGTTCGAGGAGGGCTTCCAGATCGGCCGCGTCCCCTCCGGCGTTGACCAGTTGGATGATTTGTCGCTGGTTATTTTGGCTGAGGGTTGCCAGCCGTTGTAAGACGGGGATGAAGCGCACAGAGGATAGGGTAGCGAAGCCAAAGAGCGCGATGGCAACGACGGCCAGCGTCAACCCAATGATGACGATGTAGGAGAGTATTAAGCGGCCGCGCAATGAATTCAACACAACTTGAAGTATATCAATGTTGAGAAATGTTGAGGAATGTGGTGTGGGGAGATTGGGAGACTGGGAGACTACAAGACTAGGAGATTGGAGATTAGAGATTGAGGGTTGGGGTAGAGTGCGGTGGCGTTAAAGGGGGAGCTTGCGGGTTGGCAACCCGCGCTACAATGCAGCAATTGACAATTAACCATTGACCATTGACAATTGACCGTTATGCAGATTTCGTTGATTATACCGAGCCTGAATGCGCCGACGTTGGGGCGGACGTTGGGGGCGTTGCAGGCGCAGACACGGCCGCCGGATGAAGTGATTGTGGTCGGCCGTGATGAAGCGGGGGTGTTGGCTGGTTTTTCGCAGGTTGACTTTGTGGATACGGGTGTGCCGGTGTGTGCGGCGCGGGCGCGGAATTTGGGGATGGAACGGGCGCAGGGGGAGGTGTTTTTGTTTCTGGATGCCGATTGTATCCCCGAAGCGGACTGGGTGGCGCGTCATGCCCAGTGCCACGAAGCGGGCGAACTGGTGGTTGGTGGCGGGGTGGCGTTGCAGGGCAGCAACTATTGGGCGCAAAGTGACAACATCTCCATGTTTCATGAGTTTGTGCCGCAGCATCCGCCGGGCTATCGCGCCTTTTTGCCGACGTTGAACCTGAGTGTGCACCGGTCGGCCGTTGAGCAAGTCGGCGGGATGGACGAGTCCTTTCCGGGGGCAGCGGCCGAGGACACCGATTGGACGATTCGCTTGCGACAGGCGGGCTACCGGCTTTACTTTGCGCCACAAGCGATTGTGCGCCATGCTCCGGCGCGTACCACCTGGGCGGATGTGGTGCGCCACTGGCGCAATCTCGGCCACAATGCGATCCGCGTGCGCCATCGCTACCCGGAGGAGTTTGGCACGCCGCGCTTTGCCCGCCGCTCGCGCTGGTTGCGGCTGCTCTCGCCGCTGATCGCCGTCCGCGTTACACTTGGCATTTACCGGCGGCCGTTGTTCTGGCGTTATTGGCAAAGTGTACCGGTCGTTTATGCGACGAAGATTATTTATTGTCTGGGTGCGGCCGATGCAGTAGATAGCGGCTTTGCCTTTCGGGATTAGAAGCTCACGCAAAGACGGGAAGGGCGCTAAGTTTATTGGTGTATTGGTTGATTGGTATATCGGTATATTGGTGTATTGGTCTATTGATAATCATCCAATATACGAATATACCAATAGACCAATACACATTAGACCCTTTGCGCCCTTTGCGTCTTTGCGAGACAGAAAGATAATTGTTTCTAATGATTAGATTAGGAAGAGATGGACAGTTGGCGTTGCTGCCGAAGTGGATCAGCAAGCGCATTGAGGTCAACCGCTATGAGACGTACCGCATGTTGGAGCAGGCACAGCGGGAGATCGCGCCGGGGGCGCGGGTGCTGGATGCGGGTAGCGGCGAGGGGCAGTTCCGCCACTACTTTGACCATACGCAATATGTGGGGGTTGATCTGGCGGTGGGGGATGCGACCTGGGATTATACGGGATTGGACACCCAGGCGAACCTGATCCGACTTCCCTTTCGTAGTGGCAGCTTTGACGCGGCCGTCTGCATTCAAACGCTGGAACATGTCAACGAGCCGCAGCAGGTGATCAACGAAATCGGCCGTGTCTTGCGTCCCGGCGGCCGTCTCTATCTGGCCGCGCCAATGGCCTGGCACCAACACCAAAAGCCACATGATTACTTTCGCTACACCTCCTTCGGCTTTCGCTATCTGGTGGAAAATGCGGGGATGCGCGTGCTGGAGATGCGGCCGTGGGGAGGGTATTACTGGTTCCTCTCCTTCAATCTGCAACTGCTGCACCACCGGCTACTGCCTCGGCCGTCTAACCGCCTGCTCCGCCTCCTACAACTCCCCCTCGAACTCACCATCCAGTTCATCTTCTTCCTCCTCCTGCCGCTCATCCTCTACGAGATGGATCGCCTGGACAAGGTGAAGGACCATACGATGGGGTGGGTGTGTATTGCAGAGAAAGGGGAGACTAAGAGATTAGGAGACTGGGAGACTGAAATCCCTTAGTCTCTCAATCTCTTAGTCTCCTAGTCTCTTGATTTTATGAACACCCTCCAACGGCTGCTGAGTAACACCGTCTTTGCCTTTGTCAGCAATATTGTGATCCGGGCGAGCAATAGTGTGTTGTTTATCCTCATCGGCCGCCTGTTGGGGCCGACGGATTCGGGGACATTCAGCCTGGGGATCACCTTCTTTACCGTTGTCTTTGGGCTGTCGGCGTGGGGGTTGCAGGAGTTGTTGGTACGCGAGGTCGCGCCACGACGGGGGGAGAGCGGCCGCTATCTGGTCAATTACCTCTTTCTGCGCCTACTGTTCACTGTCATCACCTATCTGGCGTTGGTCGCTGCCTTGCGCTATTGGCTGCCCTATGAGCCACAGACGACGCAGGTGATCTTGATCCTGACGTTGGCCGTTTTCCCGGAAGCGATTTTTGGTCTGTGCCAATCGCTGTTTGAGGCCCATGAACAGCTTTTTGTCCCCGCGCTGGCGGCGTTGGTCAACAGCGCGATCAAGCTTGGTGGCGGGTTCTGGCTCTTGCGCCAGGGGGCAACGGTGGCGGAGTTGGCCTGGATTGTGCCGGTCGCCAGTCTGCTCGGCTTGCTGCTCTTCCTTCCCGCTTTACCTCGCTTATTTCGCGGCACGCCACAACAGGCTCCATCAAAGATTGATTTCACCTTTAGTCTTGCCCAATTCCGCCAGACGCCGGGCTTTTTTATGATCCATCTCTTTTCGGTACTGGATTACCAGACCGACGCCTTTCTGATTTCGCTCTTGCTGACGGAGACGGATTTGGGCTGGTATGCGGCCGCGCAAACGATCCTCCTCGGCTTCAGCCTGATGCCCGTCGCCATGCGGGCCGCGCTCTACCCGCTGATGGCCCGCTATCACCATGAATCCCCGGCCAAGCTGGCCTTGTTGCACCAGAAGGCTAACCAATATGTGATGGCGCTGGTCTTGCCGATTGCCGCCGGGGTGGGGCTGTTGGCAATGCCGATCATCCGCCTTATTTTTGGCGACGGGTTTGAACCGGCCGTCCCCGCGCTACAATGGTCTATCGGCGCCCTTATTTTTGTCTTTCTCAATGTCCCCAATGCCCGCTTGCTGATGGTCAACAACCGCCAGCGAGAAGCGAGCATCATCACTGGCATCAGCATGGCGGCCAACGTTGTTCTAAATCTGTGGCTGATTCCACTGTTAGGCATTGTTGGCGCGGCCGTTTCTCGCCTGGTCGCTTCCTTTCTCTTTTTCCTCTGTATCCACCTCTATGTGCGGCGAAACATTCTGCACAGCCGCTTTTTGCCCTTGCTGCCGCGGCCGTTGCTGGCGACGTTGGCGATGGCGGCGGCCGTCTGGCCCTTGCGCGAGTTACCGTTGCTAATTCCCATCCTTGCCGGTATCCTGATTTATGCAGCGGCCGCCCTCCTGCTGCAAGTCGTCCCCCGCCAGGACTGGGGGTATTGGCAGCAGCTTTGGGTCGGCAGGCAGTAGACAGTTGGCAATAAGCAATGGTCAGTAAGCAGTCTCTTAATCTCCTAGTCTCCTAATCTCCAATCTCTAATTCTCCAATCCCATGCCCCACCCCCTCCGCACCCTCGCCAAACAACTCCTGCCCAAACCCATACTGCTCAATGCCTGGGCGCGGTATTGTTGGTGGAAGGCGCGGCGGGCGCGGGAGGCGTTTCTGAGGGCGGGGGATAGTCCGGCCTGGTTGGGTTGGGAGGAGCTGGACCGGCTGCAAAAGCAGTATCCGTTGGAACCCTGGACGTACCATTATGATCCGGCGTCGTTGGCGCGGCGCGGCCGTGAACGGGCGGCGGAAATGTTGCGCCTTGTCCCCGGCGGCCATGCCGATCTGCGCCGCTTCCTTGACCTAGGGGCGTGGGATGGGATGGTCTGCCACGCCTTGCAGCAAATGGGCAAGGAGGCGATTGGGGTGGATATTCGGCCGGAGGGGTTGACGGCCGAGGCGCGACAAAGCGCGATACCATTCATCCAAATGGACGCCCGTTATCTGGGCTTTGACAACGAGCGCTTTGACTTTGTTTTTTCCTATAACTCCTTTGAGCATTTTCAAGAGCCAGAACAGGTATTGCGTGAGGCGTTGCGGGTGGTGCGGCCGGGGGGGTATGTCTATCTCAACTTTGGCCCGGTCTATTATACAGCCAAAGGAGCGCACCAGTTCCGCACGATTTCTGTCCCCTACTGCGAATGTTTGTTCACGAAGGAGCTGTTGACGGCGTATGCGGAAGCGAACGGGATCACCCTGATGGGTTACTTTTGGATGAACGAGTGGAGCTATTCACAGTATCGGGATTTATGGGCGCGTTACAGCGAGCAATTGGAAATCGTCGCCAACTACGAAACCTACAGCGCCGACCACGTCGCGCTGATCGAACGCTACCCCACCTGCTTCCGCAGCAAAACCGACCACTTCGAGGACCTGATCATCCCTTACATCGAAATTCTATTTCGCAAGCGGTAGCGAGTGGCAAGTAGCATGTGGCAAGTTCACCCAGCTACCTGCCACCTGCGACTTGCCACTCTTCACTCCCCACTAATCACTCCTTTACTCCCCTAAATACTCCATATGGGTTATTGATTTTCGGCCTGTCTCCGCCTTATAATCCACCCCAGACTTTAGAGAAAATGTATCTTGTTTGTTTGAAGGAGAATCTTTCATGACCCGTAAAGCTTTAGTTTTAGTTGTACTCCTGGTTTTGTTGACCGGTGTCAGCCTGGTGATGGCGCAGAGCAATCTGCCCGGCTCCGGCTGGAAATCGGGCCAGCAAATCCAGAACATCGGTAATGGCAACGCGCAAATTGTCTTTACCGCTTATGGCCCTGGTGGCGATCAGTTTGCTTGTGGTAGCAAACCTGCCGCCCCTGGCGCTTCGGTGAACTTCCTGACGGATGTTGACTGCAACACCGTCCCCGCTGGCTTTGTTGGTTCGGCCGTCGTGAGCGCCGACCAGCCAATCGCGGCGATTGTCAACGTCAACAATCGTGGCACCGGCGCCGCCTCTGGCCAATATCGTGGCACGGATGGTTCGGACGTGGCGAATACGATTGCCTTCCCGCTGGTGAAGAATGCATTTGCCGGTCGTACAACGACCTTCTATGTCCAGAATGCCAGCACAAGCCCGAACAATATTTCGGCCGAGTTTAATGTGGGCGGTTCGACCTTCAACCGCAACTTCCCCAACGTTCCAGCCAATGCGATGGTCATCTTCATCCCCGCTGACGCTGGCGTCCCCGGTGGTGGTGTGGGTAGCCTGACCGTGACCGGCACTGGCCCGTTGGCCGGTACCTCGCTGGAGCATGAGGCTTCGGCCGCGGTGGCCCAGAACCTGCAGGCCAGCAAGGCTTTCACCCCCAGCGACTATGATGATACCGCCTACTGCCCGTTGATCCGCCATGCCCACACTGGCAACGAGCAGACCACTGGTATCCAGGCCCAGAACGTTGGCAACAGCGCCCAGAGAATTAGCGTTCAGTATGCCTACTCTGTTGGTGGTGGCGCGGTGCAGAATAAGACCGTCCAAAGCCCCAACCTGCAACCGGGTGAGTCCTTCACCTTCTTCGGTGCAGACGCGACCTATGGCATCCCGGCCGGTGGCCTCGGTTCAGCTACGGTTAGCGGCGATGGTGGTGGCAATATTGCGGTAATCGTCAACGACCGTGGTTTCCGCAGCACGAACCCCAATCGTGTGACCGCTTACTCCTGCTTCCCGGCCAGCAGCGCGACCAATACCGTTTTGCTCCCGCTGTATAAGGAACTGTTTGGTGGCAACACCACCGGTATCCAGGTGCAGAACGTTGGTAACAGTGGCGCAAGTTGTAACGTTACCTATGCCCCAACTGGCGGCTCGGCTGTGGTATTGAAGAATGATTCGCCGATTACGCCTGGCGGTAGCGTGACCTTCTTCAACACGTCTAATCCCAGCGGTGGTATCTCCGTTGTCAGCGGTAATGCAGCCTCGCTGAACAATTCGTTTGGTGGCGTCACCATCGAATGTAACCAGCCGGTTGTAGCCATCGGCAACGAAAGCAGCTTCCCGCCTGCGGACAGCTTCCAAGATACAAAGAACTACGAAGGCTTTAACCAATAAGCCGCTAGAGTCTAAGTTAGAAACTGGGGTTCTCTACCGGACCCCAGTTTCTAATAAATTCATGTAGAAGCCACCTTATCGGTGGCTTCTTCTTTTTCTATGCTAAAATGGAGGTGAGATATAGATATGAAGAATTTAGCTCCATTTCATTTACGTACATTACTTCTACGAGGTGGATTGGTTGTGTTGTCGCTGCTGCTGTTGGTTGCCTGTGGCGCAACGCCACCAACAACCACCGTCCCGACGGCCGAAAGCGGGCAAGCCACCTTGCCAGCCAGCGACACAGAGACAACCACAGAAGGGTATCCGCCACCAGCGTCCGCGCCCGACCCCTCGGCCGCTTACCCCGCCGATGGTCAGGCTGCTCCGCCGGAACCAACGCTGGAACCCGGCAGCTATCCTTCGCCCTCGGAAGCGGCCGAAGCATTTCGCGAGCCACGCTTCCAATTTGACCAGCCATTGGAGGCGGGGGCGACAACGGTCAGCGGACAGGCCCCGCCCGACACAGCGCTGGCGATTGCCGACATCACTTTTAACGGGGCGATCCTCGGCAGCGGCCGCAGCGACAGTGACGGCCGGTTCTCTATTTCGGTGTCGCCACTACCGGCCGATCACCGGATTGGGATCGCGGTGGCCGAGTTGCAACCGGGACAGAGTATTTCCGATATGTCGGCCGCCTATTATCCCCACCGGGGGGATGGCTTTATGAACTTACCCAATATCGGCGTCTTTTTCGAGACCGCCCTCGTCGGCCCGGAATAGTGGCAAGTGGTGAGTGAGGAGTGGAGAGTGTAAAGCGTCAGCACTTGCCACTCATCACTAGCCACTAGCCACTCTCCACTAGCTACTCGCCACTCCCATGACCCTTCTTCCTCTGACAATTAGCATCGTTGGCATCGTCATTATTGCTAATCTGATCACGGCCGCCAACAGCCGGCGGATCAGGCTGCTCTTTGATTTATCGTTGCTGGCCGCAAATGGATTTGTGGTGCTGGCCGGTCTCGGCCTGCTCACCGCCCCTGCCGAACTCGCCGCGCTCCTGGCAGAAAGCGGCTTGCCGCCGCTTGATGTGACCGCAATGGGGGCAGCTATGATCGGTATTGGGGTTTGGGGAATGCTCGCCACTCTGCGGCCGGTGCGTAGCCTCCTGGCTCGTTGGTTTCGGGGGATAGAGCCGGATTCGGCCGTCCATACGCTGGCACTCTTGGGCAGTGGTTATTTAATTGGTCTGGCATTGTTGCAACAGGCGGCCGGGGGGCTGGAGAGCCTGGCCGATGTTGTCGTCTCGGCCACTGTCTATGATGTGGTGGGGCAGCAGCTCCTGTTTGTCCTCGTGGCCTTTTTTGGGACTGGCTTGCTGACGCGCCGGACGAGCGACCAGATGAACCAACGCCTGGGGTTGGAAAGACCAACCTGGGCGCAGTTGCGGGTAGGTATTCGCTGGATGCTGCTTTTTGTCGTCATCCAGGCCGTCATCGGCGCAATCTGGATGTATGTCGCGCCCGAACAAGCGGAGCTATTGAGCGAGTTGAATGAATCGCTCCTGGGGAATTTTAATACGGTTTGGGCATGGTTGGCGCTGGCTGTGGCCGCCGGGCTGGGGGAAGAGCTGTTGTTTCGCGGGGCGTTGCAGCCGGTCTTGGGGCTGTGGCCGACGGCCGTTGTCTTTGCCCTGGCCCACAATCAGTATGGTTTCACCCCAGCCACGCTGACCGTCTTTCTGCTGGCGTTGGTGCTGGGTATCATTCGCCAACGCAGCAACACCACCGTCGCCATCTTCGTCCACGCCGGTTACAACTTTATCCTCGGCTTGCTCAGTCTCCTCGCCACCTACTTGCAACCGCTCGTTGGTGGATGAGGTGTACACCTACCTGCAACCGCTTGTTGGTGGGTAGCCCTGTAGCGCGATTTGCCAAATCGCGTTACATGTAGCCTTCCCCGAATATATCAATCATCAGAATCGGATCGCCTAATGGATAAAGAATGGGACAGGTCGCGCCACTGGCGATGTATTCGCGCACCTTGGCCTTTGCCTCTTCCGGTGAGCCGCTGGCGGTACACATCTGCACGACATCATCGGGAACGAGGTGCATCGCGCTCTCAATCTCTTCTTCAGTCGCCGGCCATGTCAATACCTGGTGGATTTCGTCCAGCAACTCCTGGCTGACGCCGCTGGCCTTCATCAGATGGGGCTGTTGGCCGAGGTATTGGGTGATCATCTTCCGCGCTTTGTCCAGTGCCTTTTTGCGGTCGTGGTCAACGGAGCAGATGACGAGTTGCGGCCGATCAATATCCTCAATTTTGCGCCCCGCCCGCTTTGCTCCCCGTTCCAGGGCATCCATTGCTTCCTGGTTATATTTGGGGCTGACCAGATAGTTGAGGCAGACGCCATCGGCGATCTCCCCGGTCAGTTCCATCATCTTCATGCCGGTGGCGCCGATGTAGATGGGGACGTTGCGTGGTTCTTTGCGGCCGTAGACAACATCGAGCTTGATCCCATCCACATGGTGAAATTCGCCGTGAAAGGTCACGGTCTCCATATTGAGCAAACGGCGCAACACTTCCACCGTCTCGCGCATGGCCGCCAGTGGTTTGCGACGTTGGATGCCGACTTTGCTCGCCAGCGGGTCCCACCACGCCCCAATGCCACAGATAATGCGGTCTTCGGCCAGATCGTCCAGTGTTAGAAAGGTGGCGGCCAACAAACCGATGTTGCGCGTCCAGTTATTGGTTACACCACTGGCGACCTTGATCCGTTTAGTAGTGGCGGCAAAGGCAGCCATTGGCACAATGGCATCGCGTACCAGGCGGCTTTCAGCCTGCCAGACAGCCTCAAAGCCTTTTGACTCGGCATATTGCACCAACTCGATCCCTTCTTGCAGAGAGTGGGCATCCTGTAAATAAAGCGCTGCGCGGTCAGGGGACATATAACAACCTCCTCGGAAAATAGCTAAACAGCTCACGCAAAGCACGCTAAGAGGCAAAGGCTTGTGAACAAAAGCGCCCCTTCGACTCAATTGAGCGTTTGCACCGGCTCTTCCAAGGGGACATGCTCTTTGTGCTTTTACATGAGAACTTCATTGATGTTACCGCATTATACCTGAGGGCATAAAGCAAGTAAAACCTGTAACTAACGAGCCAACGCGCCGCATCCTCAGTTGACGCTCCTCTGGGGATATGGTAATATAAGTGCAGCCTTCTGACCTTATCGGTCATAAGGCGTGTTTGGTTATAGGTTATACGAATTCAGGCACTTGGTATCGAATATAGTTGTAATCCCCTAGGGATTCATTGAGAGAGGTCATATTAAAAGAAGTCGTCGTCAAACAAAAAGAGTTGAAACGGTCAGCTATCGTATCAATCGCCAGATAAGAGCGCGTGAGGTGCGCGTGGTTGACCAAAATGGTGTACACAAAGGGATTATGCCCACCTATGAGGCGATCAAGCTGGCTGAGGCAGCCAATCTTGATCTGGTCGAAGTGTCGCCAAATGCCGATCCGCCGGTTGCGCGAATCCTAGATTATGGAAAGTTCTCTTATGAACAGACCAAGAAGGAGCGCGAAGCGCGGAAGCACCAAAAGAAAGTCGAGATCAAGACGATCCGCCTGACCCCCCGCACGGACTCTTTCCATCGTGAAATTGGTGTGCGTACTGCCCGCAAATGGTTGGGCGAGGGCAAAAAGGTCAAGTTCATGGTGCGCTTTAAGGCCAGAGAGATTTCTTATCCAGAGATTGGACAAAAAGCGCTCCAGGAAATTGCTGAAGAGTTAAGCGACGTTGCGGTTGTGGAGCAACAGCCAACCCTTGAGGGGTGGCGAATGACATTAACATTAGCACCAGAGGGCGTGCCAGCGGCCGTTGCCGACTAAATGCTTTGCTTACACATTTAATAACAACGGGCCAAAAGGCTCCTGACTGGTTTGAAGTTTGTAAAAAAAGCCCCAGCCGGGCTTTTTTTGTGGTAAGTGACTGACGGAGTTGAGGATTGACAAATCATGGCGAAGAAATATAAGTTAAAGACCTATAAAGCGGCCGCCAAGCGTTTCCGCATGACCGCCACCGGCAAAATCATGCGTACGAAGGGCGGCAAGAGCCACTTGCGCCGCCGCAAGGCGAAGCGAGCCAAGGCGCTCTATTCGCGGATGTTGGAAGTGACAGGGTCGGCCGATCGTCGCCGCATCAAGCGACTGGCCCCCTATCTGAAGCGTTACAAGGCGAATCCGCCGGCTTAAGAAGAGACTGGGAGACTATGAGACTATGAGATTAGAAGATTGGTAGATCAGTCTCTCAATCTCTTAGTCTCTTAGTCTCCTGATTTCAAAACCGCTGCCTGGCCTTGCTCCGAGTCATTGCGGGGTTAAGAGTCCAGGCCAATTCAAATGCGAGGTATTGAACAATGAGAGTGAAAGGTGGGACGGTAACACGCCGTCGTCATAAGAAAATAATTGGCATGACCAAGGGCCAATGGGGAACACGCAGCAAGCTGTTCCGCCGCGCCAACGAGGCCATGATGAAATCCTATTGGTACGCCTATCGCGACCGTCGCCAGCGTCGTCGTGATTTCCGGCAGTTGTGGATTGCGCGTATCAACGCCGCCAGCCGCGCCAATGGGTTGAGCTATAGCCGTCTGATTCACGGGCTGAAAACGGCCGGTGTACGGCTCGACCGCAAGGTGTTGGCCGACCTGGCTGTGCGTGATGAAGCGGCCTTTGCCGCCATTGTGGAAGTAGCAAAGGCGACCCAGGCTTAATTTCGATAGATTCCGTCAGTCAACCACAGAAAGAGCGTCACCTATCCTTAGGTGAGGCTCTTTTTTTATGGGTTATCATAAGCATCGGGCAAGCGCCAGCTTAGCGTAGTTGTTGCTCCCGTGTCGTTGCCGTATTATTCGTTTTCAGTTGGCAGTCGGCAGTTAGGATAAACTGTCTACTGCTGACTAATTGCGGATTCCGTTATCATCTATGTTCAGCCTTACGATTAGACTGTGTTTGCCAAAAGCGTAAAGGTCCGTTTCCCGTGGTGGGTGTGGTGGATGTTGTTGATCCTGCTCGCGGCCGCCCTCTTGCGCCTCTATGATTTAGCGGCCGTTCCCCCTGGCCTGACCCATGACGAGGCGGACCATGGGCTGACGGCGTGGAACATCGTCAACGGCCAGCACGCGATCTATTTCACCATTGGCTATGGGCGCGAACCGCTTTACGACTATGTAACGGCCGCCTTGATGAGCTTCACCGGACCAACCTATCTGGCTAACCGGCTGGTTGCCGTTTATTTCAGTCTCTTGCTGGTGGCGGGGATGTATGCCTGGGTACGTCGTGGCTTTGACCGGCCGACGGCGTTGTTGACGGCCGCTGGTCTGGCGGTCAGCTTTTGGCCGCTGATGACCGGGCGGCAGGCGTTGCGCTCGACGTTGTTACCGGCGTTGTTTGTGCTGGCGGTCTTGTTTTTCTGGAATGGATTGGAAAGAGGGCGGAGGCGCAGAGGAGCAGGGGAGCAGAGGAGAGGGGGTGACAAGGTGACGAGGTGGCAAGGTGAAAACGAACACCTTGTCACCTTGTCACCCTGTCACCTTTGTCATGCCCTGGCTGGTCTGTTCTTGGGGCTGACATTTTATACGTACATCCCGGCGCGGGTGTTGTGGTTGGTGTTGCCGTTGGTGGTCTTATACCGGATGGTGGTAGAACGTCGCTTGCTAAAGGGAGAGTGGATTGGATTAGGCGTGACGCTGTTGACGGCCGCCTTGATCGCCGCCCCATTGTTCTTTTATTTGAACTCGCAGCCGGATATAGAAGTGCGGCTTGAGGAGTTGAGCGCCCCGCTGACGGCCGCTGCCAACGGTGATTGGTCATTGCTGCTGAGTAATGCCGCCGCCAGCCTGCGCCTCTTCACGATTGAGGGGGATATGGCCTGGCGTTACAATATTGCCGGACGGCCGTTTCTACCGCTCATCACCGGCTTGTTGTTTTACCTCGGCGTGGTGATTGCTATAGCGGTCGTTTTTTTAAACGCAGAGGCGCAGAGAGGCAGAGGTGCGGAGGAGCAGGGGAGCAGAGGGGCAGAGGGGCAAGCGAGCGTCTCTCAGTCTCCCAGTCTCTCACTCTCTCCTTTACTCGCCACTCGCCACTCGCCACTAGCGGTGTACCCACGGCCCGCTCGCTCGGCCGCTTTTTTGGCGTTGGGCTGGCTGGTAGCCGGATTGAGTCCGGTGTTGGTGACGGGGCCGGAGTTGGCGACGACGCAAGCGATTGGGATGCAGCCGGTGGTTTATCTTTTTCCGGCGATTGCGCTTGTCACCGCCTACCGGACAGTTGCACGGATGTGGCGGCCGCGCTGGTTGCTGCAGATTGCCACGATAGCGGTGTCTGGGTTTTTTATGCTGACCATGCTTGGCACCATTCGGGATTATTTCGGCCGTTGGGCCAATGCGCCAGAGGTACGGGTGCAGTATGAAACGACGCTGGTGACGACCTTGCGCTATTTAGAAGCGATGGGAGTAACGGAAGCGGCCGTTTCCACCATCACCCCAGCCCCCTTCCACAGCCCGGCGGTTGCGTTGTTGGTTGCCGATCAGCAACTAAACGCGGGCCTGCGTTGGTTTGATGGACGCAGCAGTCTGATCTTTCCGGGGAGCAAGCCTGTGATCCTCACTGTACCGGGCTTTGCGCCGGTTGCGCCAGAGCTAAGCAGCTACCTCGCTGAGTTGGAGCCGGTTGAGACATTGCCGATGCGGCCGACAGATGAGGATAGACCGGTGCGAATCTATCGCCTCGACAACCATAACGATCTATTGTCGCTCAGGAATCGCCTGCAGATGCCGAATAACACACTGGTAACTTTTGGGGAAAGCCTGGCTTTATTGGGTTACGAAGTGCAGACACCAGATGCCTCACCAGGGGAGGTGGTAACGCTGGTGACGTTGTGGCGTTCTCTGCAACCATTGCCCCAGGCGATGCTGTTTACCCACTTGCTGGCGGCCGATGGATCAATTGTGGTCCAAGCTGATGCGCTTGGCGCACCGGGGGAGTTCTGGCACTTTGGCGATCAACTGCTACAGTTGCATCAATTGACCATCCCGGCCGAAACGCCGGAGGGGGAATACCAACTGGTGACCGGCGTTTATACGCTGGACAACAAGCAGCGTTTGCCGGTTGACGGCCGTGCCTCTGGCGAAACCAGCGTTAACCTGACAACTGTGACTATCACTCGATGATTTCCAGACTGCCTACCGCCTACCGCTTACTGCTTACTAAATTGCCTATCTTGGCGCTCACGCTCCTCGCCTTCTTCCTCCGCGTCTGGCAACTGGAGCAAGTTCCCCCTGGTTGGCGTGATGACGAGTTGATCGAATCATTGGTGATCTCGCAGAAGATTCTTGCTGGCGATCTGGCCGTTTTTTACCCCGATGCCTCCGGCCATGAAGCCCTATACCATGCGCTGAAAGCACCGTTAATGGCGATTTTTGGGTCGAACGCGTTGGGGATGCGCTTCCTGGCGGCCGTCCTCGGCACATTAGCGGTTCCACTAACCTATGTGTTGGGACAGCGGATGTTCGGCCGTCGTGTGGGTCTGGTGGCGGCCGCTTGCCTGGCAACCAGCTTTTGGGGGCTGATGTACGCCCGTGTCGGTATTCGCCATGTGGCTATGCCCGTCTTTGCGCTGGCGACCTTTTATTGGTTTTGGCGGGCGGTAGAAAGAGACTGGGAGATTAGGAGACTAGGAAATTGGAAGAGAGGCAGAGGAGCAGAGGAGCAGAGGAGCAGGGGAGCAAGAGAAAGTCTCTCAGTCTCCCAGTCTCCCAGTCTCTCAATCGCTCCCCACTATTCACTCGCCACCCGTCACTGGCTTGCCGCCGGTTTATGGATGGGGCTGGGGTTTTACACCTATTTTGCCTCGCGTGGGGTTCCGTTGGTATTGTTGGCTTTTGGCGGCTATTGGTTGCTGCTGGCGCGGCCGTTGTTGCGTCGTTCTTGGCGGGGGATGGTGTTGATGTTTGTGTTGGCGGGCCTCCTTGCCTTGCCGCTGGTGATCACGCTCGGCCGCCAGCCGGAGTCGGAGGCACGAGTCGCGGAAGTGGCGGTCCCACTGGTAGAAGCACGAGCCGGTAATTTCGAACCATTGCTGGCGCATGTGGTGGCCGCTTTTAATATGATCCACAGCGACGGCGACCCGGAATGGCTTTACAACATCCCTGGTCGGCCGGTCTTTGGCCCCATTGGCGCGATCTTCTTCTGGCTTGGTGTCGGGGTTGCGGTTGTTGGCGTGATCTTAAACGCAGAGGCGCAGAGGAGCAGAGGCGCGGAGGGGCAAGTGGCAGGTGGCAGGTGGCAGGTGGCAAGTGGGCAGAGCAGTAAGGGCGCAGAGGAGCAGGGGAGCAGAGGAGCAGGGGAGCAGGTGAGAATCTCCCAGTCTCCTAATCTCTCAGTCTCTCAATCACTCGCCACTCGCCACTCGCCACTGGTTTTCCTCCTCCTCTGGTGGCTGGGGGGGACTGCGCCCGCTTTTTTGAGCGTGCCTCCGGCCAGTCTGGGGCATACTATCTTGGCACAACCGGCGGTTTATTTGTTGGCGGCGCTGCCGGTGGGGGTGCTCTGGTCGGCCGCCAGTATTCGGTATCAGCGATGGGGGACGATCCTCGGTGGAGTGGCGGCCGTCCTCCTCGTCGGTAGTGTCGCCGTCCGTGACCTGCCTGCTTACTTTGTCGAGTGGCCTGAACGAGGGATGGTCCGTTTTCTCTACCGGGCAGACATCAAGGATGCGGCCGATTATCTGAATACGGCCGACTCTGCCCCCACCGACTTTGGCATCACCGGCTTGCTGGCCGGACCATGGGATCGCGTGGCATTAGAGATTGACCTTGATCCACAGTCGGCCGCGCGGCCGCGTTGGTATAATCCTGAGCGCGTGGCCTTGCTGCGGCCGCCGGTCAGCTTCAACGGCTATCCCGATGTGGCCGCGCCCTATGCCGATTGGTACCGGCCGTTGCCGGAGGATGAAGCTTTGGATGGTGGCTATGTCCTCAGCCAGCTTCGCGGGGAGGCTGCGCCGGTGGTGGATGAGACAACGGCCGTTTGTTTTGCGAATGGGCTATGTTTGCTGGATGCTAAATACCAGGATGATGGCACATTGGAACTGTTATGGCGGGTAGCGCGTGACCTGGATTTGCCCCCCATGCCATTGATCAGCAATCCGCCGCCCCCTGGGGTCTATGCCGGGCCGCGTTTGCTCGTCTTTGCTCAGTTGCAAGATAGTGATGGTGGCTTTTTGGTCAATGAAGATGGGCTATGGGTTGATCCAATCACTTTGCGAACGGGTGATTTGTTTGTGCAACGTCATTATCTGGTTGTGCCAGAGGGCAAGACGGCCGCGACCGTTGTCTTTGGGTTGTATGATCCGATGACGGGTGAGCGAGTATTGACAGTTGACGGCCGTGATCATTTGGAGTTGCAAATAGGACGCTGATTGACGCAGATAGTACGCAGATTTTCATCGATTTTGGATAGGATGATGTTAGGTAGGTTTGGTGGCGACAAAGATTCGATGCAACGGGCGGCCGTTGGGGTTGTTGTCGCTTTTGTCGTGCTGGGGTTGCTCTACAGCGTGGTCAATCCATTGCACGAGGCGACAGACGAGCTGCGCCACTATCGCTTTGTGCGCCATATCGTCCAGCATCGCAGCCTGCCGGTGCAAGGAGCAATGGCTTGCAGCGCACAGGGGCATCATCCCCCACTCTATTACGCGCTGGCGGCGTTGGCAACATCCACGATTGATACGGGTCGGGATGTATGCTATGAGCCACCGTTGAATCCCTTTTGGGCCTATCGTTATTGGGAGGTCGGCCGCGACAACAAGAACCAATATC
This sequence comes from uncultured Ardenticatenaceae bacterium, assembly GCA_964410625.1. Classification (GTDB taxonomy): domain Bacteria; phylum Chloroflexota; class Anaerolineae; order Promineifilales; family Promineifilaceae; genus CAYPHY01. The sequence continues at coordinate 19,892 of CAYPHY010000026.1, read as the reverse complement.
TCCACGGCCTGGATGAAGCTTTCCCCTGGCATGGTGAAGCATTGGCCGCCCACATCGCGCGGGCGGTGAACGTCTTGCTTGGCGCGGGGACGGTATGGTTGACCTGGCTGATCGGGTTGACCATCTGGCCGCGACGGCCGGCACTGGCCTTGGGGGGGATGGCCTTTATCGCTTTTAACCCGATGTTTCTCTATATGGCCGGGGCAATCAACAATGATGTCATTGCCGCGCTGGCGGGAGCGGCGGTGACATTGGCCTGTGTGCGCTTGCTGCATGATGAACAAGGATTGAGCCGTCGCTGGGGTGTTGTTTTCGGGCTGCTCTACAGCTTCGCCCTATTGAGCAAGTTTAATCTGGCGGCGATTTTGCTGCTGATTGGCGCGGCCGTGACCTATGTTGCCTGGCGCAAGCGACAGTGGCGCTTATGGCTGGAAGTGAATGTGCTGATTGGCGCGGTGACGGCGCTTCTAGCCGGTTGGTGGTTTGTCCGCAACCAGTTGCTCTATGGCGAACCGACCGGTATTGAACGGCTGACCGAGCTATGGGGGGTGCGTAATCCGGTCGATAGCTTTTGGCTGGCGGTGTCGGAGTTGCCTTATGCCTGGACAAGCCTGTGGGGGCGGTTTGGCTATGGGCAGATTCCATTACCGGCGGCGATCTATTGGGGGTTGGGAATGGTGACGGCCGTAGCTCTGCTCGGTTTACTGGTGGGAATGTTTATTCGAGGAAGAAGCAGCTCACCACAGGCGAACCACAATACGGCCGAACGGCCGTCGCTTCTGCTCTTAGGATTAAACGTCCTGATCTTCTTTGGCGTTATCTTTAATTATTTGCTGATCAGTCCGGCGGGACCAATGGGTCGTTTCTTCTTTCCGGCGTTACCTTCTCTCTCTATTTTGATTTTTTATGGGTTAAGCCGGTGGGTAAGTGGAGAGGATGCCTCTTCCAGACGAGCAGCGCAATATCTGTACCCGCTGGTCTATTTAGGAATGGCCGCTTTGTCGTTGGTCGCCTTGTTTGGCTATCTGGCCGCGGCCTATGCACGGCCGCTATCGTTTGCTGCTGCAGATACACCTCCCAATACCACCAACATCCGCTTCGATACACTCGTGGCCTTGAGAGGATACGCCTTTAGCCCGCAGGTAATTCACCCTGGCGAACCAATCCACATCGAGTTGTACTGGGAAGTGACGGGCAAACCGCCGGGGGACTATTTGTTGTTTGTCCACCTATTAGATGAAAATGGGGTGATGATTGCCCAACGCGACACCCATCCTGGATTGGGCAACTTCCCCAGCAGCCAGTGGGAGCCAGGAGACCGCTTTGTCGAGTCGCTTGATCTCTATCTACCGGAGACCGCCTATACACCGGCCAACGCCCGCTTATTGGTTGGCTTCTATGTGCCAAATGCTTACCGGCTGGGGGTCAGCGACGGCCGCAATGGACGTGGTCTTGGCGATGCTTACGAATTGGGAGCAGTGCGCGTGGAAGCGGCCGATGAAACAAGCAGCGGCTTGCCTAATCCAATGGAACAGCGTTTTGAGGACAAGCTCACACTGGCGGGCTATCAATATAACCAACGCGCTCTGGCACCAGGGGAACCATTGACCATCACTCTTTATTGGGAAGCACAACAAGTGATGACGGACGATTATATCGTCCAGCTTCGTTTGTTGGATGAGGAGGGAAATGTGGTGGCGAATTTGGAGGAACGGCCGCAAGGCGGAGGATGGCCGACGACTAGTTGGCAACCGGGAGAGGTGATCACTGATCCCCATACGCTGCTGCTTGATCCTTCGTTGGCTGGCGCAAACTATCAGGTACAACTGGCGCTGGAGGAAACGGAGACGGAGCAGCGGCTAAACTTGGTTGGCGAAGACGGCCGGTGGCTGGACAACCGCCTTTATTTGTCGCGAGTGCGAATCGAAGCAGCAGAATAGATGACTAGATAGATGATCAATACTGAGTTAGCTGCTTCATCCAAGTTCGATATTAACCACGGATTCAGACGGATTTGGCAGATTACCACAGATTTTTGATTGAAAACCCGTGTTTATCTGTTTCGATCCGTATCTATCCGTGGTTTATTTTAACGTGGTCTTGAGGGAAGCGAGCGATTGCTCAAACTCGGCCAATGAGGTTGCCGTAGAGCAGTTTAGCGATGTGGGCGGTGTGGTCGCGTTCGTGCCAGAGGGTACGACGGATGATTTTACGGGCTGACCACAGTTCCCCACGCACCTTGGCTGTCCGGCGGCGGCCGATCATCCAGGGGATTTGCCGCCGGGTGTGGGCGCGGACGCTGACCAACCGGCTCAATGGGTTTTGTGGCAGTTGCTGCTGGTCTGGTCCCAGTTCCAGGTGGCTGAAATACGAGGCCTCGACTCTGGCGACGTGACTGATGATTTTGGCAATGGAGTTGCTTTTCTCGCCGGGGATAGGCTGTTCCAGTTGTTCTTGGGTTAGCGGCCGCAATAGATTCCACAAGTCCAGCCGCGTCCAGGTCAACAGGCGCAGCGCCACGACCACTTCCCAATAGTTGAGCGGCCGCCGGTCGTCGTCAAAGAAGGCGTTGACCCGATAATCGCGCTCCCCTTCTGCCAGGTAGGAGTGGAATGTCTCAATGACATCAATCTCCGGTGGCTCTTGCGGGGCTTTTAGCGTATGGTGATGGCTGCCTAACCACTTATAATAGTCGTTGACGCGGAGTGGGGTATAGGCGATGGCTTCATCGGCCGAACGAGCCGAGCTAAAACAGCCAGGGAGGTCAAGCACCCAGGCCACCCAATGGTTCGGTTCAATATCTTCAATGGCAACACGATAGCGCATAATAGATTCTCCAAGTCACGCGGGTTGTTTACCCGCGCCATGTCTCATGCGGGTAAACAACCCGCGCTACGATGGTGCTGGATTTTAACATACAACACGTAACGGCCGAAAGGTTTTATCTGGTAGGATTTGCGACTCACAATGGTTGATACCTGGAGTAATTAACGATATGGTTGATATGTGGATACGAAACAGCGTTGTTGGGTTGTCCTACTCATTTTGGTCACTCTTGGACTGTTCGTGGCTTGCCGCCAGCCAGACGGCCGTATCCACCAGCAAACCAGTCCAACCGCCACCGGGACTCGTGTGGTCGCCCCCACACGGGATGAGGTTCCGGCGCAAACAGTGGCCCCTCTTCGCGCCCGTCCGGTCATTCCGCCTACTCTGACGCCCTCCCCGGTCATAACCGGAACGATAACCGCCACCGTGACGACCACAACCACACCAGAACAAACCCTATCCACGCCATCAGGCAGTATTCCCCCATAGGAAAAACACAATGGAAAACCTGTTGTTTGACATCGCCCCCGAGACCCAAGCTGTTTTGCAGCAGATGGATCGCTTTGTTCGCGAAGAAGTGGTTCCGCTGGAGCCACTGTTGCTCAATCACCAATATGAGGAGCTAGAAGTACAGATGGCGGCCGTCCGCAACCGTGCGCGACAAGAAGGCTTATGGCTGCCGCAAATCCCAATTGACTACGGCGGGTTGGGCCTGTCGTTGTTTGAGCATGGATTGGTCAGCGAGGTTCTCGGCCGTTCGCCCCTTGGCCACTATGCCTGCAATTGCCAGGCCCCGGATGCCGGAAACATGGAAATATTGATCGAGCATGGCACGGAGGAGCAAAAGAAGCGTTTTCTGATGCCCTTGCTGGCAGGCGAGGTGCGGAGTTGTTTTTCAATGACCGAACCGGCGTACCCCGGCTCCAATCCAACCTGGATGGGAACGACGGCCGTCCAGGATGGCGATGATTATGTGATCAACGGCCGCAAGTGGTTCACCAGCGCGGCTGATGGGGCAGCGTTTGCGATTGTGATGGCTGTGACCAACCCAGAAGCAGGCCGCCACCAACAGGCAAGCATGATCATTGTCCCAACTGACACGCCAGGGTTCGGTGTGGTGGAAAATATTTCCGTGATGGGCGAGCGCGGACACGGCTGGGCCAGCCATGCCGAAGTCGTCTATGAAGATTGCCGCGTGCCACAAGCCAACCGGCTGGGTGAGGAAGGGGCAGGCTTCGCCATTGCCCAACACCGGCTGGGACCAGGGCGGATCCATCATTGTATGCGCTGGCTCGGCATTTGTGAACGAGCATTTGAGTTGATGTGCCGCCATGCTACCCGGCGCGAGATCGCTCCAGGACGGCCGCTGGCAGGCCAACAAACGGTGCAGAATTGGGCGGCCGAGAGCCGGGCGGCGATTGACGCGGCGCGATTGCTGGTACTATACACCGCAGCGAAGATTGATCGCCAGGGAGCCTATGCCGCGCGGGATGAGATTTCGCTGATCAAGTTTCATGTGGCCGACGTGCTACAACAGGTGTTGGATCGGGCGATTCAGGCGCATGGGGCATTGGGGATGACCGACAAGACACCACTGGCCTACTGGTTTCGTCATGAACGCGCCGCCCGCATCTATGATGGCCCGGATGAAGTGCATAAGTGGTCGGTTGCCAGGCGGATTTTTCAACGCTACCAGGGAGAGGGCGAGAGTTAGGAGACTAGGAGACTAAGAGATTAGGAGACTGTACCGTCTTTCAGGCTCTCAATCTCCTAGTCTCTCACGCTCTTCTTCTTCAGCCAACTGGCGTGGATTGGGAGCGCGGCCGGTGAATGCGAAAGCCGGGGCGCGTCTTTTCTTCTTGTTCCTCTTCGCTGATCACTTGCCCTGGCTGGTGGTAAAGGGGAAGTGCGACGGTGAAGGTTGTCCCCTCGCCAACTTGACTTTTCACCTGAATGCCGCCACCATGTGCCTGCACAATCCACTTGGCAATGGCCAACCCCAGCCCGGAACCACCCTGTGAGCGCGTGCGAGCTTTGTCCACACGGTAGAAACGATCGAAGATATGGGGGATGTCCTCGGGGGGGATGCCCACTCCCGTATCGCTGACCGAAAGATGCGCCCAACCATTTTGCCGGGAGAGACTCAGGCTAACCTTACCGCCAGGAGGGGTGTATTTTATCGCGTTATCCACCAGATTGAGCATCAATTGTTTCAGACGATCCGCATCACCCAATACGCGGGCTTGATCAACGGCCGTCAATTCCAGCGTCACCGGCTTTTCCAGCCGGTCAACCTGGCGATAGACCTCGAATAACAAATTGTCTAATTCCACCGGCTGGCGTTGCAAGGGGAGGCCGCCGGAATCGGCACGGGCCAGCAACAGCAAATCGCCGACCAATCGGGTCATGCGCTCCATCTCATCCTGGATCACACTCATCGAGTCGGGATCATACTGCTCCATGCGCCGCATCAGGTCAAGGTTGCCACGCACGCTGGTCAATGGCGTCCGTAGCTCGTGGGAGACATCGGCGAGGAAGCGTTGTTGGCTGCGAAAGAGGCGTTCCAGCCGTTCCAGGGTCTGGTTAAAGGAGCGTGCCAGTTCGCCGATCTCATCTACGCGATTGGCGTGGGGGACACGGCGGCTGAGATCATCAGCGCGGGTGATCTGCCGGGCGACGGTGGCAATATCGTCCAACGGCCGTAACAGCCGCGGCGTCAACCAGGCAACAACCAACCAGGAAAGGGCGACGGCCGCCAAACCAATGCTGATCGAACGGGTGACGACCTGGTTAAAGATCTGAAAATTATCCAGCAGGCGAGCTACCTGGATGTGACCGATAAGGCGGCCGTCGGCCCCAAACAGCGGCTTGCTGAAAACGCGCAGTTCCGTTCCCTCGTGTATGATCGTGCTAAAATTTTCCTTCCAGCCGAGGCTGCGACTGTCGAGTGGCTCGCTATAACTGGGCATATTACCCGACTGCACCAACACATTTTGCTCTCGATCAAGAATTAGTAGAAATGTAGAGGCGGTTTGCAGCGTAGCCAAATCATCAGGGAGGGGAACGCGTAATGTGCCGCCGGGACCAAGTATGGTGGATGCGGTAGACACTTCCGCGGCAAGTGCCTGTAGGTCCTGGTCAATCTCCGCCATCACCTGATTGCGCGTTAGCCAGGAGACGAGGAGCGCAAACAAGACATAGGCGATGGTGAAGATGATGGTGAAGATAAAAAGCAGGCGCCACTGGATAGACATAGGATTCGTAAGCAGCAGGGGTCTACCGTCCACTGCCTACCTACTGCTTACTCGATTAACTAAGACTCTTCACGCAAGACATAGCCAATTCCGCGGACGGTATGGATCAGGCGCGGTGCGCCATCCACTTCTGTTTTTTGCCGTAGATAGCGAACGTAGACCTCGATAATATTGCTCTCGCCACCAAAATCATAGTTCCATACACGCTCAAAAATCAAGTCGCGCGTCAACACTTGTCGCGGGTGGCGCATAAACAGTTCTAACAGTTCATACTCTTTGGCGGTCAGATCAAAGGTGTTGCCGCCACGATGGCCCTGCCGTGTTCCAGTGTCTAACTCCAGATCAGCAAAGCGGTAGACCTGGGGTGTAGAGGGTTGGGCGCGGCGCAGCAAGGCACGCACACGCGCCATCAGTTCGTCAAAAGCAAAGGGCTTGACAAGATAATCATCGGCTCCTGCGTCCAGCCCGGAGACACGATCCTCAATCGCTTCTTTCGCCGTTAGCATTAAGATCGGCACATCGCTGGCTGCGCGTAACCGCCGGCACACTTCCAAACCATCAATACCCGGCAGCATCAGATCGAGCAAGACCAAATCTGGTGGGTTCTCGCGAGCCATCTCCAGGCCAATTTGCCCATCCATAGCCGCATCAACGCGGTAGCCTTCATAGCTCAGGCCACGCTGTAAAAACTGGCGGATGCGTTCTTCATCCTCGATAACCAATATTCTGGCTGACATTCATAAACCTCCGTAAGTAATTTTAGATTATATTACGCTTGGGCTGGATAGCAACTGCGGAGGGAGCCAGAGGGTCAAATATTTTGTTTTGTTCAAACCGGAGAAATCTGGAAAGTTTACTCTTCTTCCTCGGCCGATTCCGGGTTTAGCTCCCAACGATGGCGATCCCGTTCCTCCAGTCGTTCCCCGGTGTTTAAGGGTTCATCGTCTTCATAAGTCAGTCCGGCCGCTTCGCCAATTTCATCCACCTGGTCTTGATCGGGGGTGGGAGCTGTGCCGCCAACCGTCTCTTCACCCACGTCGCTCTCATCCCAGGCCGCATCAATATCATCGGCCGATAAATCGGGGGACTCACCGTGATGTTCTCTTAGCCGCCGCCGGAGCAAATGCGCACCCGTGTCTAGCTCTTGTCGCTCGGCAAAATCTTCCACGACGTCGGGCAACGTGGCATAATCATCTATCTCCCGCATCACCGCTTCACCGTCGTCGAGACTTTCTAAGAGTTCCATCGAGGTTTCCCAATTAAGCGGTTGTTCCGCTTCCTCGGCCGATGGCTCATCCACCGGCACTTCATCCGGTGGAATAAACGGCCGTTCCCGTGCTGCTTCTTTCAGCGGCTTCTTACCTTTTTTTTCGCGTTTATCTCGCTTTCCTGCCATGAGCCTGACTCTCCTATGAAAATAGCTCACGCAAAGGCGCAAAGGTCGCCAAGTTTTTATACTTCGCGTCTTAGCGTGCTTTGCGTGAGATTTTCATTCTTGGTGGGCAACCGCCCATGTTGTCTTCTCTGAAAACCTCTGAGGTCTATCAAGACGTCAGAGGTTTATTCTTAATTCGTAAATATTTCCTCAATCAGCGATGAGGGAGCAGAGGGTTTAAGTACTAAAACAAACTCGCCCCGTTCCGTCCAGGTGCTGGATAGATATTGATCATCCAGCACGGCCGTTTGAATATTATCCGCCGGTACCTCGCTCAATGCCTGACCAAGCTGTACTAATTGCAAAATGTTTAAATCCGTAAACACCCCATGCCGTACTTGCTGGTACAAAGCTGGCGCGGACTCCAGCAAATCGGCGACACCTAGATTAAAGACCTGCTCCCGAATGGCGAACAGAATCTGGTGCTGGCGTTGAGCGCGGTAAAAATCATTGTCCTGGTGACGGGTGCGAGCATACTTCAATGCCATCTCTCCCGTAAAGTGATGTTGGCCTTGGGGGATAAAGAGCGGATCAAAGCCGCCGCTCATATCAGGATAGGTAGGATCATCAATCGTGTAAGGGACATAGACATCAATTCCACCGAGCGCATCAATGGAACGAACGACAGCCCGAAAATCAACCAATATATGGTGGTCAATCTCAATGTCGAGTGTGCGTTCAAGGACCTTTTCGAGGGTGGCAATGCCTGCTTCTAAATCTTTTTCTCCACCAGCGCCATGCACCACAGCCGTATTGATCCGATCTCGGCCGTGTCCCGGAATCTCCACATACAGATCACGCGGGATGGAAAGCAGCGAAATCCGTTGCGCTTCTTCATCCAGAAAGAGTAGCATGATGGTATCCGTCAGTGAAATCAAGCCACCGCTTCGGCTATCCACGCCCAATAGCAACAGGGTTTGCCCCTCTGCAATACCTGCCGGTTGCGGGGGAACCAACTCTAAATAGTCCTCTTCACAAGGCTCCTGCGAGCATGGTGGCTTCTCGTTCCCTGCCTGCGCTTGTTGGGCAAGCAAGGAGTGGGCGGCCGCGCTGCCATTTGCTTTCTCGTCGGCACGACTCTCCTCGACAACGGATTTAAGCGCATTGGAACCGGCCATTTCATCCGCTTCGAGAGAGTCGAAAAATGGTTGGACGACTCCTTCAACGGCCGGTGGTTGTGATGACCTGGGTGGCGTTTCGGCCGCAAACCAAAGGCCAAACGCGACTACAAATACAACACCGATGATAACACAGATCGCCAGCAAGAGTGGAGACAGCGAAGGCGTCTGTTTCATGTACTGATTCTGGTTCATCTCGCTAACGTGTTTTCCTGTACAATTAGTGGTATCGCTTTACTTCTCAAACCGATTCCAAATCAACCGCAAATCAACCACAATAAACTCCAGGTTTAGAGCTATGTGCGTGACTGTAATTCACTTACAGCTTACTGCTACCAGAGAGAAAACTCTATATATCCATACATACTCGACAGGCATAACCAGGGGTATTGACGGTTTGCAGTCGCCGCTCATAGGAAACGGTATGCCGATCTCCCTATGAAAGGCTTGGACAATCGTATATCTATTGCCTATACCATGACACATTGTGAAGGGGATGCCCCTTTGTTAAGCTGAAAGGCGGATACGAGAAAAATAAACGAATAAACGGTAGAAACCGAGCTTTTCAAAAAACCCGGTTTCTAAGCAAAGGAGATGACAATGGCTAATATGAATTCCTTACAAAACTTGTTTGTGCATGAATTGAAAGACCTCTATAGCGCGGAAAAGCAGATTATTGACGCCCTACCCAAGATGGCGCGGGCGGCTTCGTCCCCAGACTTGAAGATGGCATTTGAGAATCACCTGGAGCAATCGCGCGGTCACCTGGACCGGCTGACTTCTATCTTGCAAGAGATGGGCGAAAACCCAGGTAACAAAAGATGCAAAGGGATGGAAGGCCTGATCGAGGAAGGAAGTGAGATCATCAGCTCGAATGGTGATCCGGCAACCAAAGATGCAGCGCTGATCGCGGCCGCGCAAAAGGTCGAGCATTATGAGATCGCTGGCTATGGGACTGTGCAGACCTATGCCAAGATGTTGGGCCACACCCAGGCAGCCAGCACCTTGCAGAAGACGCTCAATGAAGAGGGCGAAACGGACAAAAAGCTGACCAAGCTGGCCGAAGGGAGTATGCTAACGACCGGCATCAACGAGAAAGCACGGGCGTAAACAGCGATAGATCGATAATATTTTTTCGACACGAATGGCACGAATTTCACGAAAATAGAAAGTGAGATTCGTGTCATTCGTTTTAAACTGCCTGAGTCCTAATCAAAATTCGTTGCTCAAAATTCTACAGTTGCGTAAGCTCTGTACTAGAAAACTTCACGGCGTAACTCCGTACAACGAAAATCCCTGTTGGGCAGTTGCTCCCCTACGGCCGATAAATTCGGCCGCTGTTGTTCCTTCTTCCAGTGGGCCAACCGTCACGGTTGCCCACCCTTGCTCATGAGCGACGCTTAACACCTCACCCCACAACTGCTTACCAACTCCGTGCCCGTGCCATTCCGGCAGCACGCCACCGAACAGCAAGCGCCCCTGTCTTACCGGCCGACCTCTCATCGTCGCCAACCACGCCCGCCAGAACAACGGCCGCCCTCCCCTTGCTCGTCGCATCCGTCCGGCAAAGTCCGGCTGTAGCAACACAAACCCCACCGGCACACCATCCACTTCCGCCACACGGCCGATGAGCGTCTGGCTTTCTAACCACCGCAGGAGGAATCGCGCTTCTTCGGCATCGGGCGGGGGGAAGAGATCGGCCGTTTCCTCCGTCGCCGCCACCAACAAGGGCAGCAAGTCGGCCGCCAACCGTTTCGGCTCCAGCGGAACCAGTCGTGCCGGACCTGTAGGGGCGTCTGGTAAAGTTGAGGGGACGGCCGCCTGATACAATCTCGTCGTCCGCGCCACAGGCAACCATCCATTCAGCAGGTCTGGCACGTAAGGCGGGTTTGAAGGGGTATGTAAGGGCGGCCAGAGGTCCCATGAGTCCTGTAACATCCCTGAGCCAAGATGGGGCGAGAGGCCGGTGGGCAACAGCAGGCGCGAATACCCCTCGCGACCCAGCAGGTCGCGGGTATAATCTAACAGACGTTCCACTCCCTCGCTGTCGTTTGCCGCCTGGAACAGCGCCAGGTAAGCGGTTTTATTTGGCCCTCTCCCCTCGGTCCGGCGCGGATCACGCAGTAGTACAGCGGCCGCCAACATAGATTCAAACAGTGTCGGCAACGGCATGATCTGGCCGCCGCCCGTTGCTCCCGTTCCCGCCCCTACGCCTGTGCGCTGCAGCGCGTCTACATAGAGCAATGTCGGCCGCATCCGTGCCAAATGGGGGTTATGCGCCAGATTCAGCGACCAGCCCAGCATCCGATAATCCGGTGGTGTCCACCGTTGATCCCGTGCATATATCCGCCACCAGGCATGAATAAACTCCCGCCGCTGCCAACCAGAAGCGGCCTCCGCCTCATACGCCTGGAGATAATAGTTGAAGTAAGGCATCTTTCCCTGACAAGGTGAGGGGATGACAGGGTGACAAGGTGCGGGGGTGACTGGGTGAAGAGGTGAGATCGCCCTGTCACCTTGTCACCCTGTCACCCTGTCATCCTCTCGCATGTGGTAAATATAGCGCAGAATAGAATGAGATAGGTAGTGGAGGAGTAAGAGGACTAAACGGAGATGAGCATTCCGCCCCTAAACTCGCCTACTCACCTCACTATTGGTATAAAGTGGCACAAATGAGATAGGAGAGTGGAGATTAGAGATTGGAGACTGTCTACTGATTACTGCCAACTGGCTACTGCCTACTGTCCACTACTCACTACTATACTTTTGAAGGAGCATTTATGTTTCTGGATTTCGGACGAGAAGTTTGCGGGGATTTAGCGGTTGCCGAGCGGCGCGAATGGTTGGTCACGAACGGCATCGGCGGCTTTGCCTCTGGCACAATTGCATCGTTGCTGACGCGCCGCTATCATGGCTTGCTGGTGGCCGCGCTGAAACCACCCCTCGGCCGCACCCTGCTGCTGGCAAAACTCGACGAAACGGCCGAATATGATGGCATCTACCCTGAAAGCGGCCGTTTTTACCCGCTCCACGTTAACCGTTGGGAAGATGGGCCGGTTGAACCCAACGGGCATCACTATCTCAATCGCTTCCATCTGGAAGGAACGACGCCGGTGTGGACTTATGCCTGTGCCAATGCCTTACTCGAAAAGCGTGTCTGGATGGAACATGGGGCAAATACAACCTATATCCACTACCGCCTGACCCGTGCCACCGGACCGCTGTCTCTCAGCATCAAAGCGTTCTCCAATTACCGCGACTATCACAGCACAACGATTATGAACGACTGGCGACCAGCGTTTGAGCTGCGCGATAAGGGCTTCGGCGTTCGCATGTTCGATGGTGCCCTCCCCTTCTATTTGCTCTCCGACCGCGCCCAGCTAACGCCGCAAACGGACTGGTATGAGGACTTCTTTTTGGCCGTCGAAGATTATCGCGGGATGAATGATGTCGCTGAAGACCATCTCTATATCGCCCAATTCCAGGCCACTTTGCGGCCAGGGGAAGCGCTGACCATCGTTGCCAGCACAGAGCCGGAACCAGAATTGGATGGTGAAGTCGCTTACCAGGCACGACGCGACTATGAGCATCGTTTGCTGGAGCGCACACGTAGTTTGCATGGTGTGGGCAGCAAAGGGACGTTGCCAGAGGCGTTGCAACAGTTGGTGCTGGCCGCCGATCAATTCATCGTCCAACGGCCGACGCCTGTTGATCCCAACGGTAAGTCCATCATCGCCGGCTACCACTGGTTCAGCGATTGGGGGCGTGACACGATGATCGCCCTCCCCGGCCTGACGCTGGCGACCGGACGGCCGGAAATCGCCGCCAGCATCCTGCGTACCTACGGCCACTATGTAGACCAGGGGATGTTGCCCAATCGTTTCCCGGATGTCGGCGAGCTTCCTGAATACAACACCGTTGACGCCACACTATGGTACTTTGTCGCCATCCGTGAATACTACAATGCCACAGGCGATACCGAACTATTGCGCGAACTCTTTCCCGTATTGGCCGACATCATCGCCTGGCACCGGCGTGGCACACGCTATAACATCCACATGGACCCCGCCGACGGCTTGCTCTTTGCCGGTGAAGAGGGTGTGCAGCTAACCTGGATGGACGCCAAGTATCAGGACTGGGTCGTCACCCCGCGCATTGGCAAGGCGGTGGAGATCAGCGCCCTGTGGTATAACGCCTTACGCATCATCCACGACTTCGCCGAGCATTTGGGCGAGGACAGCAGCGATTATGCGGAGCTGGCAGCGCGAGTACGCGAGGGCTTTAACCGCTTCTGGTATGAGGAGATGGGGTATTGTTACGATCTTCTCGACATACCCGACTCGCCTGATGAGCCAAATGACGGAAGCTTGCGGCCGAACCAACTCTTTGCTATCTCCCTGCCCCACGCACTGCTGACGGCCGAACAACAACGCTCGGTGCTGGATGCGTGCGCCCGCCATCTGTTGACCGCCCATGGCTTGCGCACCCTTTCACCAGATGATAAAGCGTTCATCGGCACCTATGGCGGCGATCTGCGTAAGCGTGACGGCGCTTACCACCAGGGTACGGTTTGGAGCTGGTTGATCGGGCCGTTTGTCAGCGCCCATTTGCGTATCTATAAGGACATGCGCCTGGCACGCAGCTATCTGACTCCGCTCCTGCACCACCTGGCCGATCATGGTGTGGGCAGTATCAGCGAGATATTCGACGGCGACCCACCCTTCACCCCGCGCGGCTGCATCGCCCAGGCCTGGGGCGTCGCCGAAGTCCTCCGCGCCTGGCAGATGACGGAGGTGCGGGGAGGGTCATGACAACGACTGACGAACTCAAACGCCTGGCAGCTGAAACGGCCGTCGAACAGGTCCAGTCCGGGATGGTGGTCGGCCTGGGGACGGGTAGCACGGCGATCCATGCCACACGGCAGATCGGCCGTTTGCTGGCCGACGGCCGTTTGCAGAACATTCGCGCCATTCCTACCTCGGAAGAGATCGGCCGGGAAGCGCAAAAGCTAGGCATCCCCCTGATCACCCTCGACGATTGCCCCGCTGTTGATCTGACCATTGACGGGGCGGACGAGATTGACCCGCAACTGAATTTGATCAAGGGGTTGGGCGGCGCGTTACTGCGCGAGAAGGTGGTGGCGGCCGCTTCCCGGCGGATGATCGTCGTCGCCGACAGCTCCAAGCGCGTCGAACGGCTGGGCAGCCGCGCTCCTGTGCCGGTGGAGGTGATCCCCTTTGCCCGGCGGCCGGTGGCTGAGTATCTGACTACATTGGGGGCGCGTGTGGCTGAACGAATGAAAGAGGGCGACAGCTTGATCACTGACGAGGGAAATATCATCCTCGATTGTTATTTTGGCCCCATTTCCGATGCCCACACTTTGGCGCAAACCATCCGCCAGCAGCCCGGCGTCGTCGAACACGGCCTCTTTCTTGCGCTGGCTTCCCAGGCTATTGTGGCAACGGATGAGGGTATTATTATACTTAACAAACCGTAACGCGATTTTCCTAAATCGCGCTTATAGCACTTCACAGTAAATCGCACTGCAGACAGTAACGCGATTTTCCTAAATCGCGGTTATAACACTTCACAAAAAATCGCGTTGTGGTTAGATATTAGATACAATTCATGTCTCAACTATCATACCGCCATACCTATAAGCGAAACCTCCCGCATATTCAACCCCCAGGCGCGACCCTATTTGTGACCTTCCGACTGGCAGGCTCCCTTCCAAAACACGTAGTTGAAACCCTTCGCGAAGAACTAAAATCAACCACAGCCAAGGTTCAAACAGGCAAGAACACAGCCGAGCGTGACAGCGAGTTATATCAGGCATATAGGCGACATTTCGGCCGTTGGGATGCCACCCTAGATAAAGATGAGTCTGAACTAGGCCGGATCGTTCGCTATGTTATTAACAATCCCGTAAAAGCCGGACTGATCGAAACTTGGACTGCTTGGCCCTGGACATATTCTGTATATGAGCAAAAAGATTAATCAAGTACTGTTACACTGTAAGGCGATTATTCCGAGGCAAGGAAGTAGCGATTTAGGAAAATCGGTGTACGATAGGCAAACAACACAGTTTTCACTGGCCATGAATGCAGCGATTTGGGAAAATCGCTGTACGAAGGATGCTATTTGGCAGATTGTTTTGTTGACCGTTCTGCTGGTTACGGCCGTCGCCTGCCAACAAGAACGCCCGCAAAATGTGGCCGATTCCCAGACCCCGCAGGCATTCACCCCCGAACCAACGGCCACCATTCCCCCTGAAAACGACAACTTCATCGTCATCGCCACCGATGCCCCTTTGCCCCCTTTTAGCGACTTTGATCCCTTTGGCAACATCATCGGCTTCAACAATAGCGTCATGGAAAGCGTGGCTGCGGCCGCCGGATTGGATTATGAATTTGTGGTCACACCCAATGAGGGCGTCTTAGACAGTATCGCCGCCGGTTCGGCCCGCGACTTTGACGCGGTGATGTCGGCGCTGGTCATTCCCGAACAGCCGCCGGAGGGTATCGCCTTCACCGACCCCTATATGGAGGTGGGGCAGGTGGTGGTGGTCTTGCTCGACGAACGAGAGATACAAAGCGCGGCCGATCTTCGTCCCGGCACGGCCGTTGGCGTGCTGGCCGAAAGCGACGCGCTGGAAGTCGCGCAAAATACGCTAGGGCTTACCGAAGCGGAACTGTTCAGCGAATATGAACGGCCGTCGCAACTGGTGCAAGCCCTGATTGATGAGGCGTTGGATGCGATCATCATCGAAAGCTACATGGCGACCTACTTTGTCAACGCTTTCCCTGAACAGTTACGCATTGCCGGAGAGGGGGAAGCGGCGTGGATCAGCCGCAAAGCTTATGGCATTGCCGTTGCCGCCGACAATACGATGCTACTCGGCCGTTTGAATGAAGCGATTGCCCAGATTAAGGCCAACCAGCTGCTGGATCGCATCGCCGCCACCTGGCTGATCCCTGAAGCGTCGCCAGAACAAGCGGTCAATCCTGGCGAACCCCGCGCGGGAACGGCCGCCAACGAAATTTTCATCGGCGTCGTTGGGCAACTGACCGATATGGACCCCGCCGGACTAACGCCTGATCTGATCAGTTGGGAAATTAAAAGCAATACCATGAGCGGGCTATACCGGGTCTCGCCGGATAGCACATTGGAGCCACTGCTGGCAGAGTCTGAACCGTCCATATCGGAAGATAAGCTGGAATACACGATCACGCTGCGTAGCGGTCTGCAATTTCCCGATGGCAGCGACTTTACCGCCGAGGATGTGAAATGGTCGGTGGATCGGGCTGCCCGGCTCGGTAACTTTCTGGTCAACGGCTATCTGAAGGACAGCGACGACAACGGATTCATTGACCCTGATGCCGTGCAGGTGCTGGACCCAACAACAGTGCGCTTCGTCCTCGCCCAACCTACGGCCTATTTTCCAGCCTTGCTGGCGACCCCTCCTTACTTTCCGGTTAGCAGCGATTGTTATTCGGAAGCGGCCGATCCCGGCAGTGCCTGTGGCGGCCTCGGCCCCTATCGCATTCTCAGTTGGGAGTCAGGCGACCGCATTCGCCTGCAAGCCAACCCCGACTGGCCCGGCGAACCCGCCCCGGCCTTTGAGAACATCCTCGTCCGCTTTTATGCCGATGCAGCGGCCGTGCGCCGTTCGCTGGTCGAATTCCAGTCCATTGACATCGCCTGGACGGGAATGCCCTATAGCGACTTCAGCGAACTGAGCGATCTGGACATTGACGGCGACGGGCAGAGCGACTTTAGCGCGTGGAGTGGTCCGGCCGCTTTCAAAAGCTATATCATCTTTGAACAGGCCAATCCGCCGTGGGACAGCGAAAATGTGCGCCAGGCGGCCGCGCTGGCGATTGATCGTGCTGCCCTCGCTGCCACTGTCTTCAATGGCAGTCGCCGCCCCCTGTTCAGCCCCATCCCTGATGAGGTGCCAGGGCATGTTGCCGCCCTCCCGCCGCGCGATCTGGAACAGGCCCGCGTGCTGCTGGCGGCCGAAGGGTACAACGAAGACAACCCGCTGGCGATTACGCTCTGGTATGTCAATGACGGCCGTTACAGCAGCGTTGAAGACGCCTATGCCACCGCCATCGCCGCCCAGCTAGAAGAGACAGGCGTTTTCCAGGTGGAGCTTTCGGGTGCTGCCTGGGAAACGTTCCGTGCGCAGATCAGCGAGTGCAGCTATCCCGCTTATCTACTGGGCTGGCCTTCACCGGGGCAAACGGTGAACTATCTCGATGCATCTAGCTGGACGGACTTTTTTGTGGAAAGCACCGATAGCGTTTTCTGCTCGAACTATGAGAGCGAGGCGATGACGGAGCTGGTGACGGCCGCGACAGAAGAAGTGGATACGGCCGCGCGTCAGGCTATTTTAGCCGACCTGCAAGCGCTTTGGGCCGAAGAACTCCCCACCCTCGACCTGACCCAAGAGCCACGCCGGGCGATTTCGCTAACGACAATTGA
>CAYPHY010000026.1:0-2672 GCA_964410625.1 uncultured Ardenticatenaceae bacterium | reverse complement strand
CCACCCTCGACCTGACCCAAGAGCCACGCCGGGCGATTTCGCTAACGACAATTGAGAATGTGGAAGTAGACGCTATGGGGTTGATGCATTACGAATTATTGACCAAAGAAGAGTAAGAACGGTTAATGGTTAACGGTCAATGGTTAATGGTTAAGTTAGACGGGCAAGCTATTATTTAGGATTTAGTCTGGGCTTTGGTAGCTGATTTAGCAGTCTGAATACTGGCGTTCAGGATACGACAAAGTTGGTTACACTCCTGCATTAAGGCTTCCATTTTGGTCTTCGGTACCATCTCGCTTCGCGTGACAATTACCAACCAAATACGGGTTTCGTTCATTTCTTTGGCAGCTATTCTTAATTTATGAACAAAATCATTAGGGCTTTCAGCATTACGGGCTTCAGCATAGTGAGCCGCAGGAGCTGTACCACTACGCAATAGTTGTCTGGCGACATGCATACCGGCTAACCTTTGAGGGAGCGCCTCAGTTAATTTAACCATTCTCACAGCAAAATCAATCAAACGCCCCTCAAGATCATCCCCTTTCGCCACTGTCCCCTCTCCCACACAGCCAAATTAACCATTAACCATTGACCATTAACAATTTGCTACGCGCCGGCTTGGGATTGGTGGCGTTGGGCACGTTGTTGGGCGCGTTTGGCGGCCGGGCCAACGAGGCGTTCGGTTCCGTTGAACAGCCGTTTGATGTTCGGCCGCAACGCCCAGGTGACAACAGCGGCCGACGCCAGGCTGCCGATCAGATAAGCGGCCGTCGCATCCAGCCCCAGCAAATAGCGGATGCCAAAGACAACAATGAGGACGGCGGCCATACTCAGCGAGGCGACTGAGGCCATGCCGACGAAGTAGAGCAACCCGCCCATCACCAGACCGGCAATCGGCAAAATGGGCCAGAAGATGGCCGTCCCCCAGCCAACATTCGGCCCTGTTCCGGCGCCGCCGCGCCAGCCGAGAAAGACCGACCAGTTATGACCGACAACGCTCATCACGCCGGCCGTCACCTGGAGCCAGGGCAGGATGCTTTCGCCAACGCCGTTTCTGAGCAAATACGTCGTCAGCCACACTGACCCCGCCCCCTTCAATACATCACTTAAAGAGGTGACGACGCCAACACTCAGCCCGGCCGCGCGGAACGAGTTGGTCCCTCCGGTGCGGCCGCTGCCAATCTCCATCAGGTCAATCCCCTTCACCAGCTTCACATAGAGCCAGCCAAAAGGGATCGCCCCACAGATATAGCCAATCAACGCCGCCAGCATGACATAGATCGTATCGTTCATTTACCCTTCTCCTCCGTTCGGTAGGTAGTATAGTCGTCTATTGGTGTATTGGTTATTTGATTGCTGTTTATTGGTCTCAGTGTAATTATCAACTCATTTAGATGACAATATACCAATATACAAATACAGCGATACACCAATCCTTAATCTCCACTCTCTTCCATTGTGTCCTATAAAACCCAACCGTCTCGCTATAGTTGCACAATCTCATACGGTACTTCGGTAACTTTCCCATCCACAATGTGGAAGGCACGGGTTTCCGGTTGCTCCGGTGTTTGCAGCGAGATGATGATCTGCACCGCCTCCGGATAATGGGCCTGGGCAATGTCGGTTAGCGACGGCCGCGCCGCCCCTTGTGGGTGGGAATGGTAGATGGCGAGCAACTCCATTCCTTGTGCCTCAATGTCCAACATCGCCCTAATCTGTTGCAGCGGCTCCATCTCGTAGGCAATAGGACTGCGCAAGATATTATCCACCGGATAGTGGATTAAAGCACGGCCGTTTTGCCCGCCGAGCAAGCCACACGCTTCCAGCGGATAAATCGCCAACACATGATCGAGGACGGCCGCATAAAGCGACTGGCTCATGACTAGCATAGACGCAAAAACGGGGCCAGGATTCCTGGCCCCGTCTAGGCATTCTTTCACATTAGGAAGGCCCGTTTATGGGGTGACGGTAAATTCACCCACCATTCCACCGGCCGCATGTCCCGGCACAGTGCAAACGTACTGATAAGTCCCCGGCGGTGGGGCCGTGAAGCTGAACGTCTCCGAGTCGCCTCCCGGCTGGACGCCAGAGGTTGCTCCGGCAATCGCGTCCGCTTCGGTGGCGGCCGTTGGGTCGGTGCGGCTGGAGATCAGCAACCAGTTATGCTCCAACACACCTTCGTTGTTAAACGTCACCGTCACCGGCGCACCAGCCGCTACACTAACACTGTCCGGATCATAACGGAATTCGTCAAAGCCAGAGAACTCCAACGTAACCGCTTCCGCTCCATCGGAACCAGTTTCCCCGTTGTTGCCACCGCCCCCGCCACATGCGGCAAGCACGCCGACAATCAGGGCGAGAATGAGCAGCACATACATCTTTTTCATCATACAGACTCCTTTTCTATAAAACCCTTGTGCCACTGGGCATGGGTTATGGGTTATGGGGTGGTTAAGCAGTACAAGCAATACACGACAGCGGCAAACCGGAAGGGTGTCACTGTACGGTTTGTTTGTTTTTTCACAAACCATCTTAGTACATATTTGTATAAAGTCCAGTGATCAGGCTCAACTTTTAGGAAGAATGTATCCTGTCTACCCTACTGTAAGAGCATTGTTTAGTACACTGTTTCAAAGGTTTTAACAATTGTCATTCTGAACGGAGTGAAGAAT
>CAYPHY010000025.1:50672-71520 GCA_964410625.1 uncultured Ardenticatenaceae bacterium | reverse complement strand
AGGAATCCCTTGCGATTTCGTTGACCAGCGAATTGCTAGGGATTCCTCGCTCCGAAGACTCCGCTCGGAATGACAGTTGGGTTACTTTTGAAACAGTGTACTAAAAGGGATGAAAATATTGTTCATCAGCGTTTGTCTGCGTTCGTCCGCGTCCTATTTTTCAGGAGAGTACACTTCACTTTGGGGACAGACCTGCGAGGTTTCCGCGATGCTTCATCGCCAACCTCGCAGCTCTCACCGGATAACACTCAAGTTGATCCACTCCTATTCCCCCAGTATAATGGGATTAACTGAATATCGAACCTTCGGGGCAGGGCGAAATTCCCGACCGGCGGTGAAGGCCCGCGCAGGCCAAGCCCGCGACCCTGATTGTGCTTTCCGGGCGCGATCAGGTTGATCCGGTGAAACTCTGGAGCCGACAGTTAGAGTCTGGATGGGAGAAGGTACGCCACTGGGTCTACGATTCGTAGGTTTACGAAGTGTAGGCAATGCCTTTCGGCCGCGTGTTGTGGTTTGGTTTGTTGCTTATCCTGATGCCCCGCTATTGGGCGGGGTTTTTCATTTGATGAGCCTTCACGGATGCGTTGTCGAACCGGTTGCTTTTCTGCGTTCCCTCTCCCCATTGCTCCTCCCGTTGGATAGATCTTGGATAGCTCAAAAGAATGGGCTTATGAGTTGTGGAGGAATCTTAAATGTTGATGCAGAAACGCCGTCTTTCACTTCTGTTGTTATTTGTGCTGCTGGCAGCCTTGATTGTTGCCTGTGGAGGTGGTGCGGGAGGCGGAACGGCCGAACCAGCCGCGCCGGATGAGTTGACAACCATTCGTCTGCCAATGGGCTATATCCCCGACCCCCAATATGCGCCGTTTTACGTAGCGGTGGAAAAGGGGTATTATGCCGAGGAAGGGCTGGCGATTGAGTTTGATTACAGCTTTGAGACGGATGGCATCGCCCTGGTTGGCGCAAATGAGTTGCCACTGGCGATTGTCAGTGGTGATCAGGTGCTGCTGGCCCGCGCCGAAGGATTGCCCATTGTCTATGTGATGGAGTGGTTTGAGACCTTTCCGGTGGCGGTGGTCAGCAAGGCAGAGGCGGGAATTGGCAGCCCGGCCGATCTCGCCGGACGCAATGTTGGATTGCCCGGCTTCTTCGGGGCCAGCTATGTGGGATTGGTCGGCTTGTTGGCAGCGGCCGATATGACCCTCGACGACATTGACGCCAACGACATTGGCTTCAACCAGGTGGAGTCCTTAATCACTGACCAATCGGAGGCGGTGGTTGGCTATATCAACAACGAACCGTTGCAATTAGAGGCGCAAGGCGTGGATATCAACGTGATTTCCGTTGGGGAGTATAGTGACATGGTCGCCAACGGCATCATCAGCAATGAAGAGACGATTGCCAACAATCCGGCGTTGATCGAGCGCTTTGTGCGGGCAACGTCGCGCGGTTTGGCCGATACCTTGGCCGCTCCCGATGATGCGTTTGAAATCAGCAAAGGCTTTGTGGAAGGGTTAGAGGACGGCCGCAAATCCGTCCTGGAAGCCTCCTTACCGCTCTGGGAATCGGAGGACCCAGGCGTCACGGAACTATCCTCCTGGGAAGAAACCCAACAAGTCTTGCTAAGCATGGGCTTTCTTGATGCACCTTTAGACGACTTGCAAGCAGCTTTTAACAATGATTTTGTCCTGGCAATCCAGAATGAGTAGCTGACAAGGTGACAGGGTGACAAGGTGAGGGGGTGAGTCAAGCACCTTGTCACCCCTTCACCCTGTCACCTTGTCATCCTATCACCCAATGTCTGATCCCTTTCTGATCCTGCATGAAGTCGGCCTGACCTTTGCCGATAACGGCCGCGAAAACCACATCTTGGAAGGTGTGTCGCTCTCTATTGCCGCTGGTGGATTTGTGGCGTTGGTGGGGGCTTCAGGCGTGGGCAAATCGTCGTTGCTGCGGATCATCGGCGGCTTGCTGCGGCCGACCAGCGGTTGGGTGCGACTGGTTGACCTATCCCCGGAAGCGTCGCCGACGGCCGTTGGCATTGTTTTCCAGCGCGACAACCTGATGCCCTGGCGCACGGTGGCCGACAATGTGCGTCTGCCGTTAGAGCTGGGTGACGGCCGTTTTCGCCAGTCGTTCGCCAAGAATGGTACGTTTGGCCAGAACGGCAACGCTTCCCGGTCAGATGCCGAGCGGGTGGAAGATGTATTGCAACTCGTTGGGCTGGAGGGATATGCCGGGGCTTATCCGGCGCAGTTGTCGGGGGGGATGGCGCAACGAGTGGCGATTGCCCGCGCCCTGGTCCACCAGCCCTCCTTGTTGTTACTCGATGAGCCGTTTGGGGCGCTGGATGCGCTGACACGGGAGAAGATGGGGCAGGAGTTGTTGCGTATCTGGCAGGCGCGGCCGGTGACGGTGCTGATGGTGACGCACAGCATCCACGAGGCGGTGCTGTTGGCCGATGAGGTATTGGTGATGAACGGCCGCCCGGCAACCATCACCGACCGTTTTCCCATTGATTTGCCCCGGCCGCGTTCGTTTGAGATGCAACGGACGGCCGCTTTCCACGATTATGCGGCGATGATCAGGGGGGCGATTCGAATGGGGGAGTAGAAATCGGAGAGTGGAGAGTGGAGATTGGAGAGTAGGAGGCTGAGTCGGTCGCTTGATTACGCAAACCCGGCTTCCTGACGTATAATTAGAGGCAGGACATAGGAACCAACCAGGATACCGACTGCGTATGATGAATGACCAATCCCCGATTGACCAATCCCCGATTGACCAATCCCCGATGGAACGGCATATATCGGGTCAGCAAAAAAATGAGGATGTGGGGCTGGATACGATGCTGCGGCCGCAACGCCTGGAGCAGTTCACCGGCCAGGAGATGATGAAGGCCAATCTCCACATCCTGATCGAAGCCGCCAAAGCACGCAAGGAGACGCTTGACCACATCCTCTTTCATGGCCCGCCCGGTCTGGGCAAGACGACGCTGGCGCAGGTTGTTGCCAATGAGATGGGGGTCAATATCCGCAACACCGCCGGGCCAGCAATCGAGCGAGCCGGTGATCTGGCGGCGATCCTGACCAATATGCGTGCTGGTGACATCCTCTTTATTGACGAAGTGCATCGCCTCGGCCGCGCTGTCGAAGAAATCCTCTACCCGGCTATGGAAGATTTTGTGCTGGACATTATCGTTGGCAAAGGGCCGGGGGCGAAGAATGTGCGGCTGAAGTTGCCGCGCTTCACCGTCATTGGCGCGACCACCCGGCTGGCGTTGCTGACTGCCCCGCTCCGTGCCCGCTTCGGCGCGTTGTACCGCATGGACTTTTACGAGTTGGAAGCGATTGAGGCGATTGTCAACCGCGGGGCGCGGATTTTGCAGGTGCCGATTGAGCCGGAGGGCGCGGCCGAAATCGCCAAACGCGCTCGTGGTACGCCGCGTGTCGCCTTGCGCCTGTTGCGCCGGGTGCGCGACTATGCCCAGGTGCGGGCGGAAGGAAACATTGACCACGAAGTGGCGGTTTCGGCCTTACAACTGCTGGGGATTGATGAGCTGGGGTTGGACGACCTCGACCGGCGTGTGTTGGGGGCGATTATCGAGAAATTCGGTGGCGGGCCGGTGGGCCTGGAAACAATCGCCGCCTCGATCAGCGAAGAACCGGACACGATTATGGATGTGGTCGAGCCTTATTTGTTGCAATTGGGCTTTTTGGAGCGCACGGCACGCGGCCGTGTCGCCACCCCCCATGCCTACAACCATCTCGGCATCCCCCTCCCGCCAACGAAGAACAACCAGCCGAGTTTGTTTGAGCCGGGGGATTGGAAGGGCGTAGGGTGATCGGTAAGCGGCTATCGGTGAGCGGACTCGACCGATAACCGATAATTGATCACCGATTACCGATTACTGGCTTATAAAAATGACCGAATTCGGCCGACTTCTGATCATCATTGGCTTAGTCATCGCCTTCGCCGGGCTGCTGGTGTTGCTGGCCGGGCGCTTCTTTCCCTGGTTTGGCAATTTGCCGGGGGATTTTCGCTATGAGGGGGAGAACTTTAAGATTTTCTTCCCGCTGGGGACGATGATCCTGGTCAGTATTCTGGGAACCATCCTGCTTAACTTGCTCCTCCGTATCTTTCGTCGCTGATGGCTCGCCTGCTGCTATTCAACAAACCCTATCAGGTCATGTGCCAGTTCACCGACCGCGAAGGACGGCCGACCCTGGCCGACTATATCCCAATCAAGGATGTCTATGCCGCCGGCCGCCTGGACTACGACAGCGAGGGCTTGTTGCTGCTGACCGACGACGGCCGCTTGCAACAACGGATCAGCGACCCGCGCTACAAGCTGCCCAAGACCTATTGGGCGCAGGTGGAACGCATCCCCGACGAGGCCGCGCTGCAACGTTTGCGACAGGGGGTGAAGCTGAAGGACGGCCGCACCCGCCCTGCCAAAGCCCGCCTCATCCCACCCCCCGACATCTGGCCGCGCAATCCGCCGATTCGCTATCGCAAGTCCGTTCCCACCGCCTGGTTGGAGCTAATAATCAGCGAGGGACGTAACCGGCAAGTGCGGCGGATGACGGCCGCTGTCGGCCATCCCACCCTGCGCCTCATCCGTGTCGCCATTGGCCCCTGGCGGCTGGGGGATTTGCAGCCGGGGGAGTATAAGGAAGAGACTGGGAGACTAAGAGATTGGGAGATTGGAGATTAGAGATTGGAGATTGTAAACATTCTTGGCGTGTCGGTTCATATGGTGACAACGGCCGCTGCCTTGCAACAGGTGCGTTGCTTTATGGCCGAACCGGGGTTGCACCAGATTGCGACGGTCAACCCGGAGTTTGTGATGGCCGCGCAAGATGATGTTGCTTTTCGTTATGTGCTGCGCCAGGCGGATTTATGCTTGCCGGATGGGGTGGGGTTGTTGTGGGCGGCGCGGTGGTTGGGACGGCCGTTGCCAGAGCGTGTGCCGGGTTCCGAGTTTGTCTACCATCTGGCGGAGTTGGCGGCGCAGGAAGGATGGCCGTTGTTCCTCCTGGGGGCCGGGCCAGGGGTGGCGGAGGCGGCCGCGGCCGTTTTCCAGCAACGCTACCCTGGTCTAATTATTGCCGAGACCTATGCCGGTTCGCCGGACGCGGCCGAAAACGATACGATTGTCCGGCGGATCAACGACAGCGGGGCGCAATTGCTCTATGTCGCCTATGGCGCACCACGACAGGACAAGTGGATTGAGCGCAACCGGCACACATTAACCCATGTCCGGGTGGCGATGGGCGTGGGTGGGGCATTGGATTTTGTCAGCGGCCGTGCTGTCCGCGCCCCGCAATGGGTGCAAAACCTCGGCCTGGAGTGGCTCGACCGCCTCATCCGCCAACCCTGGCGCTGGCGGCGCATGTTGGCATTACCTCGTTTTGCATTTCGGGTCATAATGGGACGCAGATTTCCGCAGATGCTCCGCTGATTTTCGCAGAATTTAATTAGAAAAATCAGCGTAAATCCGCGTTATATCCGCGTCATCCGCGTAACTCTCTTAAGGACTTTTCACTATGCGTGTTCTAATTACCGGTTCGAGCGGCCAAATTGGGACGAATCTGGCGCTGCATTTGCTGGACAAGGGACATGAGGTGTTTGGGGTGGATGTTCGGCCGAATCCCTGGACCGACCGCTTCCCGACCCTGCTCCAAGACCTGAGCGCCCCCTTCCACCATTTCCAGGGCGGCATCGGCGTCCCCTACCCGCCAAACCTGGATGTCGTCGTCCACTTCGCCGCCCATGCCAAAGTGCATGAACTGGTGCAGCAGCCCCATCGCGCCCTGCAAAACATCACCATGACCTTTAACGTGCTGGAGTTTTGCCGCCACAACAACCTGCCGGTTATCTTCAGCAGCTCCCGCGAGGTCTATGGTGATATCCGCCGCTACATCACCGAAGAGTCCTACGCCGACTTCGCCTTTACCGAAAGCCCTTACTCGGCCAGCAAGATCGCCGGGGAAGCGTTGATCTACTCCTACGCCCAATGTTATGGGCTGCGCTATCTCGTCTTTCGCTTCAGCAACGTCTACGGCCGTTACGACAACGACCTGGAACGGATGGAGCGCGTCATCCCGCTGTTCATTCGCAAGATCGGCCGTGGCGAACCGATCACCATCTACGGCGCGGACAAGGTGCTCGACTTCACCTATGTGGATGATTGCGTGGCCGGG
This sequence comes from uncultured Ardenticatenaceae bacterium, assembly GCA_964410625.1. GTDB lineage: Bacteria > Chloroflexota > Anaerolineae > Promineifilales > Promineifilaceae > CAYPHY01. The sequence goes on along the minus strand of CAYPHY010000025.1, from coordinate 65,317 downwards.
GTGGCCAGTGGCATTGAGCTATTGGTTGGTGGGAAGGAGGCGAACCAGACGATCAACCTCGCCTATGGGCAGGGGAGCAGCCTGGTAACGTTGGTCGAGTATATCAGCCAGGCGTTGGGGGTGGAAGCGGCCGTGACTGTGGAGCCGACCCGCGTAGGCGAAGTGACCCACTACGTCGCCAACATCGGCAAAGCCCGCGCCCTGCTCGGCTACAACCCGCAAACGCCGCTGGATGAGGGGATTCCGAAGGCGGTGGCTTGGGCGACGGAGTGGTGGGAGAACATGAAGCGTTGATGCTCAAACTAGCAACGACATTTTGACAGAGAATGGTGTCAATTCTCTGGTATTATTGAATATACAATGAGAACGGGATTTATGGAACGTAGAGGGAGAATCGAAGATCTGGATCGGTCATTCGACATCGCGTTTTGGCAAGCGCAACCAGCCAAGGCTAGATTTGATGCAGCCTGGGAGCTAATTGTTCATGCTTGTAAGGTCAAGGGGATAGATGTCAGTCAGTCAGCTTCGGATGCAGAAAACGGTGGAGAGGTACGGCCGACAAAAGCGTTAACAGCAAGTGGAAATATAGGCTATTAGAAGTATAACATCGTAACAGTCGCTCAAGAAGATGTTGGAGGTTAAGTAAATACGCCCTCATAGCTGCCATAAATTTCATTCGACAATTTAACGTAGAGGAAAACCAACCTGTGGTATACTTAAGTAGTTATTATTTCCTAGAGCGCGTTTTAGGTTATGTATCTCATGCAACTATCGTTAATTTCATTCCCGTTAGTTACTAATGACGAAATGCAAGACGCATGGGAGTGGCTACTCGACACAATGAGCCCACGCCCAACAACTCCAAGTCAGATATGTATTTACGACCATAAACAGTGGCAAGACGAAGGCCAGTTTAAACCATTGAAACCTGACACTGTCTCAGCTAATCGCCTTGCTATTCTATTTCTCGTGAGCGAGTTAGGTACAGATGAATCAATATATAGGTTAGCAAATTGTGGTGAGGTAACTCAAATAAGCGTTCCAACTGGAGGATTAGATAGGGACATAGCCAATGTAATTAAAGAAGAAAAAGGATTTCGTGACTCGCTTTCTGAGCATCTAGCTTTTTGGGTACGCCTGGCAAGTGCGGCTCAAATAAATGTCGATGGACAAAGGTTCGCTTGCTCACTACCCAACGTACAATCACGAGATAAAGGTCCTGACGGATTGTTCATTACATTTGGACATACTGATTATGTGGAAATCCAGTCCGTAAAGAATACAATTAATAACCCCAGAAGTCTCGTAGCTACAAGGAAATTTCGAGAGCATGGGCAAATTCATCAACGTGAAAAGCCCAAACAGCTAGAGGAACTTTGGCTAACTGCTAACGAGAATTGGGGAATTGTAAGATTGCAAAGAACTTTGTCTCAGTTATGTCGTCTCCTTGATATACCTGCAGAACATCTATTCAAAATGAGTTTATCCAAGGATCTATGCTACTACAATGCAATTGTGATCGCAGATCAAAGACATGCTAGTCCCAATGTCTTTGATGGTTATCAATATGTATTAGATCAAATTAATCGCCGAATTGCCACTTATGTTAGTTCCGAGAAATGGAAGGAACTAGCAGAAATGACCCGCCAAAAGATTCTAGCTAAGCTGCGGCAATCCAAGCTTATTTCGTAATAGTGTATACATCAGCACTTCAGGAACATGTTCATTCTCTCAGCGAGTTTGCAGAGATTGAACAAACTTCTATTACCATCCTTGAAGAAGCAATGGCTTGTTTCATTGCGGTCTTAGGTAATCGCCTAAATGCTTTGACTGCTCCTTACTCGGACTTGCTACAATTAACAATACGTCTACTCCTTATAAGCGAAGGACTTGCTCGGACTGAAGCTTCGACACGGCTAGATGGCGTACACTACCTGTTGGGTATGGGATTTGAGCAATCCGGTGCACTCCTTTCTCGTTTTTTTTCTGAAGGACAAGTTGCTGAATATCAAAACCCGATGGCAAATGATCATTGGTATCGGCTGTTGTTAGCATTCTTGCATTACCTCGCAGGCGGTTATCGAGTTCAGGCTCTGGGTGTCTTAAAGCATCTAGAAAGAATTGCAGGGTCTAATTCAGGTGAGTTCAATTTATATCGCGCAGATTTTGAGGCGCTACAAAGGTTTTATCGAGACACAAATAGACTTAAACCCATAGGACAAATAGAGCAATGGCTATTAGAAGATACCCTGCCTGAAAACATCCAGGGGCAACATATCAACTTGCTAGCAAGCAATATCCGCCGTAGACGTGATATTGTCTTGTCTAATCTGGGACGTGGGCAAGAAGTCGATTGGTTAGCTTCACGGGCAGTTAACAGCTCGGCCGTTGACTTTTGGGTAGCATATCTCAATCGGCTTGAGGAACGGGGAATAACAACATTTACAAATCAGCAAGCTGGAGATGGAAACCAATTTGACTGGTTACAATTGAGTAACGATCTATTAGTTATTTTGCCAACCGGATCGGGCAAGACCATTATTGGTGAATTACGCACTGCTCTGATTTTATCTGAAAACAAACATGTTATTTGGTTATTACCAACGCGGGCTTTAGTTAGGCAAACAACCATTACTATGCAAAGAGCTTTTGATTCACTAGAAGTTATAGTGGAAGAGCTACCTACTACTGAAGATCCCATACCACTCTTTACTGAAAATTTAAGCGGACAGAAACACCTTGCGGTAACAACACCTGAAAAGTTTTCATCATTCATACGCGCTAATCAAGAAGGGCTCAAGAACATTGGTTTGGTTGTAGTCGATGAAGCTCAACTACTATTGGAAAAAGGTCGTGGTACGATACTAGAGTTTGTTTTGCGAAGGGTGAAACAACTAAATCCACAATGCAATTTTATTTTAATGACAGCCTTCAACGAATTGGAAAAAACTTTAGAAGTATTTCTACATAGATTGAATGACCAAGCGCCAACAAAGCTTATCTCTGATACTCGATTGACTCGAAGGGTTTATGGAACACTTACGAATGAGCGAAGTACGAATGATGGAAAATATCACCCTTTTGTTCTTCTCTTTCCCCCCGGTATACAAACCCCTAAAGGTAAGACCAGTCAACCGTATACGCTCTTCTGTAAAGAAACCCTGCCTTCTGACCCTGGACCTACGTCGCTTGCACAAAAGTTTGTTGGGGCCTTGACACAATACAATTTGCGTTCAGTAATGTTTGTTGAGCGGGTGACGTCTACTGAGACTCAAGCATTACTCATTGCAAAACGTCAGGCACAAACTAAAACACTACCTCAAGAAGATATTACGCGCCTTCAAATTGAGCTGGGCCGTAAGTCCGTAATTGAGGAAACGGGAGAAAAAGGTGTCGTTCCTCATCATGGTGGTTTAACAAAGCTTGAACAAGCTATTGCGGAGAAATGGGTTCTGGACTATGTTGTCCAGACTGTAGTTGCAACATCTACTCTTGCCCGAGGAGTTAATTTGCCTTTTGATTTCTCGATCGTGGCCTACACATCGAGAAGTAAGGAACCTCTCTCCAAGAGAAGTTATGAATATGATTGGTCGAGCAGGGCGTGCAGGGTATCTATCTGACGGGATTGGTCTTATAGCACAAAAAAATCGAGGAGATGCAATAAAGACATTAGACAAATCCAGACACTATTTTTTTCATCAAATGGAGCCTTCACAAGAAAATCTGGGCCTCTCAAATCTGCTTTTGAATTGCATTAAGGCAAAGATCGATGAAGGTATGTATCCTCTTGAACTTGGTAGTCTTAACTTTTCAGAGATACAGACTCTACAATCTTTCGTTGTACAAGCAAATATCCAGGGTGATGATGTCGAATCCGTAATTCGTGAAGAAATTTTAGCTTATCCATCGGTACAGGAGTTATCGGCCGCAGAAATCCAAGATAGCATCATTGCCTTAAGCAAATTTAGCAACAACCTGAATGCACTCTTTTCAGATAGTGATCCGTTGTTACCATCACTCATGCAAAGAACCGGTTTGCCACTAGAAGTATTACAGGTTTTCATCATAGAATTCCGCCAGCTGGATTTAACTGCTATGGCAATTCAAGGTGAAGGAGGGCAACTTATTTGGTCAGATCAAGTTGTGCGCAAAGGACTAGAGTATTGTGTCTATCGTGACTGGTACAAAGGGCTAATCGGCAATGAACTTGATCTTGACAAGATGTTCACAACAATAATAGCGTGGCGTTCTGGCAATCCCCTTGCAAGTTTGGAACGGATATGGCAAGCTAATCAATCCGAAAAGGAGACACGTCTTCAAGTGGGGCGGTTTATTAATCATAAATTACCGTTATTCACGCAATTTTGGGGTGCGCTAGCCGTATGCTACGAGGCTTTATATAGCTCACAACAGAACGACTTCGCAGCATTACTGAAAGCAGCTCCCGTTTTTACACGAGAGGGCGTATCTTCAGCCCTACAGCTACATTGGCTATATGCTCTTGGTAAACAAGATCGGGTGTTAGCGCATGAACTTGCAAGTATTTGGCAATCCATGGGTCGTCCTCAACAATCCTTTCATTATCTGAGAGGGCAACTAAAGAGATGGTTCTTAGAAAAGGAACCATGGCCAACTCAGATATCAGAAGAGCACAAGAGGGTGCTAAGAGTAATTATTTCCGAATTAAGATATTAAGAGGGACAAACAGTAGCCACATTTTGCTTGAGGGGCGGTATCTCAATGAACCACCAAATGGCCTATTGCATCAATATCGTAACCGCGCTGGGCCAGAATTGCCAATGCTTTGGCCCGACGCAAAACCGCCTGGTCATAGAGATCAAGCAGACGTTCCAATTTCCTTTCTTCTGACCTGCTGAGCGTACGCTCTCCTCCTGCATGACTTAGTTGGGCCAGCCGTTCCTGTTGCGCAGCCGAAAGTGAAGGTTGGGCGGCCGCCTTCAACGATTCATCGCTAAACAGCACCATTGCGGCCAGTTCATCAGCCAGATCAGGGGAAGTGTCCGGTGTCGGTGGCAAGGCAACGACATCCGTCGTGGTCAACACATCTTCCACCGAACGATGAGTTACAGCGGCAATGCGTTCCAACCGTTGAAAGAGCGACTGGGGTAAACGAACGCTAACGGTTTCGTCTGAGTAAGTCATTTCGTATACCTTCCTCAAAAACATCTTACCACGTTCGCGTTTGTTTTAGCAATGCCATATCATTCTCTCCGGTAAACCATCACTAATTATCAACAAGAATTAGAATTGTGCTTGATATGGTATAATAAGCAGCGATGAAATCTATGCCCGAAATCCTCGGCCGCCTCGAGGCAGAAAAACCACGACTCGCCAGAGATTATGGCGTTCGGGTCGTTGGTGTTTTTGGGTCTTACGTTCGGAATGAACAACGGCCGGATAGCGATATTGATATTCTCGTGGAATTGGAACGGCCGCCGCGTATCAGCCTTATCGGTTTAGTCGAGCTAGAGCATGAACTGAGCGAGTTACTGGGAGTCAAAGTAGATATTGCGATCAAGGAGAATCTTCGCAAACGCATTGGCCAGAATATTATGCGAGAGGTTGTACCTCAATGAGTGTCAACTTTCTCTATTTGATTCAGAAAGCGGTGACTAGGACAACAGAGGTAGAATCAAGTCGGTTAGTAGACTTATACTATATGAGCCAAAGCTTCGAAGGAAGGATAGCGGCCTAACGCTTGCAACTCTAAACGTTCCAACAGGCGTTCTGTGTTGTTAAACTGTAGAATTTGAGCAGTTGCCTTCCCGATTGCTGTCAACGCTATAATTTCAATCCCTTCAAGCCTAAAGTGTTCACTCCAGACATCACTACGGGGGTTGAAGAAGCGCACAAACTCTTCAAGATCCCAATCAAATGAGCCAACATCACTCCCCTTGTAGCGATTACAAAACGAACAAGCATAAGCGAGATTGTCTAATTCCGTTGGCCCATTATGCTTTTCACTGATGATATGATCTACCTGACATCCAAAGTAAGTGTCATCTTCATGCACCAGACAATATTCGCACAAGCTATTGGCTCGCTTGGCTACTTGGCGACGTAAATCAGCAGAGATATAGGTGCTACTCATTCATCAAGAAACGACGAGCGCGTGCTTTTGCCAGCCGCATGAGGTGTTCTAGCTGCATATAGTGATCGAGTTCGGCCGTTTCCTCTGGAGACAGCCCCACCGTTTTCTCCAGATGAATTAGTTCTGCCAGGCGAGCTTTAGCGGTCTCAGAGGGACGAAAAGAAGCAACGCTATCAGGTGTTGTCCCTGAAGCGATAAAGTCTATGATTTCTTCGTAGACCGGTGTAACAATCATCTGCTAATTGCTCCGTTCAATCTTTCTCGCCTATTATATCAGGGAAAGCGGCTAACGCTCTACTACAACAGCCCCCAAAATAAGCCGGTCGCCAACCAGGTTCCCGGCCGCATCCGAAAGGTGCAAGCGTCGGCCGCTCACCATCTCATACAATCCCACTTCAATCAAATAGGTCCCCGGTGGCGTGTCGGCCGGGATGGTCAGGCGATAGGGGTCGAGCAGCTTTTGGCCGGGTAGCCATTTGGGAATCCACAGATGGGTGGGGGTGGAACCGCCGAGGGGGGTGTAGTCGAGCGTGACCAACGGCCGATTCCCCAGATCGATCAGATGGACGAAGACGGTGTAGCTCTCCTCGGCGCGGGCCAGACTCGCCCACTGCAAAGTGAGGTGGATGGTGTCACCCGGCTGCACCGTCAGCGGGCTTTCCCAGGGGGCGCGGACACGCTGCCCGGCGGCGCGGGCGGTGGCCCCGGCCAATCCCACGCGCTGGCGAAAGTTGCCCAATAGCTCCGCCGTATCAATGGGATAGGGCTGGGCAGTGACCTGCAACTCACCGAGCGATAGCGGTTCGCCAGCCTCCTCATCGCGGTTCAAGTTCTTCAAGGTTACGGTCAGCGGATAGGCTCCGGCGGCCAAATCGTGGGGTAGGGCGAAGTCAAAGCGTTCGACGATCACTTCGTTCGGCCGCCAGTTGGGGCTGGTCAGGTGGCTGTCGGTGGTGAAAGCAAAGGTCATTTCCCCCACGCGCACAACCGGCACATAAAAATCGGCCGTCCCCTGCGGCGCGCGCATCGCCAACGTCAGCGGCACATAATCCCCGGCCGTCACCTCGCGCTGCGGCAACAAATAGCCCACAATCTCTACTTCTCCACGCTCTACTCTCTCAGTCTCCCAATCTCCACTCTCTAACCTCTCCGGGATGCTCGTTTCTTCCGGTTCAACCACCTGATAGAATGGGCCGTCGGGACGGAGGCGAAAACCGGCGTCTACGATTTCGCGGCGATAGTTGCTGAGGTAGACAGGGCCGCCAGAGAGGTAATCGAAGACGCTTTCCACCCACGGCCGCGCAGTAGAGACCAGCAACGGCCGTACATCGGCCGCGTCCGGCCAACGCTCCTCGACAAATTGGGCATACCAGAGGGGAGTCATATGTTCCCAGTCGTTGAGCAGGACTGCGCCCTCGTTGCGGCCGTTGAAGCGTTCAAAGACGGCGGTGATATACCCCTCCCCTTCGTCGTAGTCGCGCAGGGAAATGCGCGGTGCGTTTCGCGCCAGTTGCAGCCCTGGCCCCAGCAGGAACAGGGCTGCCGTCAGTAGCCATAGCCAGCGCGGTTCGAAACGTAGACGGGCGGCCGTTAGCGTCAACACTCCATACAGCCCAATTCCCGCCAGCAGCCCAACGATCAGGAAAATCCCTAGCAGGTAGGCCATCACGTCTTGCGCCCGCAGGCTCATCACAAAAGCATAGTTACCGAGGAAAGACAGGCCATATAGTAGGGCTAATTTGTACGAGAGAGGAAGCTCACGCAAAGTCGCAAAGGGCGCAAAGTTTTTACGTTCTTGGCGTCCTTTGCGTCTTTGCGTGAGCCTATGACCGAAAAGCAACCACGACATCCCCAGGAGCGCCAGAAAGATGACCGGCAGCGAATATTGCAAGCGCAGCAGCGTCCAAAAGACCAATGCCCGATTGGGCAGGTCGGCCAGAGCAAAGAAGGGCAGGCTTTCGCTCAGACCCCGCGCCAGCACATGGTCGAGGAAGCCGTTGAGCGTGTTCATCGTGGAGGGGCCAAAGGGGGGTTCCATCGGGCTGCGGATGGGGAAGTAGAGCCAGATGCTCAGGCCAAGCAGCGCAAAGCCGATCATTGCCAGCAGGGTTCGCCCTTCGCGCCAGATGGTCGGCCGCACCCACAACACAAACAACAAATAGGCGGGAAAGGCCATCACGGTCAGCGGATGGTGGGTGACGCCTAACCCGGCCGATAGGCAGAAGGCATAGAGCCAGCGGTCGGCGCGGCCGTCTTGCTCCGCCACTCTCATGCCCCACCTTGTCAGTAAGAAGAGGTTGGCGGCTAAAAAGGTGGCGGTGAGGATGTGGGGGTTGGCGTGGATGCTGTGTTGCCAGAAGTTGGCGGCGAAGGCGATTGTGAATGCTGCGAAGAGGGCGGAGAGGAGGGAGATTGGAGAGTGGAGATTAGAGATTAGAGATTGTGAGACTGAGAGACTGGGAGATTGGAGATTGGAGATTGGAGATTGGAAGATGGTGCGTAGGGTGGCGTAGGTGAAGAGGGTGGCGGCGGTTCCGGCAGCGGCCGAAAGCAGGTGCATCCGCCACGATATTTCGCCGAAGGGAATAAGGGTTTGGAATGCTTTGCCGAGCAGGGTCAGGAAGGCATAGCCGGGCGGATGGGCGATGCCCAGGATGTGGGCGACAAAGGTGTATTCGGCCGGATCGCCCAACACCACGCTCCGCGCTAACGTCGCCACGTAGGCAATGGGAATAAGCAGCAATGGAATGACAAACGCTAGTCGTCGCATCAGTCGCCAAATCAGTAAGCAAGCTGGTTGGCATGTAACTTTGCCAACCAGCTTGTCTTCTATTTCAATTGTCGGCCGCCACGAATGGGCAAACCGCTTACCGTTTACCGATCACTGATTACCGGTCACCAATGACCAACTACCGGACAAGGACCGGCACATAATTATGCTCGTTGAGATTAACTGACAGCAGTGGAGCGCCTAAGAGCAAACGGCCGAAACCAAACAAGGTGTCTTGCCCAGGCGTGCCGAGGTCAAAGGCGCGGCCCTGTAAGAAGGAGCGTAGCTGGTCGGTGGTATAAAAAGGCCGAGCCTGTATTACCAGGGCAGCCGCACCGGCCACATGGGGCGCGGCCGAAGACGTGCCGTTAAAGAGCAAAGGCATATAGCTCTCGGTCGAGACGTTGGCATAAGCGGCGATGTCGGGCTTTTGCCCACCGCCGTTCTGTGTGCCGCCTGGCCCGTTCGTCGGCCCTTCAGAACTGTAGCTCTCCTGGGGATAGGGCGCGTCCACATCCAAAGCGGCGACGGTAAAAACCCCGGCTACATCGGCCAAATTGCCTAAACTGCGCTCATGGACACGGACATCTACCTCTAAGTTGGGTGAGAATATCTCCAGGTTCACCGCGCGGTTGCTGTTCACCCGCTCGACGACGATACCATAGATCGAGGGAGCACCGGACGTGACATAGACAATTTGTTCCGCCGGGGTCTGTCCGGGCTGTCCTATCTGCAAATTGGTGCTAGAAGCGACCAACGTATAGCCGGAGCCAGTCCAACGCACCAGATGTAAATCATAGTCCTGGTTTCTTCCCTGCCAATCGTCCCAGCGGACAAACACACGGATGACATTGCCACCGGGGATAGAAAGGGCCTGACCGTTGCCAGGGCCAAAGAAATTGACGTTTTGGCCGTCGGCAAATTCGTGGCTGTCATCACCTGTGTCATTGAACGCGCCTCCCCAGTGGGTTTCGCGGTAATTACTGGCGGCCGTCACCCAGAGAATCCCCGCCGCCCGCGCTTTGTTGGCTTGTTGGTCAAAGTAGCCTGTGCCATCCCCAGGCGTGACGTTTAGCCAGGCCAGGGATGTGGAAATCACATCCACACCTTGACTAATCGCGTAGTCCACAGCCTCGCCTAAATCGTTGGCGGTGGAAACCTGGAGCAGATAAAGCTGGGCGCCGGGGGCCATATCGTGGACGATCTCCGCGCAGGCGGTCCCATGTGGGGTGACGCCATTCACATGATTGTCGTTCTGGAAATCAACAAAGGTCTTGGCGGTGACAGTAGCTGGAAGGTCACTGCCGAGCAAGCTGGTGTACCCCTGGAAACCGGCGTCAATGATGGCAACCTTCACACCCTGGCCGGTCAGTCCGGCATTATGCCAGGCTTGTGCTCCGGCGGCCGTCACCCCTTCCGTCAGCGCGGCCAATGCCGTATCCTCGGTCACCAGTGCATAGGAGGGCTGCCGGACATAGAAGACCGCTTCATTGGCAGCAACGGCCGCCAGCGCTTGTGGTGGCAACCACGCTTGCAGAACACTCCCATCGTCACGGCGTTTGGTCACCTGACCGCCAGCGGCCGTCACCGCTGCCTCCACCTCTGGGGTGCGATTCGAGTCAATAGTGATCTCGACCTGGACACGGCCGCCGGTCACTTGCAGACCGCGAGCCTCGGCCAGGGTTGTCCTTTCGGCGGGTACGGCGGTCGTGATTAGCTCCGCCAATACGCTGTCTAGTTTGGAGTTGGCCTGGCGGCCGCGCCCCCTCTCCCTTTCCGCCATCAGGGAGGAGAGGTCAACTTGTTGCGCTTCCGGCGGCAGTTCAACCAGCGTCAACTCTGTCGTTGACCCCTGTGCTTCCGGTTGGGCAGCGCTGCTGTTGGCGGCCGCCGCTGTTCCAACGAGCAGTAGCAAGGCGATCACTAGCACGAGGAGAATGCCTCGGCCGCCAAATTGGCGCAACATACCACGCTGGCTTAGATCAGCTTGTTCTTTTTTATTGGTAAACATACTTCCCTCTTGTAAACATTACGAGTAGGGACAATCCTCTGGATTGTCGGATGGGGTTACTGATCAGGACAATCCGGAGGATTGTCGCTACGCTGCTTTCCCAACCCCATATAGTAGCCTGTTTATAGACCTTCACCACATTTTGGCAAGAATGCTTACGTGGAACTTAATAAACGGTTGTAGACGGCCGCTGTCTCTCTGGCCGCCCTTGCCCAACTGAACTGCGCCGCTTGTTGCAAACCCAACTGGCGACGATGTTGGTACTCCTCGCGGTCATTCAGCAAACGGCCGATCACCATTGCCATCTCCTCGACGTTATAAGGGTCGAAATAGACGGCCGCTTCCCCCCCTACTTCGGGGTGGCTGCTGCTGCCGCTGGCGGCGACGACCTGACCACAGGCCATTTCTTCGAGTATTGGCAGGCCAAACCCTTCATAGAGGCTGGGCTGCACGGCGAGATCGGCCGCGGCAATGACCGCCGGTAAATCCTCATCAGGGACCCAACCCAGAACCCGCACCGCTTTCTGCAACCCGTCGGCTTCGATCTTGGCGAAAAAATCATCATAGAGCCACCCTTTGCCCCCGGCCAGAACGAGACAGAGATCAGGAAGGGATTGGCGCAATCGTTGCAGCGCGTCGAGCAGGCGACTGAGATTTTTGCGCGGTTCGATGGTACTCAGGTGGATGAGAAACCGCTCCGGTAGCTGGTACTGTTGGCGAACTGCCTCGATCCTGGCCGGAGGCGGCGGCTGAAAGTGGTCGGAGGCGGCCTCATACACCACCGTGATCTTAGATGGCTCGATACCGTAATGCTTGACGATATCCTGCTTACTGGCCTCCGAGACGGCGATGATCGCCGAGGCGCGGCGGCAGAAGAGGGGCATGGCCTGGTTGAGAAACCAGTAGTTGAGCTTCTTGTGGTAGGCGGGAAAGAGCTTGTAGATCAGGTCATGGACGGTCAGCACGGTAGGGATGCCGCGCAAGGGCAGCAGCAGATGTTCGGTGCTGTGGAAAAGCCGGGCGTCGGGGACAAGGGGGTTGAAGGGGATACGGCCGTATTGCCCCAACAAGACCGCCATCCGCCAGGGCTTGTAGCCCAAATTGACCGACCGGCGCGGGACATTGGCCGGCAGCGATTCGGGGAAGTGCGCCCCCTCACCGCTGTTGTGGAATAGCCCATACCGCCCCGGCTCCTGAGCGATCAGCGCCGCCGCCAACCGTTCGCTATAGCGTCCCAGCCCCGCCCGACTGTGGACAGCGGCCGAAATGTCAATGTAGATCAAACTGCTATACCTTCGTGTGGGTTGGAGTCGCGTGGATTAGAAATCCACGGCTGATACAGGAAGTGCGTTGGAAACGCACTAGATAACCATTGACCGTTAACCATTAATCATTAACCATTTTCAGGATCACCTTGCCGATGTTCTTGTTTTGTCGCACATACTCATGTGCAGCCTGGGCTTCTGTGATCGGGAAGGTAGTGTCAATCACCGGCCGTAGTTCGCCACAGGTCAGGCGCGACCAGAAGCGTTGTTTGAACTGCTGGGTGATGGCGATTTTTTCGGCCAACGGCCGCGGCCGCAACAGCGAACCAATGATCCGCAACTGTTTGCCCAATACCAGCCCCATATTTAACTCCCCTGGCCCGCCACCCAGCGTGCCAATATTGACCAGACGGCCGAACCGCTTTAACGCCTGTACATTCCGCGCCAAATAGGGACCACCGACCGGATCGAGAATCACATCCACTCCCTCATTTTTGGTAGCGGCCAATACCCTTTCCAGGAACTCCTCGGTCTTGTAATTGACGGCTAAGGTCGCCCCCAATGCGCGGCAGCGGTTGAGCTTGTCGTCAGCCCCGGCGGTGACAAAGGCTCTTGCGCCAGTGGCGACGGCGAGCTGGATGGCGGCCGTGCCCACACCGCTGGCCCCGGCATGGATCAGGGCAGTCTCTCCCGGCTGTAAATTCCCTTCGAGGAAGAGATTGACGAAGGCGGTATACCAGACCTCCGGCACGGCCGCGCCTTGCTCGAAGCTCCAGTCGTCGGGCAGGCGAAGCAGCATTTGGTGGTGGACGGCCGCCTGCTCGGCGTAGCCACCGCCGGACAGCAACGCGCAAACGCGGTCGCCCACCTTCCAGTCCGTTACCTCTGCCCCCACTTCGCGGACCACGCCCGCCATCTCCAGCCCCAAAATCTCGCTTGCGCCTGGTGGGGGCGAGTAGTTACCGCGTGCCTGAGAGAGATCGGCACGGTTGATCGCCGTCGCTTTTATATCCACCAATACCTCTTCAGGCCCATAACTGATGTCCTCTACCTCTTGCCAGACGAGGACAGGGTTTGAACGCTCGCCCTGTACGACAATTGCTTTCATGTGCTGACTCCTTCCATCTGTGTATTAACTTATCCAAATTAACCACAGATAAACACAGATCGGATGGATGAGCACGGATTTTAAGCCGAGGAATCCGTGAAAATCTGTCAAATCTGTGTCATCCGTGGTTAATTCCGAACTTCATTATTAGCAATATTTGGTAAATCGTGCGCTTGAATGAGCGATTTGCCAAATCGCTCTACAAGTTGCCCTTAACAATTGACAATTAACCATTAACCATTAACAATTACTATCGGTATTCTATCCAATAAGAAGGAGTTCACCAGACGATGTTACAACGAGAGACATATACGGTGGAAGTTGCCGGGCTGGTCCGCCACTTTCCCCTCTTTGAAGTTGCGCCGGGGGTGCGGATTGCCATTTTTAACATGCTAGGGGATACGTATGTGGTCAAGGCATCGGCCGCCGCCCTGGCTGAAAAGTTGAAGAGTATTGAGGCGGATGTGCTGGTGACGGCCGAGGCCAAATCAATCCCGCTGATCTACGAAATGAGCGCGTTGATGGGGTTGCCTTATATTGTCCTGCGTAAGGCATATAAGTCCTATATGGGGGATGCGCTGAAGGCCGAGACAGTATCCATCACCACCGGCAAGACCCAAACGCTGTTTTTAGACGAGAAAGACCGCGATTTCATCAAACACAAGAAAGCAATCCTGGTAGATGATGTGATCAGCACCGGCAGCACGCTAGCGGCAATGCGCCAGGTGGTGGCTGATGCTGGTGGAGAGGTGGCACAGGTAGCGGCCGTGTTCACCGAGGGCGATCTCGATTGGACAGGTATCGTTGCCCTCGGCAATTTGCCGGTGTTTATAGATTCGAGAGAAGAATAGGGATTGGAGGGTGGAGATTAGAGATTGGTATAGTGGTGTATTGGTGTATTGGTATATTGATACACTAACCACTCTCGACTCTCCACTCATTGAGTGATTCTATGATCGACGCGGCGACGTTGGCTATTTTTGGGCATCTGTTTGCTTCGGTGGCGGAGGAGATGGGGGTGACGCTTGGCCGCGCCGCCTATAGCCCGAATATCAAAGAACGGCTGGATTTTAGCTGTGCCGTTTTTCTCAACGAAGTGGATGGCCCGCAAATGTTGGCGCAGGCGGCACATATCCCGGTACATCTGGGGGCGATGCCCGCTTCGGTGCGGGCGGCCGTCGCCCGTTGCTCCCCCTTCCAACCCGGCGACGTGGTCATCCTCAACGACCCCTACCAGGGCGGCAACCATCTGCCGGATATTACGTTGGTGTCGCCGGTCTTTGTTAATGCGGATTGGGGATTGGGGATTGCGGATTCAGCGACGAATCCGCAATCCCCAATCCCCAATCCGGTTTCGTTTTTCGTCGCCAGCCGCGCCC
>CAYPHY010000025.1:18377-50572 GCA_964410625.1 uncultured Ardenticatenaceae bacterium | reverse complement strand
AATCCGCAATCCCCAATCCCCAATCCGGTTTCGTTTTTCGTCGCCAGCCGCGCCCACCATGCGGATGTGGGTGGGATGTCGCCGGGTTCGATGCCGCTTTCAACGGAGTTGTACCAGGAGGGGATTATCATCCCCCCGCTGAAGCTGGTGGAAGGCGGCCGTCGCAACGATGCTGTCTGGGAGCTAATCCTCCGCAATGTCCGCACGCCCTGGGAGCGGGATGGCGATCTGGCGGCGCAACTGGCGGCGCACGCCACAGGCGCGGCGCGGCTGGAGGAGATCGTCGGCCGTTACGGTCTGGAAGATTGCTTGCACTATGCGCGAGAGCTGATCGCTTATGCCGAACGGCTGACCCGCGCGGCTATCGGGCAAATCCCGGACGGCCGCTACACCTTCCGCGACGCGCTGGATAACGACGGTCAGGGCAGCGACCCGCTACCCATTCAAGCGACGGTTGAAGTGCACGGAGAACAAATGACAGTGGACTTCGCGGGGACGGCCGCTGCGGTGAACGGCAACCTGAACGCGGTTCCGGCGATTGTCGAGTCGGCCGTTGCCTACTGTCTGCGTTGTGTCGCCCTGGCGTTGCTGGGGGTGGATTTGCCGATGAACCAGGGGGCCTTTGCCCCGTTGACCGTCCATATCCCTTCCGCTTCGCTGCTCGACCCACAACCGCCCCATGCAGTGGCCGCCGGAAATGTAGAGACCTCGCAGCGGATTACCGATGTGGTCTTGGGGGCTTTGGCGCAAGCATTGCCCGGACTGATGCCGGCCGCCAGTCAGGGAACGATGAATAATTTGACCTTTGGCGGCCGTTATCCCACTGAATGGCCTGCCTTTGCTTCCCACTTTGCCTACTATGAGACGATAGGCGGCGGCGCGGGGGCGGGGCCAACGGCCGGTGGGGCCAGCGGCGTTCATGTCCACATGTCGAACACACGCAATACGCCGGTGGAAGCGTTGGAACACAGCTATCCATTACGGATTGTGGAATATAGCTTGCGGCGTGGGTCTGGCGGCCGCGGGCAACACCAGGGCGGCGAGGGGCTGGTGCGCTCGCTGCAATTTCTGAGTCCGGTGACGATCACCATCACCAGCGAACGGCGTGAACGGCCGCCCTATGGCCTTGCTGGCGGTGAAGCAGGCGCGATGGGGCGCAACACCCTGATCCGCGATGGGGAGACGATTCCCCTCCCTGGCAAGGTGACGGCCGATTTGCGGCCAGGGGATACGCTACGAATTGAAACACCAGGCGGCGGCGGTTGGGGGGAGAGTGGGGGGTGATGAGTGACGAGTGGTGGGGTGGTGGGCGAGTAATGCGTGATTTTTTAACGCAGAGACGCGGAGAAGCAGAGGCGCAGAGTAGTAGAACCTCATTTTTCTCTGCGTCTCTGCATCTCTGCGCCTCTGCGTTAGATTGGATTCCTCAATCAATGGCTTACTTGCGATATTGAGGCGAAAACAGGAGTTCCTATGCGTGAGTTGGCGGCGGGTTTGTATCAAATATCATTGGGAAGGGTCAATGCTTTTTTGGTCGTCGCGGATGATGGCTTGACGTTGATAGATTGCGGAACGGCCGATTCGCCGCCGAAGATAGTGGCGGCGCTTGCTGAACTCGGCCGCCAACCGGCCGACATCAGCCACATCCTGATCACCCATGCCCATTATGACCATGCCGGGGGATTGGCGGAGATAAAGCGGCTGAGCGGTGCAACAACGGTAATGCATCCGGCGGATGCGATTTTGGTCGGCTCCGGGCTGGCCCTGCGGCCGTCCTTCAACCAGGTCGCGCCGGGATTGTTTAACAAGCTGTTCGCTCGCCTCTTTATCAAGAATCCGACCGCAACGGTGGAGCTGACGCCGATTGAGCTACAGCTGTTGGATGGAACCATCGTTCCCGTCGCGGGGGGAATGACGGCCGTGCATGTGCCGGGGCATAGCCTGGGGCAGTTGGCCTTTCTCTGGCCGCAGCATGGCGGGGTGATGTTTGTTGCCGACGCAGCGACCAACTTTCTATCGCTGGGACTTGCCCCTGTCCATGAAGATGTGGCCGTAGCCCTGGAAAGCGCGAAGAAATTGGCCGCGCTGGACTTTGAAATCGCCTGCTTCGGCCACGGCCGGGCGATGGTTGGCGGGGCGAGTGAACGGTTTAAAAGGAAGTGGGGGAGGGACGGAGACTAAGAGACTAGGAGATTGAGAGACTGAGAGAGTACAATCCCTTAGTCTCTCAGCCTCTTAATCTCCCAGTCTCCTCGTTACACCTCACCCGTCGTCAACGCTACCTTCACCTCTGCAATCGCTTTGGTGACTTCGATCTCACGGGGGCAAGCGTTGGTACAGTTGAAGATGGTGCGGCAGCGCCAGACGCCAAATTGATCGCCCATGACCTTTAGCCGTTCGCCATACGCTTCGTCGCGGCTGTCGAAGATGAAGCGGTGGGCCTGGACAATGGCTGCCGGGCCAACATAGCGATCGTCTGCCCAAAAGCTGGGGCAGGCGCTGGTGCAGGCGGCGCAAAGGATACACTTTGTGGTGTCATCGAAACGCTCGCGGTCGGCGGGGGATTGCAGCCGTTCGCGGCCGTCGGCCGGTGGTGGCGAATCGTTAACAAAATAAGGCAGCACAGAGCGGTAGTGGTCGAAGAATGGCTCCATATCCACCACCAGATCTTTGATCACCGGCATACCAAGTATCGGTTCCACCTGGACTTTCACAGTGTCGCCACCGTTAGCCAGGCGGCTGACCAGCGTCTTACAGGCCAGCGCATTCGCGCCGTTGATACGCATAGCGTCCGAGCCGCAAACGCCGTGGGCGCAGGAGCGGCGCAGGGTCAGCGTGCCATCAATTTCCCACTTGACGCGGTGCAGCAAATCCAACACCGTATCGCTGCTATGGGCTTTATCCAGTTTATACTCTCCCCACCAGGGTTTCTCATCTCTTTCCGGGTTGAAGCGCCGGACACGCATTTCGACTTGCATGAGCAGAATCCTTTGAGACTAAGGGACTGAGAGACTAGGAGATTACAACTGCGAATCTCATAGTCTCCCAATCTCCCAGTCTCCTAATATACACGCTTCTTCGGTTCATATCGGCCGAGGACGACCGGTTTGTAATCCAGGGTAAAGTCGCCATTTTCACCTTTGTGACAAAGGGTGTGCTTGAGCCACTGATCATCATCACGCTCTGGAAAGTCGTCGCGGGCGTGGCCGCCGCGACTTTCTGGACGCGCTTTGGCGGAAACGGCCGTTACATGCGCCAACTCCAACAGACAACCAAGCTCCCATGCTTCCAGCAGGTCGGTGTTGAAGCGCATGCCTTTGTCGTCAATTTGCAAATTGCGCGAGTAATCTTCGCGTAGTTGCGATAAGGTGTCAATGGCGTTTTGCATCAAGTCGGCCGTGCGGAAGACGCCAACGTTGTCGGTCATCGTCTTTTGCATCCGCTGGCGCAAGGTATATGGCTTCACGCCGCCGCTGCCGTTGCGGATGCGGTCAAACTCGGCGGCGACCTCATCAGCTACCCCATCGGGCAGGGGAAGCAACTCCGCTTCCTGGCAATATTGCCCCATATGGACGCCGGAGCGACGGCCGAAGACGACCAGATCAACCAGCGAGTTGGTCCCCAGGCGGTTAGCGCCATGAACAGAGACACAGGCCACTTCTCCGGCGGCATAGAGGCCATCAATGGGGGTGCGTTGGCTGTCGAGCAGGACGCGGCCGTCGATGTCAGTCGGAATGCCGCCCATCGCATAGTGAGCGGTAGGCTGGATCGGCATCGGTTCCGTGGCCGGGTCGACGCCGAGGTAAGTACGGGTGAAGTCGGCAATATCAGGGAGTTTTGTTTCAATCGTCTCGCGGGTGATCCGCCGTGGGTCGCCGTCCTTCTCAAAATAGAAGTTACAGGTCTCCGGCGTCACATCCAGATGGACATAGTTCTGGCCGTTAATGCCGCGCCCGGCTTGAATTTCGAGGAAGATCGCCCGGCTGACCACATCGCGGCTGGCCAGGTCTTTAATCGTCGGCGCATAACGCTCCATGAAGCGTTCGCCTTCGCTGTTGAGCAAGATGCCCCCTTCACCGCGCACCCCTTCGGTGATCAAAATGCCGAGCTTGTAGATGCCGGTGGGGTGGAATTGGAAGAACTCCATATCTTGCAGCGGAATGCCACGCCGCAGGCAGATCGCAGCGCCGTCGCCGGTTAGGGCGTGGGCGTTGGAGGTGACTTCCCAACACCGCCCCCAACCGCCGGTGGCGAAGTGGACGGCTTTGCTGTGGAAAATGTGGAACTCGCCGGTGGCGATCTCATAGGCAATGACGCCGCGAATGGTATTGTCCACACGAATGAGGTCCACAACATGAAATTCGTCGAAGAAGTTGACCTGATTCTTGATGCATTGCTGGTAAAGCGTTTGCAGGATCATATGGCCGGTGCGGTCGGCCGCGTGACAGGCACGGGGGACGGGCTTGCCCGTTTCATTGTTGGTGTGGCCGCCGAAGCGACGTTGGGCAATGCGGCCGTTGGGCAAGCGGTCAAACGGCAACCCCATATGCTCCAGTTCAATCACCGTATCAACCGCCTCTTTGCAGAGAACATCCACGGCGTCCTGGTCGGCCAGATAGTCCGAGCCTTTCACCGTGTCATAGGCGTGCCACTCCCAGCGGTCTTCCTCGACATTGCCGAGGGCGGCGCCAATGCCACCCTGGGCTGCGCCGGTGTGGGAGCGTGTGGGGTAGAGTTTGGAAATAACGGCGACTTTGGCGGCTCTGCTGGCATAGAGCGCGGCCATTAGCCCCGCCCCGCCTGCGCCAACAATCACCGCGTCAAATGTATGTATTTTCATCATCTCCTCGTTGGCTAATGGGATTATTGGAAGGGGGCCGGATCGAAGAGGATCATACCGATGGTGGCCCAGATGACGGTGGCAACGACAAAGATTGCCAGTACGGCCGTAACGGCTCTCATCGCAGCGCGATTATGGATATAGTCACCCAAAACATAGCGCAGACCATTGATGCCATGTGGAATAGCCAGCCAGAGCAGCAAAATGTCATACGCTTTCCAGCCCCAGTTACTCCACTGCGCCGCTACAAATTGAATGGTCAGCGTCGCCGAACCGTTCAAGATGTGTTGGATAACCATATGGCCGACGGCCAGCACAAGCAGGCCAACACCCGATAGCCGCATAAAGAGAAAGCTATAACGCTCCCAATTGGTTTGTAGCTTAACGCGACGAACTGTTATCGGTTGCGCTATATGTTGATCACCAGAGATTGTAGTCATGGTTGTTGACCTCCAATTATCGCGCCAGGTCGGCGAAGTCGCTATAGGCGGGGATTGTCCAGCATGAGTTACCGGCCGCGCTCAGTTCGCTGCAATGGCCCCAAATGCCGCTGAGCATGATGATCGCCGCCGGGATGAAGGCCAGAGCAAAAAGCCCCCAGGCGATCAGGGAACTCTGACGCTGATACTTCCACCATTCAGGCTTGAAGTCGAGGATGGTGATCCGCGTGCCATTGATGGCGTGGTAGAGAACGGCGGCCATGATGCCCACTTCCCCTAAGCCAAAAAAGGGGACCTTAAAGAGGGCGATTGACCAGCCATACGCCTGGGGCCAGAAGTAAGCGTTGGCCGTGTCCCACACGTGGATGACCAGGAAAAAGAGGATTGCGAGTCCCGAAATGCGGTGAGCGAGCCAGCTATAATGCCCGCTGCGGCCGCGATAACGGATACTCTCGCGGACGGTGAGCAATAAGGATGCCATGAATCAACTGCCTCCATCTTATAGTGACGGGCTTACGCAGTTAAGCGATCTTAGCAACGAATTAGCGCGAATTAACGCGAAAAATAGCTCCTAATTCGCGTAAATTCGATGCAAATGCGCAAGTCCTTAGTGAGTAAAAACGTATTGCCAAGCGACGACACCGGACACAAGAACCCTATTTTGCTGTGTGGGGGAGCCGAACAATCGCCTGGTTGATACTACTTACTAAGATTATAGCACGATTGTTTGGAATGGTAAGATTATGTTAGAATGAATATGGCAGGTGTGGATTGTCGATCCGCAAATTGAAATGGTCTGGCGTTATCGCTCGCCGCGTGATGTGGGGCTTTTGGAAGGAAAGGATGTTTTGCGCGGGGAAGGGATTTTGGAAGGCTTTGACGTCAATCTCGCGGAGCTTTTCGCCGGGTAACATTGGGTGATGGTGTAAGATGGGTTTAACCTCTGATGGCTGTAAAGCGCGACGCGAACGCTTACTTGAGCTAGTAGAAGCGGACTTGCTGATCATCAGCAATCCGCGCCACATCTACTATTTTAGCAATCTGTGGCAAAGTCCATTGGCGTTGAGTGGCTGGGGGCCACTTTTTTTGTTGATGGAGACCAGCAGCGGCCGAACGCGGCTGCTGGTGCATGATTTTCTGGCTTCGGCCGCACACGGAGCCTTTGCCGATGAGGTCGAAGTCTATCCCTGGTATACGGCAACGGCCGATCCGGGGGTAAACTTTTGGCCGGTTGCTGTGAAAGCACTGAACAAACAACTCCAATCTTACAGCGCCAAGCGAGTGGGTATTGAGCTTGGTTCGCTGCCTTTTGGCGTAGAGATCAAGGAGTGGGTTGACCTGACCGACATCATTCGCGGGTTGCGGCGAAGTAAGGATGAAGATGAAGTGGCGTTGATCCGCCAGGCGGTCAGGGCGGTGGAAGCGGGACACCGCGCCGCACGCGCTACCATTCGCCCCGGCATCACTGAACTAGAGGTCTACAACGCCATTTATGCCGCGATTGTCAATGAGGCAGGGGAAGCGGTGTTGCCGCTGGGGGATTTTGCCAGTGGCGACCGCGCCCATGGGGGTGGCGGCCCGGCGACCTCGCGCGTCTTGCGCTCCGGCGAGGTAATGCTCCTCGATATTTTCCCGATCATCGAAGGGTATCGCGCCGATTTTACGGCGACGCTGGCAGTGGATGGATCGCTGACGCCGAAGCAGCAAGCGTTGGAGACGGCGTTGCACGCGGCCGTTGCTGCCGGAGAGAGGATGTTGCGGCCGGGCAACAGCGCCGGGGATGTCTATCGTGCGGTTTATCAGGCGCTGGAGGAGCATGATTTCGCCGAAGGCTTTGGGCATCATGCCGGTCATGGGATAGGCTTAGGCCATCCCGAAGCCCCGTTTTTGGTGCCAAATAGCGAAGAGCTGCTGGTTGTGGGGGATGTGGTGACGTTGGAGCCGGGGACTTATAGTGGGGAGGGGGCGGCCGAGGGGTTTGGCGGCCGTATCGAGCATAACTATCTGATCACTGAGACCGGTTTTGAGCGACTGACCAATCACCGGACGGGTTTTAGTTAGAGATCGGAGATTCTAAGACCTCTGAGGTATTGCTGCCCAATTGGGGGTGGCGCTGATGGAAACACCTCAGAGGTCTGAAGGTATAAATTCGCGTTCATTCGATGCAGGTCTACTAATAGGGGAAACCAGGGACACGGAAGATCAGTCGCTTTAGCTCGAATACATCGTCGGGCATCACGTCGGGCATGATTAGCGAGTCGGCGACGCGGGCCGTCCCCTCAATGAAACGATACCCCTGAAGGCTGATCGAGAGGTCGCGTGCGCCGGTGACAAACTGAAAGGTGCGCCAGAAAAGACTGGGCGACCAGTTTGTATCTACCACGCTCGGCAGTCCCTTCAGCTCAATGTTATCCACAATCGGCAATCTGGCCCCGTGTTGGGGGACGGAGATGATCAACCGGGCATTGGTCTTGAGTAATCGCCATTGGCGATAGTAGATGCGTTCCTCAATGGCAATATAGAGCAGGGCAAGGAATAGCAGCGGAGGAAGGAGTGCCCACCACAGCGAAGGGCCGTTGAAAAAGAAGGACCAGAGGACGAGCGCGGCCGTCAGCCCCAACGTGATAATGACAATCAGCAGAAAGTGACCAAAGACGATGTGGCCGAGGATGTCGCGGTACCAGGCGAGACGGACTTCTAACTCTGGTTCCTCGCCAGGCAGCAGACGCTCAGCTATGTCCTCCGGCTGAAACGTGTCCTCAATGTTCCAGCGAAAATTGGCAGGCAGTCGTTTCCACTGCCCAATTAGCCAGTCAATAAATCCATCGCTGGCGCGACGGAAGGAGGTCGGCCGTCTGCGCATCGAACCTGCTTAGCCAGAAGGAATGGTCAGCGACTGTCCGGGGACAATCGTATAGGAGGTCAGGCCGTTGCTGCGCATAATCGCGTCAACGGTCGTCCCAAAACGTTGGGCGATCTCATAAAGCGTGTCACCGGCGACGACGGTGTAGGCCGATACACCGCCGGTCTGTGCCGCAGGTGGCTGGACCTGTTCTTGGGGCGAGACGATGACGGGCGCTTGTGGATCACCAGCGGCCGGTGTGATGATCACCACCTGCGGCGCAGAAACGGCCGGTTGACCGCCGGTTGTGGTGACGATGGTGGAGCCGCCTGTGGTGACGACGGTCTCGTCGCCCACGCCGAAGGCATCGCGCAAGATGCCGCCGCTGGTGTTGATGAAGCCCGACCATTCGGTTGAGTTGGTGCTGGCGGATAGCAAGTCGGAAGCCCACCCGGCGAGGAAGTTGGTCACAAACAAGCTGATCCCAAAGAAGACGATCAGGATACCGATGAAATAGGTGATGGTTGGCCCAATGCCCTTCGTGGGTAGTTGTTGTTTGAAGATAAGATGATAGGCCAGCGCAATGCCTGCGATCAGGGGGATAAATCTGGCTAATAGTGCTAAGTCCATGAGATCTCCTTGAGGAGAGTGGTTAGTGGTTAGTGGTTAGTGGAGAGTAATTCTATCCACTAACCACTTATCACTAGCCACTTCCTCTTTATGGTATGAATAATTTCGGATCGACAAAGCTGTCCTGTACTTTATCAAATACGCTATAGTGGACGTGGGGGCCGGTGGCGATGCCAATCGCGCCCATGACGCCGACGGCACGGCCGCGTGCCACTGTGCCTTCGCGGACGAGATAGGAGCGTGGATGGAGCAGCCAGACGATCCACTCGTCGTTCTCGATACGGATGGTGGTGTTATACCATTGGTCGGTATAGGTGGTCACTTCGCCGGGCATCGGGGCACGTAGGATGGCCGCGCTGTCGTCGCTGGATATGTCTACGCCGGGCAAACCGTAGTGGCAGCCATGAACATCTTGGGTCAGGATGGGGGAGACAGAGACGGGGTTGAGACGCGGCCGCAGACCAGGACGGCCGATGGTATGCGGCTTCTCCAGGCAGTAAAATTCCGATTCGTTGCGGTTGGCGGGAAAGGTTAATGGTTCGGAGCCAAATTCGGAGCGGCCGATACCCGAAAGCGCGTAACTGAGCCGATCATAGATGCGCGTGGTCAGGTCAATCAGGGCGAAGGTGAACGGTTTGTCCATGTCGGCCTGGGTGACGAGCAGGCTTTGGGTTGCCAGATGGGCCGGCCACGCCCCCATTGCCGTCACACGCACCGTTCCCAGCTCGACATCGGAGTAGACCATGCCCTCATACCGCTGGTCATAGTTGTTCATGACATAGGCGGACTGGTTGGCGTCCAGCCGCGCGGCTGCGCCGGCTCCGGCATTATAGGCAAAGTAACACCGCTTGATCACTTCCGGGTCATGGGTCAGATAGCTGATCTCCGGGCAGCGTTTCTTGAACTCCCGCGCCCCAATCGCCATCTGCTGCAACACTTCCGCGTCAGAGATTGGGCCAGGCTCGAAGCACGGCAACTCCCCCGACCGGACGAGGTCGTATGTCCCCATAATGCCAATACAGTTGTCAGGATTGACCGCCAACATACTGTTCTCTTTGAACCACAACACCAATGGTACTTCGCGCGGAATATCTACCCGTCGCGCGATTTGATCGGCAAGAGGCGCCCATTTCAGGACCGTCGTCTGGGTAGACCGGGGCAGTGTATATTGGCTATCCATCACTGCGCGACCACCGGCCATGACCCCGGCTCCCAAGCCGATCAACAGCAATATATCAAGCGCACCTTGCAATAAACCTAACGCTAAAGGCGTCCAACTGGCTACACCCAGTGCAGGCAAGAGGACTTGT
This sequence comes from uncultured Ardenticatenaceae bacterium, assembly GCA_964410625.1. Classification (GTDB taxonomy): domain Bacteria; phylum Chloroflexota; class Anaerolineae; order Promineifilales; family Promineifilaceae; genus CAYPHY01. The sequence continues at coordinate 40,510 of CAYPHY010000025.1, read as the reverse complement.
ATGATCCAGTCGCGCAACCATTGGGGCAGAAGGGCGATGACCTTCAGCGTAGGCGACATAACGATCACATTATAGCTTACAGGGGGCGTAAGTCAAGGTTATGTAAATGTTACATAATCTCGGAAGAGATTGGGAGATTGGAGATTAAGAGATTGGTGTACTGGTATATTGGTGTATTGGCGGGGTGATATATCAATACACTAATACACCAATATCTCTATTTTCTCCCGGCATGTACCAGGCGCGGGTCGAGGGCGTCGCGCAGGCCGTCGCCGAGGAGGTTGAAGGCGAGGACGGTGATAGAGATGGCCACGCCGGGGGCAAAGACGAGATGGGGTGCGCTGAAGAGCTGGTTACGCTCGCGGCCGAGCATACTGCCCCATTCAGGGATTGGCTCCTGGGCGCCGAGGCCGATGAAGGAGAGCGCGGCCGTTTCCAGGATCGCCCCGGCAATGCCGAGTGTAATCAAGACAATCAGCGGGGGGAGGGCGTTGGGCAGGATGCGGCCGAACAGGATGCGAAAATCACTTGCGCCCAATGCCCGCGACGCCTCTACATAGTCTGCTTCGCGTAGGGAAAGGACTGAGGCACGCACCACACGCGCATAAGAAGGGACGCTAACAATGGCAATGGCGATCATCGCGTTGGTCAGGCTGCGATCCTCAAAGATGAACATGATCGAAATAGCCAGCAGCAGAACGGGGAAGGAAAGGACAACATCGAGGAGGCGCATGATGATATTGTCCACCCAGCCACCGAGATAGGCGGCCGTTGCGCCCAAGGTCGTTCCCAGAATGGACGAAATGGTAACCACAACCAGCCCAATCCGCAGCGAGACGCGCGTGCCATACACCAGGCGACTGAAGAGATCGCGCACATTCCCATCCGTTCCCAGCAAATGTTGCGGTTGATCGGCCGGGCAGCCCAAGAGATGGATGCAGGGGGCTTGCCGCTTGCCCACGTCCTCAACACCGATCAGCACCTGGGTTGGTTCATAGGGAGCAATGAGTGGGGCAAAGATGGCAACTAGAACCAGAATGATGAGAATGAACAGGCCGACTTGGGCGGAACGCTGGCGAAAGAGCCGCCGCAACGTTAATCGCCAAAGGCTGTTGGCGCGATAGTCGCCAATGTTGGCGATGTTGTCGCTTGGTATTTCAGCAACCGGAGAAAGCTTTAGCTCACCTTGTGTCTGCATAGCCATAGTTATTTAGTGACGAGTGGAGAGTGGTTAGTGGATGATGACTTATGTGCCAAGGTGCCAATACACTAATCTCTCAATCTCTTAATCTCCCAATCTCCAATCTCTAATCTCTCCTAATCCAACCGGACACGTGGATCAAGGAGGGCGTAAGATAAGTCTACAATAAGATTAAAAAAGACGTAAATGAAGGCGATGACGACGACGAAGCCTTGCAGGACGGGAAAATCACGGGCGAAGATGGCTTCGATGACGCTGCGGCCGACGCCGGCCAACCCGAAAATCGTCTCCGTCAGAACTGCCCCGCTGAGAATGCCCCCCAATTGCAGCCCGACAATCGTAACCACCGGTAGCAGCGCATTGCGAAAGGCATGTTTAAGCACAACCGCTTGTTCCTTGAGTCCCTTCGCTCTGGCGGTGCGCACATAGTCTTGCCCCAACACTTCCAACATACTGGAGCGGGTCATGCGGGCGATGATAGAGAGGGGGATAGTGCTGAGGGCAACAGCAGGCAAGATTAGATGTTTGATTGCATTCCAGAACACCTCCCAATCGAAGGTGATCAATGCATTCAAGATATAAAGATTAGCGATAAATTCGTAAATATGGAACTTGAGACTTTCTCCCTCTGGGCCGGGGTCGAGGCCATAGACATCGTAGAATGGCGTGGGAATGACGCCAGCGGCCAATCGCCCTGAAGGCGGCAGGGAAAAGGCCGTATCTTTGAGGTTAATAGCAAAAAAGTATACAAGCATGAGGCCAAGAAAAAAGACCGGTATGGAGACCCCGAGATTGGCCCCGATCATGGTAAAGACATCAATGATAGAGTTGCGGCGCACGGCCGACAAAATCCCGAGCGGAACGCCGATCAGCGTTGCCAGAATCATCGCCGTCAATCCCAGTTCAACGGTCGTTGGCAGCCGTTCGGCGATAATGACAGTCACCGGGCGGGTGAAGCGGATAGAATCCCCCAGATCGCCGCGAGCTAAATTGCTCAGGAAAAGCGCGAACTGGACGGGAAGCGGCTGGTCAAGACCATGCTCGCGCATGAAGCGTTCACACACCTGGGCGGTCGCTCGTTCGCCGAGGATGGAACGACAGGGATCGCCGGGAATGGAACGCGCCAGCACAAAGGTCAACACCAGAACGGCAAAGAGGACGGGCAAGGCCAGAAGAATGCGACGGATGGTGTACTGGATCATGCTTGATGAATTAAAGCAGCACTTACGTAACCAATCATTTTTCGACACGAATTTCACGAAAATAGAAGGTAAAAATTCGTGTTATTCGTGCAATTCGTGTCAAAATGTGTAAGTCCTAAGAATTAGATAGAAACCAGGTTTCGGCAAAAAGCTTTGCAAAAAACCTGGTTTCTATATTTAAGATCGGCTATGGCACGACGGCCGCACCGCTACGGCCGCCAAAATGCCATGGTTGGCCAAAGGCCAATCAATAGCTCTATTCCTCCGCTGGTGGCGGGTTAATGAAGCTATCCCACAGATACTCATAGTAGAAGAACGCGCCGGTGTTGCCAACATGGTTCGGGTTGGCCGCGTCCAGACCGGCCGCCCAAGAGGCGACCACATCGTTGGCGTCAAACTCGGAACCATCGTGGAACAGCACGCCTTCACGTAGGTTACAGGTGAAGACGGTGGCGTCTTCATTCCCTTCACAGGACGTTGCCAGTTCGGGCTGGGTTTCGCCGGAATCTTCCATGTACTCAAGCAGCGTTTCAACAACCTGCTGGCACGGCCGCAATGACTCACCATCGGTCTCATCGGCGCAGTAGAGGCTGATCGGCTCGGCATTCTGCATGTAAACCAGCGTGTCCTTACCCGGATCAAGCTTGTAGAACTGAGTTGCGCCAAACGGCGGAACGTATGCACCTTCGACGGAGGCCAATGCTGCATGTGAGGAAGCGCCGTGGGCGATGGGAACCATAGGCACCATTTCGCGGATGGCGTTGTTGGCGGCGGCATAAACCGGCGCTGCCGTAGCGACATCAGCGATGGTAGCACCCTCTTGCAGATGCTCATAGATTTCCGGGTAGGAGTTGCCAAACTGGGTATTTTGCTGCCCAAAGTGGAAGTCGAGGAAGTTGGTGATGTGCGGATAGTCGGCACCCCAGCCAAGGAGGTGGATACCGTCCAGACGGCCGTTGCCAGACTCATCAATAAACTCACCCGATTCCATCAGCACCACTTCGGCCGTCACACCGAGGTTCTCTTGCAACTGGGTCTGAATCTCAACTGCGACGAGGGTTGGCTCCGGCAGATAGGCGCGGAATACGTCACGGTAGTAGATCGGTACAACCTCATCAAACGGGAAACCTTGTTCTTCGAGAATGGCAACGGCAGCTTCCGGATCAAACTCATACCAGGGATCGCCCTCGCAGCCATTGGGAATGGAGCAGGGGGTGAAGTAGTTGGCTACTTCCGACCCGGCCGGGTAGAAGTTGTCGACAATACGTTGACGATCAATACCCATCGCAAAGGCGCGACGTACTTCAACATTGTCGAAGGGGGCGAAGGTGTTGGTGAAACCAACATAGAAGACATTGGGGTTGGCAACCGGCAGTAGTTGCAGGTTGGGGTCGTTGGCGACCGCTTCTTCATCGTCGGGGCTGACGTTGGTGATGAAGTCTACCGTACCGGCTTGCAACTCGACCAAACGGGCCGCGCCTTCCTGGTTCCAGCGCAGGACGGCCGTTTGCGCGATGGCCGGTTCGCCCCAGTAATCATCAAAGCGTTGGTAGACGACGGAATCGCCGCGCACCCACTCTTGGATCATGTAGGGGCCGGTACCGATTGGACGCTCCAGCAATGCCCCCGTGCCACCGGTCTCTTCCAAATACTCGCTCGGTTGGATGCCAAATGGCGTGAAAGCGATCTTGGCCAGGAAAGCGGGATCGGGCTTGCAGAGGTTAAACACCACTGTCAGCGAATCGACTGCTTCAATGGACGAAATCTTGCCACCGTAGTCACAATTCTCGGCCGCGACGGACATCAGATCACCTGCCGGCTCTTCGGCCGCTTCTTCCGTTGGCTCCTCTGCCGGCTCTTCGGCCGGTTCCTCAGCTGGTTCTTCGGCTGGCTCTTCGGCCGGTTCCTCAGTTGGCTCCTCCATCGGTTCCTCAGTTGGTTCCTCTACCGGTTCCTCTACAGGTTCCTCGGCCGGCGCTTCCGTTGGGGCCGGCGTTTCCTGGGCAGGGGCCGCACAGGAGGCGAGAACGATGCTGAAGATCACCAGCAGACTGAGAACGAAAAGTAAAAATGGACTTTTCCTCTTCATCTATTTCTTCTCCTAAAATACTAAACGTTGTCGAGTAAGCTACCTGTCTACGATGATGAACGGCCGATTAGCGGTATAGCCAGCGTTCGTCTGGTGAAGGGTAGGCTGCCATAGTAGCATAGAAATTTCCACCAGACAAGCAGATGTTTCATTGGCGAGTATCTTTGGTGTCATTTCGGTGACAACGTAAAGTGCTGTATAATTTGCAGTCAGGAAAGGTGCTGTAATGAGAAACCGAGAAGTCGTCGAGATATTTAGTAATGTGTCCGATATGTTAGCCATTCGCGGGGACCAGGTTCACCGGGTTTTGGCCTATAAACGCGCGGCCGAAAGCATTGCAGCGTTAGGCCGTGACATCAACCAGGTCTATGCCGAAGGCAAACTCACCGACATCCCCAATATTGGCGATACGCTGGCGGAAAAGATCGCTGAGATGCTGACGACGGGCCGCTTAGCTTTTTATGAGAAGCTGGCGAAAGAGATACCGCCGACGCTGGTGGAGATGTTGCGCGTGGAAGGTGTGGGGCCGAAGCGGGTCAAACAAATTTATGACACGCTAGGGATAACCACGTTAGAAGAATTGACGGAGGCGGCCAAGGCGGGCAAGCTGCATAATTTGCCAGGGTTGGGGGCAAAGTCGGAAGCGAAGATCGTGGCGGCGATTGAAGCGTTGGCGCGGCATGGCGACGGCCGAATGCCGTTGGGCGTCGCCTGGCCGATTGCCCAGGAGATCATCAGCGAATTGGCCGCTTTGCCGGGGGTGACGCGCTCGGCCGTTGGCGGCTCCTTGCGGCGGATGCAAGAGACCATCGGCGATGTGGATTTGCTGGTGGCGGCGGCCGATGCTGAAGCCATCATGGAGCATTTCATCGCGCTGCCGCAGGCGGAGAGCGTGGCCGCACACGGGCCAACCAAGTCGCGCATCGTCTTGTTCAACGGTCTCGGCGTAGACTTGCGCGTCTTGCCGGAGGCGCGTTGGGGCACGCTGCTGACCTATTTCACCGGCAATAAGGAGCATAATGTCCATCTGCGCGAATTGGCTTTGAAGAAGGGTCTCAGCCTGAATGAACATGCGTTTACGCCAGTGGATAAGAAGGGCAATCCGACCGGCGAAGCGGAGATTCTTTGTGCCACCGAGGAAGAAGTCTATGCGGTGCTGGATTTACCCTATATCATCCCCACCTTGCGCCAGGATTGGGGGGAGATTGAGGCGGCCAGGGACGGCCGTCTCCCCGATGTGGTACAGCTAGACGACCTGCTCACTGAACTGCATATGCACTCCACCTGGTCGGATGGGAAGCAGAGCATCCTGGAGATGGCGCAGGCGGCGCAGGCACGGGGACTGAAGGGGGTGGTTGTCACCGACCACTCGGTCAGTTTAGGGATTGCCAATGGCTTGTCGGTTGAACGATTGCGGCAGCAGACGGCCGAAATTCGCGCCGCCGATGAAGCGATGGGGCCGGACTTTCGTGTGTTGCAGGGCACGGAGATGGAAATCCGCGCCGACGGCACGCTTGATTACCCGGATGAAGTGCTGGCGGAGTTGGATTTTGTCATTGCCAGCTTGCATGTTGGTTTAAGCCAGCCGCGCGAACAGGTGACGGAGCGCTTGTTGAACGCCATTCGCAACCCCCACGTGGATATGATCGGCCACCCAACCGGGCGGTTGTTGCCCGACCGCGCCGGGGCTGATCTGGATATGGACGTGATTTTGGAGGCAGCGGCCGAGACCGGCACAATCCTGGAGATCAATGCCAATCCCCAGCGGCTTGACTTGCGCGACATCCATGTGCGCCGCGCGGTCGAGCTAGGAGTCAAGTTGGCGATTAACACCGACGCCCACAGTGCGCCGGAGCTTGATTTGCGTCACTATGGCGTGGCGACGGCGCAACGCGGCTGGGCAACAGCGGCCGATGTGGTCAATAGCTGGACGGCCGATGAGTTGCTCGCTTATATAAATCGTAGTAGGTAGTGGGTAGTAGCCAGTCGCCAGCGGACAGTGTGAAGCGATTCGAGATTGGTGTATTGGTATATTGGTGTATTTGTGTATTAGCAGGTGGTTGATTATACATTGCTCAATATACCAATAACGAATACACCAATACACTACTTACCACCTACTACAACTGTCTACTGCTCACTTGATGTAAATATGGAAATTATCGAAGCCCCAGCGACCAATCCCCCTCCCCAAAAACTTGAGGAGCCGATTATCGAGCAGTTGCGGCAGGTTGCGCGGCGGCGCACTTATCCGCCGGGTACCATCCTGGTTAACCAGGGCGCGTTTGAACACGTCTTTTATGTGGTGGAGAGCGGAAAGGCAGTGGCCGTGCGTAGCACCGAGGATGGGGAATATGTCCTCAATGTGATGGGGCCACGCGAGTTCTTCGGCGAGATGGGCTTGCTGGACAATGCCCCACGCATGGCGACTGTGAAGGCATTGACCGAGGCGACGTTCCTGGAAGTTGACGAGGAGGTCTTTGATCAACTGGTGGAACACAACCCCGCGCTGGCCTATGCGATGACGCGCCGCATCCTCTGGTCAATGCGTGTGCTGGATGCGTTGACAATTGAAGAGCTACGGTTGAAGAACGTTAAATTGCAGGAAGCGTATAGCAATTTGCAAGCGGCACAGGCGAAGCTGGTGGAGCAAGAACGGCTGGAACGGGAGATGGAGCTGGCGGCCGATGTCCAGCGTAGCCTCTTGCCCCAGGCCTTGCCCGCCTATCCCGGCTATGAGTTCACCGCCTATCTACAACCGGCGCGGTCGGTGGGCGGCGATCTCTATGATGTGTTGCGTCTGGATGATGAGCATGTTGGGATTCTAATCGCCGATGTGGCCGATAAGGGACTCCATGCCGCGCTATACATGGCCGTGACCCGAACGCTGTTTTATACGGAAGCGTTGCGCTCTTTGTCGCCCGCGGCCGTTGCGCTGGCTGTTCATCGCGGGTTGATCGGAGTTGCCGGAGCATCCACCACCGATGTATTTGTGACCGCCTTTTATGGCGTCTTGCACCTGCCAAGCCGGAAGTTGACTTATGTTCGCGCGGCGCATGAACGGCCGTTGCTGGCCCGCCCCGGCTTGCCGATCCAGACGTTGCCCGGTGGCGGCCGTTTTCTAGGCATGATTGAGGATCTCACCCTGGAGGAGCATACGCTGATCTTAAAACCCGGAGACCGGCTGCTGCTCTATAGTGACGGCGTGCCGGACGCGGAAAACCCGGAATTGGAGAATTACGGCCGTGAGCGTCTATTAGATGCGCTGGATAGCTGTCGTGAATTTAATGCCCCTGCATTGGTCGAATATATGGTCAGTAGTATCCGCAACTGGACGCGCGGCGCGCCGCCGACGGATGATGTGACGTTGTTGGCGTTGGCGGTGGGGGAGGAGATTGGAGATTAGAGATTGGGGGTAGTGGTGTAGTGGTGTATTGGTCTATTCGTATATTGGTTTATTCGCTTTGGTGATATGCTCAATACACCAATATACCCATAAACCCTTTACCAGTACCGGGAGATTAGTAGGGCGAATGAGCCTGCAAGAACAGGTAGGGTTGTGGCGGTCGGTGTTGATTTATTATGGGGTTCCGGGGCGGATCGGCCGTATTGCCCGTTTTTTTGCGCCATTTATTCAGCCAGGGGCGTTGTGCTTTGATGTGGGGGCGCATGTGGGCAACCGCATCGCCGCCTGGCGACGGTTAGGAGCGCGAGTGGTTGCTCTTGAACCATACCCGCCGTTGGTGTCGTGGTTGGGGCGACTTTACGGCCGCGATCCAAACATCACGATTTTGCCGCTGGCTTTGGGGGAGAAAGCCGGGACTGCTTCCCTTCATCTTGACCCGACCAACCCGACAGTTAGCACGCTCTCCACAGATTGGATGGCGGCCGTTCAGCAAGATAGCTCCTTTGCCGGGGTACGTTGGCAGCAGGTGACGGCCGTGCCAATCACCACGCTCGATATTTTGATTGAGCAATATGGGCTGCCCGCTTTTTGCAAGATTGATGTGGAGGGGTATGAGTTGCAGGTCTTGCGTGGCCTGTCTCAACCACTGCCTGCACTTTCCTTCGAGTATATCCCCATCACGATAGAGGATACCTTTCGTTGTTTAGCGCGTTTAGGAGAATTAGCGGGCCGGGATGGCGGTTATGAATATAACTACTTCGAAGGAGAGAGCCACCGCTGGCAGTCACCAACCTGGCTCGATGCTGATGCCTTAGCAACCAGGCTTGCCGCATGCAAGCGTTCGGGGGATGTGGTGGCGCGGTTGAAAAGGTAGTGTAATGGTATATTGGGTATATTGGTGTATTTGTGTACTGGTGTATTGAGCATGTCACTCGACTGAATATATCAATACACCAGTACACCAATATACTAATACACCATTACACCACGATTTAATTGCCTAATCACCACCAGCCGCGACGGGGTGGGAGATGACAGGGATACGGTGGTTTTGCCACCAGACGAAGGCAGCCAGACCAGCGGCCGAGGCCGCACCGACCAACCCAAAGACGATCCAGGGTAGGGGCATCCAACTAATTCGCGCGGCCGTGTCCACCAGCCAACCGCCGACGATGTGGCCGACCCCGCCACCAATGGCGAGGGAGAGCGAACTGACGCCGAAATAGGTGCCGCGGGCGCGTTCGTCGGCCAGGGCGGCCGTCACTGTTTGCACGTTTGGCATCACCAAGACCGTCCCCAACGAAAAGAAGAACAACGCCCCATAAAGCCCGAACATACTGCCGACGAGGGCGACGGCCGCCAGCCCAAAGGCCATCAGCAGCACACCAATGACAATGGTGGGCATCGGTTGTAAGAAGCGTTGCGAGAGGCGCAAGGCGGGGATTTGCAACAAGACGGCCAGCACGGCGCTGACGGTGAACACAATGGCGACGCTGCTATTGTCGCCGGTCAACGCTTTGGCTTCCAGCGGAATGGCGATAGAGAGTTGCACCCACATGAACCAGAAGCCCATCAGCAGCGCGACAAAAATCATAAAGGCACGATCACGGAAGGCGATCCGTAGCCCATCACTGGTGCGCGTGCGGGTGGGGCAGATTTCCACAGCAGGCAAAAAGAGCCAGGTGATGAAGAAGGCGAGCAGGAAGAAAGCGGCCGCACCGAGGCCGACCATGCGAAAGTCGAAGCGGATCAACGCCGCGCCGACCAGCGGGCCAACGGTGCGGGCGATATTTTGCAGCATCCCAGCCTGGGCAAAGAATTCGGCCTGCTTTTCGACGGGGGCCAGGGCGGCGACGGTCGCCTTTTGGGGCGCGTCGAACAGTGCGCCACCGATGGCGGCCAGGAAGCCGGAGAGCAACAAGATAGAAGGGATGGTGGCAAAGCCCATCAGCACAAAACTGATCGCGCGGATGCCCACGCCAAGCATGATCAAGCCTTTGGAGCCAAAGCGGTCGGCCAACGCGCCGCCAAAGACCGTCAGACCTTGTTGGGTAAATTGGCGGGTGGCGAGGACAACGCCGATGAAGGCGGCCGCCCAGCCCATTTCGTCTACGTAATGAACGGAGAGGAGGGGGATAATCAGAAAGAACCCGGCGTGCATCAGGAACCAGATCACCATGACGGTGAGCAGTCCCCGCGAACGCTCTCGCGCCGTCAAACTCTCGACGGGTAGTTGCGTGAACATGATGGAAAGACCTCGATAAAAAAGACCTCCCGCCGACAATGCCTACGGGAGGTCGGATTTTGGTATGGTAGTGACGTTGCCATACTCGTCTGTAAGACGTAACGTCTCTACATTATAACCAAAATTTTGTCTTATTGACAGAGAACATTATTAATATCTTGCCACGTATCGGCCGCATTGGAGACGGCCGAGTCGGGCCAGGTTGCCAATTCCCCGGTGTATAGCACCTCGGCCATCATCCCAAAGGGGTTGCCGAGCGAGGCCATTTCCGCATTCACATCAATCTGGAGTTCGACAACCCACTGATTGTTCCCGGGTTCGCCGATTGCTCCTTGCCAATTGCTGCTGGAGTAGCTGGTGTCCCAGTCCAGTCCATCAGCGTTGCTGCCGACGCCGGCAAAGATGGAGCGCGTGCCGTTGCGGATGACCTGGATGAAGCGGTCGGCCGTGTCTGGGTCGCCGCCGTTGTTGGTGGTGTCAATGTAGAGGCGCAGCGAATCGGCAGGATCATTGGTGTTGTCGTTGATCACAAAGGCCATATAGAGCCGTCCGGCATCGCGCACAGCGTAGAGCTGTACCCGCCGGGCGGCGTTGCCGCCGGGTTGAAATTCGACGAGGGGGGCGGCCGTCCACTCGGAGAAATTGCCGTCAATCGTCGGCGGTGTGGTGACGCATACTAAGGATGGGTTGGTCCCTCCGCTGGGTGTGGTTGCGGTGGCGGTTGCGCTGGGGGCCTCGGTGGGTTGCAGTGTGGCGGTGGCCGAAGGCAGTGGCGTATCGGTCAACGTCACGGTGGGTAAGGGCGTATCAGTGGCGGTAGGCGGAACAACGGTCCACGTCGGCGTATCCGGCACGGGGGTATTTGTCCAGGTTGGTGGAATCGTCGGGGTGTCGGGGGTGGCGGTTGGCGGGTTGGGGACCAGCGGATCAGTGCCCGTCGCCACTTCCACGCCATCGGGGATGCCGTCGCCATCGGTGTCGGGGTTGTTGGGGTTGGTGCGGTGGATATTCACCTCATCGCCGTCGCTGAGCGTGTCGCCGTCACTATCGCGATTGCGCGGGTTGGTGTTGTGCACCAATACCTCTTCCCCATCCGTCAGCCCATCGCCATCGCTGTCGGGATTATTGGGGTCGGTTTGTAGAATGGCTTCCTGGGCGTCGCTCAGCCCATCCTGGTCGGCGTCACCGGCAACGGCCGCCGTAGCCGCTGCGTTGGTAGCATCGGCCGCCTGGGTGGCGACAACCACGGTTTGCGCCATAGCCACCGTCGTTTCGGTGGCGGCAATTGCCTCCAACGAGAGCGTCGGCGTGGGCGTAAGGGTGGCCCCAATGCCGAAGAAGCGTGAAGTCAACCCCGGCAGAATGACCAGGGCGGCCAACACGCAGGCAAAGACGGCGGCAAAAAGCCCGGCATAGACCCAGAAGATGGGAATGGCCGAGGCGGCATGGGCCTCGCCGCTTAATACCTGTCGCGCCCCGTTTTGCGCCTGCACTTCCACTTCAAAGGGGTAAATCTCGCCGCTGCCAAACCAGCTTGCCTGGCGCGGGTCTATCTCTAATTGCACGTTGGCGGCCTGTCCGGGCAACAGGCGAATACGGCCGCGCTCCCCCTGGAAGCGCAACGCCTGTTGGGGGTCACGGGCGATGACGCTGAATTCGCCCGTTGTGTTGCCCGTGTTTTGGATGTTGACGATGGTGCTGCCGGGGACGCGGATTTGCTCTTCTTCCAGCGCGGCGGTGTAGTCAATGTAGCCGTCAATATTGATGACGGCCGTCGTCGCCAGCTTCAGATCGGGCAGGCGTTGCGAGACGAGTTCAACACGCAATCGCTGGCGACCGGTGGGGGTGTCGCGGTTGCGCGGCGGCCGAATGTAGAAGGAAATCGGGACGGTCTGACCGGCCGGAACTGGCATAAACTCATCGGGGGTGATCAGCCAGGAAGCGGGCAAGCCATGAACGCGCAGAATCACGCGGTCGTCGGCCGTTCCCTGGTTTTTCACCTCCACCTTGATCTCCGCTCGTTGCCCTGGTTGCACCGCCACTTGTTCACGCGTCAGGAAGAGCGCCAACGGCTCATCCGTCGTGGCTTGTGGCGCGGTCTGGCCGGGTAAGTGTGGCTCGGTCGGGGCCTGGGAGACGGTCATCTGTGGGCCAGGCGGGGAGGGTGGGGGGACGGTCATCGCTGCCTGGCTGTCGCTGACGGCAACCATCGGCAAGTCTGGCCCCTCCAGTGTCATTTCATATGGCCCCACGCGCAGGACGGAGCCAACGGGGAAGGGCGTCTGTTCTTCGGGGCGCAGGCGGCGGTCATCAAGCCAGGTGCCATTCACGCCGCCGAGATCAACCACTTCCCAACCGAGGGCGGTCGCCAGCAGGCGGCAATGGTGGCGCGAAACGCCGTCGGCCGGTAGGACGATATCGTTGTCCGGGTTGCGGCCGAGGGTGATCACCGAGCGGGTCAGGTTGTAATGGCTGTCCTGGTGGCCGGGGGTGCGGATGATCAGTTCGTAGCCAGCAGGCGGTTCGGCCATCTGGTCAAGGATGTTGAGTTCCTGGCGGAGCATCACCCGCGTCGGCGCCCCTTCAAGGGAGACATGGGCGCTACGCAGCGCATCGGCCATTTCCGCGCCGCTGGCAAAGCGATCATTGGGGTTCTTCGCCAGTGCCTTGCTGAGCAGGCTGTCAATGATCGGCGGTACTTCGGGACGCAACTCGCTGGGCAGTGCCGGTTGAATGCCCCGTTGGTGGGTGGTGATCGCTTCAGAAAGAGTTTGGAAGGTGAAGGGGAGCTGGTTGGTGACTAGCTCATAGAGAACGACGCCGAGGGAGTAGAGGTCGGAGCGGCCGTCGAGTTCCCGCCCTTCGCACTGCTCCGGCGACATATAGGTGGGCGTGCCGACCGTCGCGCCGCTTTGGGTGAAGCTGATCCCCTCCTGGAGCTTGACCAACCCAAAATCAGTCAGCAGGGCGCGGAAGGGTTGCGCTCCGGCCTCGTCGGGGCGTGAAAGCCGCTTGAGGATGATGTTGCCGGGTTTGACATCGCGGTGGATGATTTGCTGTCGCCGGTAAGCGTAGTCCAGCGCTTCGGCGATTTGCAGGGCGATTTGCAAGCTTTGGTTGAGAGGGAGAAACTTTTCCAGCCGTTGCAGCCGCCGCAGATGGTCGCGCAGGCTGCCGCCGTCCACATACTCCATGGCGATAAACAGGCCGTGGTCGGAGTCGCCGAAGTCATAGACGCGGACAATGGAGGGATGGTCGAGCTTGGCGGCCGTGCGAGCTTCCTGCTCCAGCCGCCGCCGGAACTCTTCCTGCCGGGCAAAGTGGCTGTGCATCAGCTTGATCGCCACATGGCGGTCGAGGACGGCATCATAGGCGCGATAAACCGTGCCCATGCCCCCATCGCCCAACAAGGCGTCGAGACGATAGCGATTGTTAATGGTCTGACCGATGATGCTGGTCATGGTTCCTCCGGTAGAAGAGATTAGGAGACTGGGAGACTGTGAGATTGCGCGATTAGTCTCCCAGTCTCCTAATCTCTCACTCTCTTAGTCTCGCTCTTTGGCCTCTATGATAATCTCTTCCATAAAACCGAGAAATAGCTCCACCTCTTGCGGGCCGATCCAGTAGTGGATGACGGCGCGGAAGTGGCGCGGGCCGGTGGCGCTGAGCCAGATGTTGGCGCGTTGTTGCAAAGCGGCCGTGATCTCTGGCGCGGTTAATGGAAGTTGCTCGTCAAGTTGGAAAAAGACGATGTTGGTTTTGATCAACTCCGGCCGAACGACCACGCCGGGGATTTGCGCCAACCCTTGGGCCAGCGTCTGGGCGTGTTGGTGATCGGCTGCCAGCCGCTCCACCATATCACAAAGGGCAATTATTCCGGCAGCGGCCAATACCCCGGCCTGCCTCATCCCCCCGCCGAGCGACTTGCGCACGCGCCGCGCCTGATGGATGAAGTCGGCCGAGCCACAAACCAGCGAGCCGACCGGCGCACACAGCCCTTTGCTCAGGCAAAAGGTGACGGAATCCACATGTTGGGTGAGTTCGCGCGGAGCAAGCTGTTGGGCAACAGCGGCGTTGAACAATCGCGCCCCGTCCAGGTGGACAGCTAACCCATGCGCGTCTGCGATCTGGCGGATACCCGCGAAGTAGTCTGGAGGCAAGGGGTAGCCGTTTTTGCTGCCATAGCTGTTCTCGACCAGGATCAGCCGCGTGCGCGGGTAGTGGGGATTATCGGCGTGAACGGCCGCTCTAACTGCTGCCAGCTCCATTCTACCCATTTCGTCGGTGGGCAACGGCCGTGGCACCACACCGCCCAACGTCGCCATCCCTCCCGCCTCAGCGAGAAAGGTGTGGGCGTCTTGCCCGACAATAGCCTCGTCGCCGCGTGTGGTGTGGCTGAGGATGCTGACCAGGTTGCCCATTGTGCCGCTGGCGACGAAGAGGGCGGCCTCTTTGCCTGTCTTTTCGGCCGCTAATGCTTCCAATGCCAGCACAGTTGGGTCTTCGCCATACACATCATCACCCACCTGCGCCGAGGCCATCGCTTCGCGCATTGCCGCCGTCGGCCAGGAGACCGTATCCGAACGAAAGTCAATTCTATCCATGCGTAAAGTTTATGTTAATCTGCCTCAGAGTGCAAGGAAGAAGGATGAGGGATGAAGGCTGAAGGATGAAAAGAATACATTTCATCCCTCATCCCTCATCCTTCAACCTTCTCCCTTGTTTTTCAAACAAGTCCTCCGGCGCAGTGCTGGGAGCGAGGAGGCGTAGGGCGTTGGGCCGCACCTGGCAGGTGAAGGGCGTCCAGCCGCTGCGTTCGCCGTCGGTTTGCACGGGCATGGACGGTTCGGTATGGATGGTGACGTGGCGGCCGCGCACCATCATGATCCCCGGCTCGTGGGTATGGCGGCGGAGCAGAATTTGGGTCACATAGCGAAAGAGTCGGCCGAGGCGGGCGGCCGTGCTGACCAGGGAGTCCCCCTTTTCCCCGCGAAAAAACCAGATTTCAAAGAGGCCATCATCCATTTTGGCCTCCGGGTTGAGCAGCATTGTCCCGGCATAGAGGCGGCAGTTACAGACCAGGACGAGCAGGTAGTTGCCTTCATAGCGGCGGCCGTCTATATCAACGGTTGCCCGCATTCCGGGAAGCTGGGGTAGGACGCTTAAGCCCTGGAGGGTATAGCCGACACGCCCTAGCCGCTTTGACCAGGTTGGGCGTGGCTCCACATGTTCGACAATAAAGCCATCCGTTCCGCTGCCACCCCACAGCAACCAGTGGAGGCCGGTGGTGGGGTTTGTGGAACGGCTTGACTTTGTCCAGCCGAGATCGATCTGCCGGACGCGGCCGTTGAGCAGGGTTTCGGCCGCGTTCAGTAGTTGATGTTGGTTCAACAGATTGGGCAAAGGCATGTGGAGTTCGCGGGCGAAAGAGTTGGCTGTTCCGGCGGGCAGGGGGGCGAGGATCGTCTCGCTGCCCGCCAATCCATTTGCCACTTCCCCCAATGTGCCATCCCCTCCGGCGGCCAAAACAAGATGGATGCCCGCTTGTGCTGCCTGGCTTGCCAGGATGGTGGCGTCCCCCGGTTTTTGTGTGGGTGTGATTTGCACCGACCACCCGTGGTCACGCCATAGGTCGGCCACCTGTTCGAGCGTACCGGCCACTTTTGTTTGTCCGGCACGAGGGTTGTAGATAATCGTTGCCTTTCGCATAACGGTAAACAATCCGGAGGATTGTCGCTACGGGGCTAGTTGATAGCGCGTAACCCCTATTATTGTAGGTAGTATGGCGACGTGTGGCGAATCATGTCGCGAATTGCCAAATCGCGTTACAATTTCGTCCTGATGAGCAGTACATCACCATGAATGAGAATCTCACGCAAAGACGCAAAGAGCGCGAAGTTTTTAAGCTTTGGGTCTTAGCGTGCTTTGCGTGAGCTATTTTTCAGAGGAGAAAGACGAATGGCACATACAGAACAAGATGTTTGGGATTTCCTGCATACCCACTTGCGGACGATTTTTACACGAGATGCGGCCGGGTATAAGGCGACAACGGCCGACGACCTATCGCTCTATGAATGGTTTGTGACGCCGCACCGCCAGGATGGGCTGGACTTTCACTTTTTTATGATTGAACACAATTGGGCGGGGGAGGCGGATGACTTTCGCTATGATTTGTTGGAGCCACGGCTGCAATTGTATGGGGATACGGCCGTTGTCAGCTACACCTTTATGCTTACACTGGCAACCAAGGAAGGGATTCGCCACCGCACCCACAATGAAAGCCGGGTGTTGGTGCATGGCGAGAATGGCTGGCAAGTGGTGCATGTCCACAAGTCCCCGGCGTGGAAAGCGCCGCATGAGAGAGAGTGAGGAGTGGGGAGTTGAGAGTGGAGAGTGGGGAGTGACGAGTGGAGAGTAAGCAGTTGTTAGTGGACGGTAGCCAGTTACGCCCTAAGCCCACTAACCACTAACCACTGACCACTGGCTACTGCTACCAAATACCAAAGGAGAGTATATGAAAGATAATCCATTTCTGGCGATTGACCGGCAGATGGTGGGGGATATTTATACATCCAGGGAAGTGATGGATGTGCTGACGGTGTTGTGTGATGAGTTTGGGTCGCGGTTTGGCGGGACAGAGGGGGAACGGCAGGCGGCCGAGTTTATCAAAGCGCGGCTGGAAAGCTATGGCCTGAGCGATGTTCACCTGGAGCCGTTTGAGTATCTGGGTTGGGAACGGGGTGAGTGTGAATTGAGGTTGACCAGCCCGGTGCAACGGACGATCCCGTGCATTACGCTGCCCCATTCACCAGCGGCCGATTTGACCGGCGAGTTGATTGATCTGGGGGACGGTGCGCCGACGGATTTTGAACGGTTGGCGGCCGATATTGTGGGCAAGATCGTTGTGGTCAGCAGCGACCCCCATCCGCCGGGGGTCGAACGCTGGATTCACCGCAATGAGAAGTACGGCCGTAGCTTATTGGCAGGGGCGGCGGGCTTCATCTTTGTCAACCATTACCCTGGCTATGGCCCGGCGACGGGTGGCATTGGGCCGGACGATCTCAGCCAGGGGGCATTGATCCCCGGTATATCCGTCAGTCACGAAGATGGGGCGTATTTACAGCGGTTGTTGAGGAATGGGCCGGTAACGATCCGCTTGACGAGTAGCGACCAGATACGGCCGATGACTTCCTGGAATGTGATTGGCGATTTGCGCGGCCGTCGTCACCCGCAGCAGATCGTGATGATAGGCTCCCATTATGACGGCCACGACATCTCCCAAGGGGCGGAGGACCCGGCTTCGGGAACGGCCGCGGTGATGGAGGCAGCGCGGGTATTGGCCTGTTATGCCCGCGATCAGTTAGACGCAACGGTACGAGTTGCGCTGTGGGGGGTGGAGGAGATCGGTCTGATCGGTTCGACCGTCTATGCGCGACAGCACGCCGACGAGTTGGACAACATCCGCTTTTATCTGAACATGGATTCAGCGGGAGCGATTCACCCCAAAGATATTATTCTCAATCAATGGCTGGAGTTAGAAGGGATAGTTGAAACCTGGAGCCAGGAAATGACGTTACCTTTTGCGGTCGGCCAATCGCTGAGCGCCCATTCGGACCATTATCCATTTATGATCGCCGGCGTGCCGACGGGGAGCATTGGTAGTGTGCGCTCGACGAAGGGCGGCCGCGGCTATGGTCATACGCGCTATGACACATTGGATAAAGTGGAGTTGCGTGGCTTGCGCGAGGCGGCCGATCTGGCGGCGCGGCTGGTGTTGCGGGTGGCGGCGGCCGAGGCATGGCCTGTGAAGCGTCGTGATAGTGAAACCGTACAGCAAGCCTTGCAACGGCCGGACTTCCAGGAGGAGGCGAAGTTGTTCGCACAGGTGGCGGCGTTTTATCAAGAGGCGGCAAGTAATAAGTAACAGGTGGCAAGTGGCAGGTGGCATGTGGCAAGTAAGCATACACTCTATTGCTCCAGATGCTTCCCCACCTACACCTGCAACCTTCCACTTGCTACCTGCCACCTGCCACCCAACTCCCTGAAAGATTTCCCCCCCTCAAGCGTTATATAGACATATGACGCACACAGACGAAGCGGTTCTGGCCGATCGAGCCAGGACAGACCCACACGCATTTGCTCAACTGTATGATCGCTATTTTGAGCGTATCTACCGTTACTGTTACCGGCGGGTTGGTGATGAGGCTGCCGCGGCCGATCTCACAGCGACCACCTTTGAGAAGGCCTTGCACCATATCCAGCGTTATCGCTGGCAGGGTGTTGGCTTTGGCGCGTGGCTCTACCGGATTGCACGGAATGAGACGGTCTCCTACTTCCGGCGGCGACGGTTTCTGGCCCCCTGGCGTTGGTTGGATGGGGACGGCCGAGAGTCCATCTCCTGGCAATTGGATACCAGCCCTCTGCCGGAAACGATTGTCCAGACGCGGGAACGACAAGATTCACTGTTGCAAGCCCTCCATCGTTTGGCGGAGCGTGATCGTGAAATCCTCTTGTTGCGTTTCTTTGAAGAGTTAAGCAGCGAAGAGGTGGCGCAGGTCTTAGGTTGTTCAACCGACAATGTCTATGTGCGGTTGCATCGCGCCCTGGGTCGTCTGCGGCGGTTGTTGGAACAAACGGAGCACCAACCGGAGGTTATGAATTATGTCTCAGAATCGTGAAACCATTCGTCAGTGGGGAAAGCAGTTGGACGCAGGTATGCTGGACGCAGGTATGGGGGACGCAGGGCAGCCAGATGAACCGTTGCTGGAGGTGGCCTCCCGTTTGCGAAGGTTGGCGGCGAAAACGACGACACCACGGCCGCCTGCAAAACTAAAAGCAGAATTACGCCAACAGTTGTTGGATTCATACCAACCCGGTTGGACTGCCAGATTGTGGCGTGGGGCGAGTTCGGCCGTGGCTTTTGTGGCGTTGATTGTGGTGGTGGCCGCCGCGTGGTGGATTATTACCAATAACACGCAACCGATTCCTGGAGGCCAGGCGGTATCGGAGCCTCCAGTAGTGGAGTCTCCGGCGGCCGAGGTTTCACCCAATGCGCCCTCGCACCGTTTAGGGGCGCGATTTGGCGAAGCGATTGAGCTGCTTGGCTATGATTTAGCCAATGACACCCTCTTGCCTGGTGAGGAAATTATGCTCACCCTCTATTGGCAAACCCTTGCCCAACCGCAGGTAGACACAAGCTTGTTTGTCCATCTTTATGACGAAGAGGGCGTATTGGTGGCTCAGTTTGACGGCAAGCCGCCGGATGAGACACGGCCGACTTCCACCTGGCAAGCGGGAGAGACGATCAGTCCACAGGTTGCCTTGCCGCTTCCGGCCGATAATCTGGCTCCTGGGAACTATCAGTTAGCGATAGGGTTGTATTTACCAGAGTCCGGGGAACGCCTCGTTGTCACTCAGCCAGAGGGGCAGAGTACGGAATTAACGTTGGGCAGCATTTTTGTTGAGCCGCTGGAAATATTGCAGCCCGATGGGTCAGACCACGTGAAGGTTATCGCGGTGACGCCGGAGAGCGGGCTGGTCCTTAGCGGAACGGCGCCGATCACATTTGAAATTACGGTGAATTATGAATTGACCGCCATGTCAGAAGCGGTTATCCAGGCGGCCGTCGTGCAACAACGTGCTGATGGCGGCGGCCGAGGCGTAGCCAACACCCAAACGATGGTACAGCAGGGTTCCGGAGAAGTGGTGTTGACCGCCGTGCTGTACCCGCAGCGCGAGTTGAACGGGGCGGCCGACTTGGGCTTGTTGGTACAAATGCACCACCCCGAACACTCGGCGGCCGTTGCTAGCGAAATGCCGGATGATTACCATTGGCGATATGAGCCTTAGCGATGAGCTAATGCTAGGAACGAAACCGCTAATCGCCTGGACTATATGCTATAATGTCAATCAGTTACAGTTTGCAAAGATGAGGTGACTGATGTTGCTAGATTTAGAGCGCCGACTGTGGAAAGTAGAAGAATATCATGCGATGGCTGAAGCAGGCATTTTAGATGAGGATGATCGCGTGGAATTGATCGAGGGGGAAATCATTGCCATGAGTCCGATTGGTGTACGGCATATGGCTGCTATTAATCGCCTAAACTACAAGCTGGGACGGCGTTTTCGAGATAAAGCAGTTGTCAGTGTACAAAACGCGATCCGTTTAGATGACCAATCAGAGCCAGTACCGGATATCGTATTGCTCCCTTACCGGGATGACTTTTATGCAGATGAGATGCCCACAGCCGACGACGTATTGCTGCTAATTGAAGTGTCAGATTCAACCCTACCGTATGACCGGCGGGTGAAACGGCCGTTGTATGCACGAGCAGGCGTTCCCGAATATTGGTTGGTGAATTTGGTAGATAACACGATTGAAGTTCACCGGCAGCCGGAGAATGGGATCTATACAGAGGTCTTTACTCGTTATCGAAATGAGACGATTACGGCCGTTGCCTTTCCCGATCAGGAATTTAAGGTAAGCGAGCTAATAGGCTAGGAAGGGATGAAGGTTGAAGGATGAGGGATGAAGGTTGAAGGGTGAAATTATCATCCTTCATCCCTCACCCTTCACCCTTGATTTATGCACGGGGGATCACGATCCAAAGAATTATATAGGGGAGGAGACCAGGAAGGCCGCCGGGGAGCAGCAGCAGGAGGAAGATCAGGCGGAACCAGAAAGGGCTGATGCCAAAGAAAGCCGCCAGACCGCCACAAACCCCACCGATTATCCCGTTTTGCCGTCGTAATAGATTTTCTTGTTTCATTTTTACTCCAATCACCGGCCGTATTCGGCCGACATAGTTCTCAATAAACCACTAAACCACTACTGTTAATTACGTAGACAAACGGGTTAGGTTGCAGGAGGGCAAAGCAACCGGCTGGAAGATGTTGTATTGGGGTAGCGCGTGCCAGTTACCTGTGTTCACTTAATACTCTCCTCTGCTCCCCTGCTCCTCCGCCCTCCTGCGCTCTTCACCGAGCGCGGCCGTCAATTGCGTCATAAAGCGTAAATTGTGCATGGTTGCCAGGCGGGGGTAGAGGCTGTCGTTGAGTTTGAAGAGGTGGTGGAGATAGCCGAGGGAGTAGCGTTGGCAGCAGAGGCAGTCGCAGTATTCGGAGATGGGGCCGGACTGTTTCAGGTGGCGGTCGTCGTTGATGTATAGATAGCGGAACCAGTCGCTGCCACGAAGGCTACTGGTGGCTGGGTCGGCCGTGTAGATGTAAAGACGGCCGTGTCGCGCATCGCGGGTGGGCATGGTGCTGTCGAAGAGGGGATAGCCCATTCGAGCGCAAGCAACAACGTTGACGGGGTGGCCGACGCCGAGGGCGTGGATCGGGTATTCGGCGGGGACAAGTTCGCGGGTATAGGCCAACATCTCTGCCATTAAGTTCCCTTCGCTGTCCAACGGCCAGCCGCCATAACCATAACCATCAAAGCCGATTTCCAGCAGCGCTTCGGCACACTGTTGGCGCAGGTCGCGCGATGCGCCGCCTTGAATGACGCCGACCAGCCACGGCCGTTGTCCTTCCGCCAACCCTTTTTGCTCGATCAATTGGTCAAAGGTCTGGCGGCAACGCTGCGCCCAGAGGATGGTGCGGCGTACCGAGTCGGCCTGGGCAGCCGGGGGATCGGCCGGGTGGGTACAATCGTCGAAGCAGATCACGACATCGGAGCCATAGCTCACTTGCAACTGGACACTCTTTTCCGGCGTCAGGTTAAATTTGCGGTTAGCGTCGGTGCGGAAGGTCGCACCGCGGTCGGTGATCGAGCCGTTCTTGGGATTCTGGCGAATGAGCGAATATACTTGGAAGCCACCGGAGTCGGTGAAGATCGGCCGTTGCCATCCCGCCATGCGATGCAAGCCGCCCAACGCCTGGATGGTCGAGGAGCCGGGGCGTTGCATCAGGTGGAAGACGTTCATCTGCACCGCCTGAATCTGGCAAGCCAGCAGGTCGTCGGCGTCCACGCTGCGGACAACGCCCTG
>CAYPHY010000025.1:14016-18277 GCA_964410625.1 uncultured Ardenticatenaceae bacterium | reverse complement strand
TACAGGACCCGTCGGCGATGGTGGTGGGGGCGATGCTGGCCCCGCAGCCGGGGGAGTTGGTGCTAGACCTGGCGGCCGCGCCCGGAGGCAAGGCGACCCATCTGGCGACACAGTTGGAAGCCCCGCTGGGCGACCCCCAATGGGGAAATGACAGCCTGCTGGTTGCCAATGATGTCAGCCGGCAACGGGCGCGGCTGTTGCTGGAGAATCTGGAGCGCTGGGGAGCGCGGCAGGCGTTGGTGACCAGCGCAGAGCCGGAGCAACTGGCGGGAACATTTGGCGCGGTGTTTGATCGGGTGCTGCTGGACGCGCCCTGTTCCGGCGAGGGGATGTTGCGGCGGCGCGAGGGGAATGTGGAGTGGAGCGCGGCGATTGTGGCCGCTTGTGCGCGGCGGCAGGCGGATATTTTGCAGACGGCCGCCCAACTAACCCGTCCCGGTGGCCTGTTGCTCTATTCCACCTGTACCTTTGCCCCGGAAGAGAACGAGGAAGTGATCGGCCGTTTCCTGGTTGCGCATCCAGATTTTGAATTGCAGCCGTTACCTGATTATCTCGGTTTTGCGCGGGGACGGCCGGAGTGGGTAGGGGAAGGTGACACGCTATTGCAACGAGCGGTGCGCCTGTGGCCGCATCAATTTCCAGGGGAAGGGCATTTTCTGGCGCTGCTACGGCGAACGGAGGACACGGCCGTAGCATTATTTACCCACAAACGCTTTACCCGAATACCACCAGATCGTAAGGAGCTGCAATTGTGGAGGGGGTTTGCCCAGGAGACGTTGCGGGTTGAATTGCCGGTTGAACAGTTGCATCTGGCGGGCGGCCGTCTCTATTTGCTGCCCAAACGGGCGCTGGATAGCGGCCGTTTGCGGATGCTGCGCTATGGCTTGTTGTTGGGCGAAGTGCGGCACAACTACTTTCGCCCAGCCCATGCGCTGGCCCTGGCCTTGACGCCACAGCAGGTACAGCACACAGTCAATTGGACAGCCGACGACCCGCGCACGGCCGCTTATTTAGCAGGCCACGACATGGCCCAGGAGTCGGCCGGCGTAGGGGCCAGTGGATGGGTGCTGGTTACAGTGGATGGATATGGCCTGGGTTGGGGGAAGCGGGGGGGCGGCCGTTTGAAAAACCATTATCCCCATTCCCTACGACGCCACTAAGAGAACCACGGATTATACGGATACGACCGATTCTCACGGATTTCTTGCTAAGAATCCGTGTTTATCCGTTCAATCCGTACCCATCCGTGGTTTATTCCTCTCATCCAGCGCGGAGCTTGCTACAGGCGAATCAAACGGCCGGGGCTTGCTTTTACGGCGTGGCGCGTGTCGACGAGCAGGCGAGCATGGTTGGCAATCCACTCCCAATCATAGCTGCTGTGGTCGGTAATAACCACGACACAGTCCGCCTCTCGCACACTTTGCTCGTCAAGTTCGATAGAACTCAAGGGAAAGCCTTCGTGCGCGAGGTCGGGAACGTAAGGGTCGTGATAGACTATCTCTGCGCCGCGCTCCTGAAGCAGGTGAATCACATCGAGCGCCGGGCTTTCGCGCACATCCCCCACATCCCGCTTGTAGGCGACGCCGAGGATGAGGATACGGCTGCCATTGATCGCCTTGCGGTTGTCGTTGAGGCCGTCGGCGATTTTGCCGACGACGTAATCGGGCATGTGGCTGTTGACCTCGGCCGCTAACTCAATAAACCGCGCCGTATAGTTGAGGGTGCGCAATTTCCAGCTTAGATAGTGGGGGTCAATGGGGATGCAGTGGCCGCCGAGGCCGGGGCCGGGATAGAAGGGCATGAAGCCATAGGGTTTGGAAGAGGCAGCCTGGACGACTTCCCAAACATCCAGCCCCAATTTGTCACACATCAGCGCCACTTCGTTGACCAGGCCGATGTTGACGGCGCGGAAGGTGTTTTCCAGCAGCTTGACCATCTCGGCCGTTGCCGTGCTGGAGACGGGAACGGGCCGCTCTACCACCGTGCCATAGAGCGCGACGGCAACCTCCAGACAGTCGGGGGTGACGCCGCCGATCACTTTGGGAGTGGTGCGAATGGTGTAGTCGGTGCGGCCGGGGTCAATCCGTTCCGGCGAAAAGGCGACGAAGAAGTCGCGGCCGACCTCCAGGCCATTGTTGCTCAGGCGCGGGAGGATAATCTCATCCGTTGTGCCGGGGTAGGTGGTGGATTCGAGGACGATGAGCGTACCATTGCCGACGTTGGCATGGGTAACAATGTTATCGGCGGCGTTGATGATGTAGGAGATGTCGGGGTCTTTGGTCTTGCGCAGCGGGGTGGGGACGCAGATGGAGATGGCGTCGGCCGTTGCCAGTTGGGCATAGTCGGTGCTGGCGTGGAAACGGCCTGATTCGACATGCGGCCGTAGCGATTCAGATGCCACATCCTCAATATAGCTCTCTCCACTATTGAGGGCAGCGACCTTAGAAGGGTCTACATCAATGCCGATCACACAAAAGCCTTGCTCGGCAAAGGCGACGGCGAGGGGCAAGCCGACATATCCCAGGCCAACGATGCCAACGGTTGCTTCTCGCGCTGCGATCTTATCTAGCAGCGTTTGTTTTTTATCCATATCTCTTTTTTTCCACTTTTTCAATTGATTGGGCGTCCAGTTTCAGACGCTGGGGGTGGTTGCTGAGGAAGGAGAGCAACACTTGCACCCGTTGTTGTCCCGGCAGGCGCATATCAAAGATAGCTTCATATCCCGCCAGCGGGCCGCTGATGAGCCGCACGCGGTCCCCTTTTTGCAGGCTGTCAAAGACCATCCCGCCTGCTTCCTCAATCCGCACCATACGGCTTTTCAGTTCATTGATCAAATGCTCTGGCACGGCGGCCGGTTCGTCGCCAAAGGAAACCAGCCCGCGCGTGCCGGGAATCCAGCTAAAGGCATTGACCCCAAGCAACTCCAGGTTGGCGTGGATGAACATATAGCCAGGGAAGTAGGGACGAACTTTAGCGGAACGGGGATTGACGGGTTTCACGCGCACAGAAGGAAAGAAAACAACGGTGCTGTCTCCGTTCCCCTCTTCGTGAATATCCCTTACCCCATCTTGAGCGAGCAACAAGTCGTACACCGCACGCTCCTTATGAGGTTTGACGTGCAGCGCGTACCAGATATTTGACATAATTCGTTTTGCGCCTGTACTAAACTACTTACAGTATGGTGAATATTGTAGCGGATTAGCGAGGGTTCCGCACCTTTATTGGGGAGTGGTTAGTGGTTAGTGGCTAGTGGAGAGTGAGGAGTGGGGAGTTGGGAGATGTTATTGGAGGTAGGCGGCGAGTTGGGTGGCGTAGCGGCCGAGGAGGGAGGGGAGGATGGATAGCAGCAGGCCAATAAGGATAGCGACTCCCACCAGCCATTTAACGAGGCTAGATGAACTATTGAAGCTTGCACCCCAAGCGGTAAAAATCCGCGTCATCTGCGTCCCATCTGCGTCATCCGCGTAACTCCTTATAAACGTTGAAAAGAAGCGCAAGAGGGCTAAGATGGCGAGGGCCAGGGCGAGAAAGGCAACGGCCGTTAACCAGGGCGGGGCGAGTTGGGAGAGGATGAGCCAACGGCCGCTGAAACCAGGCGTTAAAGGGAGGCCGAGGAGCGAGAGGCAGCCGTAACTGAGCAATACAAAACTCCAAGAGAGATGACGACCACCGCTCTCATTATCAGTGGCAGCTTGTCGTTGCCAAAGCATAAGCCCGGCACAGGCCAGGATCAGGCTGACGAAACGCCCGGCCAATAGCCAAAGCGTGTTTTGTAGCATCGTGGCGGTTGGCGGGGCGAGGGCCAGCAAAAGCACGCCCATGTCTAGCAGCAGCAAACGGCCGAGAATCTCCCGCCAATCGGCGGCGCGGAAGAGCAGCAGGGCGGCGAGGATCGTGGTGGCGGCCGCGCTCCACTGCATGATTTCCTGGTACTGTTGCCCTCGTGCCAAGACGGGTGTGGTGTTGAGATAGCCGAAGAGGAAGAGGAGGATACCACTTTGGATGAGGGCGAAGATAAGCGGCAGGGCGCTGAGTAGGGCGTGGCGAGCGACGGCCGTGACCCAGATTGCGAAGGGGAAACCGCCTAACAACATCAATGAGGCCAGCAAGAAGGCGAACTGTGCTGAACTTTGCGCCCCTTGCCCGGATTCGACCATCCAGCCGACGAGAAGGAGGGGGGGGATGGCGAGGGTTGTGAAAAGCAGGAATTGTAGGCCGGAAGCGGCAGGGGGGCGGGGGGGCGGAGGAGCAGAGGAGCGGA
>CAYPHY010000025.1:10879-13916 GCA_964410625.1 uncultured Ardenticatenaceae bacterium | reverse complement strand
GAGGAGCAGAGGAGCGGACGTTGACGATGGGAAGCAGAGAGATGGTGGTGGGGATGAGCAGGATGGCGCCGAGGGATGGAGGTTGGGCGAGGAGGGCGGCGGTTAGGAAGGAGATGCTTGCCAGCGCCGAAGCGGTGACGGCGGCCGTTCGCCCTTCTAACCAGGACAGAAGGAAGACGAGTGCCAATGCTGGATAGAGCCAGAGCAGCAACGAACGAACAACGGCGGTCAACGTAAAGCTGCGGCCGAGGATGGCGGCGAGGCTTTCGACTGTGACCGTTTCGGCCGCGGCGGTGGCTGCGGGATCGCTTGCCGGTAATGGAATGAACAGCACCACCAGCCAGATGAGCAGCACGGCGATGAGGCCAGTGATCCGCGCAGCTCGCGGCCGGTCGCGTAATATCAGTGCCAGCAGCGCGGCGAACAGGGGCAGGCCGAGGATCAGATAAGTTCCCACGTTACTCCAGGGCGTTGGTTAGCGTGTAGCGTGCTTGCAGCAGATAGGCGATTGCCAGCGCGAGCAGCAGGTTGGCGGCGGCCAACGCGCCAATCATCAGCAGCGATTGGTTGACCGCGCTATAGAACAGCTCAAAGCCGGAGAGAACCATCAGCAAGCCCATCCCCGCCGGTAGTGGTTCGGTAGTGGAGGCGAGGCCAAGCAGCCCCAGGCCGACCAGGGAGAGGATAGCCATGTTTTGCGGCGCGGCGACGATGGGTAGCTGGTAGGCAGGTTGGCGGCCGATAGCCAAAATGAGCAAGCCCATCAGCAAGGCGAGAACAAGACGAAGTGGCATTTGGCGCGGCACGCTGAAGCGGCCGAGGCGTCGTTGGCTGAATCCTAATCGCTCTCGCTCTTCGGCGGTCACATCGGCCGGTAAGCGGCCCCAGCGCACCTGGGCGGCGGTTAGCAGCAAGATCAGACAGACCACGAGGCCGATTAGAACTTTGACCACCATCAAACGAGGGTCGAGCAGATCGGCGAATAGCAAGCCGGTCAGTAGATATTGGGCGGCCAGCACAGGGATAGCCAGTCGCCATTCCCAGAGGGCGACCACGAGAACGGCCGTCGCCAAAACGAGATAGGCGGCTGGAAAACCGCGCAGAAAATCGGCGCGTGCCAGCCAGTCAAAAATAGTTGGAATGTTCATGCGTCCAAGAGTTTATCTGAAAAGCGCGGAGGGGTGGAAAAATGTTCGCTGATCAGAGGAAATTTGCCCCGTTAGTGGGTCTGGCGGTTAAGGAGCTTTTAAGAAATCCACCAAAAGAGGAGGATGAGCGCGAAGAGCCACAGCAGTCCGCCATCGCTTTCGAGGATGGCGTAAGCATCGGCAAAGGCGTCGGTGAGGGAAGCGGTCAGGCGGCCGAACACACCAGATGATTGGTTAGCTGATTGGCTAGCTGGTTGGTTGGAAAGCGGCCGAATCATCAGCGCTTCGCGGACGGCCGCGCGGAGGCTACCGGTCTGGCGCAGGAAGTGGGGTAGCAGCAGGCCGCCGAGTGCGGTCAGGAAGAGCGCTGCCAATGTCCCGATAGGGGCTTCACGCCAGGGTAAACCACCGGGTGGAAGGACAGCGGCGATAAGTAACAGCGGGGATAATTCCATCAGCCAACGACGAGCGGAGGACAGGGGTTGGCTGGCATTGTTTAGTTGTCCTATCGGCCGTGCCACCCGTTGGGTGAAGCGGTAGATGATCGCCAACAGCGCGACCAATAGTAAGGCCATAGCCAGCACCAACAGCACATGGATTCCCGACATCCACACGCTATATAAAGAGGCAAGGCTGGCAAAACCGGCCGTCGGCGGCAACCCGGCGATGGCGAGGAAGGTGATGGCCAGGGCGATGATGTGAGGGCGGAAGAGTGAAGAGTGGCGAGTGGTAAGTGGTGAGTTGAGACTAGGAGATTGAGAGACTGGGAGACTGCCGACTGCCAACTGTCCACTGCCCACTTCTCCTCTGCTCCCCTGCTCCGCTGCTCCTCTGCCTCTCCGCTGGTTGCCAACTAAGAAAAGCGTGGCCGGGGCAAAGATGAGGACGCGGCTGGCGGCGAGGAGGGGGACGGGGCCAGCCCAGATAGCGGTGAGCAAGGCGATGGCGGCCAGGGCGAGGAATAGACCGCTGCTGGGGTTAGTCTGGTTGGTTGTGGCCGGGCCAACCCAGGCCAGCCAGACACCGCCGAGAAGGGCGATCAACCCTAATAGGGTCAGCAGCAGTCCGGCTGAATAGGGTATGGTGATGGTGGCGACCAGACGGCCGAGCAACGCCACGCCGATTGGCGCCGGCAGAAGTCGAAGTAGCAGGGTAGTGATGGGGTTGTCGTTACCAGCATCGGCCGCTGTGGTCACTGTAGTCACTGTGGTCAGAACCCCGACCCCCATTTGCAGCGCGGCGGCGAGCATGGTCAGCGCAATGGCAACGCTCGACCAGGCGGAGGTGATCAGGCTATCGGCCGTAGATGCGTTGGAGAGCGCGACACCACAGGCGTAGAGCAGGATCGGGGAAAGCAACCAGGGGAGACGGCGGCGAACGGGTTGGCGGGAGGTTGCCGCCTCTTCGATTACCAGGCAGACGGCCGCGAACAACGCCCAGGTGGTGATAAGCGTTGCCGGGGTTGAAGCCCAGAGAGCGGGAAGGAGGACGGCCGCGAGAAGCCCAATGGTGGCTGTTTGCTTGGGAGTGGTAGGAGAAGGGACGGCCGCCAGATAGAGCAACAGACCAAAGAGCAGCCAGAGGAGGATGCCGGTCAGTTGCCAGTTGGCTGCGTCAATCTGCCAGCCCCAGCCAAGCGTCGCCGGTTCAGCAGGCCAGGGGGCAAGCGTGAAGGAAATGGTTGTGGACGGCCGGGCAATGAACCAGATAACCAGGGCGAGCACGTTCAGTGCGATAGAGAGAACCGGTAAAAAGGAGGATCGCCTGGGGAAGAAAATGGTTGTCAGGGGAACGGCCGCCAACAGCAACCAGACCCCTACATAGGGTATAAAGCTCATAAAGTCAAACGGCTAACTCAAGCGTTACCGTGCGTCCTGCGCGTGCTTCCA
>CAYPHY010000025.1:0-10779 GCA_964410625.1 uncultured Ardenticatenaceae bacterium | reverse complement strand
TCATAAAGTCAAACGGCTAACTCAAGCGTTACCGTGCGTCCTGCGCGTGCTTCCAGAGTTAGGGCCACTCTGTGTCAAGGCGGGTGGCGCAAGCGACCAGCTCGGTGGCGGCTTTGGGGGCTTTGAGGATCGCCATTTTGTTTCCTTTGATCTTTAGTTGGCCGGTCACAATCCCGCGAATGGGATCGAGCTTTTTTTCCAGCACCTTGCGCCAGGTTTCGAGCGGGGCGTTTAGTTCAAAAGCCACGGGTTTCGTGGAAGGGTCTTCGACGAGATAGGCGTCGCGTGCTTCGCCGTGCCAGAGGTCGAGGTACATATAGGTATCTTGGGGCACGCCGGGGCCTTTGGGAATGACGAAGTAGAAATCACCTTCCCAGGTAGCGGCCGCCTTGCGGTAAGCATCGCTTCTATTCACTTCTTCCATCAATGCTTTTGCCCATTCGTCTGTTGCGAATTTGATTGCCATGTCTGTCCTCCAAATAAAAGAGACTGAGAGATTAAGAGATTGGGAGACTTTGTAGTCTCTCAGTCGCCTAGTCTCCTAATCTCTGCGTAAAGATAGCATACGCGGCCGTCATTGACCAATTGCTTACCTGACTGTTATTTGCCTTTGAAGTTTGGCGGCCGTCGCATCATGAAGCTTTGTGCCCCTTCGAGGAAATCCTCGCTGCTGAAGAGTTGGCTTTGCGCCCAGCCTTCGAGCATCAGACCGCGATCCAGGTCGGCCAATCCATCAATCACCCGCTTCGCCATGCCGACAGCCAGCGGGGCGGCCTGGCAGATTTCGGCCACGAGTTCATCAGCTTTGGCGGTCAGGGCGTCCGGCGGCACAACGTAGTTGACCAGCCCCCACTGTTCGGCAAATGCCGCGTCAAATTGGCGGCCGGTGAAGATCAACTCTTTGGCGCGGGCAGGGCCGACGAGGCGGGTCAACCGGGTTGTACCGCCGACATCGGGGATGATGCCGAGGCGTGTTTCCGGCAGACCGAGGTGCGTGCCTTCGGCGGCAATGCGAATGTCACAGGCCAGAGCCAGTTCCATCGCCAGCCCTAAACAGTGTCCATGCAGCAGAGCGATGGTCGGTAGTTCGATCCGTTCCAGGCGGTTGAGGACGCGCTGGAAGTCGTCGGTGATCGATCGCATTCGTTGTTGCCAGTGGGAGCCATACTGTTCGGCCAGACCGAGGAGGCTGCTGACATCAATCCCGGCGGAGAAGCTTTTGCCTTCGCCACGGATGACGACGGCGCGGAGGCCAGGGGTGCGGTTGGCATTGATGACGGCCGCTTCAAACTGCTCGAACAAGGCAAGGTTGATCGCATTGCGCTTGTCAGGGCGATTGAGAATGATTTCCAGGGTAGCGTCCCGTTGGCGGGTGATGACCAGTTCTTCCATAGGACAAACCTTGATAGATCCACGAATTTACACGAATTAACACGAATACAAAACCCATTCGTGAAAATTCGTGTAGATTCGTGGATAAGTGATTAACGAAGTTCGTAGGTGAAGGGGAAAAGGGCGACGGGGACCAGTTTGAGGTGTTGTCTGGCGAAAGGAATGCTGATGATGGTGATGGCGAGGAGCAACGCGCCGACCAGGTGAGCCAGGGCGATTTCCCAGCCGAAGAGGAATAGCCAGATAATATCGAAGATCAGCGCCAGACGGCCGTTTTCCCGCTCTACCTGGACAACTTCTTTGCCAAAGGGGGTCAGGGCGGCCGCGGCGAGTTTCATCGCCTGGATACCGAAGGGGATGCCGATGACGGTGACGCAGAGCAAGATGCCGCCGATGAGATAGCCGAGGGCGACGATTAGGCCGCCAAAGATGAGCCAGATGATGTTGCCGATTACACTCATTTGTACCTCTCCAATGGTTACGCGGATGGGCATTCTACGAATGCTGCGGATAGTTCGCAGATTACGCGGATTTATGAACGTATAGTAGCATAATTCTATCGGGAAATCTCATAAAAAAACGCCCGACCGTTTTGCGGCCGAGCGTCCCAATCTCCACAATATACCAATAAACGAATACACCAATCTCTCTTTAATACGTCGGCAAGCTGGTATCCACTTCCTCTGCCCAACGGTTGATGCCACCTTCCAGATTGTACATCTTGCGGAAGCCGTGCTTTTGCAATTCGCGGATGACGTCTGCGCTGCGGGCGCCGGTGCGGCAGTGGACGATCATCTCGCGGGCGGTGTCGAGTTCGCCCATGCGCTCCAGCACTTTGCCCTTGGGGATGAGCACTGCACCGAGGCCCTGCAAATTGGAGATGTCCCATTCATGGGGTTCGCGCACATCGAGGATAAATAAATCCTCCCCAGCGTCGAGGCGTTGCTTCAGTTCTTCGGGCGTGATGGCGGGAACATTGCCGCTGCCGTTGGTTGCGGATGCGTAGAGGCTGCGGTCATGGGCAGGCATTCCGCAGAACTCTTCGTAATCAATCAGTTCGGTGATGGTTGGGTTGTCGCCGCAGATGGGGCAGTTGGGATTCTTACGCAGGCGTACTTCGTCGAAGCTCATGTTCAGCGCGTCGTAGAGCAGCAGACGGCCGATCAGCGGTTCACCAGTCCCCAAAATCAGCTTGATCGCTTCCGTTGTCTGGATCGCCCCAATGGTTCCGGGCAGCACGCCCAAGACGCCCCCTTCGGCGCAACTGGGGACGAGGCCGGGCGGTGGCGGTTCGGGGAAGAGGCAACGATAGCAGGGGCCTTCTTCGGCATAAAAGACCGACGCCTGCCCCTCGAAGCGGAAGATGCTGCCATAGACGTTGGGCTTGCCGAGCAAGACACAGGCGTCGTTGGTCAGGTAGCGGGTGGGGAAGTTGTCGGTCCCATCAATGATGATGTCGTAGGGGGCGAATAGTTCCAGTGCGTTGGCCGAGGTCAGGGGGACTTCGTAGGTATCTACCCAGACATGGGGGTTGATGTCGAGGATGCGGGCTTTCGCGCTTTCCAGCTTCGGCCGTCCCACGTCTTTCGTCCCGTGAATAACCTGTCGCTGCAAGTTGGTGTAGTCTACGACGTCGTAGTCAATGAGACCGATGCGGCCGATACCGGCAGCGGCGAGGTACATCGCCAGCGGCGATCCCAGGCCACCCGCGCCAATCAACAATACGCTGGCCGCCTTTAGCTTCTTTTGTCCCTCCACGCCCACTTCGGGCATGATCAGGTGGCGGCTGTAGCGTTGTACTTCTTCATGTGATAGACCCACCTCGGCCACGGCCGCGGGGTCAATAAATGTTCTTGAACTCATTCTTTGAGAATCTCCTACCGCCACGAACCACACGAATTGCCATGAACAGGGGTCAATGTGTAGAAATGTGTAGAAATGTGTGGTTTGTGGACGTAATTATCCGGCCAGTAGCTGTCTGTCCAAATTGATAAGCTGCTGTTCTAGCTTGGTGGTATGGGTCAGACCATAGTTGATTTGTTGCACATGGCCGGTTGTATCAATAAGGATTGTGGTTGGCAAGGAAAATACGCCATAACGGCTGGCGGTTTCCGGTTCTTGTTCAGCGTCAATGCGTTCGATGGTTAGACGACCGTTCCACGTCACCAGCAATTGATCGAGCATTCGTCCTTGTGCCGGACAGGCGGCGCAGTGGTCACTGTGGAAGTAGAGCAAGGTGGGGGTGGTACGGCCGCTGCCAGCAACGGCGCGACTGATACGACGCCCATGCACCGTTCGCAATGCCTGGAATGCCCCCGCCGCCATAGCAGCGAGGAGGAGGACGAGGAGGAGTCGCTCGATCATGGGGGATTCCTGAGATTGGGAGATTAGGAGACTGAGGGACTATTTAGTGCACAGTCTCCTAATCTCTCAGTCTCCCAGTCTCTTCATCTCTTACTCTCTCGCCTTCACCGGGCTATAAGCAAATCCCGGCACGCCGATGCGGTTAAGTTGATAGTAGACAAAGCAACCGGCGCAGAAGCCGATGAAGAGATTGAGCGCGGCGAGGAGCACCACCAGGCCGGACAAGGCCCAGCCGATGAGGGGGATACCGGCTATCATCAGCGAGAGCGCACTTGCCAACACCACGCCGCCAAAGCCCTGGGCGAAGCGATGGGGTTCAGGGTTGTCTACGATGACGTCGGGCTTCACAATCCTGGCTGGCTTTAGGATGTATTGGTAAACGTGCTTAAAAAGCTGTAGTTGCGGGATAAACGTCCCGGCAAGCATAACGGCGGCGACGAAGGCCACCAGCCAGACATTGTTTAGCACATAGGCGATAATGAGCAGGGTGATAATAAATGCCTGATTGACACGCAGGGCGGAGTGATCAACGCGGCGTGGCTTGTCGCTTTTGCCAGCGGCCGTGCTGCCACCGGCAATCGAGGGGATGATCATCAGAGTGTCATTCTCCTCAATGGCTGTCTCTGCGCCGTTGAGATGGCGAATGTCTTCCTTATTCAGATAGACATTGACAAAGCTACGCAAGTCCTCTCCTTCAAAGAGGTGGGTGCGTAGCTCAGGGTGTTGGCTGGTCAGCTCGGACAAAGCCGCGCCGACCGTTTCACCGTTGACGGTGACGCTGGCCTTGCCTTCAGCGTACGGCCGTAGTGGTGTTGGGATGCGAATGGTTGCCATGTAAATAGTCTCCTTTTGAAGGATGAAGGCTGAAGGATGGGGGATGAAACGCTGCTCATCCTTCAACCTTCATCCCTCATCCTTGTAAT
Source organism: uncultured Ardenticatenaceae bacterium (assembly GCA_964410625.1). Taxonomy (GTDB): domain Bacteria; phylum Chloroflexota; class Anaerolineae; order Promineifilales; family Promineifilaceae; genus CAYPHY01. Next base: position 6,100 of record CAYPHY010000025.1, on the reverse strand, counting down.
ATCTCTTCCTCAATAAAGCCGGAACGGTCGGCCGCCAATTGCCAGGAGCGGCTGTGGGTCGGACGGCCGTTGCGGACTTCGGTAATCAAATAAGAGTAGCCGGGCCAGCTTGCCCAGGCGAGATCGCGCGGCGAGGCGATGGGTGGATGGTCGGGATGGCTGTGGAAGATGCCAATGACATCCAGCCCTTCGGCCATCGCCTCTAGCTCCACATCGCGCCAATCGTTTTCATCAATGCGGAAACGCTCAGGCTTCTCTGCCTCGACGGGCCAGACATTGGGCAGGGGGCGAATGTCTGCGACGACATTGTGCCCGTTCTCGGCCGTACCGAGCAACAGCCCACAACCCTCATAGGGATAGGAGGCTGCGCCATGTGCTTTAATCGCCTCGTGCAATGCTTCGTTAAGCGTCAACATCAGTTACTCAGTGGTTACTCACTCCAGAAACGGTCACTTAGATATTTATAGCCGCTGTCGGGCAGGACGGTGACGACCACGCCTTCATCGAGGTCGCGGGCAACCTGCAGCGCAGCGGAAACGGCCGCGGCCGCCGAAATGCCGACCAGCAACCCTTCTTGCCGCGCCAGCAAGCGAGCCATCGCATAGGCGTCCTCGGTACGGACCACCAGATTATTGTCGGCCAATGACTCGTCGTAGATGCCGGGTTTGATGGCCGTTGGCATGTGCTTCAGCCCTTCCAGGCCGTTAAATGGGCTGTCCGGCTGGGCGGAATAGCCAAGTATATCTGGGTTCAGTTCACGGAGGCGAATGATTGTGCCGGTAAAGGTGCCACTGGTTCCCAGACCAGCGACAAAGTGGGTGATCTGCCCGTCGGTCTGTTCCCAGATTTCGTTGGCGGTGGTCAGGTAGTGCGCCTGCCAGTTGGCGGGGTTGTTGTATTGATTGGCATAGTAGACGGTGGGGTCATCGGCCGCGATTCGCCGCGCTTCAAGAATCGCCCCATCAGAGCCTTCTAGCGGGTCGGTGAGGATCAGTTCCGCACCATAGGCACGCAGAATGGCGAGGCGTTCCGGGCTGACGTTCTCCGGCAGGGTTAGCTTCACCTTGTAGCCCCGTGCCGCGCCGAGCATCGCATAGGCGATACCGGTGTTGCCAGAGGTGGAGTCGAGCAGCGTCATGCCGGGGAGCAGCCAACCGTTGCGCTCGGCCGTGTTGATGATGTGCAGCGCCGCACGGTCTTTGACCGAGCCGCCAGGGTTGTACCATTCCGCTTTGGCGAGCAGTTGCACGGTCTCTGGCAGGCCATAGGCAGCGGCCGTGCGCCGTAAACGCAGCAAAGGGGTATTGCCGATCAAGGATTCGAGATCGGCCGTGGCCGCCAGCGGCATATTTGGTTGTAAGGACGTTATTGGGTTATCAAGCGTTAACAACATATGCAAGTGTCACCTGTAAATCAGGAAAAGTGATTGTGCAGTCAAAATAAAACGGTCGTAGCCAGGCCAGGGGGCCACGAGGTCGCAAGGGACCCACGTTGCACCGCGAGAGCAGCTACCACCGTTTATGGATGACCTGAATCAACTTTTTCTTACAGGCCGGGGTGGTTGCTACCCTCGCTTAAAACACCTGCAATGTTGCCGAATATACGCTTTCATACGGTTCACTTTTTATCAAGAAATTGACAAAAATGTAGATGATGTGAGTATAGCAAAGGGGTTAAGCAAGTCAAGAGTGATATAACGAATTGAATAGACAATTAGCATCTGCGCGGGGCCATAGGTGAGCCAGATGATGTCGCCGATTAGGGGGAATTTGAGACCGGCGAACAGTTCTCCAGCGAGAATGAGGTCGCTCAGGAGGAAGAGGGCTGCGCCGAGGGCAAGGAGGAGGAAACGGCCGTCTATCCACGCCAACCCGGAAGCGATTCCGGCCGTCGCTGATAACAACAGCGCGTAGGGTAATGCAGCCCAGTGGAGGGTTGTTCGTGGGCGGCCGCGGCCGACGACCAGATACCAGCCTGTTGCTCCAATTAGCAGCCAGATGGCTAAGGCGATGAGTTGTCGTATGGGATCGGTTAGCCCGGTCTGGCTGGCAAAGCGGAGGAAGGCGGTTATGTAGAAGATGTGGCCGAGGCCGAAGGCGGCGATTCCACCGATGACGGAACGGCCGCCGGGCAACAACCCCGCCAGCGACAAATCACCGATAAAGCCAAAGGTCATACCGACGGCGATGAGCAGGGCATAGTTGGCGGCGGCCGTCTGCCGGACAAAGAGATACCAGCTAAAGGCGGCGATGACCAGCACCAACGAGGAGGCCATCCTCGTCCAGCGGGGCATCCGTCGAGTTGGGTCTTTCGCTCCAAAAACGAAGCCGCCAAAGAGGAACAAGGCCCAAAGGACGAGGAGAATGAGGAGGTAGGATTGTTGCCAGGGTTCTATCATTGTGTCGTGGGTGGCAGGTGATCAACGCAACCTTTGACTTGCTACCTGCCACTTGCTACTTGCCAACTTGCCACTTATCACTTGCTACATTTGAAATATCGGTTTAACGCCTAAGATGCGCTAGAATAATAGTGCTATGAACGGCAGGGATCAAATTAGTGGCTCGGTGGAGCGAATTACCTTTTATAACCCGGAGAATGGGTATACGGTGCTGCGGCTGAACCCGGATAGCCGGAGTATGTTACCGTATAAGTATGCCAGCGGCCGTGATGCGCTGATCACGGTGATCGGCAATTTGCCGGAGGTCAATCCGGGGGAGTGGTTGCGACTGACGGGGGCTTGGGGCGTGCATCCGCAACATGGCCGCCAGTTCCAGGCCGAACGGTGCGAGCAATCCTTACCGGCAACGGCCGATGGCATCCGCCGCTATCTAGGCTCAGGGCTGGTGCGTGGCGTGGGCAAGGTGATGGCCGAGCGCATTGTCAATCGTTTTGGAATAGATACATTGGAGATCATTGACAACCACCCGGAGCGGCTGCGGGAGGTGTTGGGCATTGGCGGTAAGCGCGTCGAGAGTATTGCCAAAGCGTGGGAAGAGCAGCGGGCGATCCGCGAGGTGATGGTCTTTTTGCAATCGCATGGGGTGACGGCCGGGCTGGCGGTGAAAATCTATAAGAAGTATGGGGACCAGGCGTTGGAAGTGGTGCAGAATACCCCGTACCGGATGGTGAAGGATATTCATGGGATTGGCTTTAAGACGGCCGACAAGATCGCCCAGGCATTAGGGTTGCCCCATGATTCGCCCGACCGCATTGAGGCGGGCATTGCCTATACCTTGAGCCGCATGGCTGATGAGGGGCATGTCTATGTGCCACAGGCGGAGCTGGAGCCGGAAGCGTCGAGTATTTTGGCGGTGGAAGCGGAGAAGGTGACGGCCGTTCTTGAACAACTGGAAAAGAGCGATTTTGTGAAGCGGGATACCATTACCTATGAGGTTACACCGTCGGCCGCCAGCGTGGGCGAGCAGCGAGTATCTTATACGACAACGGCGACCAACGGCCGCGAAATACGAGAGGAGAAGGCGGTCTATCTGTTGCCCTTTTACCATTCGGAGGTAGGGGCCAGCCGCCAACTGCGGCGTTTGCTCGACCATCCGACGAGCCGCCTGACGCGATTACAGCAGACTATCGTTCCCTCGTTACAGGCGTTGCGCCAGCAATCACGCATCCAGTTGACGGCGCAGCAGGAGCAGGCGGTGACGGCGGCCGTCATCCACAAAGTGACGATCCTGACCGGCGGGCCGGGGACAGGGAAGACGACGACACTGCGCACCTTGCTCGATCTGTTGGATCGGCATGGCCATACAACGGCGTTGGCTTCGCCGACGGGCCGGGCGGCCAAACGGCTTTCCGAAGCGACGGGGCGACCGGCGAAAACGCTCCACCGCTTGCTGGAGTTTAAGCCGGGGGAGGGTTTCGGTCGCAATGAGCAGAACCCAGTTGAAGCCGACATGATCGTGATTGACGAAACCTCAATGCTGGATTTGATCCTCGCCAATAGCTTGCTGAAGGCGATTAGCCTGGACAGCCATTTATTGCTGGTGGGGGATGTGGATCAGTTGCCTTCGGTGGGGGCGGGGGATGTGCTACGTGATTTGATCGATTCGGGGATGACGGCCGTTATTCGTCTGGAGACGATCTTTCGTCAGGCGGCCGATTCGCTGATCATCCGCAATGCCCACCGAATGAACCAGGGGAAGATGCCGGAGACGGAGGCGGAGGCAAAGGACTTTTTCATCTTCGTCAAGCAAGATGCGGCCGAGGCGGCCGAGCTGCTGGTGGACATTGTTAAAAACCGCGTGCCACATAAATTTGGCTTGCACCCGCTGGACGATATACAGGTCTTATCGCCAATGTATAATGGGCAGGTGGGGGTCAGCAACCTCAACCAACTCTTGCAGCAGGCGTTGAATCCGCCAGGGAAGGGGAAAGCGGAACGACGCTTGAACGGCCGCGTCTTTCGCGTTGGCGACAAGGTGATGCAGACGGTCAATAATTATGATAAGAATGTTTATAATGGGGATATCGGCCGTATTGCAGCGATAGATGTGGTCGAGCAGACATTGACGGTGAATGTAGACGGCGCGCCGGTCGTGTATGATTTTCTGGAGACGGATGAGCTAATCCATGCTTTTGCGATTAGTGTGCATAAATCGCAGGGATCGGAGTATCCTTGTGTGGTCATTCCGGTGGTGACGCAGCATTATATGATGTTGCAGCGTAATTTGCTGTATACGGCCGTGACGCGGGCGAAGAAGCTGGTCATCCTGGTCGGTTCACGGCGGGCGATCCAGATTGCGGTGAAGAACAATAAGGTTGCCAATCGCTACACTGCTCTCGACTGGCGGTTAAAAGAAAGATCATAAGTAGATGGACGCAGCAGAGCTAGAAGAAAGCATTAAACGAGGCGAAAGCCTGCATCAGGAGTTTAAACGTTGGCCGGTGCGGCCGCTGGAGGTAGCGGCCGCATTGGTGGCCTTTGCCAATAGCAGCGGCGGCCAACTGTTGTTGGGTGTTGATGACGAAGGGCGAATCAGTGGCATTGATGATCCTGATGCGGTGATGCAACAAGTGGACAATATCGCCTACAATAATTGCGAACCTCCTTTAACCATCAGTCAGGAAAGAGTGGTGTTAGAAGAAGGAATGGTCGTGATTGTTGTTACTGTAGCTCGTGGAGAACAACGGCCGTACCGCACCAGCAGCGGTATTTACTATATTCGGACTGGGGCAGGGCGGCGACAGGCGACACGACAGGAGCTGTTGCGTCTTTTTCAGGCGGCTGAGAGTCTCTACTATGATGAAACGCCGATTTATCGGGCAACAGTGGATGATCTAGATCGGCGGGCGATCCAAAGCTTTTTTGAGGAGACGCGGGGCTTTTCTTGGGACCTTATTGGGCTGACGTTTGAGCAAGTATTGGTTAATCTGCGGTTGGCGCAGTGGGTAGAGGACGTTTTGCGGCCGACCTTAGCGGGAATAGTGGTTTTTGGGTATCGGCCGCAGCAGTTTGTGCCTCATGCCTATATTAGTGCGCTGCGAATACCAGGCATCAGCCTGGCTAACGACCCAAGTGACCAAAAGCGTGTTGAGGGGCCAGCTTTGGATTTATTGGAAGATTCGATGCGTTTTCTTTATATCCATCTTCCTGTCCCACACCGGATCAAGAATCTGGAACCAGAGGCTCAACCGGAATTACCGGCTGTTGCCCTGCGAGAGGTATTGATCAATGCGCTTGCTCACCGCGATTATACTATTCAAGGACCGGTACGCTTGCTGATTTTTGATGATCGCGTCGAAGTCCGGTCGCCTGGACAGTTGCCAAACTCCATTACGCTAGAGTCTCTGTCTTTAGGAGTGCATGTGTTGCGTAACCCGACGATTTACAACTTTTTCTTACGACTGGGAATGGTAACGGACGCTGGGAGCGGGATACTGCGCGTCATTTCACGGATGAGGGAAGAAACGGGTCGCTCACCCATATGGAAGTTAGAGGGTAATGAGGTTGTGGTTGTGCTTTATCGGCCGCAAAATGAGTGATGAGTGGCGAGCGGAGAGAGGACTCTTCACTCATCACTCACCATTCGTCACTCTCCACTAAAATCATGGAAGCACAGTTTGCAGTCGCGAAAGTTAGTAAGTA
>CAYPHY010000024.1:0-71538 GCA_964410625.1 uncultured Ardenticatenaceae bacterium | reverse complement strand
AAAAAGTCAATTGTCTCTTTCGTTGCAAACGCTATAATCTAGCTTAAAGGATTAGCCTCAGTTGCGAATTAGCGAAATCATCATCCCTGCTTACGTATTGGACAAGTTTGAATAGAAACACCGAGTTTCTGAAGAAGAGGTACACGAAGCACTTAGACATCGGAATTTAAAAATTCTATTCGATGAACGTGGCAAGATGGAAGATGAAGATGTTGATCTTGCACTTGGTCGTGCGAAATCTGGCCGCTAATTAAGTGTCTTCTTTGTCTATAAGAAAACCAGAGATGCTATCGTCATAAGTGCAAGAGACATGGCCGCTAAAGAACGAAGACTATATGGCAAAAAATAGACCTATTGATCCTATACCTGAGAAATTCGCCAGCATTGAAGAAGCCTCTGATTTCTGGGATTCACATGATGCGGGGGACTATGAAGAATACATGCGGCCGATCAACGACACACTAGAAATAGCCCCCAACTTACCCCAGGCAGTCCTCCTGGAACACACATTACTGCAAGAACTGAGAACGGCCGCCAGACAACGCGGCGTCTCCCTCGAAACGTTGGTCAATCTCTGGCTTAAGGAAATGCTACTGGCAAAAAGCTAAGCAGTCAATCGGCCATTTAAACCAAGTCGTCTTGGGTTGCCAACTGACCGGCGCGGTATAATGCTGGCAAATCCTGCCCTTTGGCATTGACCCATTTGATACGGTACTTACGGCCGAGAGCATCCAGTTGCTGCCACAAATCGGCGTTGGCAATTGGCTCGCCCCCCTTTTTCTGCCAGCCGCGTTGCCGCCAGCCATTGATCCAGCGTGTGGCCCCCTGGTAAAGATAATCGGAAGTGGTGAACATTTGCACCGCGCTCCCCGGCGGTAGTCGCTTCAAGCCCTCTATCGCGGCCGTCAGCTCCATGCGATTATTCGTCGTTTGCCTGGTACGGCCGCTGATTTCAACCGTCTCCTCATCCAAATCCAGCACCACGCCCCAACCGCCGGGGCCGGGATTCCCCTTGCACGAGGCGCGAAGATAGAGGCGAGGGACATCATCGGCGAGCTCTTCCGGCGGGGTGATTGCCAACCTGGCCTCTCGCGCCAACTGGTCCACCCGCTCATTCAGTTCATCCCCGGCATGGCCCTTCACCCAATGCCACTCAATCTGATGCTGCTTGGTCAGCTCCCACAGTCGCGGCCAAAGATCGGCGTTAGCAACTGGTTTGTTCTTCACCTTCCAATCGTTGGCCGCCCACTTTTCGATGTACTCCGTGATCCCCCGCCGCACATATTGCGAATCGGTATAAAAGGCGACCTTGCTCGGCCGCTTCAAGGCCGCCAACGCATTGATCGCTGCCGTCAGTTCCATGCGGTTGTTGGTTGTCTGCGGGTCGTTGCCGGTCAGCACCTTTTCATGTTCGCCATAGCGCAACACGGCCGCCCAACCCCCAATGCCCGGATTTGGGTCCGCCCCGCCGTCGGCATAGATGATCACTTCCATGCTGTTCGGTCCGCGTCCGGCATACGATTGGCACCAACGCCATCCACCGGTGGTTGCGACCGTCCCTGTTCCGCCCGGTTCTGCGAAAGCCCCCATGCCTGTTGGATCAGGTACATCGGCCGTCCCTTCACCTCGTCATAAATCCGCCCTAAATATTCGCCGACGATGCCCAGGCAAATCAACTGCACCCCGCCGAGGAAGAGAACGGCCACCAGCGTCGTCGCCTGCCCGCTCAGCGGCGTGCCGGGGCCAAGCAAGCGCAGCAAAATGACGGCAAAGATCGCCACCCCACTGAGCGCGGCGATGATAAAGCCCAAGATCATCGCCAGTTGCAACGGTAGATAAGAAAAGCTGGTGATCGCGTCCACCGCAAAGGGCAACATCCGGCGCACGCTGTTAAATTTCGACTCCCCGGCATAGCGTGAGGCGCGATGGTACTCAACTCCCGTCTGGCGAAAGCCAACCCAGGGGACCATGCCGCGCAAAAAGCGGTTGCGCTCCGGCATCCGCCTGATCGCATCCACCACCCGGCGATCCATCAGCCGGAAATCGCCCGTGTCCAGCGGGATATTGATGCTGGTGATGCGATAAATCAGCCGGTAAAAGAGTTTGGCCGTAAACAGCTTAAACCAGGTCTCCCCCTCGCGGCTGGCGCGAACACCATAAACAACATCATACCCTTCGCGCCATTTGGCGATCATCTCGGGGTAGACCTCCGGCGGGTCTTGCAGATCGGCGTCGGTGAGGATCACGGCATCGCCGCTGGCGTGGTCCAGCCCGGCCGTTGCCGCAATCTGGAAGCCGAAATTTCGCGAAAAGCTGACCCCCTTGACTCGGCTGTCTTGCTCATGCAAACGAGCGATTTGCGCCGCCGAACCGTCACGGCTGCCGTCATCAACCAGCACCAACTCCCACGGCTCGCCCATGCCGTCCATCACGGCCGCCACCCGCCGGTAAAGCTCCGGCAAAACCACTTCCTCATTATAGACCGGCGCGACAATCGAGATGGTCGGCCGCTGCTGTTCATCCTTTTCTGCCAACATTTCCCTCAACAACAACACAACAGTTATAGTAACAAACGGATTTCACCCGTTCAACGCCCTCCCCACTCGCCACTCACTCAAACCTCAATCGTCGCCGCCACCCCCACATGGTCTGAAGGATAGAGCGTGTCATCATCCTCGGCCGGGCGGTTGGCAAAGAGATAGGCGTTCTTCACTCTATACACCGCCGGTGACAAAAAGACGTAATCCAAACACCCTGCCCAGTCCCGTAACGGCTGAGTCAAGGCGGTTGGAAACGTCGCCAACGGTTCATGGCCGTGTTGCTCCTCATAGGCGGAGCGATAAGCCTGCTTCATATGTTCAATCGCTGGGCCAGCGGGCAACTCATTAAAATCACCCACTACCACTTGCAACGGCACGCGCCGCTTGCCATTCAGCCAACCCGCCAACGCCATTGTTTGCTCCAGCCGCGCCTGCTGGTGCGGCGACACATGGTGCAAATGGGTGCAAACAAAGTCAAGCGTTTGGCGAGAAGGGAGTTCGACATTCACCCGCAAGGCCACACGGCCGCCATAGCCCAGCTTCAACACATCCTGGTATAGCACGGGCAAGCGAGTGAGAATGCCCACCGCCATGCCCCAATGGGAGGGGTGGGTGCGTCTTTGCTGGAGCAGTTTATACGGCCGCTTCCCCTTCTCCTTCATCCGTGCATTCAGCTTACCCAACAACCAATGACCCTGTTGAATCAGCAAGCTAATCTCCTGCAAGCCGATCAAGTCCGCATCCACATCCGCCAACGCCGAGGCCAACAACCGCCGCCGTGCCCGCCAGCGGTCGTCGTGGTAGCGCAAATTCATCGTCGCCACAGTCAGCTCAGCCACAACTTAATAATGAGATAATGAACAATGAACAATGAGACAATGAACAATGAGACAATGAACAATGAACTATGAGATAATGAACAATGAACAATGAGACAATGAACAATGAACAATCAAAAAATCCGCGTTATCTGCGTTTTATCCGCGTCATCAGCGTAACCATCTAATTTAGCTCAATCTCCGTTGTCCCCGCCGGAACCGCCATCTTCAGACTTTGCACCTTATCTTGAATCGTCAGCGTGAACGGTACATCCGTCTCCACTGTCACCTTGTTCGCATCGCCCACCAGCCGCAGCGTCCCCTCCTGCCCTAAAGGATAGTTCTCCACCCCATAAGGCTGCTCGCTCTCCAGATAACGGTACCAAAAGAGGCGGCGCAACGGCCAATCCACCCGCAGCCCAATCACATCTTCCAATAACATGGCAATCGCGGCCAAACCGGCCGTCGTCGTTTGTTGAGGCACGGCCGAATCACCCGGCGCAACCCCCTCCGGGATATAGTTGTCCCACAAGCTGCCCGTCTGCTGGTAAACCGCAAAGACATTGCTCAAATGGTTGTGGGCAATGTCAAAGGCGAGGGTGGGCTGCTCGGCCGCATACAGCCCCTTCAAGACCATGAAATTTGTCGGCGACCAAACCCCGCCTCGCCAGCGATTGCCGGTGCGAGAGTTATACCCTTCGCTATCGGCCGAAAGGCTGGGAACTCGGTGGGGCAAATTAAACGCCCAGGGGTCGCGCAGATGCTGGATAAACGTCCCTCGCCTATCTTTTGGAACCAGGTCTTTTTCCAGCAGCCCCCAGTATGCCCCCACGCTTTTCATCGGGCTAAATGCTCCCTTCGGGGAAACATCCTGATAAAAGCTGCTCTCGATGTTCCATAGCCTGTTGTTAATCGCTGCAATCAGTTCTGTGGACTCACGCGCCAGCTCTGAGACCCACTCCGCCTCTTCCAGCACAGCGGCCATCAACCCTAAGCGGCCGAGGCTCACCGCCGCTTGCATATTGGCGTCCACCCAGACCCAATGGCGATGGTGCAGGCGGCCGTCCGGCACACGCGGCTGGTTGTCCATCTCGCTGGAAAGCCCTGTCGCCCAATACAGCCCATCAGGCCAGGTGCGGTAATGGTTGTACCAATGTTGCAGTGCCAGAAGCGGCCAAAAAACCTCCTCAATCCGCTGCTCGTCGCCCGTCTGTCGGAAACAACGCCACTCCGCCCAGGCCAGAATGTTTGGCCCTGCGCCATTGGGATCATAACATTCAAAACAGTCACGCCCGTCCTGGCTATTGATCTGGCGGCAGATCGCCCCGTCACGATGCTGCTTGCTGTAAAAATTGTCTAGGAGCTGGACGAAGTCAAAAGCACGACGGCCGTATATGCCCACCTGCGCCAAATAGGCCGATTCCCACAGAGACAAGACATCCGCTTGTGGCGTGGTCAGAAAAGGGGCAACCAGGCCGGAGCGCGGAGAGGGTTGGGCAAGGCTCTGCCAGAGCATATCCCAGGCGTGCCAGTAGAGCGCGACCCATCCCGGATGTTCGGGTAAAACCGGCACCGGCAGGCGCGACCGTGCCTCCTTCGCGGTAGGGATCGTCTGTGGCTGGTAAACTCGCCCCCGAAAGGGGTTACGCGCTACCAGCGGTTCGAGCAGGCGTGTATCAGTCCGTTCGGACACGCCGGATAACTACTCCTCGGTCACAATTGTGATGCGCTCAATGCGGTCGCCCGCTGGTGCGTTGGGGTTTCGTTGCGGATCGCGCGGGGTGATGGAGTGGACGGCGTCCATGCCTTCGATGACGCGGCCGAATATCGTATAAGAACCATCCAAAAAGTGGGCGTCGGCGAGGGTAATATACCATTGACTGCCATTGGTGTTCGGTCCGGCGTTAGCCATCGCCACCATCCCCACATCCTTGTGCGAGAGTTTGCGATCAATTTCATTAGGAATGGTATAACCAGGGCCGCCGCTGCCCGTCCCGCTGGGGTCGCCCGTCTGCGCCACAAAGCCCGGCAAGACGCGGTGGAAGGTAACGCCGTCGAACCAACCTTCACCAGCCAGAAAAATAAAACTGTTCACCGTCTGTGGCGCCGACTTTGGGTATAGTTCGATCACAAACGAATCACCCGACTCCATCTCCACACGCGCCCGATAATTGGCGTTCTTGTCCACTGTCATCGGCGGCGCAGCCTTATATTGCCGTTCCGCCAACGCTCTTAAACTTGCTTCTCTATTCACTTGTTTATCCTTTATCAGTAGGTAGAAACCAGGTTCCTATAAAATCGGTGTTCACCACTAAGAACCAAAGGCACGAAGAAAACAGTTTATGTCTTTGGGCCTTCGTGGTTACTTGCACGAGGATAGCTTATCCGTTGATTTCTATCTCCACTGTTGTCTGCGTTATCGCTATCGCTCGCTATTACCATTCCCATTCTACCACGTTCACCCGCTTAGGGGTAAAATGAGCGGACAAATCCAGTAGAAATAAGGGATCGAATGAATGTTAACCAAGAAAATGCTCCCATCTAAACAACACCCTCGCCTCGGCCGGCTACTCCTGTTGCTGGCAATGTTACTGCTTGCCGCCTGCAATAGTGCGCCACCGCCCGCGCAGGACAACACACCGCCCCCAGCGGCCGTCGCCACCGCCACTACACCCGCGCTCATGCCTGCCCCTACCGCCGCCGAGGATTCGGCCGTTCCGAGCACCCCCGACCCAACCGGGGCCGCCTATCCCGACCCTGCCGAGGGAGAAACGGCCGCTCCCGCCAACGACCCCTACCCCGTTCCGCCCTCCCCCATGCCAACGGTTGATCCCTATCCCGGCGGCCTGGTCTGGGTCATCCGGCCCGTCGGCACGCAGTGTGAACCGGAAATTCCGCCCGGCTATGGCACACTCAATGAAGCCGTCGCCACGCTCTATGCCGCTGGGGTCAGCGTGCAAGCCTCAGAAACGATTGAACTGCCAGTCACAACCGCCTGTGGCTCGCCCACCAGCGAACATTACCGCGTGCAAATCGGCGCGGACCACCTATCAGTTGTAGAGGAGATGGGGTGGGTGGGGGAAGAGGATTAGAGATTAGAGAATTGGAGATTAGAGATTGGAACTTGGCGCTCGCCTAATCTCCAATCTCTAATCTCCAGTCTCCTCTTAGTTACCGCCGGTCGCGGCCGCCACGACGGTCGCCGCCTCGGCCGCCACGATCACCGCCACGGCCGCGATCACCACCGCCGCGCCGGTCTCCGCCACCACGGTTGCCGGAACCACCGCCCTTACGCACAGCATCTTGCTCGCGGGCTTCCTCCAGCGACCAGCCTTCGAGGACGGCACGGCGCGAGAGGCGGATCTTGCCTTCATCGCTCACATCCGTGACCATCACCATAATTTCATCATTCATCCTGACCGCATCCTCAACCGTGCGCAGATGCTCGCTCGCCAGTTGGGAGATGTGGACCATGCCATCCAACCCAGGGATTAGCTCGACAAATGCGCCAAAGTCGGTGATGCGCACCACTTTACCGGTGAAGACTTGCCCCGGTTCCGGTTCGGTGGTCAACATCTCAATGCGCTCCAGCGCCGCCTCAGCCTTCGCCCCATCCACACCGGCGACGAAGATCGTGCCGTCTTCCTGGATGTCAATCGAGACTTCAAACGTCTCCTCCAGGCTGCGGATATTGGCGCCACCCTTGCCAATCACCGCCCCAATCTTGTCGGGGTTGATCTTGATCGTCAACATCCGTGGTGCAAAGGGGCTAAGCTCCTGGCGCGGCGCGGCGATTGTCTGCTGCATATGGTCGAGAATTTGCAAACGGCCGGTACGCGCCTGCTCTAACGCCTCGGCCATCACTTCGCGCGACAAGCCGCTGATCTTGATGTCCATCTGCAGGGCGGTGATCCCTTCGGTCGTTCCGGCGACCTTAAAGTCCATGTCGCCCAGATGGTCTTCCAGGCCCTGGATGTCGGTCAGAATGGCATACTTCTGCCCGTCCGTCACCAACCCCATCGCCACACCGCCAACCATGCGCTTGATCGGCACACCGGCGTCCATCAACGCCAGACTGGAAGCGCAAACACTGGCCTGGCTGGTGCTGCCGTTGGAAGACAACACCTCGGATACGACACGAATGGTATAGGGAAATTCATCTTCGGAGGGGATCATCGGCCGCAATGCATTTTCCGCCAACGCCCCATGCCCGATCTCGCGGCGACGCGGACCACGCAGCGGCCAGGTCTCACCGGTAGAGAAGGGCGGGAAGTTGTAATGGTGCATATAGCGCGAGCTGTCTTCGGGATACAACCCATCCAGCTTTTGCGCCTCGCGCGGCGTCCCCAACGCGGCGAGGGAAAGCACCTGTGTCTGGCCGCGTTGGAAGAGGCCGGAGCCGTGCGCCCGCGGGCTAATGCCCACATCAGAGGCCAACTCACGCACCGTCGCGTAATCACGGCCGTCAGGCCGCACACCAGCATAGAGGATGCGATCACGCACCGCATACTTCAGTTTGTCGGCGATGATCATCCGTACTGCTTTCGGGTCAATCGTTTCATCTTCTTCAATGAAGGCGTTGACCACCTCTTCGCGCAGTTCGTCTACCGCCTCGTTGCGGCCGCTGCGGTCGGTATAGGTGGCGACGATCTCCTGTAGGCGATCACCCAACCGCGCCTTTACCCGCTCGACCAAAAGGGGATCATGTTCGTAGATTTGGATCTCCGCCTTCGGCTTGCCGACGGCCGCCCGCATCTCATCTTGTAGCGTGATGAACGGCTGCATCGCCTGATGTCCAAACTCCAACGCTTCGACCATCAGGTCTTCGCCGATCTCATTCGCCGCTGCCTCGACCATGATGATCGCGTCGCGTGTTCCGGCTAGGCGTAAATCGAGCGAACTATTTGCCATTTCGGGAATGGTGGGGTTAATCACCAGTTGGCCGTTGATGTAGCCTACGCGCACGGCCGCCACCGGGCCGCCCCACGGCACATCAGAAATCATTAGCGCCGCGCTGGCCGCATTGACCGACATGATATCCAGATGGTGGACGCTATCCGATGATAAGGTGGTGACAATCACCTGTACTTCATTACGCATCCCATCAGGGAACAACGGCCGCAGTGGCCGGTCAGTCAGGCGCGACGTTAGGACAGCATCCGTTGTCGGCTTGCCTTCGCGGCGGAAAAAGCTGCCCGGAATCCGCCCGGCCGCATACATCTTTTCTTCAAAATCAACACTCAAGGGAAAGAAATCCAACCCTTCGCGGATATTCTTCGACATCGTGGCCGTAGCCAGCAACATCGAGTCGCCCACACGCAAGGTGACAGACCCGCCGGCCTGTTCGGCAAACTTACCCGTCGCTACCGTCACTTCACGTCCGCCCACCACAGTCGTAAACCTTGTTTCCTCTAACATCTTATTTATTCCTTTTTCCATTCAGCGGCAATCGGAATGATTCCCATCAACAGGCAGCACAAACGGCCGCCCTCTACCACAGGGCGTCACCATCACTGTCCTATCGGCAACCGGTGAGCAAACAGTTGCCCATTACCCGCGGCCATTCCAATTATCCAAAACAATCAAATACGAATTACGTGTGGGGCGAAATAGGGTTAGGGACTGGGAACTATTCTCTACTACCAGGAAGCTCATGCAAGCTCTAAACGAAGATGAAGAAAAGACTTAGCGACCTTTGCACCTTTGCGTGAGCTTTTCTTCTCAAGAGTAGAGCACAGTTCCCAATTCCTAAACCGTGCCGGATCGCCCCAACAAAAGAAGGGCGAAACGTGTTTCGCCCCTCCTACCAAACCAACTCTGTTTTTAACGACGCAAACCCAAACGCGCAATGATCGCTCGATACCGCTCTGGGTGTTGCTTGCGAAGATAGGCCAACAAGCGTCGCCGCTTACCAACCAACTTCAGCAACCCACGCCGCGAGCTTTCATCATGCTTATGGGTGCTCAAATGCTCCTGCAACTGCCGGATGCGCCGGTCAAAGATAGCGATCTGCACTTCAGGCGACCCGGTGTCGCCCTCATGCGCCGCAAACTGATCAATCAATTCGGCTTTCTGTGCCACATCTAAAGGCATCGTTATTCCTCCGTCTGAAATTTATAATAAAACAGCCGAAAAGCCGCCGTGCCGATTACGTCGCACCCTTCAGCCTAAAATGGACAACAGTAGATTATACTCCAGATGGATGGCGATGCAACTCTAGCCGCTGTGTGGATCATTGTTGGGCAAATGGAGCAAATCAAGTTGCCAAAAGGCACACAATGGATTACGCTTTGTATGGTGAATAGCGTGAAATACTTTTCCTGGAATAGTGAGAAGAACGAGCAATTACAGCGGGAGCGCGGTATTTCGTTTGAAGAAGTTGTATGGCGAATTCAACAAGGCGACCTTTTGGCTATCTTACGCCACCCCAATCAGGAAAAGTATTATGGGCAACGGATATTCGTTGTGCAGATTAATGATTATGCTTATCTGGTGCCATTTGTCCGATCTGAGAATAGAGTTTTCTTGAAAACCATTATTCCCAGCCGAAAAGCAACGCGCCAGTACCTGGGAAAGAAGTAAAGTGACTGATATTCAACTCGACCAAGAAGAAAAAGCGCTGCTCGACTCTTACGAGCGCGGCGAATGGGAACCGGTTCCTGATCAAGCGGCAGAAATTGAGCAATACCGCCGTTATGCAGAGGCTACCTTCAAGAAAGACCGCCGGGTCAATATCCGTATATCTAGCAAAGACCTGGAAGCATTACAGACCATTGCTTTACAAGAGGGCATTCCGTATCAGACGCTAATCGCAAGTGTGTTGCACAAATATGTGAACGGCCGTCTATTGGAGAAACCGCGCCACCCTATGGGTGTGGATGTGAATGGATCATAGTTGCAAACGCAGTTGCACCCTTGGCCTTCAATCTCGGACCTCCTCTAACTGGTCAATTAACCCGCGAATCACGGCCGCACTGTGCGCCAACGCCGCTTCTTCCTCCCCGCTAAGGGGCATGGGAAAGGTTTCCAGGATGCCTGCCCCACCCACCAGGCGCGGCAAGGAAACGGTGACATCCTTCACACCAGCGATCTCGGCCGTTGGCGTGCAAACGGTCATCAACGCCCGCCGGTCGCTCAAAATATTGCGCGTGATCCGCGCCAACGCGCTGCCCACACCATAATAAGTTGCTCCCTTCCCTTCAATGATGCGATAGGCCGCGCGGCGCACCCCCTCGTCAATCTCCTGCCGTTTCGCCTCGTCCAACACCAACCCTTTCAGGCGACAAAACTCCTGTAGCGGCACATTGCCCACATCCACCAACGACCAGGCTAAAACCTCTGTATCACCATGTTCACCAACCACATAAGCATGTATATGGGTCGGGTCCACTTCGATGTATTGGCCGAGCAAGCTACGGAAGCGGGCGGTGTCCAGCGTTGTGCCGGAGCCGATCACCCGCTGGGAGGGAATACCAAAATCGGCCGCATACCACGCCGAAATATGCGTCATCACATCCACCGGGTTGGTCGCCACCACCAAAACCGCCTCTGGCGCGTGGGTAAAAATCTGTGGGATGACCGAGCGAAAAACGGCCGCATTCCGCTCCAACAGTTGAATTCTCGTCTCTCCTGGCTTTTGCCCCACTCCCGCCGCCATAATCACCACCCGGCATCCGGTCAGAGCAGCGTAATCCCCGGCATGGACGTTCATCCCATGAGCAAAGGGGACAGCATGGGCTATATCGGCCGCCTCCGCTTCTGCTCGCGCCCGGTTCAAGTCAATCATCACAATCTCACGGCCGATGCCACTCATCACCAACGCATAGGCGGCCGTCGCCCCCACAAAGCCACAACCAACAATCCCAATCTTCATCGAACAGACTCCTCTATATCTACGAATCTACACGGATTTTCACGAATAAAGCTTTATGTTCGTGTGGATTCTCGTGGATTCGTGGATCGTGTTTTCCGTATTTCGTAATTCTGATTAGAATAGTCTCCTATATGCAACGAAGCAACCATTTGATCCTGGCCTTTGCTGGGTTGGGAATATTATTAATCGTCGTTGGTGTCCTGTTAACCGTCTGGCCGAGTGGAGGCGGTTCGCCGGCCGCCAGCGCATTTACCGATCAGGAAGCGGCCGCGACCACAGAAGCAACGGCCGTCTCCGAACCATCCCCATTACCGGCTGCCCAGGCTGAACAAACCAGAGAGCTAGTATCAGCACAAATCGTTATGTCGAGTTTAACCCCGGAAGTGGCAACCGATATTCCATTAGCAACGGCCGTTCCCGTCACCCTTCCACCCACAATTACACCATCACCCAGCCCTTCTCCCACCCCTAGCGGCCCGGCCGATGTGAACGGCATTCCGATCACATCCATCGTCGTCATGCCCGACGCCGTTCGCGCCCACGTGCGGGAGATTTTTGCGGCCGGTCAGGTGCTCGGCCGCAGCCCCCACGCCTTCTCTAAGCTTGGCGACAGCACTCTGCTCAATCCCCACTTCCTGGGACCGTTCGACGAAGGCAGCTATGATCTCGGCGACTTTGCCCATTTCCAGGCCACCATTGAACAATTCCCCGGTTCCTTCGCCCGTCATGGCGTCGCTACCCGGCATGGGCTGCACTCCTGGTCGGTCTTTGATCCGATGTGGGCGGATAAGGATTGGTGTTTGCCCAATGAACATCTGCTGGCTTGTGAGTTCCGGCTGAACAATCCCAGCGTCCTTTTTGTGCGCCTCGGTTCTAACGATGCCGGTGCGCCCTCCGGCTTTCGCAAGTACGTCCGCGACGTGGTTGAATTCTCGATTGAGAACGGGGTGGTCCCCATTCTCGGCACAAAGGCCGACCGCTTTGAAGGCGACAACACCAACAATGACATCATCCGCGCGGTGGCGGCCGAATTTAACGTCCCGCTGTGGGAATTTGACCTGGTGGCCGAAACCCTTCCGGGGCGCGGCCTGGACGAAGACCAGGTCCATCTCATCCAGACCACTGACCCCCACGACTACCGCGACCCGGCCGCCTTCCAACGAGGCCACGCAATGCAAGACCTGACAGCGTTGCTGGTGTTGGATGCGGTAAGGCAGGAAATGAACAATGAACAATGAGACAATGAACAATGAGACAATGAAGTATAGGACAATGAACCATGTAACGCGATTTGGCAAATCGCGCTACAACGAGACAATGAACAATCCGCGTCATCCGCGAACAATCCGCGTCATCCGCGTAACCATCCCCATTCTACTTCACATGCTGTTACTGGTAGCCTGTGGAAGCGGTGGAGGGACAACGGCCGATCCGGCAGACACGGTTGAACGCTATCTGCAAGCGAAAGTGGACAGCGACGGCGAAACGATACAAAGCCTGCTCTGTTCGGAAATGGAGAGCGTGCTGGAGCGCGAAATCCATACCTTCGACAGCGTGAGCGAGGTACAGCTAGAGGATGCCGCTTGCCAACAAGAAGGGGACAGCACCACGGTGCGCTGCGACGGCCGCATTGTCGCCCTCTACGGCGCGGAAGAAACGGAATTTCCACTGACCGCCTATCGCGTCGTCGAAGAAGATGGGGAGTGGAAATGGTGTGGTGAGGCGCCCTGAGATGCAGCGGCTATTTTCACGCGAGAACTTGCTCGCCCTCGGCCTTGCCCTGCTCATCTTGCTGCTGATTATCCTGACCACCGATAGCGCACCGCAATGGATCTATCAAGGCTTCTGAGAATCAAGCGACCTAAGCTTCTCATCCTGTTTGTCGCCGTGGCTTTGGTCTTCCTGACCGGCTGCGGCCCGGCCGTGCCGCTCACCGACCGCACCGCCGAGCTGCCCACCACCGTTGCCCCGGCATTGATGCCGGTCACCATTACCTCGACGCCGACGATTACCCCCACGCCCTTGCCGACCGTGCCACCAACGGCAACGCTTCCCCCTTCAGCGACGCCGACCCTTCCCACGCCCACGGAGGAGGCAACGGCCACCACACCGCCGCCAACGCTGACGCCCACCCCGGCCGTCACCGTCAACGGCATGGCGGCCGATGCCTTTGTAGTCATGGATGAAGAAGTACAGGCCCATATCCGCCAGATATTTGCTACCGGCGAGGAACTCGGCCGCAATCCCAACGCCTTCTCAAAAATCGGCGATAGCCTGGTGCTAACTAGCAGCTACCTCACCCGCTTCGACAGCGGCGCCTATACGCTGGGGCCATATGAATTTTTACAACCGACGATTGACCACTACGCTGGCTCCTTCGCCCGCTACGGAGTTGGGGTGAAGGTTGGACTCCATGCCTGGTCGGTCTTTGATCCCTTTTGGGCAAACAAGGAGTTTTGCCAACCGGAAGAGACGATGCTCGCCTGCGAAATACGGCTGCACAGTCCCAGCGTGATGTTGATTCGCGTGGGGACAAATGACACCGGTTCGGCCGAATCCTTTGAGGAAAATGTGCGGCGGATGATCGAAGAGTGTATTGCCGCAGGGGTTATCCCCGTTTTGGGGACCAAGCCCGACCGTTTTGAGGGGCCGGGCGACCGCAACAACGGCATTATCCGCAGCCTGACGGCCGAATATCGCGTCCCCCTGTGGGACTTTGATCGCATCGCCGGTACGCTGCCGGAGCGCGGCCTGAGCGATGACAACGTGCACCTGACCATCTACCGCAGCAACGACTATACCGATCCGGAGACTTTCAATCGCGGCTATCCGGTCAACGATCTGACCGCGCTCCTGATGCTCGATGCGATTCGCAAGACAGTTCAGCCTTAGAATAAACGACACGGGTAGATGTAGATGACATGGATTTTTCTCTTTGGAATTTATCTTAATGCAGAGGCGCAAAGGCGCAGAGCCGCAGAGATAATGAAAAAGTCACTGCGCCTCTGTCTCTCTGCGCCTCTGCGTTAAATATTGCTGTCCACACATTCAGGTAAGCTTTGACCTTCGACCTTCGTGCCATCGCCATTATCGGCCTTGCCGCCTTGCTTTATGCGGCCGTCATCCCTCCGCGCTGGCGTTCATGGGCGTTGCTCATCGGCAGTGTCGTCGCCATCTACTGGTTACAAACCTTCCTGTTTGTCCGCTATGCCGACTTCTTGCTGCCCACATTCACCATATGCCTGACCGTTCTCACCTGGGTAGCAGTGCGCCAGCCCGACACGGCCGAAGGTTCATTCCGCGCCAATTTGCCGACCCTTTTGCTCATTGCCGCGTTGGTTATTCTGCTCTCGCTGACCCGCTTCCTTCCCGCTGACTACCGCCTGACCCCCTCACGGCCGCCCGACCCCCTGCTCATCCTCACCATCCTGCTCATCACCACCCTGCTTATCGCCATCCTTATCCGTCTCCACTCATCACTAGCCACTCGCCACTCGTCACTCTCTAATCTCCCAGTCTCTCACTCTCTCACTCTCCTTATCTCACTAATCATCCTCCTCTTCATCATCCTCAAAACCGAACCGCTGGCAACGGCCGCCAGCCGCCTCTGGCGCACGTTGTCTGCGCAAGACGTCACCCTGGCCGCGCCGCTTGATCTGGCCTGGGTTGGCTTTTCCTATGTCGCCTTCCGCCTGATCCACGCTCTCCGCGACCGGCACACAGGTATCCTGCCTTCCTTATCACTACGCGAATTTATCACCTATGTAATCTTCGCCCCCGCTTATACCGCCGGGCCGATTGATCGCGCCGAACGCTTTGTCGCCGACCTACGCACGCTGCCCGATATGCACGGGCTTGACCCCACGCGCATCGGTCTGGCCTTCTGGCGCATCGGCCTGGGGTTGTTCAAGAAGTTCATCATCGCCGACACATTGGCACAGGGCATGGCACTCACCCCGCTTAATGCCATGCAAGTCACCAACACCCCCGGCCTATGGCTGCTGCTCTACGGTTACGCCCTACGCCTTTACTTTGACTTTGCCGGGTACAGCGACATTGCCATTGGTCTGGGCTTGCTCTTCGGCATCCGCCTGCCGGAAAATTTCAACCGCCCCTATTTGCGCACTAACATCACCACCTTCTGGCAAACCTGGCACATGACGCTCAGCAATTGGGCGCGATTTTACGTCTTCACCCCGCTGTCGCGCTCATTGCTACGCCGCAAGCCTCGGCCGTCACCCACCCTGATCCTGCTCTTTGCCCATCTAGCGACGATGATTGTCATCGGCCTCTGGCACGGCATCACCTGGAACTTCTTCATCTGGGGGGTGTGGCACGCCCTCGCCCTCTTTGCCCATAAGCAGTGGAGCGACCGGACACGGGGGTGGTATCGTCGCTTGCAGGATCGGCCGCGCCGCAAGCAGCTGTGGACGGCCGTTTCCTGGCTGCTAACCTTCCACTATGTGGTCATCGGCTGGGTCTGGTTCCTGCTGCCCACCCCTGCACTGGCGTTGCAAACCATCGGCCGTCTCTTCGGCCTCGGCTGGTAGGATAAACAACGCTTAACCACGGATGAAAACGGATTAGACGGATTTTCACGGATTTGCTTTTTGAATCTGTGTGAATCCGTCCCATCCGTCATAATCCGTGGTTATTCCGTAATCGCCACACTCATATTTGTTAGAACCAACCGGAAAAGCGGGCCAGGAAGGGGCAAACGTGGGTTTCCTCATAGGCGAGGTGGGCTTGCAGCGCGTCGGAAAGCCGCCGCAGATCGTTGTCCACCACAGCCGGTTCAACGGCCGAATAGTCATGAATCGCCGCCTCAAACTCACCAATCAGCACAGCAATCTCATCATGGTCACTGTTTAGCTTGTCAATCACCTCCTGCTCTAACCCCTCCGTCGCCAGGCGGGGAAAGACCATTGCCGTCTCCAGGTGGTGATGGTGATGCAACATATAGGTATAGCGTTGCCCCGCCTGGATCAACATGCGGATGCGCGTCTGTGTCTCCGGCCCGTCGAGAGTATGACGGCCGTTCGTCAGCTCCTCCACAAAGCGCAGCATCGCCGCCAATTCATTGCGAAACATATTGTGAATCGCCAGCAACTCGCGCACCATCGGACTGCGTAGTTGTTCCTCTGTCGCTCCCTGATAAGGTTCATTTAGCATATGGTTTCCTGATTGACCACGGCTTAGACTGATTGAACGGATTTCCACGGATCGCTTCGACAAAAATCTGTGTTTATCCATCGCATCTGTGTCAACCGTGGTTTACTTAATG
The DNA here is from genome assembly GCA_964410625.1 of uncultured Ardenticatenaceae bacterium. Classification (GTDB taxonomy): domain Bacteria; phylum Chloroflexota; class Anaerolineae; order Promineifilales; family Promineifilaceae; genus CAYPHY01. The sequence continues at coordinate 55,023 of CAYPHY010000024.1, read as the reverse complement.
GTGGATATTCCAAATTGAGTTCAATAGATGAAAGGGATAAGCTTACGCACGCGCCGTTGATAGGCGGGATAGGTGGGATACTTTTCGCTGAGCCAGCGTTCTTCACGCCGCGCTTTGATGTCCAACACGGCCGCCAGCACCAGCGCATAGACCAGCGTCAGCGGCCCATTGACCAACAACGCCCAGGCCAACGAACCGAGGATCACCCCGCTATAGATCGGGTGGCGCACAAGGCGATAGACGCCGCTCTCCACCAACACGGCGTCCTCCTTCGGCCGTGGCACAATTGCCAGGTTACGGCCAAGGTTGAACACTCCGGCCACCGCGAGTGCGAGGCCGATAGCAAACAAAATTAGACCAGCGACAAGGCGAACGGCCGTCAACGAATCGGGCAACAACTGCGCCGGCAACCCTGGCCCGCTCTGTGGCCCAATTGCCACCAGCCCCATCAGCAGCAATTGCGCCACCACATACCATTCGCCCCGTCTCCCTTTCCACCAGGGTTCTTCGTTCATTGGATAATTGTTCGTAGTAAGTACTGTGTTTCAAAAGTAACACAACTGTCATTCCGAGCGGAGTCTTCGGAGCGAGGAATCCCTCCATTCGCTGATCAACGGAATCGCAAGGGATTCCTCGCTCCGCTCGGAATAACGTTGCAATCACTATTGAAACACTGTAATGAGTGCGCTTTAGCGTACTTTCTATGTCAGTGTGGGAATTCCATTCCCAGCCGTAAACGGTAATCGCTATTCGGTATATCGTCAAGCGTTTCGGCCGGGGCGTCGATTATCGTACAGCGATTTTCCCAAATCGCTGCCGTCTCCGCTATCGTGGAGCAGCCGCGATTTAGGAAAATCGCGTTACGGTCCGCCTGTCCACCAGGCTGAGACGCACCGGTTTAGCGCTGCACTCTCCGTTACCCTCGGAGTTCTCGGTTGTCGTACAGCGATTTTCCCAAATCGCTGCCGTCGCCGCTATCGTGGAGCAGCCGCGATTTAGGAAAATCGCGTTACGGTCAGCCTGTTCACCAGGCTGAGACGCACCGGTTGAGCGCTGCACTCTCCGTTACCCCAGAGGTGTGTATAATAGACATATAGTAGATGAATTATCATATTCGGAGGCGACCATCATGGAAGAAATTAAAACAGAAGCGAATGAACTGCCCGATCTCTCCTGGCTGTGGCGGTCGGCTAGAGATGAGGGTGGGATGCGGCCGAGCGATTTTAATGCCGCCATGGTCCACTTCTATCGCGGAGAAATCGCCCGCGCCAACTTCTGGCGTTCGCGACTGGACACCACCACCAACTGGGCCGTCGTTACCACTGGCGCAGCAATGACCTTTACCTTCAGCGACATCAACAACACCCACGCGCTGATCATCGTCAACACACTGCTGGTGCTGCTGTTCTTGCTCATTGAAGCACGACGCTACCGCTATTATGAATTGTGGTCATATCGCGTCCGGCTGATGGAAACCAACTACTATTCCAGCCTCCTCTCGCCAGCATTCCACCCCAGCGGCGACTGGGCGGAGAAGCTGATCGAAAGCCTGAACAAGCCCACCTTTCCGATCAGTTTGGGTGAGGCATTCGGCCGTCGCTACCGTCGCAATTACGCCTTCATCTTTTTTATCCTCGCCGCCGGTTGGCTGCTGAAAGTGACCTTACACCCAGAGCCAGTCACCAGCTTCGACGTTGTGCTAGAAAACGCGGCTATCGGTTTGTTGCCGGGCTGGTTTGTCTTCCTGCTTGGCGTAATCGTGCAAGCGCTGCTCTTTGGCATTGGCCTGGCAACCACCACCCTGCGTGAATCACATGGCGAAGTGTTTATGGGTATGGGGCCAAGCGCGATGCAACGCTTTGGCAGCCGCTTGCGCCAGGTAACCTGGGAGGCGTTGGAAATTGATATGCCTTCGCTGCGCTTACCCTTCCACCTGCGCGAGCAACTGGTGTTTATTATCTCCGATGACAGCATGGCGATTAGCCAACAAGTGATGAAAGAAGTTAAGCGCGGCCTGACTCGTTGGGAGGGAACGGGGATGTTCACCGGTCAAACACATCAAATCTTGATGTGCGTCTGCAATGAACGACAGGCAAAAGACATCCGGCGCATTGTCAAGCAGATTGACAAGAAGGCGTTTGTGGTCGTCACCGATGTGCGCGATGTGCGCGGCGGTGGTTTTCGGCCGTTGGAGGCCTAAGGCTAACGGAAGGCTGACAGAAATATTTCCTTCTCGGCCGCGTCAATCTCCCCGTTGTCTGCAACGGCCGCCAGCAGATCAGCGGCCGTGATCACCCCCATCTCCCCTGCCCAACAGCGATGGGCGAGGCGCATGTAGGTTTGGCGCAAAGCTGCGCTGGCCCCACGCGCGATCTCTACCATCTGCGGCATCATCGCTTGTAGCTCCAGCGATAAGATAGAGTCGTGGTAGCGAGCAATGGTAGCCTGGATGCCCCCTGCCCAGTCCACGTCGGCGGCATACGGCCGTTCGGGATGTGCCAAATCTACATGGGTAACAAAGGGACGGCCGTCGTCGCGGATGAATAGGAAAGCGACGGTCTGGATGCTTTGTCGCATCCAGGGACTGCCCGACGCAATCGCCCCTGGATTGATCAGCCACACCCCATTGTGTTGGTGGAAAAACGGGATATGCCAGTGACCAAGCACATACATCTGTGCGCCCGCCCGCTGTGCCTGATTGCTATAGCGCTCCAGGCGGCTGGCCCACTCGTCCCCCTTGCGTGAGGCCAACTCTTGCGCCCGGTCGGGATAGTGGCTATGGCAGAGCAACAAACGTTGTCCGGCAATGGTGAGCAACTGCTGGTATGGCAGTTCGCGGGAGGCCTCGGCCGTTTCGTCATTGCCGTGTACCGCCACCACTGGCGCGATGGCGCTCAGCCGGTCCAGCACCCATAACTCCCCCACATCTCCGGCATGGAGGAGGAGATCAACACCATGAAGGATGTCATAGACGGCCGTCGGTACATCCGGCCAACGGTCAGGCGCATGGGTGTCAGAGATTAGTCCGATGCAGACAGAAATTTCACTGGCTGACAGGTTTGGAGGAAGGTAAATGTCAGGGATTGTCATCAAAATTCCAATTCATTAGTACATAGTGCCTACACAAATACGAGTAGACATAAGTAGTAATATTCTTGTCACTTACCCGCCGCTGACCTAAATCGCCAGAACGAGTAATTTTGTCAGAGGTTGACCCCCGATCTCTGAGTTAATCGTCAGAGCACGGTCAGGTGAACTGGGCAATTCTGCTCTATTATAGACCATATAGACAACAACAAGTGCAGCACGAAATTAGGAGGACTGCACTTTACAATTAAAGCAAGGAAAAGGAGAAATCTGTCATGGCTAAGGTAATCCGCAATAAATTCGCAAGTTTGCTCATGGTCTCGTTGGTCGCATTGGCTTTCTTGGGTAGCCCTGGTATCGGCGTCAGCCTGAACGGCGACTGCCCCGGAACCTCTTCCTGCGGTGGTTGAGCCGATCTGTGAAGTTAATTGAGCAAAAAAAGCCGCCTAGAGCGGCTTTTTTTTATTTACTTGGGGTAAATGGGTCGGGCACGGATCGCCTTCAACAAGTAGTTGGCACGCTCATGGTTAGGGTACTTGTTCAATAACTCGACAGCCCGCTGGTAATCGCGTACAGCACTCTTTTTGTCCCCCAATCCCTCTTTGGCCTCTCCCAACGAATCTAAGGTATTCGCCAGTTCGATCTCTTCCCCTGCCTCAGACCATAAGACAACCGCCCGTTCAAAATAGGCGATTGCTTCCTTATATTTCGCCTGGCGCAGGAGGGCATTCCCTACATGATGGAGCACACGTGCCTGATATTCTATACTTCCGAACTGTCGTACATAGGTTGAATCTGCCTCGCGAAAATAACGCTCCGCTTCACTCCAATGACCCTCATCATAATATAGACAGCCAATATTCACTCTGTTTCTTGACTTGTCCAGTTCATAGAGCGAGGAATCAAGCAAGTTCTCCGCTTCCGATAACGCTTGAGACGCGGCCGATCCTTGCCCCGAAAGGCGATAAGCCATCCCCAGATCGTTCAACACCCGCGCTAACTGTAACGACGCGCCTTGTCTGCGGCGAATGTTTGCCACTTCCAACAATCTGCTCTCTGCCAGAGGGGCATTGTGACGGGCGCGAGCGACATTGCCCAAGGTTTGCATCAGAATGGCGATTATCTCCTCGCTGTCGCCCATCTCAGAAAGAACGGTAAGCGCTTGTTGCCCATACCACTCAGCCTGCTTCAGGTCGTTTTGACGGAAAAATGTCTCGCTTAAGCGGGCATGGGTTTCGGCCAACAGTCGTTCGTCGCGACATCGTAAGGCAATGGCTTCCGCTTCCTGATGGATCTCGATTGATTGCTCCAATTCATGGGTACGGCAATGTAATGCGCCAAGCTGGTTGAGAAAGCGAGCTTGTAAGATAAGCTGATTAGATGGACAACCGGCAATCACCTTGTTCAACACCGGTATCCACTCTCGCCAATAGGCACGCCGCTCGATCAGCGGAAAGGATTGGTAAATGACAACGGCCGTCTCCTGCCACGTTTCCGGCAGCACCAGCCCATATTGCACCGCCCGGTAAAGATTCTGCCGTTCCTCATCCAGACAGGCGATTGTCTCGTCATCTAGCTGCCGTGTTTGGCCTTGCCAATAACGCAACGTAGCGACAATTTGCCGCACAAAGACGGGGTTTGGCTGCGTACCACTCATTTACTTAATCAGGCGAAATATTCGTTGAATAGTTGCCAGCGTCGCCACTGAGGATTGTAACAGAAAATACGTACAAATTCCTACAACTTTTGCTTGATTTTCGCAGAGGCTGATAAGCTTAGCGTGTAAAGTGAGCAAAATATACAATCAATGAGATATAAGTAGCGACTCCTTAAGAGCCACAACTTGTTTTTGCGCCCAGACGCAATCGAGGAAAGACAGACAAAGAATATGGCGTCCCAAAAAACAGCTCACGCAAAGTCGCAAAGAGCTTGTCCTGAACTCGTCGAGGAGTGACAGGCCTTTGCGTCTTAGCGTCCTTGGCGTGCGGGGGCTAGATAGTCTCAGTGACCGGCCAGTTGACAATTTCCGTTTGCAGGAAGGTGGCCGTCAATCGGTGGATGCCATACCGCTTATCACGCAAGCCGCCGCGCACCTCTAGCAACGAACGGCTGCGTAGCTCTTGCAGCGCGGGCCAAAACTCATCTTCGCTCAGTTCGCTGATGCTGATCAAGAAGTCGGCCGCCCCGCCCGTATCAGCCACCAACAACATCGTTTGCAGCAGTTGCCGCGCCGCATTGCTCAACAAGCGCCATGATTGCCAGTAGATATGGCGATAGAGTTCCAACGCCCCTGTCCCGTGCCCACTCGCCAGACGCTCCAACACCTGGGGCAGCGTCAGCGTATCAAACAAGCTGATCACCAGTTTGAGGGCCAGCGGGTTGCCGCCGGTCAGATCATAAATGGCCTGAAGGTCAGACTCGGCGGCCGCCGTCACATCAACCAGCCCCACTTCATTGGCGTGGTGGATAATCAACGCCGAAGCGTCCGCAAACGACAACTCATCCACTGCATAGCTATAGACGTGGGCCATATCCGCCGGACGGCTGCGAGCCGTTAGCAAAAATTTGCTGGGATTAGAGAGATCGTTCAGGTGGGCAATCAGGAAAGCGGTATCGGTGTCGCTCTCCAGGTTGTCCACGATGATCAAATGCGGCCGTTCCTTCAATGCCTGGCGCACGGCCGCCAACCGCTGTGTGGGGTCGGGAATCGAGACATATTCCGGCCACAATTTCTCCGCCAGGTCTGTCACCAACGATTCAAACATGACTGACGGCGAAGCGTCCAGGCCGCTAAGCGACTCATTCGAGTGGCGCACCCAGGCCACTTCTTCAAAGACCAGGTCCTCAACCGCCTTGCGCGTCAGATGGTCAGCCAACGCGGTCTTACCAATCCCCCCCAGGCCGACAATCGCTAACACCCAGGGCGTTTCCGCGGCCAACAGCTTTGGCAGCAACACCGCTTCGGCCGTTTCCACCCCAAACAGATGTGTATAAGAGGAAGGTGGCAGCTTTTCCCGCAGCCGTTCCGCCCTGGACGCGCGTGCCCGCTTTTCCATCTCCCACAAAATATTTGCCAGTTGATTGATCGCCCGCCGCTGGACACGGCTAACCCAATCATCGCTAAAATTCAGCGTCTGCGCCACCTTGTAGATTTCCAGATCATCCTGGAAGCGCAGGCTCAATACCCTGGCCCCCTCCTGATCATAATCATCTAACGCTTCAATCGCTTCCAAAAGCAGTTCATTGGTCAACAAGCGTAGTGTGGCCGCCTGGGAGTCGCTAACCTTGGCCCGGCGTTCCTTAATCATTAACAGCCCGTCCAGAAGATTACGGGGAGTTGCTTCCGATTTGTGCCAGCCGGCGAGGGCGGCATGAACATCCTTGCGGAATTGCGCCATTGTGTCTTCTGTATAATACATTGCTAACTTACTTCACCTTTGAGCTGCTAGATAATGGCAGATTTTGTGCCTGCCGCTTTGGAATTTTCCTTAAATGCCCCTATCTTACCACATATCGCGGAGGGCTGTAGAAAAAAGGCGTTAATCATATAACTTTCCAAATAAATACAAAACAGCGCAGAAAACGGCCGATTTACGCAAACTTTTCCAGAAAACCTGCAATTACACTAGAGACTAATGGGGATTAATGCTTATACTAAGTTGTATTACTTACCAATACCAGGAGGAAAACAGCGATTTGCTGCTAAAAGCGTTTCCTTCGCAGCAACGACCAATGCCATAGCTCGCCCGCGGGTCCACGGAGCCAGAATTATAGGTGACCCGCAGGCGAGCTATTTGGTTGCCGACCAGTCTAAACAGGGGGAAAATTAAACACATGGCAACACAACCGGCGAAAGTGATTATCTTATTGGCACACGGATTTCGGGAGGGGCCGATAGTAACTTGCCTGGAAAATATGCGGGCGGCGAGTCTAGCGGTTAGTGTGGTCGGGCTTACGGCCGGGCTAATCACGGGGAAGCACGGGCTGGCCCTGCAACCCGACTACTCACTGAACGAGTGGCAGCAACAGACCCGGACAGAACCCCCTCCCACATTGCTCATCCTCCCCGGCGGCCGTCGCAGCGCCACCGCGCTAAGCAGCGATCCCCGTGTTCATCGTCTGCTGACAGCTACGCAGTGTGAAGGTGGATTTGTGGCTACGCTGGCGGCCGAACCCTACCCTCTGGAGACGCTCATCAAACGCCTTCCCCAACACGCTTCATCCGGTCACTTTTTCCAGCGCGGCCAGCAATCGCTCCAAAGCTTCATTCAGCAGCTAATCGAGCTGATCGAACCCGAACCAAAACAAAGCGATAGACAAAGCCAACACCCACCAAGGGAACACAACCTGGCCCAAGCTTAAAAACAAATAGGACACGGATGCCCGTAGATTTCACAGATTAAGGAGCAACCTCCTGCATCTGCATAAATCTGCGTTTATCCGTGTCCTAAAAACTAACTTGTTATTGTTGTCTGCCTAACCGTCATTCCGAGCAGAGCGAGGAATCCCTAGGGATTGCGTTGACCTATGCATTGCTGGGGATTCCTCGCTCCGAAGACTACGCTCGGAATGACAGTTGGATTCCTTCTGAAACAATGTAATTAGTTTAAGTGGAAGGCGAATTCACCAAGATGGCGGCTGCGGCGTAGCTTGCTGAGTGCGCCCTTTTCCACCTGCCGGATTCGCTCGCGAGAGAGGTTAAACATCTCCCCCACTTCCTTCAGCGTGTGCGGGTCTGCCCCTTGCAAGCCGTAGCGCAGGCGCAAGATAGCCGATTCACGCGGGGTCAGTTCATCCAGAACTTCCGCCAACTGCTCTCTCAGCAATTTACGCGCCACTAGTTCGGCCGGCGGTTCCACCTCGCGGTCTTCGATAAAGTCGGCCAGTTCGGTGTCCTGGTCGTCTCCGGCGGGCTGCTCCAATGCCAACAGCGGCCGTGTCACCTGCAACAGCCAGCGTACCTGGTTTGGCGGCAGGCCGGTGCGTCGCGCCAGCTCCTCAATCTCCGGCTTCTCGCCGTTTTTCTGCTCCATATCACGCATGATACGATAGAGCATCCGCACATTGCCCGTCTGGTGGGCAGGAATACGGATCATCCGCCCATAGTTGGCTAAGGCACGGGTAATGCCCTGGCGAATCCACCAGGTGGCATAGGTGCTAAAGCGGTTGCCGCGCCGGTAATCAAACTTGTCCACGGCCGTCAACAGGCCGATATTACCCTCCTGGATCAAATCCAGAAAGTCCAATCCCTGCCCATAGTAACGCTTGGCGATGCTGATCACCAGCCGGGTATTCGAGCGCACCAAGAAGGCCCGCGCCCCTTCCCCCTGCTCCACCAGCAAGGCCAACGCTTCCCGCTCGTCGAAGCTCAGCGAGTCGTCGTTTTCCAATCGCTCGGCCGCTTCCTTTCCCGCTTCGATCTCCTTCGCCAGTTGCACTTCCTCTTCGGCCGTCAACAACTCCTGCCGGTTGGTCTCCAGCATATAGCGGCTCAGAAAATCTCCGGTATCCACATTACGCAACGCCGAATCGCGCCGGCTCTGGCGCATCGCTTCCAGACCACGCAGCCCGAGGCCTGCCTCCTCTTCGTCCGACTCATCATCCAACTCGTCTAAATCATCGTTGAACAAGTCCAGACCGGAAAACACCTCATCCTCGTCGGCCACATCAAGCACGTCAAAATCGTCATCGTCGTCGAATTCGGCCTCCGCTTTGTCTAAGAGGTCCAAGTCATCCAGTTCGTCAGCCAGCCGTTCGGCCGACGCCGGTTGAACGGCCGTGCGTGCCCCATTCGCCGGAAGCGTAGCGATAGCGTTGCCACTCTCCCAACTGCTCAATTCGTTATTCAATTCAAAATCGCTATTATTCATCTCAAATCTCATGGCCTTTAATCCATTCGCCCGCCGGGTCACCAACGCCTGATAAATAAATTGACCCATTGACCCACTTCGAGCCTATCGGAACCATGTATAATGCCCAGGTGAGGTCAGGTTTCCCCCCTCTACATCGTCTATTGACTGGAACGGCATTTCAATCGCCCCGACCTTTTTCTACGCCCTGCATTGTAAGCGATTGTACAGGTTTTGTCAATATATACCCAGGGCTATTGTACAAGATATATCCAGATACATGCTTGTTACATTTAGCTCCTTACATGTAGTTGCCTTATATCGCTTTACCTATCAATACAAATAGCGGTTGGCAGGTCTTTTCCCGACAACCGTATTCTCTTCTATCTCGTCAATGCCACGTTCAGGCGACCTGTGGCTCAACCTTCAACCAGGCCAGCTGAACGTGCTTATCTCTAACTATTAGACGCGCTGGTAGGGGATTTACTTACGTAAGGGAGAGGTTTGAACGAAGATAACGTGGCGCCCCCGCCCGTTGCAACTCATCGCTCAGGCGCAGCTTAAAGAGCTCCAGTCGCTCGCTCGGCCGTTTCAGGTTGTAATCAGCGATTAACTTATTGATCTGCCCGATTTCCGCCTCCCAATCTCGGCACAGATCATCCCAACCGACCACCAGAGAGCCAACCTGCCCCTCCCCCTGCGCCATGCGATAGGCCTGCTCATAACGTTGCCAGGCACGGCCGATGGCCCCACGCAGTTGTTCAATCCGTTCCAAAATGATCAGCCGCTGGCTAATCCAGGCTGGTCGCAACTGGTTATCCTTCAGTAGCCGGTTCGCCAACTCCTGGCTGCCCTCATAGACATTGCGCTGCAACGGCAATGGCTTGCCCTTCCCTTTCAGGTTGTCAAAGATACCGCGCTGGCGGCCGTCCTCAATCAGGTCCTCCACCAACCCCTTCAAATCGGTATGCATCCGCATCCGATAAACGGCCGCGCTCTCAGCATCCATGCTAGTGGACACTTCGTTGGACACTTCCTGTTCATTCTCCTGTGCCGGAGCCAATGCTCTTTTGCTCTCTTCTGAGTTATTTTTCTTGTCCATATAGATGTTGTAGATGTTTGAAAAACCGGGTTTCTTGGAGAAACCCGGTTTCTACATCTTTATAACCTGCCATATAAGCAATTTGCGGTATAAAGATAGTGAAATTTATGGGCATCTTCCGAACGTTCGTGCTAAGATTCCCTGCCAGAGCTAGAACCCGGGTTTGTACCAAGAACAGGTTTTCTCTAGCAGAAACAGACGTTAAGCAACCCGATTTCTGTTCTCCGAAATTGTTGCAATTTATTTATTGACTATATGTTACCAACTTATACAGAATCGTCATCATCATCTACCTTGTGGCAAGAGTATCACACCTATATGAGTCAGAATGGCGCTCACCATTCCGTTGTCGGCCGTCTGTTGGTCGCGCCAAAGATAACCAGCCCTCAATTAAACAACGACCGCCATCTCCTCGTTTATCTCCCCCCCTCCTATGACCAAACGGACCGCCGCTATCCGGTGCTTTACATGCAGGACGGGCAAAATTTGTTCGATCACGCCACCAGCTATGCCGGTGAGTGGGGGGTGGACGAGACCATGGAGCAGTTGAGCCGCGAAGAGCAACTGGAAGCGATTGTGGTCGGAATTCCCAACCAGGGCAAAGAGCGTGTGGATGAATATAGCCCCTACCATGATGCCTATCTCGGCGGCGGCCGCGGCAACGCCTATCTCGACTTCATCGCCCACACCGTCAAGCCACTGATTGACGGCAGCTTCCGCACCCTGCCCGGCCGCCAGCAAACGGGGCTGATGGGTTCCTCAATGGGCGGCTTGATCAGTCTCTATGGTTTCTTTCGCCATCCCGATCTCTTTGGCTTCGCCGGGGTGATGAGTCCCTCCTTATGGTTCGCCAGAGGGGCGATCTTTGGGACGGTTGAAACGGCCGCCTATCACCCCGGCAAGCTCTATCTGGACGCGGGCACGCGCGAATTAGGGACGCACACAAGCCACGCATCCCACAGCAGCAACGGCCATCAGGACGGCCGCCACCGTCATGGAGCCTTTCGCTCCCGTCGTTACTATGCCAGCGTGCGAAGGCTCAAACGCATTCTGGTGCGTAAAGGGTACCGGCCGGTACATGATCTATTACACATTGAAGAAAAGTGGGCCAACCACAGCGAAGCCGCCTGGGGGCGACGCCTGCCGCTGGCATTGCGCTTCTTCCTCAATGCCGCTCTAAAGGGATGAAAGGGAGTACAAAGGGGCAACAACAGATAAGGAAATAAACGGATGGTTTGCCTTCTATCCGTTCCTTTCTCCATCCGTTGTCGTTTTCACCGACAGACAAAAATCAGCGTTTATCCGCGTTTTATCCGCGTAATCCGTGTAACAATTTTTCAGGAGTGTTCAAAATGGAGAAGAAGTTAGAGGAATTAAAAGCATTGTTGCAAGAAGTGGATGATCTCAATTCGGCCGCGTCCGTGCTATATTGGGACCAGTCCACCTACATGCCCCCCGGCGGTGCGGCCGCGCGTGGCCGCCAACTCGCCACCCTCTCCCGGCTGTCGCATGTAAAGTTCACCGACCCGGCCATCGGCCGCTTGCTCGACGAGCTAGAGCCATATGCCGCCAGCTTGCCATATGAAAGCGACGAAGCGGGCCTGCTCCGCATCACCCGCCGCGAGTATGAGCGCATGACCAAAATCCCCAACGCCCTGACCGGCGAATTGGCCGAACACGGCACGCGCTCCTATCAGGCCTGGGCCGAGGCACGCCCGGCCAACGACTTCGCCAAGATGCGGCCGATCCTCGAAAAAACAGTAGACCTCAGCCGTCAGGTGGCCGACTGCTTCCCCGGCTATGACCACATCGCCGATCCATTGATTGACTTCGCCGACGCGGGGATGAAGGCCGAGAGTATCCGTGCCGTCTTTGCCGACTTACGCAGCCAGCTTGTCCCCCTGGTCCAGGCAATCACCAGCCAGCCGGAAGCCGACAACAGTGTCCTCCACCGCCACTTCCCCGAAGCACAACAACTCGCCTTTGCCGAAGCGATCATCAAAGAGTTCGGCTATGACTTCCAGCGCGGCCGCCAGGACAAGACCCTCCATCCCTATATGACCAAGTTTTCGCTGGGCGATGTGCGCATTACCACGCGAATAGACGAATACGACCTGGGCAATGGCCTGTTCAGCACCTTGCACGAATCAGGCCACGCGATGTATGAACAAGGGATTGACCCCGCCTACGAAGGGACTATCATGGCGCAAGGCACATCGGCCGGTGTCCACGAGAGCCAGTCCCGTCTATGGGAGAACATCGTCGGCCGCAGCTATGGCTTCTGGCAACATTACTATCCGAAGCTACAGTCTGCTTTCCCCGGCCAATTGGATGATGTCTCGCTCGACAGCTTCTATCGTGCCGTCAACCATGTTAGCCGCTCACTGATTCGCACCGAAGCCGACCAGGTGACGTATGATCTCCATGTGATGATCCGCTTCGACCTGGAACTGGCCTTGCTCGAGGGGTCGCTAGAGGTAAAAGAGTTACCGGAGGCGTGGAACGGCCGTTATGAGTCCGACCTGGGCATCCGTCCACCCGATGATCGCGACGGTGTGTTGCAAGATGTCCACTGGTACGCCGGTCTCGTCGGCGGCGCGTTCCAGGGGTATACCCTCGGTAACATCATCTCCGCCACCGTCTACCGCGAGGCACTCAAGGCCCATCCTGAAATCCCGGCCGAAATCTCCGGCGGTAAATTCGACACCTTACACAATTGGCTACGCGAAAATATCTACCGGCACGGCAGCAAGTACACGCCCGACGAGCTAATTGAGCGACTCACTGGTAGCCCGCTGACCATTGATCCCTACATTAGCTACTTGCGTTCAAAGTTTAGTGAGCTATATTCACTTTAGTAGTGGCAATTGTGCTATGCGAGCCTCTGAGGTCTAACACTTCAGCCATATAATAGCTCAAGACCTCAGAGGTTATTTCAATCAAATATTTTTTGCTGATTGCGTGGATTTGCCGGTCGTCATTTTCATTGAAAGAATTCTCTCTTAGAATAGGGGAAAACGCGGGGGAGCAACTGGTTAACTGCCCAGATGTGGAAGTGTAGCACGTGTCCTCGCTTCCAATGGGGTTGTCGCCATATCCCTGCGTCGGCATGGCCTAAAGCGCCGGTCTCACATTTGACAAACAGGAGCCGAAACCTACCTGGGTCTACATGATCTGGTGAGTTACCGCTTCCCTGAATATATATCCTGCGGAGAGATACTGTCTCCGGGGGCCGGATTGGGTGAAACCACGGAAGTCTCTGCATGAGACTTGAGTTCTGAGTGTGGTTTCCCTGGATTAAACGGCAACATGATGCCTGGTTATGCCTGCTATCATGGTTGCCGCTTACCCAAACCAGAGTTTGTTTCACAAGGAGTTACAGTGATGACAGAGGAAAGTCCCCCTATCAACCCGGATTCGAGCGGAAGCACTGATCTGGAAACCTTGCGCGATCTCCTATTTGGCAATCAGGTTCGTGACCTTTCGCGCCGTTTAACGGAGTTGGATTCACGTGTCGAGGCTGCCAAGCGCGATCTGAAAGCATCGTTGAATAGCAGGGCCGACGCGCTGGCTGGTTCAACGGCCGAACAAGTCGCCGCCGCACGCAAAGAGCTAAACGGCCGCATTGACCAGGAAACCAGAGCGTTGAGCGAACGCATTGACAGCGTAGCCGCCGATCTAGGCAACCGGCTCCAGGCCATACACAAAGAATTAGACGGCCGTTTGGATGAGTTGCAAACGGAGTTAGTCGAACGTTTACATACCGCCCAAGAAGAAGCCCGCCAACGGGATGAAGAGCTGCGCGATGAACTATTGGCGCTCAGTGCCTGGCTGGACGATAAGAAAACATCGCGTCACGACCTGGGGCAGATGTTAGAGGATATAGGCCAGCGCTTGCAAATGGTTGCCCCCAACAACTCGGCCGACGGCAAGAGTAAGAGCAAGAAAGCTTAGCCAGGCCACAGCTGTTATGAATCGGGGGACTTCAGCGGCCGAACAGGCCGCTCACAGCAGCGATCCTGCCTTTGCCTCCATCCGTGCCATCTTGCTGGGGCCGGAGCGAGAGCGCATCCGGCAGCTTGAGCAGCAGCGCGAGAATCTACAGGCGCAAATCCAGGCCATGCGGGCGGAGTTAGAAAGCCTGGCCTTGCGCGAAGATCAACACGTCCAGCGAATACTCCAGGCGCTGGATGAATTAGACGAACGTTTACAAGCAGACGGCCGCGCCTTAGAAACGCGGATCACCCATACCATAGACGAGATCATTGCTGGGCGTGTCGCTGATGCGCCGGAGGAAATGGCCGAGGCAATTGGGCCGGTATTGGCCGGGGCGATCCGCGCCCAGACCCGCCACTCCCGCGTTGAGCTGGTGGAAAGCATCGGCCCCGTCTTGGGTGAAGCGATGCAGGTGCAAATGCGCGAATCGCGCAAAGAGCTGGTCGAGGCGCTCTACCCAATCATCGGCGAAACCGCCCAACGCTTCATCACCGAGACACTGCGCGAGTTGCAGCGGACGATTGATGCCCGGTTGCGCTCCACCTTTGGCCCAGTTGGTTCGCTACGCCGTCTTTTGGCCCGGCTGCGCGGGGTGTCAGCTTCCGAGCTGACGCTGCGCGAATCACTATCCTTTACAGTCCAGGAAATCTTTTTGATCCAACCCGGCTCCGGCTTGCTGATGGCCCATGCCGGAACCAATAGGCTGGAGTCGGATCAAATTGGCGGGATGTTGACCGCCATTCGTGACTTTATGCGCGACTCATTTGGACAAAGCGAAACATTTGATGAGTTGGACGAGATCCAACATGGCGGCCGGCGCATTATTGTGCAGAACGGCCGCCATGCCTATCTCGCCGTCGTCATCACCGGCATCGAGTCCACCGGTTTTCGCGGCCATCTCTGGCGTTTCGTCACCCAGCTTCACGCTCGCCATGGTGGGTTATTGCAAGCCTTTGCTGGCGATACGCGAACGTTAGAACCAATCCAGCACCGGGTCGAACAATTGGCCGGTGAGTTGATGCAAATCAGCCTGGAAACGGCCGAAGGCGCAAAGCCACGGCCGCTCAACCGCGATCAGAAATGGTTAATTGGTGGCGGGGCCGCTTCGCTTTTCATTCTGACCGGCGCCGCGTGCTTTCTTTCATACTTTATCTGGAGCGCCTGGCCGGTCGTTTTTGCCACCGCCACGCCAACACCGACGATGACCCAACAGCCTACTGCAACCATGACCCTGTCGCCAACCGCAACAGTCACGCCGTCGCCAACATCAACTGCGTCGCCCACTCATACGCCATCACCCACCGCGACGACGTTGCCCACAGCAACACCCACCCCAACTCCCTTAGCCACAACCACGCCAACACCCACGCCGGAGATCCTGATCATTCGCCCCGTGTGGGCGCGGAGCCGCCCTGATCTACAGGAGACGCCTTTTGTCGCCATTCCGCCCGATACGCCGGTGACGATTGTGGCCGCATTTGATTGGTGGGTGGAAGTGACCTGGCAGGGGCCAGACCGCCCCCTGCGTGGTTGGATACCTGGGGAATGGATTAGCAATCCTGGTCCGATACCGCCGGAAATTGTCACACCGGGTGCGGCCGTTGGGCCACCATAGACGCCATTGCCGCAGTCACCAACAATCGCGTTCTAAGGACAAGAGCTACGTTGAACATATTGGAAAGAGAATTTACGCCGACAACGACCATTATTCGCAAAAAAATATGCCTGCTAGGCGACTTTGCCGTTGGCAAAACCAGCCTCGTCCGGCGCTATGTCCACGGCATATTTGATGAGAAGTACCTGACCACGATTGGTGTCACCCTTTCGCAAAAGTCCATTTTGCGAGCCGGGTATGAACTGCGCCTGATTGTTTGGGACCTGGCCGGAGGGGAAGATTTCAGCCGTTCGGAGACGCTCTATCTGCGCGGCGCGGCCGGGGCCTTGATCCTTTGCGATCTATCTCGTGCCGACAGTCTGCCCCTGCTGCGACACTACGCCTACCAGTTGTGGGAAAGCAGCCCAGAGGCGGCCATTATTCTCATCGGCAACAAAAGCGACCTGCTCCACTATCGCCAGGCCTCGGCCAACCAGGCGGAGTTGGCGCGAATCGCGGCCGATTTGAATCTCGACTACCTGCTGACCAGTGCCAAAACGGGTGAGAATGTAGACCTGGCCTTCCAGTCGCTGGCAGATGCCATTGATTCTTAGCTGCCAATTCGCTTGACTAAACTAAATGAGGATTTGCGCAAACAAATAATTTTTCGACACGAATAACACGAATTTCACGAAAATAGAAGGCAAAAATTCGTGTCAAAATGCGTAAGTCCCACAAATGAAAAACGCAGAAGCACAGAGCGCACCCATGTCTCCTCTGCGCCTCTGCACCTCTGCGTTAAATAAATTCACCACACCCAAAACCGCTTCTACAAACCACCAAAACGGGTTACAATCCCCCTATATGACACCCTCACCAAGCGACAATCCATTCGATGCTGCCACCTGGGCAGAGTTGCCCTCCTTTTTTGAGCGACTACCCACCCCCGTCACCCTCTCCTTATGGGCCGATCCGGCCGCCAGCCTGGCCGAACGGGAAGCCGTTCGCCTTTGCCGGACGTTGACCGATGAATTCGCCATGCTCCATTTCCAACTCCATCCCCGGCGCGAGAACTATCCCTACTATCCGGTGATTGGGGTCTTTGGGCGGGTGGAGGAGGCAGAGGAGATTGGAGATTGGAGATTAGAAAGTAGAGAATTGGAGAGTGGTAGGGTGGAACACACGGCTGAAGTCAATGGAGTGGATTACGGGGTGCGGTTAATTGGTTTGCCGGTAGGGTATCAGATGACATCGCTGATCGCCGCCATTCAGGTCGTTTCCTTCCAGGCACAGACGTTGGAGCCACTGACGCGCATCAAGTTGCGCCAGCTTGAGCAGCGGCTAGAGCAAGACCTCACCATCGAAATTCTGGCAACGGCCGCCGAAGAAGGGGCCGCCATCGTTGCCAAACACGCCTTCGGCTTCGCCGTCGCCTGCCCGCGCATCCGTACCTTTTTGATCATGGCCGATGCCTTTCCAGAGGCGGCCGTGCGCTTCTCCGCTCGCCACTTCCCCCACACCATCATCAACGGTCGCCACCACATCAGCGGGGTCGTTGACGAGGCGGGGTTGCTGGCACAGGTGATCCGGGCGACAGAACGATAATCCAGTTCGGGGTGGCGGTCTGATTCTCTAATTCTCCGGTGGCTTTTCCGCGTCACGCAGCCGCGCATTGGGGGTGGGCGAACCGGTAACGGCCGCTTCCAGACGGCGGCGAATACGGCGGGCCTGGGAACGGCCGCGAGCGACAATATAGCGCACCCGTTTCCATTCCCGGTCGCGGAAGGAGATCTCTGGCGGCGTCACATCCCACTTCAAAACGGCCGAGGCCCAGGTCAGCCCCCCGCCAAAGCCGATGAACATCACATTATCATCCGGCTGCAATCGGCCGCGCTCCACCGCCTCGCACAACGCAATCGGAATAGAAGCGGCCGAGGTATTCGCCGCCCGCTCCACATTCATATAAAACTTCTCCGCCGGTATCTTCAACTTCTTGGCCGCCGTATCAATGATGCGGATATTCGCCTGGTGGGGGACGATCAGCGAAATATCGTCAATCGTCAGCCCTGCTTTGTGCAAGACATCGTTGACGGAAGAGACAATCGCGCCGACAGCAAAACGATAGACCTCGCGGCCGTTCATGTCCACCGTATTTTTGTGGTGGCCGTTGCTCGAAAACTCCGGCCCAAACATCGGCATAGGGTTCTGGTAGAGCGCGGGGAGGCTGAGCAAATTCCCGCCAGAGCCATCGGAGCGCATCGTCGCCGCCAGCAGCCCGCCGGGGATGCTCGAACCCTTCAACACCACCGCCCCCGCGCCATCGCCAAACAGCACACAGGTGCTGCGGTCTTGCCAATCCATCACCCGCGACATCGTTTCCGCGCCAACGACGACCGCATTCCGCACAGAGCCGCTGGCAATGGCCTGGGCAGCCATGTTCAGCGCATAAACAAAACCAGAACAGGCCGCGCTGAGATCAAACGCCCCGGCGCGAATCGCCCCCAGGTAGTCCTGCACCAACGCAGCAGTCGAGGGGAACATATATTCCGGCGTGGAAGTGGCAACGATCACCAACTCCACTTGTGAGGGGTGCAAATCGGCGACGGCCAGGGCGCGGGCGGCCGCTTCAAAAGCAAGCGTAGCCGTCGTCTCATTCGCGGCCGCGATGCGTCGCTCCAAGATGCCCGTGCGTTGGAAAATCCACTCATTAGTCGTATTCACCATCTGCGCCAACTCATCGTTGGTCATCACCCGTTCCGGCAAATAGCTACCCCAGCCTACGATATGGGCATATTTCATGGCGCTCATGTATCACTTCAGTCCTCTAATTTAGTTTCTCTTAATCCCTATATCAAAACACGGCGCGCGCCGTTCCGTTGCGTTTCCAGCGGAAATTGGGTCAACTTAGTGTAACAAATTAACAGCTTCCGACCACGATAACGGTGTTTACTTATGCCGCATTTGCAGGATAATCATCTCTAACGATGAATGAGCCAAAAAAGCCCACTCGCCTCCGGCGTTGGTTGGGCGCGTGTGCCGTGCTGCTGATGTGTAGTGGTGTGATGATATTGGCCGCCAGTCTGGCCTGGTTTTGGCTGCTTCCCGACGGATCGCCAACGGCCGCGCCCCTTACCAGTTTGCCAACGATGACAGCAACTATGGCAGTTGCGCCAAGTACGCCACCATCCACCACCGCCCCGGCTACATCGCCAACGGCCGCACCCCAAGCACCTCCGTTCGACCTGCCGGCCGCCATCGAACAAAACCCCATCCCCCCCCAGGCTGAACTGGGCTATACGCGCTTCTTCACCACCACCTTTCCCTGGCGTGACTATCTGGCAACGGCCGCCCAATTTCGCTCCTTTCCATCCCCACCCATGCCCCCGCCAGAAGCAACGCCGCTGGCTACCCCCGCTCCCCTTCTGCCGGGCGAACGCCAATCCTTTATGACCATAGACGGCCCGCGCCAGGCGGAACTGGTTGTCGTCTCGACCCACGCCTATTTTTGGATGGAGGTGGGGCTGGCGGCCGACCGTGAGGCGTTGGCGGAAGCGGCCGCGCAACTCGACACCATCTATAGCTTGCTCAACGAACCATTCGGCCAGGAACAACGCCCCGGCATTGACCAGGATGAGCATATCCATGTCCTCCACTACCTCGGCGCGCCCGATGTCGTCGAGTTGGGCTACTTTGACGAGAGCAACCAGTATCCCGCCTCGCTCTTCTTCTCCTCCAACGAACGGGAGATGATCTATCTCAATATGTCGCGGCTGGAGGTTGGCAGCGATCTCTATTACGGCACGCTGGCCCACGAACTGCAACACCTCATACAATGGAATTTGGACCGCAACGAAGAAGTGTGGCTCAACGAAGGGCTTTCCCAATTGGCGGAAAAGATCGCCGGGCTGGACACGGCCGAAACAACCCCCTATCTGCAACAATCCGGCATTCGCCTGGACCGCTGGAACTATGATGAGGCGGCCGTCCACGCCCACTATGCCGCCTCCTATCTCTACACGCTCTATCTATGGGAGCAGCTTGGCTCGCGTGCGTTGGCCGAGCTAACCCGCCACCCGGCCAATGGACTGGCGGCCGTCGCCGTCGTCCTTGCCGGTTATCGTCCAGACCTCACTCTGGAAACCTTTTCCGCTGATTGGGCTGTCGCCAACTATCTGGATGATCCGGCAGCGGGTACAGCTTATGGCTATACGACAATAGATTTGTCCCGCCCCTTTCTGGAGAACCGGGCGCGGCAACTCCCCTTTGAGACCACCACCGCCGCCAACCAGTTTGGCGTCCACTATATTGACCTCGACTTCAGCGGCGCGGCAACCATCACCTTTGCCGGTGATACGCTGGCCGATCTGACCACCACCCCGCCCCCAGGTAACGGCCCGCTATGGTTCGCGCCAGGGACAAACAACAGCCACGCCACGTTAACGGCCGACATTGATCTGCATGACGCGCCAACCGCCGTGCTCGAATTTGACGCCTGGTATGATCTGGAAGCGGATTGGGACTTCGTTTATCTCTCCGCCTCGGCCGACGGCGGCGAAAGCTGGTCGCTGCTCTATCCCCAACAAGCCGTCAGCGGCGAATTCGGCCCCGCCTTTGGCGGCCGCAGCGCGGAAGCGGCCGGACAAGCAAACGAATGGGTCCACGAATCAATCAGCCTGGCCCGTTTTGCCGGGCGGCCGTTGCGCCTGCGCTTCCAGTTGCTGACCGACGCCGACAACTCCAGCATTGGTTTTGCCCTCAGCAATTTACAAATTACCGGCCTACAGACAACAAGCCCCCGCTGGCAAGCCGAGGGCTTTGTGCAAACGGAATGGCAACTGCCACAACGGTGGAGCGTGCGGCTGATCGAAGAAGGGGAACCGTCGGTCGTGACTTCTGTGACACTGGACGAACTAAACCGGGCGCAACTGCCCGTCACACTGGGGCCGGAGGGTGGGGTTCTGGTGGTGATGCCGCAGACCCCCTTTGTGGAGGGAACAGCCGATTATTGGGTCAAGATTGAATAACGACGCCGTCCTGAAAATAGCAACGAATTACGCGAATTAACTCGAATTTTCATTGTTCATGATGCCACATCGCAGCACGTTTAACTCGTGATGAAAAAGCCGGTTTGAGCCGACGTCGCTTATTGACCTGGCGATAAACCGGCGGCCGATCGACGGGATCACAACCGCTTGTCGGCCAGGAATTCCGCCTCTAACTGGCGGCGACGCTCAATCATCGCCC
Source organism: uncultured Ardenticatenaceae bacterium (assembly GCA_964410625.1). Taxonomy (GTDB): domain Bacteria; phylum Chloroflexota; class Anaerolineae; order Promineifilales; family Promineifilaceae; genus CAYPHY01. The sequence goes on along the minus strand of CAYPHY010000024.1, from coordinate 34,151 downwards.
GGCGCGCCTCGCTACGTGAAAGCTCCCAGCGATTTTCGGCCGTTGTCCGCAAATCCTCGCCCGACATCGGCGCCAGCAACAAAGCCGCTACCCCGCCAATCAATAAACCACACAAAGCCCCGGCCATAAAACTGAAGAGTTTTCTCATCGTTATCCTAATCTCCTGCTCTTAAAGGTGTAGTAGTATATTGGTATATTGGTCTAACTATGTCAAGTACACCAATATACCAATATACCCTATCATGGCTATAATATTCTTATGTCCGAATATATCGAAATTGACGTTGAAACCGGCGACGACGGCCGTGAAATCCATTTCCTGACCAATTTATTGCTGGCCGAAGAGGGGGAGGAGTGGTACGAATCGGCCGCTGAGTTAGAGGAAGGTTCGCCCGTCGCCCAGGCATTGGCCCCCGTCTATGGCATTGCCAAACTGCGGATGGTCGGCAACGACCTCTATATCACCCCCGAACCCGACGCCGATTGGCATGTGATCATCGCCGACGTATCGGCCGCACTGAAAGACTTCTTCTTATAAAAGGATGAAGGATGAATTATGAAGGATGAAGTGAGGCAAAGGTTTTCATCCCTCATCCTTCATCCCTCATAATTCCTAGCTGTAGTTCTTGCAGTTGGCGCGGCAAGACTTCCGACGGCGCATCGGCCATCAGGTCGGCCGCCTGGGCGGTCTTGGGGAAGGCCATCACCTCGCGGATATTCGGTTCTCCGGCCATCAACGCCACCAGCCGGTCAATACCGGGGGCAATACCGCCATGCGGCGGTGCGCCATATTCAAAGGCGTCGAGCAAGTGGCCGAACTGCTCTCGCGCTTCCTCCAGGGAGAAGCCTATCAGCTCCATGATCTTGCGCTGTAGCGGCCGTTCGTGGATACGAATACTCCCCCCGGCCACTTCAAAACCATTGCAAACCAGATCATACTGTTCGCTCAACACCGCGCCGGGGTCACTATCGAGCAAGGGGATATGCTCGCGCTGCGGGGCGGTGAACATATGGTGGCTGGGGGCGTAATGCCCATCCTCCAACTCCTCCTCGAACAGCGGGAAGTCCACCACCCATAGGAAGGCCAGCTCCTTTTTCGCTGAATAGCCCAACCGCGCCGCCATCTCCGTGCGTAGGGTGTGGAGGACGTTGTTGACAATCGCCTTCTCGTCGCTGGAGATCAAAATCAAGTCGCCAGGGGCGGCATTCAAACGCTCGGTGATGGCGATCAACTGGTCAACGGTGAAGAACTTGGCAATTGGGCCGCGAATCTCTTCCGTTTCGGGATGGATTGCCAGCCAGGCCAACCCCTTCGCCCCCTGCTCCTTCGCTAAATCTTCCAAATCGCTCAACTGCTTGCGGCTATAGTCGCCACACCCAGGGGCACAAATCGCCTTCACCGGCTTACCAGCGGCCGCATTCTCCGCAAAGACACGAAAGGCGCTGGTAGCGACAATGTCGGCGATGCTGGTCAGCTCCATCCCATAGCGGATGTCCGGTCGGTCGGTGCCAAAACGTTCCAACGCCTCGGCATAGCTCAGGCGTGGAAAGGCGGTTTGCGCCAGCGGAACCAGACTCACTTCCTCTACCATTCCCACCATTAACGCTTCCACCAGGTCCAAAATATCATCGCGCTCAACAAAGCTCATCTCCAGATCAAGTTGCGTAAATTCCGGCTGGCGGTCAGCGCGCAAATCCTCATCGCGGAAACAACGGGCGATCTGGAAGTAACGCTCATACCCGGCGACCATCAACAGTTGCTTCAACTGCTGCGGGCTTTGCGGCAGGGCGTAAAACTTGCCCGGATGGACGCGGCTGGGAACGAGATAGTCCCGCGCCCCCTCCGGCGTGCTTTTGAATAAAATCGGCGTCTCAATCTCGATAAAGCCGCGCTCATCCAAAAAGTCGCGGATGTACTTGATCGCCTTGTGGCGCAACAGTAGATTGCGTTGCAGCCGTTCGCGGCGCAGGTCGAGATAGCGGTAACGCAGCCGCAAGCTCTCCTCCACACTATCATCGCGATCCACCATAAAGGGCGTCGTTTTGGCCGGATTCAGCACAACGACTTCATCGGCCAGCACCTCAATCTCGCCCGTTGGCAAATTGGGGTTTTCCTGACCACTCGGCCGCGCCCCCACCGTCCCACGCACCTGGAGGACGTATTCGTTGCGCACTTGTTCGGCCGCCTTAAACCCTTCGGCCGTCCGCCCAGAATCCACCACCACCTGCGTCTTCCCCTCGCGGTCGCGCAGGTCAATAAAGATCACCCCACCCATATCTCGCCGCCGGTTCGCCCACCCGGCCAGCACCACCTCTTCGCCGACATTGGCGATCCGCAGTTCGCCACAGTTATGTGTCTTTAGCATAAACAAAACACCTGTTGATTGCTGATTTACTTAGCGCCCCAACTGGCGCAAAGAGAAAATTGTAACATGGGGAGTATCAGGCGACAATCAGCCATTTTTGCTGGCCCCTCTGCAGCCCACCTCGCTACCCGCACCTTCTCAGACACTTGTCTTCAACAACTCGAAGTCCGGCGCATTAACCTAATCCATAAATCGTAACAGGTTTCGCCTTTCCTTTTACCGGCACATCGAGCAACTGTCGGGCAGTGAGCGTCCCTATCGCCTCGAAGGTTTCTTCACTGATCAGGATCGGATAATCGAGATCGACTGTCATACTTTCCAGTCTGGATGCCAGATTGACGGCGTCGCCCATGACAGTGTATTCAATCCGTTCCTTGCCGCCGACATTACCAGCGATGACCGGCCCAGTAGCGATCCCAATGCCATTTTCCACTACTGGCTGGCGGCCGTTGGTAACAGGATGGCTTGACGCCGCTTGATTAAACGCTTGTAACGCCTGCCGCATGTGGAAAGCAGTGTTCACCGCCTGCTCAGCATGATTGGTCATGGAATTGAGCGGGCTACCAAATACGGCCAGGATGGAGTCGCCGCCAAAGCGGGTGACGAGGCCGCCATGATCCACGATGGCGGAAACCATAGCCGTCATATAACGATTGATCAGGTCTACCAGGGTTTCTGGGGCCAACTGCTCAGTGAGGCTGGTGAAGTCGCGTAAATCGGAAAACATGATGGTGCATTCACACATCTGGCCGCCCAGTCCTGCGCCTGTTTCCACGGCCGCCTGGGCCACCTCTGGGCTTACGTAGAGTCCGAATAACCTTCGCAGCTGTTCTCCCCGTCGCAGACCGGCCGTCATGTCGTTGAATCGTTCACCCAGATAGCCGAACTCTTCATTTGAAGTGACCGGAACTGTTGCATCCAGATTATTGTCTTGTACTTTTCCCATGGCGTCTTGAAGCACCCTTAATGGTTCGATGATTGCGCGAGAGACAAAATTAGCGATGCCTACACTGGCGAGCAAACTTGCCAGGAGAATAAAAATCTGGACGATGATGAGATTGCGGAAGACGACCTCTGGATTGGGGGAGTCGATCAAGCCACGCAAGCGAGACAAGGAAATGGTGACCAGGAGGAAGGGTGGTACGAGGCCAACGAGCAAAAAAGCCCAGAGTAAACGCCAACGGACAGCCAAGCGGTAGGCCGGAATCTTGCTGAGTTGTCCGTCAGGAAAGAAGACAGGTGTAATCTTCCGCCAGAGGATGTCAGTGCCTACATAAATAACGGTGATAGCCAGGATAGCACTGATACTAATGCCGATCACATTGATCAGGCTGCGAAAGGCGATGCCGAACAAGACGGCCGTCGGGACCCAGCCGATGACGACAATAGCCGCATTGATGAACGGCCAATTAAGGACGCGGCTAGCGACGTCGCTAGGCAGTTCGGCCGCCGGCGTTCCCGACTGCAAACGTTCATACCAAATCTGAATAGGGCGGGAAAGCCGCTGACCGACGATACCCAGCGCAGCAAAGGCAATGACCGCAATCACGATAAAAATGATGATGCTGACACTGTCCAGTCGTTGTACCGATGCCTCCCCTTGGGGCAAAGGATTGATAACGGTGAGAAAGAGGAAGGCAAGCAAGCCGCCGACGCCGGCCGTGCCTGCGGTCAGCAAGACAATCTGGCGACCTATCCTATCGAGAGATGGTTGTCTGTCGTTCATCGGCCTATCATAGTCGAAGACGCTAGCTATTGCTAAACTGAACCATGGTCTATGTGATACTCCGTCACCGTATACTTCAGCGCAAAACCGGCCGAGCGATAGAGTGCGGCCGCCGCCGGGTTATCGGCCGCATGGATCACCATCGCCGTCGTCATCCCTTCCGCCAGCATCTGCTCCATCCCCTCCACCATCAGCGCCTTGGTCAGGCCGCGCCGCTGGAAGTCCGGGTGGCAACCCACCGGCTCAAACAAGCCGCACTTACTGACCGGTTCAGGCCAGTAGACCAGGAAGGCAGCCAGTCGGCCGTCCGGCGCAACGACCACCAACTCATTCTCCATCCGAAAACCAGGGGTACGTATCACCTGTAGATACTCCCCCGGCGGCCACTTGGAGCCAAAGGCGCTGCTATGCACCGCTCCCAGCGCGTCCGCTTCCTGTTCCCCCTGCACGCGGCGAATGGTGAACCCTTCCGCTAACTTTTTCTCTGGCAGTGACTCCAGCAGCGAGCGCATCGTGACCATCATGGAGGCGGCTGGCTCGGCCGTATACCCCGCCGCCAGTAATGCTTCTTGTCGCAATGTGTCTTGATCCAGCACATCATTACTAATGTGGGTTGCCTTGCTATCGGCCGCCGCTATTCGTTGCCGCTGTATCTGTTCGCTCCAGGCTATGAGCCGGGTTTCTAACTCCAGCGTGCGATAGGCCGGGTGGACCACCAAATCAAACCCACCAAATTTGGCCGAATGGAGCAGGATCAGCGCCAGCAAACGCCTCTGTTCGTCTTCATAGAGGTAAACATGCTGCTCAAGGTTGCGGCCGCGCAAGGCATTGCTCATAAAATGCAACACATCGGCCGGGTGCAGCGGGACGCAAAAATCCGCCAACACATTACACTCGCCCACAAACTGTAAAATCCGCTCCAACTCCTCCGCCCCCTGGTAAGGACGCGGAATAATATACAGTTGCTCCGCCATTCTTTTAATCCTTGTTTACCATGGATGACACGGATTTCTTGGCTTAAAATCCGTGTCTATCCGTTCCATCCGTAACCATCCGTGGTTTATTACAAAAAAGTTGATAAAAATTGACTTCCGAGGCCAACACTGCTAGAATCATATCCAAATTAATCAATATGACAGGTCTCTTACCTTAAACAAGAGAAGCGAGGACTACAAACATGGATGTTATGGAACTCGAGCAGGTAGAAGTACAGACGGATACTGTTTATCTGACCGATGCAGCGGCAACGATGGTGCGCGATTTGCTGACACAGAAAAATGTGCCGGACTATGGCCTGCGCGTGTTCGTTGCTGGTGGTGGCTGCTCCGGCCTCTCCTATGGCATGGCTTTGGAACCGGAAGCACGGCCGTATGACAACGTGATCGAGCATGAGGGCGTGAAGATTTTCATCGACCCGACCAGCATGATGTATCTTTCTCAGGCGACCATTGACTATGAAGATAGCCTGATGGGTGGCGGTTTCCGTATTGAGAACCCCAACGCAGTCTCTTCTTGTGGTTGCGGCAGCTCCTTCAAGCCGAAGAACGGCGAAGGGTATGACAACGGCGCTGGTTGCAGCTGCCATTAATTCCGGTATTCGTTAATCGTCGGTCCGTATTCCGTTTATAGATAACTGGTAAACGGCAGGCGGCAGCGACAAACCGAATAGTTTGAAGTTTCGGGGGACGCCGGATGGTGTCCTCCTTTTTTGTTTATATTTACTACCATTCATCACACTACGTTGATAACGCCATGACTGTTCGTTACTTTTCTGTCGAAGAAGCCAATGCACTCCTGCCGAAGCTTTCTCCTCTGGTGGGGCAGTTGTTAGAGCGACGGGCGAAGGTGGCCCATGTCAGCCGTACTCTTGGTCACTTCTGGGAAGACACGGTTAGCGACATAGGCCATCCCGTCGCGTCCCAATTAGTCAACGAGTTTGCCGCCATTGAAAAGCTCGTCCAGCGTATCCAGTCGCATGGTTGTGTTATTAAGAGCCTGGAGGCGGGGTTGCTCGATTTCCTCTCATTACGCGACGGCCGTGATGTCTATCTCTGCTGGCGTTATGGAGAGCCAAAGGTCGAATTTTACCACGAACTACATACCGGCTTCAGCGGCCGAAAACGCCTCTAGCTGATCCCCGCTCATTGCCTTAGTAAGAGAGGACGCAGATTAACGCTGATGTTTCGCAGATTGACGCTGATCTTTTCTGTTAATAAGCGTGAATCAGCGTTGCATCCGCGACAATCTGCGTCCGCTCTAGGGTTTTAGGTGACTTTGGTAACCCATTGTACCCTACTAAAGGGGTAAGAATCATCCCTGCATCCTCATCTAAAATATAATCAAAACCAAACGTAATTCATCCACTTACGGAGCCTGGACCTAACCCCTTTCCGCGTCCCCGTTTGTTGGCCAACCACAGCAAAGGAGCGAAGACAACCATGCAGAGCAGCGAGAGCACCAACGGTAACCACCAAGCCCAAGCAGCCAACAATCAGGAGAAGGTGGTCAACGGCCGTTACCCTGGCGCTACCTCTATCATCCCCAACGGACATCACCCCCAAGAGTATATACCTATGCCGACTTTGGCGGCCGATCCATCTCGCGCGGCGCTAGAAACGGCCGTGCGCGACATTTTGATCCACGTCGGCGAAGACCCCACCCGCGAAGGTTTGCAGCGCACCCCCCATCGCGTGGCGAAGATGTATGATGAACTATTGGCTGGCTACCAAATGGACCCGGCCACTGTGGTCAATGGCGCGTTGTTCGATGTGGAATATGACGAAATGATCGTCGTCAAAGAGATTGAATTTTTCAGCATGTGCGAACACCACATGCTCCCCTTCTACGGCCGTGCCCACGTGGCCTATATCCCCGGCGAAAAGATCATTGGTCTCTCCAAAATCCCACGCATCGTAGAGATGTTTGCCCGGCGTCTACAGGTGCAAGAGCGCATGACGCGACAAATCGCAGAACTGATTGACGAGATTTTACGGCCGCAAGGTGTCGCTGTCGTCGTCGAAGGCTCTCACATGTGTTCGATGATGCGCGGTGTGAAGAAAGAACACCCCCGCATGGTCACCAGCACAATGCTCGGCTCCTTCAAAGACAACCCCATGACGCGCAATGAGTTTATGGAACACTTAAGAAGAGATTAGAGACTGGGAGACCAAGAGATTATAAACAGATAGTCTCCTAGTCTCTTAGTCTCCTAATCTCTTCTTACCACTTTCCCCGCCAACGCCAACGCCCCCTGCGCATCAACCACCTCCCCGGCCGCCTGGGCTTCCTGGATCAGGTTGAGCAAGCGGCCGATCTGCGGCCCCGGCGACAGGCCAAACTCATCCATCAGCGTCTTACCGTTCACCAGGCGCGGCGGCCGCACCACTTCTTCATAGGCGGTGAAGTAAGTATCCAGCAATCGCCCCACCACGTCACAGGCCCGTTGCCACTCCTCCTCCGGTCCCGGCCCGTTATAGCGGGCGAGGTCATCGGCCAACGACAACAAGGCGGCGTCCAACCCGGCCGAACCCGCCGAGCGGAAGTAGCGGTACACCGCGCGGCGCGAGGGCAACGTCCCGTTGGCCGCCGTGCTATCCGCCAGATGATGCGGCCGCATATGGTTGGCGATAATCGCCCGCACATGGGCAATCGCCTCATTGCTGAACGCCAACGCATTCAGGCGCGGCGCGGCCAGCTTCGCCCCCACGTCCTCATGCCCAAAGAAGCGGATGCGGCCGTCCTCCTCCACCGTTCGTGTCCCCTTCTTCCCGCAATCGTGGAACAACGCGCCCAGCCGGAACAAAGCGCGGCCGTCCACACCGCCATCCACCCGGCGGCCGAAATGCGCTTGCAGTCCCGCGGCATAGGGGGCGACGGCCGCTTGCATCACCCCCCGCCATCCGTGCCAGTCGCTTTCCGCCTGTTCCCCATTCCCCCACACTATTTCCTCCACCACCGGCAGCCAACGCAAGACGCTGATCGTATGCGCCAGCACATCCTCATGGTGGGGCGGCGACTGCGTCACCCCCTCCAGCGCGGCGATCTCCGGCAACACGGCCGCCAGCAGACCCAACCGCCACATCTGCTCTACCGCACGATGGGGATAAGCCAGCCCCATCATCTTCACCAGTTCATCCCGCACTCGTTCGGCCGAACTGTGCGAGAGCAGCGCGGCCGCTTCGCCAACGGCCGCCTCCGTCTCCGCCGTCAGCCGAAAACCGAGGCTCTCCGCCAGCCGCACCGCCCGCAATGCCCGCACCGGGTCTTCACGCAAGGAAGCCGCGTGGACTAGCTGCAAGCGACGCTCGGCCAAATCCGCCACCCCGCCGAAGTAATCCACGATGGAACCGTCTGAACCGTCGTCCGCCCCTGGCTCAAGCGGCAAGGCCAGGGCGTTGATCGTGAAATCTCGGCCGCGCAAATCGGCCGCTAAATCCGGCCCGCGAAACCGGGCGAAGTCGAGCATTGTCGCTTCCCCTTCGACCGCCTCCCCTTGCCCAAGCTCGCCACGCACGATCACGCGGCCGACATCACGCTCCTCATCCAGCACATAAGCCGGGAGGTGCAACGCATCCGCCACGCGAAAAGCCAGCTTAATTCCCCCTTCCGGGACGGCAAAATCGAGGTCATGGCTGGTGCGGCCGAGCAGCGCATCCCGCACCGCCCCCCCGACGAGGTAAACAGGCATATCCCCAGCCGCCAACAGAGGCAGGATGCGGCTCAGGAGGGGTGAGAGGGTTAACTTGGTCATCGGCAGTAATCGGTTTATTGGTCTATTGGTGTATTGGTGTATCGGTATACTGTTGCATTTGCTATATGTTGTTAGTCCTATACCAATAAACCAATAGACTAATACACCAATATACCAAACATACCATTACCGCTCATCGTTCATCTTTTTCAAAAAGGTGGTTGAACACCTCTGGCTTCAACACGGCGATATAGGGGAGGTTACGATAGAGTTCATCAAAGTCCAGGCCATAGCCAACCACAAATTCATCCGGGATGTCGAAGCCCGTGTAATCCACCGGCACATCCAATTCCCGCCGTGAGGGTTTGTTTAATAGTGAGCAAATACGTAAGGAAGCGGGCGACCGGGCAAGGAGCGTGCGGCGCATGTAGTCGAGCGTACGGCCGCTATCAATAATATCCTCCACCACCAACACATGACGATCCACAATCGGTGACTTCAGGTCCATGATGATCTGCACCGCGCCGCTGCTTTTAGTCCCTGCTCCATAGCTGGAGATACCCATAAAGTCAATCGAATGCGGCCGTTGCAACTGGCGGCTCAGGTCAGCCAAAAACATATACCCCCCTTTCAGCACACAAATCAACAACAGATCGTCCACTTCGGCATAATCCGCTGTAATCTCGGCCGCCATCTCGCCAATGCGTGCCGCCAGCGCATCCTCATCAATCAACACATAATCTACATTATCCCGTAAATCACGCCCCTGTTCCACCATAATTCCTCAGAAAATAGTAAGCGGTTAGCCGTAGTCAGTAAACAGTAAGCGGTGAGCAGTTACCGGTCATCGCTTATCAGTCTCCCAGTCTCCCAGTCCCTTAGTCTCTTAGTCTCCAATCTCTAATTCTCTAACTCTCTAATCCTCTGATCCCTAACCTCATGACACTGCCGACACCGCGCCTCATACACCTCAGCCGCGCCCACCAGCACCACCGGATCATCAAAAGCGGCCGGGACCCCCTCGATCAGCCGTTGGGTGCGGCTGGCTTCCTGTCCGCAAACCACACAAATGGCGTGTAGCTTGCTCACCTCTTCCGCCCGCGCCATCAGATGGGGCATTGGCCCAAAGGGGACGCCGCGAAAGTCCATATCCAACCCCGCACAGATCACCCGCTTCCCTTGCTGTGCCAACGCCTCACAAACGTCAACCACCCCCTCCTCAAAGAACTGCACCTCGTCAATCGCCACCACCGTTGTTGCCGGATCGAGCGCGTCGAGGATAGCGGCCGCTGTCCTTACTGGCTGTGCTTCAAAATGCAAGCCATTGTGCGAAGTCACTTTCTCCGCGTGATAACGTTGGTCAATAACCGGCTTAAACACCTGCACCTGCTGCCGTGCGATCACGGCTCGCCGCAAACGACGGATCAACTCCTCCGTCTTGCCGCTGAACATACTGCCGCAAATCAGTTCCACACGGCCGCGTGTGTTCCCACTCATACCCATCTACCCATCTCCTCAACGACAGCTCACGCAAAGCACGCTAAGACGCAAAGTAGTTCCTTCACACACATCCGTTCAGGACAAGCCTTAGCGAACTTTGCGTCTTTGCGTGAGACCCACTAATCAAAAAAGGGCAGGCACGACGTAAATCGCGCCTGCCCCATTATAGCGCAGCGTTCCACAAACGAAGAACCTGATCTTAGGAGATCATACCCTCCGCGCGCAGGAAACGCTTGATATCAATCAACGCCTTCTGACCAATGCCCGGCAACGCCAACAGCGCGTCCTCGCCCTGCTCCAACAGTGCCAACACATCGCCCACCGTCGTCACATTGGCTTCCACCAACGCATTCGTCGCCCGCGTGCCGAGCGACATATTATCCACCGAAAGGTTCTCCGGCGACCGCTTCGCTTCCTCAACTTCCATTGAAGATTGGATTTCATTCCGCTTTTGCAAGCGACGATAGAAGCGATCAACCTGTCCTTCAATGTCTAACAGACGTTGTGTTCCAGTATAAAAGGGATGGGTTCCCGACCATACTTCGACGCTAATCTCCGGCTTGGTGGAACCAACCGTCATCACCACCTCGCCATCAACGATGACTTTGGCGTCAGGGTACCATGTAGGATGAATATCTTTCTTCATAACGATTTACCTGCCCCAAAACCAATGGCTTACGCCTGTTCCGCCGGATAAACGCTGACCACCTTGCGGCCGAGTTTCGTCTCAAACGTCACCTGCCCATCGGTCAGCGCGTAAATGGTATAATCCTTACCCACGCCCACATTTGCACCTGGCTTGATCTTCGTTCCGCGCTGACGGACGATGATGTTGCCGGTGATTACGTGTTCGCCGCCATAACGCTTCACGCCGAGGCGTTTGGAGTTGCTATCGCGGCCGTTTCTCGAAGACCCACTACCTTTCTTGTGTGCCATTGTTATACTCTCCTATCCAAAGGATGAGGGATGAAGGCTGAAGGATGAATCTATTTATTCATCCCTCATCCCTCAGCCTTCATCCTCCCAAAACGATTTCGTCAATACGCAGTCGCGTATAATCCTGCCGGTGTCCGCGCCGCCGCCGATAGCGATTCTTCGGCTTATATTTCCAAACGAAAATCTTCTTACCCCGATATTGCTCGACGACCGTTGCCTTAACCGATGCTCCCGAAATCAGGGGCTGGCCGACCTGGACTTCATCCCCATTCGCCACCAGCAAAACATCTGTCAATTCAATTTGGTCACCGACTTCATAGGGCAGCTTCTCGACTGAGAAGGAGTGACCCTCTTCGGCGCGGTATTGCCGGCCACCACTTTCCACAATTACGTACACAATTAGCCTCCCAAAAAGAACCGGCATCTCGGGATGCCGGTTTTGGATAATAAAAGTAAGCCACACGAGCCGTGGTTGGTCAACCCGTGCAGCACGAATAAAAATTATAGGCGATCTGGGGAGAATTGTCAAAAAATGTAGCCCGGTTTGCCTAAACCGGAAGCTACGGGTTAGCAACCCGTGCTACGGCTACGGTGGCGCGATTTTCCCAAATCGCGTTACAATGGCTTAAAGAGATCATTCACTGGACCCAGAACGGAGAAACCACAACTATGACCACCATCTTCAGCAAAATCATTCAAGGCGAGATACCGGCCGATATTGTCTACCAGGACGATCTGGTGACGGCCTTTCGTGACATCAACCCGGCCGCGCCAACCCACATTTTGATCATCCCCAACAAGGAAATCCCCACCGTCAACGACCTGACGGCCGAAGATGAACAGGTCGCCGGAAGATTGCTGCTAACGGCCGCCAAACTAGCCGCCGAAGAAGGCATTGCCGAAAGCGGCTACCGGCTGATCATCAACTGCAACGAACATGGCGGGCAAGAAGTCTTTCATGTGCATCTGCATCTGATTGGCGGCCGACCGTTGGGGCCGATGGTAAGCCGTTCATCAAACAAATGATGGCCTAAACCACGCGGCCGTTAATGCGAAATCGCATTTATCGCGTCACGACAGACGCAGGCCTCCTTGCTTTCGCCATTCCGTACCAGCAGCCCATCATACTCGCGGCCGAGGCCCTGCGACACCCAGCCGCTCATATTAAAGGGCAACGCCCCATCGGCCGACACCCAACGGCCATTATACGTCCGCGCGATGTGGGTGTGGGTTCCGTTGGAAAAGCCACCCTCGCAAGAAGGATGCCCCAGCCGGTCGCCCGCGCGAACGGCCGTTCCCACCGGAATGCGGTCGCGGCTTTCCAGATGCATATAGGTGATCGCCCAGCCCGTTCCCGCATAGCCATCGCCATCCATATCCACCACCACCGCCCCAAAGTCGCTGCGTACCACCGTGCCATCCGCCATTGCCGTCACCCAATAGTCTGATGGGACACAGCCCAACTGGTCGGCCGGAGGGGCAAAATCCAGCGCCGCCCAGGCCGAACCGGTGTTCCAACCACCATGCGGCCCGCTGGTCAAATACCATGTCTCCCCCACCGTCCAGGGCAACAACAACGCCGGGGCTTGCAAATCGGCCGGGTAGATCGGTTCAACCGTATAGGCAAAGGGGCTGCCAAAGAGCCGCCGGTAGGTAGCGGCAAACCCCTCCGGCCCCACCTCTTGCAGCCAACCCTCATAGCTGGCGTCGTCATGGGTTGCCAGCCACAATTGCACCCCGGCCGTCCCGTGGTTGATCGTCGGCGCAAAGCGCAAGGTTCGGCCGCCGACGGTAAAAGCGTTTAAGCCCCCTTCGGCGCGGCCGTAATACCCCCAATTGAGCTGGTTGGCCGCCCACATCAACTGGTGATAGAGGCCAAATGTCCCGGCCGTGCGATGCCCCAGCGGAAACTCCAGCGTTGCCCCCTGTTGCTGCGTCACCCAACCGGTGCGATGCTCAATCACCGCCAATAACAGGCGCGGGTTGATGCTGGTGCGGTCGGCCACCAACTGTACAATCTCCGGTCCGGCCAACAGCCGCCCCTCCACCTCCTCCTCATGACGCAACAAATGGCTGTTGAGCGCGGTCAGCAAGGCGCGAACATCAAACCCCCGCGCCGATGGGCCATAAACCAGTTCACTATCAGGGATGATCTTCAAGTCGCTGGCCGTTTCTGCACTCCCCTCCTGCCCGCCCGGAACTTGCAACACCTGTCCGACTTGCAGAAAATCGGCGTTGCTCAAATTGTTGATCGTTTGTAACTCTTCAACCGTACTGCCATAAAGCTGGGCGATCACGCCCAATGTCTCTCCGGCGTTGACTGTGTGGGTGGTCATCCCCTCAGCATTGACGGCCGCCCCGCTTCCAGCAAAAGGTGGATCAGGCGTCGGTGTTCCGGCATAAGCAGCAACCGGCGTTCCCAGTTGGACAATGACCGGCGTCTCTGCATCGTCCGGCAGCGTGGGAGGCAACGCGGCGTCGGCCGTCCCCACCATCGTCGCCAACTCAGGAGGAATCTCCGGGTCCGGCCGTTCACACCCGCTCAACAGCAAGGCTACCATCCCGCATAATCCAACAATTAGCCAATACAGCCGCATCGCACCCCTCATCTTGATAGGCCGCCAATTGTACCCTATGTTTTCGCAAAAACTGCGGTAAAACTGCAGAAATTGAGTCATAGGCTATAATCTAAGCATACCGGAAAACCGCTAAAGAGCAGAATGGAAGAAAAGGAAAAAGAACTGACCGAAACCACCCAACAAATCACGGCCGTTCAACGGCTGCGCCTGACCTTCAGCAAGCGTGGCAACACTCGCTTCATCGGCCATCTCGATCTGGCGCGAACGTTGGAACGTTCGCTCAACCGCGCCGGTATCCCCGTCGCCTATTCGCAGGGCTTCAACCGCCGGCCGCGCCTCTCGCTGGCGGCCGCCCTCCCCCTCGGCTATACCAGCGCAGCGGAACTGGCCGACATCTGGCTGACGGAAGCAATGGAGCCGGAACAGGTGCGCCAACAACTGGCCGCCGCCATCGCCCCCGGCATCGCCATCCACCATGCGGCCGAAGTCCCCCTCTCCGAGCCATCCCTGCAACAGGCCGTTTCCTCTTCCGTCTATGAAGTGACCTTTCTCGATCCGGTGGATCAGACCGAATTAGTGCAAAAAGTGGCTGCCCTATTGGCCGCCGATACCCTAATACGTGAACGGCAGGGAGGCAAAAAGGGGAAAAAGCGCGAGTATGATTTACGGCCGTTAATCCTCTCCCTCGAAGTGACTGAAGCAGAAGGAGAGCCTCGCTTGCAAATGCACCTTATCCAAAACCCAACCCAAACTGGTCGCCCCGACGAGGTACTCCGCACCCTCGACTTCGACCCGTTGGACACGATCATCCACCGGAAGCGGATTTATTTAGCTGGTGAGCGGTAATCAGTTAAGAGTGTACTGGTGTATTAGTATTAGTCTATTGGTATTTTGGTCTAGCCTAATAGACTAATACACCAATACACCAATAGACTACTCCTACCCAATCTCCAGTCTCCAATCTCCCAATCTCTTCCTACCGACGCGCCAGCCGCGAACGGGGGGAAGCCGACAGACCACCAATGCTCAGCCGCAAGCCTTGCCAGGTACAGTGGCGGCACTGATAGCGGTAAGCGGGAAGGCCGAGCAAGTGTAATAGGCGATCAACCAGTTGCCGCTCCACACGCATCAGCTCATGCTCATGGCAACGAGGACAGCCGGAATCCAGCCAACTGCGATGACGCCAAAGCAGGCTGGAACGCAGCAGAAGCCAAAGCAAGATCAGCAGCGCAACCGCCCCCACCAGCAAACCGGTCAACCAATTCCCCCCGTAATAAGCCATCTGCGTCAGAAAGGGGTTCATGTTGTATAGCACCGTCGCCCGCCCTTTGTTGAGATCGAGCAGGAAAACGGCCGTATCCCCACGCCGCATCGTGCGAAAAGTGAGCGGTATCGGCGCGGTCGTGCGGCCATAGCCATCAATCGCCGTCAACCCATCCTCTTCGCCCAGGTCGGCCGCCACCACATAGGCGTTATATTGGTCTGCCTGTGACAGACGCCGCACATGCTGGTAAATGCCCGCACCCACTCTTTGCAGCATACTGTTTGGATCATGCCGGTCCCAATCCTGGAAATCACCGATCACGCGGAAGGAAGCGGCCGAATCATCGGCCGCCACCACATAAGGGGCAGAAACAAAGTGGGCAAGCCCTCGCTGGCTGCCATCAACGGTAAATAGCACCGTCTCGTTCGGCTGCGTCGTCACCACCCAGGTCGGTTCCGGGGGAAAGACTATCTCTGGGTCGTTACAAGCCGCCACCTGCCAGGAATAAGTGCCGGGCTGGGCAATCGTCTGCTGCAAGGAAAAGACACGGTCCCCGGCGATGGTATCCCCCACCAATCCATTGTCGCTCAGCACATGCCCTCGCTGGTTATCCAGAAAATCGCCGGTCAGACACCACTCGCTGCCCTGCCCCGGCGCATCCACCGGCGGCCGCACCGTTTGCGGCCGTGCCGCCGTCGCCGACTGGACGGCAAAATAAGCAAAGGGATTAAATCGTAAGATTAGGAAGGACAGCAGCCCAAAGAGCAGCACCAGTAGCAGCGACACTTTGGCAAAGCGATCAAAAATACGTACCGGCACGCGCTGCAAGCCCCCTTCGAGCAACACCTTGCGCGTGCGTTGGCGGCGCGGACGGCCGCGTTCAACACCCTGGGCTGCCTTCCGCGCCGGTTGTCTGACCACCGACGTCGCGCGGGAGGGGGTAGCATAGCCACTCGTCGCCACCGCTGGCGTTAGCTGGGCCACGGGACGAGGGGTAGCCGTTTGATTGACCGCCGCTGAAACGACTGGCACAGCAGACGGCTTGCTCGGCGCGGCTACTGGCTCCGGCGCATCCGCCGCCACGAATGGTGTCGACATGGGTTCTACTTCAAGGGTAGCGCGTGTCACTGGCGATGGCACGGCCGCGGGCAGCGGTTGGGGTTCCAGTAGCGGTTCAATCTCGGCTGCCGCTTCCTCCGCAGGCTCGCTCTGCTGTTCAGCCGCCAACGGCACAACAGCCAGCATGTCATTTTCCTCTACCGCACCGACATCCAATACCTCACTGCTTAATCCCTGATCATCCCCCTGTACATCGTCAGTCACAGGCGGTTCGTCGCTGGATTGAGGCGTTTGAGTCGTGGTAGGCAACGGGGGCGTGTCAAAAACGGAGACGGCCGCGGAAGAGCCGAAGGCGGCCGCCGGTTCGCTCTCATACAACTGGTCAAGCAATGCCAACTGAGCAGCGAGATCATCCTCTTCGTCTATGGGCAACGTTTCCGGTTGCTCTGCTGTTGACAGAAGCTTAGGATTGGCGCGGGCTGGTCTGGTTGGTTCGGCCGCCAGCCAATCAGGTAAAAAATCGGCCGATTCGACAAACCCATCCGCCTGTCCGGAATCCGGTGACCCGGTAGAGGGCGAAACGGGCTTGCTTCTTTGCGTTGGGTCGCGCTGTGGACGGCCGCTCCCCCATGAACGTCTATTACTGTTTGCCATAGTTATGCTGTTTCGGGTAATCTTGCGTTAATTTGCTGTTCCTTACGCAGGTGAGTTACCGGCGGGTTGCCCCACCAAGCAGGCATCATCACGGTGGCTCCCACACGCTTTATAGAAGATAACACCCCGCGGCCGAGAACCGATAAAAATGCTGTAAATCTAGCGTGAAGAAAGCGTGAACGTTCCACTATTGTAGCGCGGGTTGCCAACCCGCAAGCTCGTGTGTTGGCAACCTGCGCTATAAATGCTTGACATTTAGCGGCCGTTCCTTCATAATAATCACAACTGGTATGACCACTTACCAGATTGTTTATCTCTAACATGTTGAAATTTAGGGTAAACAAACTCCTTAAAAACGCAGAGACGCAGAGCAGCAGAGACGTAGAGAAAACCAAACCTCTGCGCCTCTGTCTCTCCGCGCCTCTGCGTTAAACAGAGCTAATAATCAATACACCAATAACCAAAACCGCCCATCCTATGAATACCTGGACCGCCCCCCCAAAACCCCATCACTACGTCGAACAAGCCCTCGTCACCGCCATCTTGAACGGAACATTCCCTCCCGGCTCCAATCTCCCTGGTGAACGGGACCTAGCCGTCCAATTAGGCGTGACACGGCCGACCTTACGTGAGGCGATCCAACGGCTGGCGCGGGACGGCTGGCTGACCGTTAATCATGGACGGCCGACGCTTGTCAATGATTATTGGCAAGAGGGTGGTCTTAATGTGCTGCGGACATTGGTCGAACATAGCGAACAACTGCCCAAGGACTTTGTTCCCCATCTGCTGGAAATCCGGCTGCAACTGGCCCCCGCTTATACCCGCGCGGCCGTTGCCCAACGACCCGATGATGTGGTGGCAATTTTGGCCGAGAGCAAGCAACTCGACGATGACCCGGCCGCCTACGCCGCCTACGATTGGCGTTTGCAGCACCACCTCACCGTCTGGTCGGGCAACCAAATCTATACACTGATCCTCAACGGCTTCCGCGACTTCTATCCCGATATGGCGATGCGCTATTTCCAGCCCGCCATTGCCAGGGAAGGTTCACAAGCATTCTACACCGTCCTGGCCGCCGCAGCGGTCGCCCGCGACCCAAACGCCGCCGAAACGGCCGTTCGCCAGGTGATGGAGGCCAGTATTGCACTGTGGCGGAGAGTGGGGAGTGGTTAGTGGTTAGTGATTAGGAGAGTGCGAGATTGGAGAGTGGGAAAGGGATGAAAGCTTGTACCGAGCAACAGCGAAGTATCCGCGTAATCTGCGTGCAATTCTTATTACCCATCCGCGTAATCTGCGTAACTATTTTCAGGAGAGAAACATGAAGCGCTGGAACGGCTGGGGGGATGATTCGATTGCCTATCATCTGCCCGGCAAGGCGACAACTTATTTGAATGAATGGGTCGGGGCCGCTACCCCGCCGGTAGATGCTGCGCTGGATGAGGTGGTCGTGGCCGTTCCCCCTTCCCGTTTACCGCCCCACCCACTGGTCAATACCGCGGCCGAAGAGCGCGTGTGGCACGCACGCGGCCAAAGCTTGCCCGATTGGGTCGCCCTCCGCAGCGGCCGCATCTCCACCTTTCCCGATGGCGTGGCGCGGCCGTCCACCGCCGATGAGGTCGCTGCACTGATCAGCTATGCCCAGGCGACCGGCGCGCGGCTCATCCCCTATGGCGGCGGCACCAGCGTCGTCGGCCACATCACCCCACTCGCGACCGACGCTCCGGTGCTGACCGTCAACTTGCGCCGCCTGAACCAACTGCACGACTTCGACGAGACCAGCCGCCTGGCGACCTTTGGCGCGGGGGCAGCCGGTCCAGAAATCGAAGCGCAACTTCGCGCCAGGGGCTACACCTTCGGCCACTTCCCGCAATCGTTTGAGCAGTCCACGCTCGGCGGCTGGGTCGTCACCCGCTCCAGCGGCCAGCAATCATTGAGCTACGGCCGCATCGAAGAGCTCTTCGCCGGAGGGCGGTTGATCGCCCCTGCTGGAATGATCTACCTGCCGCCCTTCCCTGCTTCGGCCGCCGGGCCGGACCTGCGCCAACTTGTCCTCGGTTCGGAAGGGCGACTGGGCATCCTCACCGAGGCGACGGTACGCATCACCCCCTTGCCGGAGGTTGAAGCGTTTCATGCCCTCTTTTTCCCCGACTTTGAAAGTGGGCTGGCGGCCGCGCGGCGGATGGTCCAGGCACGACTGCCGCTGTCTATGCTGAGACTCAGTACTCCACGTGAAACCACCACCACCCTCGCCCTCGCCGGACATGAACGGCTGATCGGGCTGCTGGAGACATTGTTGGCTGCGCGGCGGGTCGGTGACGAGAAATGTATGCTGCTGGTTGGCTTCACCGGGCAGAAAACGGCCGTTCGCGCCAGCCGCCAGGCCGCGTTGGAAATTGCCGGAGAACAGGGCGGCGTCCATGTCGGCCGTCGCTTTGGCGAACAGTGGATTGAAGGACGCTTCCGCACCCCCTACCTGCGCAACACCCTCTGGGAGCGTGGCTATGCGGTGGATACGCTGGAAACGGCCGCCACCTGGAAGCAAGTCCCGGCATTGCTGGAGGGGATTGAGGCTGCTTTGCACAGTGCATTGGCCGAAATGGGTGAGCGCGTCCATGTCTTTACCCACCTCTCGCACATGTATCCACAAGGGGCCAGCATTTATACCACTTACTTATTCCGAATAGCGGCCGATCCTGAAGAGACGCTCCATCGCTGGCGTTGCCTGAAGCACGCTGCCAGTGCCGCCATTGTCGCCAGGCAAGGGACGATCAGCCACCAACACGGCGTTGGCCTCGACCACATGCCCTATCTGGCGGCCGAAAAAGGGGAACTGGGACTTGCCGCCCTGCAACACACATTCCACTGCTTCGACCCAGACGGACTGATGAACCCCGGCAAGCTCCTCTAGCTAGAAACCGGGTTTCTTCGAAGAAACCCGGTTTCTAAATTCGGCACAGAAAGCTACTTTATTATGTTCCTTAAAAACGCAGAAACTCAGAGCAGCAGAGACACAGAGCGAATGAAAAACTCTGCGCCTCTGTCCCTCTGCGCCTCTGCGTTAATTATTTGATACCCAAGGGGGTACTGATGAAACAATCAACTTTATGGTCAACGGGCTGGCGGGAGGATGTCTGGACAACGCTTGATCAACAATGGGATGTCATTATCGTTGGCGGCGGGATCACTGGCGCGGGGATATTGCGCGAAACGGCCGCGCTTGGCCTGCGTGCCTTGCTGGTCGAACAGCGCGATTTCGCCTGGGGGACCTCCAGCCGCTCCTCAAAAATGGTGCATGGCGGCTTGCGCTACTTGAAGAAGGCGCAATTTGGCCTGACCCACGCCTCGGTGAATGAACGGCGGCAGTTGCTCGGTGAGGCCCCTGGCCTGGTGGAGCCATTGGGCTTCCTGCTCGCCAGTTATCGCGGCGACCGGCCCGGCCGTCTGGTCTATCGCGCCGGTCTCGCGCTTTATGACTTGCTGGCGCGGCAATGGAACCACCACTACTGGCCTGCCTCTGAGTTTCAAATGCTCGCCCCCCACATTCGGGCACAAGGGTTGCGCGGCGGCTTCCAATATGGCGACGCGCAAACCGACGACGCGCGGCTGGTGCTGCGGCTGATTCGCGAAGCCGTCGCCAATGGCGGCACCGCACTCAACTATGCGCGGGTGGAGGGGTTGGTGCGGGATGAGGCCGGAGAGGTGAGAGGGGTGAGACTGAGAGATTGTGAAACTGGGAGCGTGGCGGAGGTAAGGGGCCGTGTGGTAGTTAATGCCACCGGCGCATGGGCCGATCGGTTGCGCAATCAGGTGGGCGAGGATTCACGCTTGCGGCCGTTGCGCGGCAGCCACCTCGTTTTCCCCGCCAATCGCTTGCCCATCCCCCAGGCGATCAGCTTTCAACATCCGCTGGACAGGCGGCCCGTCTTTGCTCTGCCCTGGGAAGGGGTGACATTGCTGGGGACCACCGACGAGGATCATCAGGCATCGCTCGACGCCGAGCCGCGCATTACGCCCGCTGAAGTTGCCTATCTGATGGCGGCCGTCACCGCCCACTTCCCCACCCTCAACCTCACGCTCGATGATGTCCAGGCCACCTTCGCCGGGGTGCGCCCGGTCATCGGCTGCGGCCACACCGCCGCCCCTTCCGAAGAGTCACGCGATCATGTCGTCTGGCAGAAAAAGGGGTTGCTGACCGTGACCGGCGGCAAGTTGACCACCTTCCGCCTCATTGCCAATGACGCGCTGCAAGCGATCCGCGAACTGCTGAAAGCGGACGGGGTAACGCTACCGTCCAGCAGGCTCGACGGGCCGATTTTTGATCACGCGGCCGGTCAGGAACGGCCGCTGGCCGGACTGGATAGCGCGTTGTGCCGTCGTTTGTGCGGCCGCTACGGGGCCGAAGCTATGGAGTTGGTGGCGGCGGCCGCCCCCGGTGAATTGCAACCCATCCCTGGCACGCCCCTGCTGTGGGCGGAGTTGCGCTGGGCGGCCCGCGCTGAAGGCGTCATCCATCTCGACGATCTGCTACTGCGCCGCGTACGCCTGGGGTTGCTCTTGCCCGAAGGGGGCCGCGACCTGCTGCCGCGCATCCGCGCCATCTGCCAGCCAGAACTGGCTTGGGACGATGAACGCTGGACGGCCGAGGTTGACGCCTATCTCGCGCTCTGGCAGCAAGCCTATGGCCTGCCAGCGGCCGACGAAATCCCTGATTGGAATGCACTATTGGCGACGGCTTCCCGCACCAAAGCGGCCCATCGCGCGGCCGTTCATGCACGGCGCAAAACGTGGGCGAAAGCAACGGCCGCAACCTTGCTCTCGGCCGTCACCATGTTAGTGATCCAGCTTTTGGTCCATTGGAAGCGGGAGCAGGATGGGTCGTTATCGGTGGATTCTGTGCATTGAAATGGGCCCATTTCAATGCGCTGCTGATACGGAAAAAATGTTGAAACAGGTTAACATAAGTTCAGCGACCTACCAGTGCGTTTTAAACGCACTTGCTATATCAGACGCGGATTTCAATCCGTGTCTATACCAAACATTTCGCTCCCTGGTGTATAATCCAGTATGGCTACCCAATCTCCCATCCCCCTCCTAATCATCGGCGCGGGGCCATTCGGCCTGGCCCTCGCCGCCTATGCAAAAGGCCAGCATATCGAACATACGATTATCGGCAAGCCCATGGAGTTCTGGCAATCCAACATGCCCGCCAATATGGTTCTTCGCTCCGATTGCAGTTGGCACTACGATCCCTTCAACGAACACACAATCGAGCGTTATCTACAAACGATGGGCCTCACTCCGGCCGACGTCGAACCGCTTACGCTCGACTTCTACCTCGGCTACTGCCGCTGGTTCCAACAAAAAAAGGGGATCGAACCACTTCCTGGCTGGGTTGAACAACTCGACTACCTGCCCAATCCCAGCCCCCACTATCAGGCAACGCTGGCGGACGGCAGCACCCTAACCGCCACCAACGTCGCCCTCGCCCTCGGCTTCCGCTACTTCAAAAACGTCCCCGAACCCTACACCACGCTCATCTCCGGCGACCAACTTGCCAGTAAACTTGCTGGCAAAATTGCCCACACTTGCGATTACGTCGACCTCAGCGGCCTAAAAGACAAGCGCGTGTTGATCATCGGCGGCCGACAAAGCGCGTTCGAGTGGGCTGCCCTCATCCACGAACAAGGAGCCGCTGTCGTCCACCTCACCTACCGTCACCCTACCCCTGCCTTCACCCCCTCCGACTGGTCGTGGGTCCCACCCTTAGTGGACAGCATCGTCGAAAATCCCGGCTGGTTTCGGCAAATGTCGGCCGCCGAAAAAGAGCAAGTCAACCAACGCCTCTGGGCCGAAGGGCGCCTCAAGCTCGAACCCTGGCTGGCTAAACGCATCACCCGTGACTCCATCCATCTCCACCCCGAAACCCATCTAACCGGTTGCCGGGAATTGCCCACTGGCGCACTCGAAGTGACACTGAATGATGGAACAACCTTCAGCGTTGACCAGATCATCCTGGCTACCGGCTACAAAGTCAACGTCAGTCAAATCCCCTTCCTGAAAAACAGCAACATTCTACCGCTACTGGAAACACTCAACGGCTTTCCCCTCCTCGACGAACATTTCCAAAGCAATCTACCCGGACTTTTCTTCACCAGCCTCTGCGCTGCCCAAGACTTCGGCCCCTTCTTCGGCTTCACCGTCTCCGTCCGCACATCTGCCAAACTCATCGGCTCTGCCATACAACCAGCGAATTCAAACGCACTATGACCATCATCATTTTCGGCAGCATCAATATGGACCTCGTCGCCCGCGTCGCCAACTTCCCTCGACCCGGCGAAACATTAACCGGCCGCTCCTTCCAGACCGTCCCCGGTGGCAAGGGGGCCAACCAGGCCGTGGCTTGTGCGCGGCTGGGGGCAACAACCAGGATGATCGGCCGCGTCGGTGACGACGAATTTGGCAAAACGCTTGTCGCCCACATGGAAAGCGAAGGCGTAGATTGCCAGGGCATCACAGCAACGGCCGATCAACACTCCGGTGTGGCGATCATCACCATCGCCGCCGATGGCGAAAACCAGATCATCATCATTCCCGGCGCAAACGGCGCGGTGGGCGAAGCGGAACTGGCGCGACTCGACGCCGCCCTTGAAGGCACTACCCTTTTGCTGCTGCAATTAGAAGTCCCGCTATCCATCGTCCAGGCAGCGGCCGAACTCGCCCAATCCAGGCACGTGCCCGTTATCCTAGACCCCGCCCCCGCCCAACTCCTGCCCCCGGCACTGATCGCCACCGTAGACTACCTGACCCCTAATACGGTTGAAGCGGAGGCATTGACCCAAATCCCCATCCACAACCAGGATGACGCTGCCGCCGCCGCCAACCAGCTTCGCGCACAGGGCGCACGGTGTGTGTTAATTAAGATGGGTGGGCAAGGGGTCTATGTGGCCGATGACGCGGGGCAATACCACCTGCCTGCCCTTCCTGTAACGGCCGTTGATACCGTCGCCGCCGGAGACGCCTTCAACGCCGCTATGGCCGTTGCCCTCAGCGAAGGCAAAACCGTCGAAACGGCCGTCCATTGGGGCCTGGCCGCTGGCGCGTGGGCCGTCACCCGCCCCGGAGCACAAGCAGCCATGCCCACCCGAAACGAACTACTCTCGTTATTGCCTGATCAAAAGGTGGACAAAACCCGTTTTTCTTCTTAAAACATAGGATAGAGGTACATCCTATGAATCGCGACACGATCCGGCAAATTGCCACACTTGTCATCATGCTCGGCAGCATCATCGCCGCCAACTATTTCGGCTTCCAGCCTGACACCAATACGGGTGAGGTTGCCAACAGCTTTGATGGCTCAAATTTTTTCTTTCCCGCTGGCTACGTCTTCGCCACCATCTGGCCGGTGATCTACCTGGGACTCATTACCTATGCAATCTATCAGGCACTTCCGTCCCAGCGTGATAACCCGCGCTTTCGCGCTGCCGCCCCCTGGCTCATGCTCAATCTACTGCTCAACGCCCTCTGGACTTATGTCTTTGGGCAGCAAGCTTTTGTGTGGTCGGCTGTCGTCATCGTTGGGTTGCTGCTCACGGCCGTCATCGCCTATCGCCGCCTGGAGATCAACCGCGCCGACATTACCGGCTTCGAGCGTTGGCTGTGGATTCCCATCAGCATCTACCTGGCCTGGCTGACCATTGCCACCGTTTCCAACACGGCCGTCGCGCTGATCACCCTCAACTGGAACGGCTTTGGCCTCAGCTATGAGCTATGGGGGGCGATTATGCTCGTCGTCGCCGGACTGCTTGCTTACTATCTCTATCGCGGTCTCAATGGCGACTGGGTTATCTTTGTCGTCTATCTCTACGCCTATATCGGCGTCGTCGTGCGCTATTTGGACGATAGCACGTTGGTCGCGGGGACGGCGGCCGTTGTCGCCCTGGCCCTGCTCACCGCCCTCTTCTACGTCTTCCGCAACGGCCCCCACCGCCTGCAAACCACCTAGACCCAACCAAATATTCTCACGTGGGGACGCAGGATGAGCGCTACTTTTCCCTGCGTCCCCGCGTGACAGCTTAAGCATCGATTCAACTAATGCACCAATGCCGCTTGTGCTCGCTGGCGGCCCTCGGCCGTCAGCGACAAATCGCCGTTTTCCCGTTCAATCAACCCCTCCCGCTGCGCCCGGCGTACCACCTCTCCGGCGAAGTTTGGCTCCCAGCGGAGATGGTACTGTAAGTGATCAACCCGTCGCTCGACGGCCATCGTCGGCGTTCCCTCATGGTTCAGCAAGTGGATTGCCAGGGCGGTTTGGGCAAACTCCCACCGTTGCCGTCTGCGCCGCAAAGCCAACGCCACCATCCCTCGCTCCGGCGCAAAGAGAAAGGTCAGCAAAAAAACAAATCCGGCCATCGCCGCAATCGAACCGGCGATATTGGCATCCAACGCTCGCGCCAGCCAATAACCGCTGATTGCGCTCAATCCGCCAAGCAACGCGCTCAATCCGAGCATCCAGCTCAGGCGGTCGGTCAGCAAATAGGCGGCCGCCGCCGGAGCAACCATCAAAGCGACAACCAGGATGGAACCCACCGCATCAAACGCGCCAACGGCCGTGATCGAGACAACCAGCATCAGCCCATAATGCACCAACGCCGGCGCAAAGCCCAGCGCGGCCGCTAACCCCGCATCAAACGTTGTCAGCTTTAGCTCCTTGTAAAAGAGGGTGATAAAAAGCAGGTTCAGCAATAAGATCGCACTCATCACCACCAGACTGCGCGGCAGATCAACGCCCAACAGCGTCATCCGGTCAAAGGGCGCGAAAGCGATCTCCCCCAATAGCACCGCGTCATTGTCCAAATGCGCCCCACCGGCATAACGCGAAATCAAGATCACCGCTATGCTAAACAACGCCGGAAAGACCAGCCCAATCGCCGCATCCTGCTTAACCAACTTCGTGCTGATCAGCAACTCCACCAGACTAACCGTTACCACGCCCATCAAAGCCGCGCTGATGATCAGCAGCGGCGACTCCAGATTGCCCACCAAGAAATAACCCAGGACAATCCCCAGCAAAACGGTATGGCTGATGGCATCGCTCATCATTGCCGTCCGCCGCAAGACCAGGAAAACCCCCGGCAATCCGCAAGCCACTGCCACCACTACCGCAATCAGTTGAATTTCCGTTCCCGCGCTCATAAACACCTCAAGGTGAGGGATGAAGGATGAGGGATGAGGGATGAGGGATGAAGGATGAACAACATCCCTCATCCTTCATCCTTCATCCCTTTCTTCCACTTGTTCTACGCCAGCTTCAGTCAATGACCACATTCCTGGCGATACTTGCTGCACCAGCCCACCGGCCGCCAGCACCTCCAGAGTGCGCTGCACACCGCCGCGCTGCCAATTCATCGCCCGCAACACCTCAATCGAATGGGGATAGTGCGGGTCCTGATGCTGTGCGGTCAACTGGTATAGATGCTCCAGTACCGTCTGCAACCGTAATTGGCGCCGGTTCCGTCGCTGGCGGATCCAGTTCCAGACCAGCCCCCGCGACGCGCCAAAGAGCAAGGCAATAACTACCAGCAGACTAACCACTAGCACCACCACTGGGCCAGTCGAAAGCCCCGTTCCCATACTGCTGATCACCGCGCCAACCACGCCGGCCAACGCGCCGAAGCAGGCGGCGAGGATGACCATCACACTCAAGCGGTCCGTCCATTGTCGCGCGGCCGCTGCCGGAGCAACCACCATCGCGCTCATCAGCACCACACCCACCGCCTGGAGGCCAATGACAATCGCGATCACCAGCAGCGTAGTCAGCAGCACATCCAGCGCGGTCATTGGAAAACCGAGGCTGCCGCCAAAGTCACGGTCAAAGGCCAGCAGCTTAAACTCCTTCCAAAATATAAATAGCAGCAGCAACGCCCCACCACCAAAGGCGGCCATCACGACGACGTCGCGCTGCAAGAGCGTGGCTGCCTGACCGAAAAGAAAGTTATTCAGCCCGGCCTGGGCCGCCACCGGGTTGCGCTGCAAGAAGGTGAGCAGCATCAACCCTACGCCAAAAAAGACGGAGAGGATAATTCCCAGGGCGGCATCTTCCTTAATGCGTGTATAGCGGGTAATCGTCAGCAAAAACACCGTACCGAGGACACCGGCAACGGCCGCGCCCAATACCAAGACCAACGGCGCTTTGCTGCCGGTCAGCATAAAGGCCAGCACCACCCCCGGCAGCGCAGCATGGGACATGGCATCACCGAGCAAGCTCTGCCGCCGCAAGAAAGCAAACGTCCCCAACGCCCCGCTGACAATCCCCAACACGGCCGCGCCCAACGCCACCGTCCGTAGCGTGTAATCGGTTAGCAAACTGTTTAGTATGTCTAACACGTTCATTGATCACTCAACCTAGTAAGTAGGCAGTTGGCAGTAGCCAGTTGGCTACTCTCCACTCCTCACTCTCCACTCTCTACTAACTGCCCACTGCTTACTGCCAACTGCTTACTCTCCCCATTCCCATTCCCACCGAGGAAGGCCACACGGCCGCCATACGTCCGCCGCAAATTCTCCTCAGTAAACACCTGCCCCACCGGACCGCTGGCAATACTGCGCACATTGAGCAGCATCACCCAATCAAAATACTCTTGCACCGTTTGCAGGTCGTGATGGACGGCGATCACCGTCTTCCCTTCCGCCCGCAATCCTTTCAATAGGGCAACAATCGCCCGTTCTGTCGTCGCGTCCACGCCCTGGAACGGCTCATCCATAAAGTAAATCTGCGCATCCTGGACCAACGCCCGCGCCAGGAAGGTCCGCTGCTGTTGTCCGCCGGAAAGCTGGCTGATCTGCCGGTCGGCATAGCGGGCCATGCCCACCTTTTCCAATGCTTCCAACGCCATCTCGCGCTCCTTGCGCCCCGGCCGCCGGAACCAGCCCAATGGCCCATAGCGCCCCATCATCACCACGTCCAGCACGCTGGTCGGAAAGTCCCAATCCACACTGCCGCGCTGTGGCACATACCCCACCAGCCGCCGCTGCGTGGCATAGGGTTGGTCATAGATCAACACCTGGCCCGCCACCGGCTTGATCAGGCCTAACGCTGCTTTGATAAAGGTCGTCTTGCCCGCCCCGTTCGGCCCAACAATCGCCATCAAAATCCCCGGCGGCACATGCAAATCCACATCCCACAACACCGGCTTCTCCTGATAAGCCACCGTCAGATCGGTGACGGAAAGGGCATTTAATTTGTTTTCAGACACCATACACCCCAATGAATGGTTAATGGTGAACGGTTAATGGTTAATTGTTAATTATCTTCTTGGTGTTCATCATTGATTGACTGTTAACCATTAACCATTGACCATTAACCATTTAACAACGCTCCTACAATCGTATCAATATTATGCCGCACCATGCCTACATAAGTGCCTTCTGGCGTGCCGGCATCGCCCATCGCGTCGGAGAAAAGTTGGCCGCCGATCTCCACGTCAAAGCCCTGGTTAGCAACGGCCGCCTGCACCGCCTCAATATTCCGCACCGGCACAGAAGATTCGATAAAAATCGCCGGTATCTCGTTCTCGGCGATAAAGCGAGCCAGCTCCTGCACATCGGCCGTACTCGCCTCCGATTGTGTACTGATCCCCTGCAAACCGCGCACCTCAAAGCCATAGGCACGGCCGAAGTAGTTAAAGGCGTCGTGGGCAGTGATCAACACCCGTTGTTGCTCCGGCACGCGTGCCGCCTGCTCCAAAACGTAGTGGTGTAGCTCCTCCAGTTCAGCGCGATAGGCGGCGGCGTTGGCGTCATAATCAGCCGCGTTTTCCGGGTCCATCTCCTTCAGCGTATCGCGCACCACATCGGTCGTCTCCGCCCACAGCGAAACATCAAACCAGATGTGGGGATCAAACTCGTCGGCATAGTTCACCGATTGCAACAAGCGTCCTTCGTCTAGCCTCCCGGCAATCGGCACCGAGGGCTTGTTCTCCGCGATCTGTTCCAAAATATCTTCCATCTGCGCCTCGAGGAAAAGGCCGTTGTAGAAAATCGCGTCCGCCTCTTGCAGCCGGTCCACGTCGCTGGCACTGGCAACATAGAGATGGGGATCCGTCCCCGCGCCCATCAAGCTGGTTACAGCGACATGGTCGCCCCCTACGTTTGTCACCACATCACCGACCATGCCGGTGGTGGTGACGACATTCAAACGGCCGTCATCCGCTCCGCCACCGGTCCCGGCTTCTGTTGCGCCGCCGCAGGCAACGGCCGACAACAACAGTCCAATCGTTAATATTCCAATCAAATAGCGCACTTTCGTGTCACTCCCTTATTACATTAAAGTTAAAATTTAGACGTATCTAAATTATTGGAAACATTATAGCGAGAGTAGGAAAAATGTCAAGAGAGTAGACAACATTGTTCCAAGTTGTCAGTAATCTCCAACGCCAGTATGATCAAGGCAAATACCGCAAGTAGGAAAAACATGGCCCAAACAGAAACAAAACTGGCATTTAACCCCGCGCTCTTAGAAATTCTGCGCTGTCCAGCGGCCGTTCAATCGAAAGAACACGGCGACGACCCCGGCCGGCTGGAACTGTACCAGGACGCCTGGCTCATCTGTGCCGATTCCGGCTATAAGTATCCGATCATTGACGGCATTCCCGTCATGCTGATCGAAGAAGGGAAGAAGTGGAAAGAGACGGCCGTTGCCGACCTTCCCATTCCGCCACCTACACCAAACTAATCAAGGCTCCCAGTCTCCTGATCTCAGAGATTAAGAGACTGAGAGATTAAGAAGAGATTGAGAGGCTATGCTCTCCCCACAAGCTGTTCTCGAAGCGGCCGCAAGGCTTTCCGTGGTTGCTCATCATACCCCTGTCCTAACGTCGCGCCAGTTGAATGAAATCACCGGCTGCGAGCTGTTTTTGAAATGTGAAAACTTCCAGCGTGTCGGCGCGTTTAAGTTTCGCGGCGCGTACAACGCTATCTGCCAGCTTAGCGCGGCCGAAAAAGCGGCTGGTGTGATCACCCACTCCAGCGGCAACCACGCCCAGGGGTTGGCATTGGCAGCGCAGTTGCTTGGCGTTCGTGCCGTCGTCGTCATGCCCGAAGATGCGCCGGAGAACAAGCGCCGCGCAACGGCCGCTTATGGAGCCGAGATCATCCCCTGTGCCGCCCGCGACCGGGAAGCCGTCACCACGCAACTGATCGCCGAACATGGCTACACGCTGGTCCACCCCTATGACAACCACCAGATCATCGCTGGACAAGGAACGGCGGCGCTGGAACTCTTCCAGGAAGTTGGCCCGCTCGACGCGCTCTTTGTGCCGGTGGGCGGAGGCGGACTGATCAGCGGCAGCGCGTTAGCCGCGCAACTGCTCGCGCGCGGTTGCCACGTGATAGGAGTCGAGCCGGAAACGGCCGCCGACGCCAATCACTCCTGGCGCGAGGACAAAGTCCATGTTCTCAGCGACACCCCCGCCACCATCGCCGACGGCCTGCGCACCCGCTTCATCGGCGAACGCAACCTGCCGATTATGCGCCGCTATGTGGGCGACATGACCACAGTCAGCGAAGAGGCGATCTTAGAAAGCCTGGCCTTCATCTGGTCGCGGCTGAAAATCCTGGTCGAACCGAGCGCGGCTGTCGCCCTTGCCCCCCTGCTCACCGGCCAATACCCATTACCAGGGCAGCGCGTCGGCGTTATATTAAGTGGCGGCAATATCAATGTGGAAGCGGCCGATTTTGTCAAACGGCCGTCTCCTAAAGCGATCTCTACAACCACATCAACCACGACATCCACAACGACGGCCGCGACCAAACCCGCTTCTCCACCTCCGCAAGCCGAGGAACTGGAGCCATCACAAGGGCTACGAATTCTCGTTTGCGAACCGCTAAACGAGGAGGCATTGGCCGTCTTGGAAGCGGAAGCACCTGTTGACCTCTGCCCCGATATTGACCTGGAGGATGAGGCCGTTCTCTCCCGACTTAGCCAATACCAGGCGTTGATCGTCGGCCCGCGTCGTCGTGTCAGCAGCCATGTGGTCAAATACGGCTACAACTTGCGCGTGATCGGCTGTCTCAGCACCCATCTCGATAACATTGATGTCAGCACGGCGCGGGCGATGGGCATCGAAGTCCGTAACGCGGCCGACAGCGGGGCGGTGGCCGTTGCCGAACACATTATGACCCAACTGCTGACGCTCAGCCATCGCTTTGCCGACGGCCGCCTGGCCGGAAAAACAGTGGGGCTAATAGGCTTTGGTCGGGCCGGGCGGCAAGTCGCCCGCCGCGCCGACGCCTTCGCCATGCGCGTGCTGGTCAACCAACCGCGCCTGACCCCCGAACTGGCGCTGGCGCACAACACACAATCGGCAGATCTCGATGACTTGCTGCGCGAGGCCGACTTTGTCTCCCTCCATGTCCCTTTTCGCTCCGTAACAGGCCCGCTGATCGGCAAACGGGAGTTGAGCCTGATGAAACCCAGCGCCATTTTGATCAATATCGGCCACACCGATCTGGTCAACGATGCTGATCTGCTGGATGCGTTGGAAGCGGAGCAAATCGCCGGCGCTGCCCTATCCGAGGTTTGGACGGCCGCTACCCATACCGCCCCTGAATCCCTGCGCCTCCGCCAACATCCGCACGTACTCGTCGCCCCCCATGTTACCGCCATCCTCAACAGCCAGCAGCATGATATGGCCCTCGCCGTGGTCGAACAAGTGCGCGAGACACTGCAACTGCGCCAGACAAGCCGCAGTCTGGCATTAGAGGTTGTGCCAACTGAGCAAGTCGTCCCCCACGAATACATTGATGAAAAGCGCGTCGCCCTTCTGATGTCTCGCCTGGACGAAGAAGGCCGCCTGATCAACCCGCCACTGACCACCTATTGGAAAGGTCGCTATGTCATCCTTGACGGCGCCACCCGCTATGCCTCTATGCGTGGCCTGGGCTACCCTTATCTGATCGTCCAGGTGGTTGATCCAGAGCAGAACGGCTTCCAACTACACACCTGGTATCATGCCATTTCGGCCGATCCAGAAAACAACGAACACACCTTTGCCGAGCTGCTGTCCCATCTGGAAGGGATTGCCGGGCTGGAACTTGTACCGCTGGCCTCGGCCGAGATCAGCAACGCCCTCCACCAGCCGCAGACGATCTGCTACTTCCTGGATCGCCAGGGGAACGCCACGGCCGCGAAGCTGCTCCCCAGCGCGGACCGGCTGGCGGTGATGAATGGGATTGTAGACACCTACAATGCCTGGGGAAATGTCGAGCGCACGCTGCTGACTGACCTGGAACGGCTGAAAGGGCAGTTCCCGGAGCTGGTCGCGGTGGCGATCTATCCCCAATTTTCGCCTACCGAGGTCTTTGAAGCAGCCAGCCAGGGACGCCTGTTGCCCGCCGGGCTGACGCGCTTTGTCATCCCCGGCCGTATCCTGCGCCTGAACGCCGATCTGGAACGGCTGAAGCAGAAGGAGAGCCTGGCCGACAAACGCGCCTGGTTCAACGCCTTCCTCGCCGAGCGGCTCTCCCACAGCCGCTTGCGCTACTACCAAGAACCGGTTGTCCTTCTGGATGAATAGTCATAACCGTAGCGCGGGTTAGCGCGGGTTGCTAACCCGCAAGCTCGCGGGTTGGCAACCCGCGCTACAAGGGAAATATGATTCAAGCAGTTATCTTCGACATCGGCGGCGTGCTGGTTCGCACAACCGACTACAGCGGCCGTCGCCACTGGGAGCAACGCCTCGGCCTGTCGTCAGGCGAATTGGAAGCCATCGTCTTCGATAGCGAGATGGGGACCAAAGCGCAGTCGGGGCAAATCACCGACACAGCTTTGTGGGAGTGGGTGGGTGAAACGCTCGGCCTGCAGGAGGAAAGGGACAAACTCTACGAAGCGTTTTGGGGTGGTGACACGCTCAACGAACCGTTGCTCAATCTCATTCGCCAATTACGGCCGCGCTACCAAACGGCCGTGATCAGCAACGCCACCGACGCCCTGCTGCTGACGCTGAGCGAACGGTATGCGATTGCCGATCTGTTTGATCTGATTATCGGCTCGGCCGCGCAGCAGATCATGAAACCTGACCCGCGTATTTACGAACACACCTTGCAACAACTAGGGCGAAAAGCAGAGGAAACCGTCTTCATTGATGATGCACCCCGCAATATTGAGGGAGCGCGAAACGTGGGGATGTGGGCGATTCACTATACGCCAGAGGTAGATGTGGCGGCCGAGTTATCAAAACTTGGCGTCATACTCAATGAATAACTAAACCCACCTCGGCATGCCAGATGCAATAAGAGCCTATTTTATACGCAAAGGCGCAAAGAAACAGGGGCACAGAGGTTTCTTCATTATCATCTCTGCGGCTCTACCTCTTTGTGTCTTTCGTTAAAAAGAAAATACTGATCTAACTTTCGGATATGTTCTGCTGTTTCATATTTATGCGTTTATTATCAACTGACATCATATATGATATAATATAAGATATGTCATAACCCGTTGGAGAATTTATATGAGCCGCTACGCTTTAAGCTTACCCACCCATCTCAAACAAGAAGCAACAAAACTGGCGAAAGAGCAGGGTGTTTCCCTTAATCAGTTTATCCTGTGGGCTGTCTCTGAAAAGGTGGGGGCGCTTCGCCAATCTTTGGATGATCCTGATTTTTCACAGATTACCTATCGTCGTGAGAAGAACGGCCGTGTAATTCCCAAATTGCATGGCTATGGTGTTCGCGTTCAAACAATCGTTGTTTATGTAAAGGATTGGGGGATGTCTCCTGAAGAAGTGGCGGAGGAGCTAGATTTGCCATTAGAACTTGTATTGGCCGCCTTAAATTTCTATCAGGCACACCGCTTCGAAATTGATGCTGCGTTAGAAGCTGACCGTCTGTTTGCGATCGAGGCAGGCTACGGTGATGAGTGATGAAATAGGTGGCAAACCGCGACTTCATCTGGATGAGGATGCTTCGGTAAGAGCGCTTTATCGTGTTCTCAGAGAGAAAGGTTTCGACGTAACCAGAACGCCAAATGAATGGATAGCAAAAGATGCCAGTGACGAGCAACAATTGCTAGAAGCTTCAAAACGCGACCGTATTCTCTTCACTTACAATGTGCAACACTTTACTCGTTTAGCCAAGCTGCACCCCGATCATGCCGGTATTGTCCTTGCCCAGCAAACCAAGTGGGATATATCGCGATTGCTGAAAGCCTTTGATCGTCTTTTGAGTGAAACTTCGGCTGATGAATGGCGCGGTCAGGTCCGTTGGCTGAATGATTGGCTACGCTAACCGATCGTTTATTCGCCGGTTGCTTCTAGGATAAGTGGTTGCGCCGAATCCGCCACAATCACCTGGAACTCACCTTGACCATTGTCCGGCAAGTGGC
>CAYPHY010000023.1:4662-73575 GCA_964410625.1 uncultured Ardenticatenaceae bacterium | reverse complement strand
ATACCTCATGGCCTACCCCAGCCAACTTTTACAGAAACAACGTTACACTATCCCCAAAAAGAAAATTTTAGGAGAAACAATAGTGTGCAATTTTTATCGGAGAATAATCTGTATTGGTCGCTCCATACATCTTCGGCCGTATCCGCCATACATCCTTCTCTTAGCAATTTGCTTAGTGAGACAGAAAATGACACTTACACTAACTTAAGAACCGACAAACGTCGCCAGGATTGGCTCCTCGGCCGCTACACCGCCAAACACCTCATCCAACAGGTCATTCGAGAAAAGACCGGCCAATTGCTTCCATTGACCTCCTTTTCTATTCTCGGCCGCCCCGATGGTTCGCCGGAGGTAATTTGGGAGAACCCGCCAGACAACTTCGCTTGTACGATCTCGATCAGCCACTCGGCCGATATGGCCTTTTGCACGCTTGTCGAACGCGCCGACTGGCCGTTGGGGGCGGATGTGGAGCGGGTGGATGAGCGGATTATGGAATTTATTGAGGCATATCTGACAGCGGCCGAAAACGAATTGCTCGAACAAACAGCGGAGGGATTGCGGCCGCTCCACACAACCGCCATCTGGAGCGCAAAAGAAGCGGTGCTGAAGGCGTTGCGAGTTGGCCTGCGGCAAGACACACGCACGCTATCCTGCCTGATTCAGCCGGTTACAGCCCCACCGGATGATTGGACACCCTTTGCGATTCAATGGGAAGTAGGAGTGGAGGAACGGCCGCTAACCGGTTGGTGGCGAGTGTTTGACGACTTTGCATTGACCTTCGTCACCCAAGGTGTGCCTCAGGAGTACTATCAGTAGTACCAGCGATTTTTACGCGAGCGGGATCGCTTGGGTTGCACAGCGACCTCATACTCATCACCCCATACGACGTTCACCGAACTTTCTTTGACCGCTATCACTTTAACATGCTGTCCTTGCTGCTTGCAACCAGCGACGGTATGACGGCCGACTTCCTCCCAGCCCTTTTCAGTGAAAAAGAAGCGGGTATTCGAGGGGATTGATTTATTTGGCCCACGCAAAACTTCAGCCCACGATGTATCGGCCGCGCCCATAATCCCCAATTTTTCTGCGGGTACTTTTTGTACACGGCCGTGGAAGGTGTAGTTTATTTCCGGGTGAAGGATCTCAAGTCTTCTATACATGCGAAGTGTTTCCGTCCTGTAATAATACCATAACACGGCCGCCGTTTATACGTTGTTTTTCCTTTTAGATAATCCGTGCTATTATAAGCGGTGATGAATCGTCCACCTATGATTCCCAGCTACCGCTGGAATGTTCGCCCCAAAGCCACGGTCAACGAATTAGAGTCTATTCACCCGATCCTGCGCCAGGTGCTATTTAATCGCGGACTGACGGCCGAAGCCCAGGCACAAGCCTTCCTTGAAGGCCACTACCTTGAGTCACGTGATCCCTTCCTGCTGGCAGGGATGGAAGCGGCCGTTGCCCGCATCCAACAGGCGATGCGCGACGAGGAGATCGTCGTCGTCTATGGCGACTTTGATGCCGACGGCGTGACGGCAACGGTGTTGCTGACCGAAGCGTTGCGGGCGATTGGCTTTGATCGCCGCCAGGTGTGGCCCTATATCCCCGACCGTGTGGATGAAGGGTATGGCCTCAATTGTGATTCGCTAACCAACCTGAAACAAAAGGGCGCGAATCTGATCATCAGCGTAGACTGTGGCATCCGTTCGCCGGTCGAGACCGCCCATGCCCGTGCGATTGGTCTGGATATTATCGTCACCGACCATCATAGCCTCGGCCGTGATCTGCCCCCGGCTACGGCCGTGATCAACCCCAAACGCCCCGACTGCCAATACCCGGAAAAGATGTTGGCCGGGGTGGGAATTGCTTACAAGTTGGCGCAGGCGTTGCGCGAGGCGAGTGGCAAGTGGCAGGTAGCAGGTAGCAATGGGGATTCCGCAATCGGCGATCTGCAATCCAAATTTGATGAACAGGGACTGCTCGATCTGGTAGCGTTGGGGACGGTGGCGGATTTAGCGCCATTGGTGGGGGAGAACCGGCTGCTGGTGGCGGATGGACTAAGGGTTCTGAACGAGGTAAGGCGGCCGGGAGTTGCTGCCTTGTTGAAGGTGGCGGCGTTGGAGCCGGGAGGTATTTCGGCCGAATCCATCGCCTTCGCGCTTGGCCCCCGCATTAACGCCGCCGGCCGTCTGGCCCATGCCTACGATGCGGCCAGGCTGCTCGCCGCCAACAACCACCACACCGCCCGCGAATTGGCGCAACGGCTGAACGACCTCAACCGCGAACGGCAAAAGCTGACCCATACCCTGTGTGCTAAAGCGGAAGAGCAGGTGGATGGTGATGTGCCGATTATCATCGCCAGTGACAGCGAATTTCGCTCCGGCATCGTCGGGTTGGTGGCCGGGCGGTTGGCAGAAAGGCATTACCGGCCGACGATCATCATGGAGCATGGCGAAGAAGAGAGTCGCGGCTCTTGTCGTTCGATTCCCGAATTCAACATTACCCATGCGCTTGACCAGGTGGGCGATCTGCTGGTGCGCTATGGCGGCCATGCCCAGGCAGCGGGCTTTACGATTCGCAACGAGAACCTGCCCGAATTTCAGACGCGGCTGATGGAGTTTGCCGCTTCAGAATTGGAGGGGAAGGATTTGCGACCTTCGATTACGGCCGATGCCGAAATCAGCCTCGGCGATGTAGATTGGGCGCTGCAAGAGACGTTGGCTCAACTGGAGCCGACGGGCCAGGAGAACCCCGTCCCCCGCTTTCTCAGTCGCGGCGTCAGGGTGCTGAGTCATCGCCAGGTGGGGCAAGAGTTGGCCCATTTACAGCTTTTTCTAGGAAATGGTTCGGGTGGCCGGTACGGTGACCGGCAGGCATTCCCGGCCATTGCTTTCCGCCAGGGGGCGTGGGGCAACCATCTACCTCCCTATATTGACCTGATCTATACGATTAACGTCAATAAGTGGCAGGGTAAGTCCAATTTACAGTTGGTTGTTGAGGATTTACGGCCGTCTTTGGCAGAGACGGTAAACGGTGAGCCGTGATCGGTAATCGGTTCGCTTTCTACCGTTCACCGATCACTGTTTACCGATTACCAAATGAAGGAAACGAAGTTTGAAAGTACTTGTAACGGGAGCGGCCGGATTTATTGGGAGCCATTTGGCGGGGCGATTGGCGCAACGTGGTG
Source organism: uncultured Ardenticatenaceae bacterium (assembly GCA_964410625.1). Taxonomy (GTDB): domain Bacteria; phylum Chloroflexota; class Anaerolineae; order Promineifilales; family Promineifilaceae; genus CAYPHY01. Next base: position 70,388 of record CAYPHY010000023.1, on the reverse strand, counting down.
ATCAGGTTGTCGGCCTCGACAATTTTAACGACTATTATGATCCGGCGCGAAAGCGGGCCAACCAGCGCAAACTGGAAGCATATGACAACTTCTGCATGGTCGAGGCGGATGTGCGCGACCGGCCGCGACTGTTCTCGCTCTTTGAGGGGCAGCAGTTCGATGCGGTTGCCCATCTGGCGGCGTTGGCCGGGGTGCGAAATGCAGTGGCGAACCCCGCGCTCTATGTCGAGGTAGACCTCAATGGCACGCAACATTTGATGGATGCGGCACGAGCAACACAGGTTGGCAACTTTGTATTTGCTTCCACCTCCTCAGTCTATGGCAATACGACGCAAATCCCCTTTGTAGAGACAGACCCCTGTGACCGGCCGCTGCAACCCTATGCGGCCGCCAAACGGGCGGCCGAAATCCTCGGCTATAGCTACCATCATCTTTTTAACTTCAACTTTACCGCCCTGCGCTTTTTCACCGTCTATGGCCCCAGCGGCCGCCCGGACATGATGGCCTATCTACTGGCTGACAGCATCGCCAAAGGACGCGAAATCCCGCTCTATGATGGGGGACAGATGTACCGCGATTGGACATTTGTGGAGGACATCGTTAGTGGGATTGTGGCGGCGTTGGACCGGCCGTTGGGCTATGAGATCATCAACCTCGGCCGGGGCGAACCGGTGTTGCTGAAAGATTTTGTGGAGATCATGGAGGAGCTAAGCGGCAAGACGGCCAATGTGGTCTCGACGCCACGGCTGGCGGCCGACTTCGTACGCAACGAAGCCGACATCAGCAAAGCCCGCCGCTTGCTCGACTATAACCCTAGCGTTTCCGTCACTGACGGCCTGCATCAATTTTGGGAGTGGTACCGGCGTTATGAATTGGGACAATCATGACGGCAGCTTTTGTGCCTGCCGCTACGGAGGACGGCCGCGGTGAACCGATCGACAAGCGGTAAGCGCCGCGAACGAGAGCTGAGTAAGATGGGTAAGCGTAATCCGGTGGCCGCTCCTTTTACCCTCGTCGCCAGCCCTCTTGCCTGGGAAAAATGTTTGCGACAGTTGCGACAAGCGCCTAGATTGGCGATTGATCTGGAAGCCAATTCGATGTTTGCCTATCGCGAACGGGCCTGCCTGATCCAGATCACGATTGCTGAACGAGACTTCATCGTTGATCCCTTGGCGGTCGAGGATTTGAGTGGGCTGGGGGAGTTGATCCACGATTCGGCCGTCGAAAAAATATTCCACGCGGCCGAATATGACTTGATCTTACTCAAGCGTGACTATGGCTGGCACTTGCATCATCTGTTTGACACGATGTGGGCGGCACGCATCCTCGGTTATAACCAGGTTGGATTAGCCAATTTACTCGAACAGTTTTTCCAGGTGCAATTGGACAAGCGGTACCAAAAGTCGAACTGGTGCAAACGGCCGCTGTCTCCCGCGCAATTGGCCTATGCCCATCTCGACACCCACTACCTGCCCATGCTCCGTGACCGTTTGGCCGAGGAATTGCGAGCGAAGGGGTATTGGGAGGAGGCAGCCGAGATTTTTGCCGAACAGAGTGCGGTACGCCTGCCCGATAACGGCTTTGATCCGGAGAGCTTCTGGGGAATCACGGGCGTGGGCGACCTTGCGCCGCATGAACAGGCGATGGCGCGGGCGTTGCATATTTACCGCAATGAGGAAGCGCGGCGGCGAAACCTGCCCATCTTTAAGGTGTTTGGCGACCGGACGTTGCTGGACCTGGTACAGGCGGCCCCAACCCGCCTGGCGGATATAGAGCGGATTCACGGCATGACGCGCGGGCAAGTGCAGCGTTACGGCCAACGCCTATTAGAAGTCATCCATGAGAGCCGCCACGCGCCGCCGCCCGTCCCGCCGCCACGCGCGAAACGGCCGCCAGAAAGTGTGCTCAATCGCTATGAACGGCTGCATACCTGGCGCAAGGAGCGCGGTCGGGCGCGAGGTGTCGAGTCAGATGTGATTGTCGGCCGGGAAACGTTGTGGGCAATCGCCCAAGCCAACCCGAAGACATTGGCTGAGCTAGAACAACTCAACGTCCTCGGCCCCTGGCGCTTCCAGACCTACGCCGACGACATCTTAAAAGTATTAAAGAGATAGGACGCAGATTATCGCTGATAAAACGCAGATAGACGCTGATCAAAACAATTGAAAAGAATCCGCGTTCATCTGCGATGCATCTGCGAAATCCGCGTAACCATTCTTCATGGAGATAACAATGGAGATTGCTTTTCATGGCGCGGCGCAGACGGTGACGGGATCACAACATTTGCTGACGGTCAACGGCCGTCGCATTTTGCTCGATTGTGGGTTATATCAGGGCAAGCGGGCCGAAACCTATGAGCGTAATGTTCATTTGCCATTTGACGCTTCACAAGTAGATGTGCTGGTCTTGTCCCATGCCCACATTGACCATAGCGGCAACATCCCCAATCTGGTAAAAAGCGGTTTCCAGGGGGACATCGTTTGTACTTATGCCACACGTGATTTGTGTTCTATCATGCTCCGCGACAGTGCGAAGATTCAGCAATATGATATTGAGTATCTGAATAAGAAACGGTCGCGCCAAAACCAGCCACCGCTGGAGCCAATTTACTCATTGGCCGATGCGGTTGCCAGCTTGAAGCAATTTATTGGTATCGGCTATGAACGGCCGTACCGCCTGTTTCCCGATGTGACGCTGACTTTCCTCGATGCCGGGCATATCCTCGGTTCGGCAATTGTGGTACTGGACATTGAGGAAGAGAACCCGTCGCGCCATATACGGCTGGTCTTTAGCGGGGACATCGGCCGCCCCAACCGCCCCATCCTCCGCGACCCCTCCTTTGTGGACTCGGCCGATGTGCTGTTCATGGAGAGCACCTATGGCGACCGTGAACACCCTGACGAAGACGAAACCTGGCGGCTGGAGCAGATCGTCAACGACACTTTCAAGCGCGGCGGCAACATCATCGTCCCCGCCTTTGCCGTCGGCCGCACCCAGGAACTGGTCTATCATCTGCGAGAGCTTGCGGCCGCGCGTGACATTCCTCCCGATCTGCGCGTCTATGTAGATAGCCCGCTGGCGGTGGACGCCACCGGCATCTATCGCCTCCATCCCGAAGCATATGATGAGGAGACGTCGGAGGTGCTGAACGAGCGTCCGGGTAATGATCCTTTCGGCTTTGACATGCTGCGCTATGTGCGCTCGACGCAAGATTCAAAGGAGTTGAACTTCCTGCGCGAACCGGCGATCATCATCAGCGCCAGCGGCATGGCCGAAGGGGGGCGCGTTCTCCACCATCTGAAGAACAACATCGAAGACCCGCGCAATACGATTGTCATTGTCGGCTGGCAAGCGCCGGAGACGCTCGGCCGTCGGCTGGTGGAGAAGCAAAAGCGGGTCTACATTCTCGGCCGGGAATATGAACGGCGGGCGCAAGTGGAGGTAATCAACGGCCTCAGCGCCCACGCCGACCGCAGCGAGTTGTTGGAGTGGGCCGGACACATCCAGGAACGGCCGCGTCACACCTTCCTCGTCCACGGCGAGCCGGAACCGGCCGCCTCTCTGGCCGAAGCGATGCGTTCGCAATTGGGCTTTCCCGATGTGCGGGTACCGGAGCTAGGGCAGAAAGTCGTACTATGAGCCTATAACCACGGATCAATACGGATTCGACGGATGGACACGGATTTTTTGCTTAAAATCGGTGAAAATCCGTTGAATCCATATCATCCATGGTTAACGTTCTTCTAGAACATAACAGCCTACGCGAGTGGGATGGTCTTCAACCAGTTTACCGGCCGGTACATTGCGGATCAGCCAGAGGATCAACATATCGCCCCCCGCAGCGAAAGTAAATAGCAAACCAAAGCTCATCAACCAGTTATTGCCCGTGATAATCCCCAGCAACGCCGGGAGAACGCCCAGAATCAGGCCAGGCGCGGTCGTCCCCAACCGATAAGCATTGACCTCTATTGGCTCTTTGGCGTGGGCATAAGGCGTAAGCGACTTCCACTGGAAGCCAAGCTTAAACGCGCTGGCCGGTTTTTTGCCAAACCACATCCACCCCCAGGCGTGGATCAACTCATGGGCGATAGAACCCACAATCAGAACGCCGAGCAGGACGGTGATAGCGATCCAAAAATTGGAGCCAACCGGGAGTGAAAACATCCCCCAGCGCCAAATGTAAACCGCGGCCAGAAGGCCAACAATGGGGATGGCGAAGAGCAGGCTGTAAATATTAGCCGCGAGCATCGAAACTGAGAGGTCGCGTTTCATCAGTGACTGGCGAGCTCCCTTAGCTAACTAACTAATCACACCTAGCTCGCGACCGACTTTGCCAAACGTCTCCAATGCGGTTTCAATGTCCTCGTTGCTGTGCGCGGCCGAGTTCATCACACGGATGCGGGCTTTGCCTTGTGGCACAGTGGGATAGCCAATCGCCATCGCAAAGACCCCCTCTTCAAAGAGGCGGCGGCTGAACTGCTGTGCCAGTGGGGCTTCACCGAGCATCACCGGCACAATTGGCGTCTGGCTGAGGCCGGTGTCGAAGCCCATCTGCCGCATCCCCTCGCGGAAGATTTGGGCATTGCCCCATAGCCGGTCAATCAACTCCGTAGACTCGCTGAGCATCTTCACGGCCTCAATACAGGCGGCCGTATCCGGCACAGTCATCGCGCTGGAGAAGAGGAACGGCCGCCCGCGTTGGCGCAGCCATTCAACAATCGTCGCTTTTCCAGCCACCAGCCCGCCGACGACGCCAAACGCCTTGCTCAACGTACCGACTTCGATATCCACGCGGCCGTGCAAGCCAAAATGGTCTACAATGCCACGGCCGCCGCGCCCCAACACGCCTTCACCGTGCGCGTCATCCACCATCAGCATCACCCCATGCCGTTCGGCCACTTCGCAAATTTGGTCCAGCGGGGCAATGTCGCCGTCCATACTAAACACGCCGTCGGTGATGATCAGCCGCCGGTTATAGCCGCTTGCTTCGTTGATTTTTCGTTCCAGGTCTTGCGGGTCGTTGTGGGCATAGCGTACCACCTCGGCGCGGCTGAGGCGGCTGCCGTCAATGATGCTGGCATGGTTGAGTTCGTCAGAGAAAATGACATCCCCACGGCCGACCAGGGCGGGAATGGCGGCGAGATTGGCGGTGAAGCCGCTTTGGAAGGTGATGCACGCCTCCGCCTGCTTAAAGTCGGCCAACTGCTGCTCTAGCTCGATGTGCAGCGAGTTCGTTCCGGCGATGGAACGCACCGCGCCCGGGCCAATGCCATATTGGTCAATGGCCGCCTTCGCCGCTTCGCGGATGCGCGGGTGGTTGGCCAGGCCGAGATAGTTGTTAGCGCAGAAGTTGAGCAGACGACGGCCGTCAATCGTCACCCAGGCGTCCATCGCTGACTCAATCGTGCGGATGGTGTTATATAACCCCGCCGCCTTCAGATTCTCCAGTTCTCGATCAATCCAGGCCAGTTTGTCGTCGTGGTTGTGGTGGGTCATAGTTCAGCGTATCCGTTTATTTCTCTATCCGTTGTTGTAGTTCGGCGCGAAGACGAGCTAGTTCGGCTTCGGCCGCCTCCGCCCGTTGGCGTTCCGCTTCTTCTCCAGTAGGAATTAACTCCCCATCAGCATCAAAGAGACGCAACCATGTGGCCCGATGCTGGAGATAACGCCCTTCCCAGGTCCCGATCCAGGCATCCAGTTCGGCGCTCCATAAACGCCCTTGCTCATCTGGCTCCAACGGCACATAATGTCGGCCGACCAAATGCCAACCCCATAAGTAATCCTCATCGGGATCATAGCAAAAGTAATTTGGGGTGCGGAAAGTGCGCTCATAGAGATCTTTCTTACGGCCGAGATCCTCACTGGCGGTGGAAGATGAGAGCAATTCAACGATGACGTTTGGGAGCCGGTCCCCTTCTATCCAAGAAACCCACTTGTTCCGTGAGTAGCTACCGTCAACACCCTTTATTACAAAGAAGTCTGGCCCTTCCCGGTTAAACGCCTGCTCCGGGCTGTAGTAAATAAACATGTTGCCACCCACGAAGAAATCCTGTCGGTCGCGCCAGCGATAAGTGACCACATCAATCAACAAGTTCATTTGTGCACGATGCCAATTTGTCTCCAATGGTTCACCATCCTCCTCTGGCAAGTCATCAGGATCAGGAAAGTTGATTGTTTTTGCTTCGTATGGTTTAAGCGATACTTGGGTCATATTCTTACACCATGGCTAGAGGAATGGACTCTGTGGACTCTATTCCTCCTGGAAACGCTGGTTCCTGCGGCCGATCCACTGCCCGTCCAGACATACTCCACGGGCCGGTGTGGGTGACGTGAACCTGGACAATTTCGCCACGCAGTTGGCGAGGGTCGTCAAAGAAAACAAGCTTATTGTGTGGGGTGCGGCCGCGCCAGCGCCCTTTTTGTTGGTCCTCAACCAGCACTTCCACCGTCTGATCGAAGTAGCGGCGCATCTTGCGCCGCGAGATTCGCGCTTGCAACGCTTCAATGCGCTGGTAGCGTTCCTTCTTTACTTCTTCTGGCACATCGTCAGCCATCGTCCGTGCGCTGACCGTTCCTGGCCGGGGACTGTAACGGGCCAGATGTACCTTGTCCAGTTCCAACTCCTCCAACACATCATAGGTTTTTTGGAACTGTTCTTCCGTCTCGCCGGGGAAGCCAACGATGATGTCACAATGGACGGCCGCGTCGGGGATCACGTCACGAATGTGGTAGACCAGACGGCGGTAATCATCGCGGGTATAGCCACGGCGCATCCGGCGTAGCACCTCGTCGTCACCCGCCTGCACCGGCACCTCAATTTGCGGCATAACCTTTGGCAAATCGGCCACCGCATGGAGGATCCGGTCGGTCATATAGTTGGGGTGGCTGGTCAGGAAGCGGACGCGCTCCAGGCCAGGCACATCGTTGACCACGCGCAACAGGTCGGCCAGGTCCGGGCCGCCAGGGACATCATACCCATAGCGGTCCACAATCTGGCCGAGCAGGACGACTTCTTTCACCCCCTGGTTGACCAGTGAACGTACCTCGGCGGCGATTTCGCCCACCGGACGGCTGCGCTCCTTGCCCCGCTTTTGCGGGATGATGCAGAAGGTGCAGGCGTGGGAGCAGCCGTAGACAATGGCGACTGGGGCAGAAACAAGTTGGCCGCGCTGCTCGGCGGGGAGGATGACCGCGCCATCTTGTAAGGCATGGCGTTGCTCGGTCAGGGAGCGTTCGAGCGCGTGGTCGTCCCCCTGGCGCAGATGGCTGATCAGCGGCACACCGTCGGTAGATGGTTCCATGAACACATCCACGAAGGGGAAGCGCTGTTCCAATACCTCGTTGCCGCGCACGCCAACGACACAGCCCATGACGGCGATGGTCATGTCGGGGCGGTTTTCTTTTAACGGCCGCAAATTATGCAGCTTGTTATACGCTTTATCTTCCGACTGTTGCCGTACCGTGCAGGTTTCGAGGACGACGACATCAGCCTCCTCCAGGCGCGGCGTCGCCCGGTAGCCAAGCTTCTCTAGCTGTGTCGCTACCCGTCGCGCATCGGCATAATTCATCTGACAGCCGGTGATCCAGAAATGATACTTTTTGCTCATTGGCTGTATTATACATGAAATTGAAGAGGGGTGTATTGGTCGATGGTACGTCAATCAGTGTTCAGGGGAACGGCTCTTTTAACACGGATTGAAATCCGCGTCTGATACAGAAAGCTGCGTTGAAACGCACTCAATGTGATTTGCCCATATTTATGTTAATCTGTTTCAACAGGTTTTCCATGTCAGCAGGTGGTTTTCAACCACCGACAAATTTCCCCTCCAACGATTTCAGGGCTTGCTCCAATTGTTCCTGGCGCAGGCTGGTGGTGACGTCGCCGCGCGTGCGTTCGAGGACGGCGCGCAGGGTATCGGTGCGGCGGCGCAGCCCACCGGTGATCTGGTCGCTGAAATCGAAGGTGACGAGGATGCTATAGATGTGATCCATTTCGTCTAATAAGCGTTCGACTTCCTCGCTGTGGCCGTGGCGGATGATGTCGAGGATGCGGCGACGGAGTTCAGTGGCCGCTTCGGCCAGCCCGTTGAGCCAGGTGGCCGGTTCTGCGCCTAACTCTTGCGGCGTAGGCAACGGCCGCCCGCGCACATAGGCATAAGTCAGATTAGCCTCAACAAACTCCTTGATCGCGTCCTGAGTATAGCCAGCGTGGTAGAGTTCGGGAAAACCCTCGACACCGCTGACCAAATCATCGGTCGCCTGGCGAGCCTCGGCTATCAGCGACTCGGCCGTCTCCCACTCTTCGCGATGGACGGCGCGGATCGCCCTGGCACAGACGGCGGTCAAACTGCGCGAGCGATTGTAAGCCAGATCGCGGGCGGAACCGACTTCCTCGAAGCGGCCGCGAATGGCATCGGCAATACTGTCTAGTTGCGGCGTATTATTTGTCGTCATCACTCTCTCCTTCGCTAGGGAAGCGGAAGAAGTGGTCGGCCAGCGGCGAGCGAGAGGTAGGAAGGCGGATTTCGCCGTATTGCTGCTCGAACTTGGCGATGTTTTGCCCCAGCGCATGATAGAGCATCTTGGCGTGCATCGGAGACATAATCACACGGGCGGTGACGGTCCCGCGCGACGGCCGAGGCAATACCTGGGCAAAGTCAAGCACCATTTCCGCCGGGGTATAGCTGATCAAAGTCATATTCGCATAGACCGCTTGTAGGCCCTTCGGTATATCAATGGTGATTTGCTGCGGTTTTGGCTGGGCGGGGTCGGGTGCTTGCCCCGAGGGGTCTTGAGATTGGTCGTTATCCATGATGATATCCTTCTGCTGTAGCACGACACTTCGGGTACTCAGTACAAGCTTCGTAAGTCGTGTGCTTGGATGAGCGATTTACTAGAAGATTTACAAAATAATCGGCATTTTGTTTGTAGGGGCAGGTCTTGTGCCTGCCCAGAGGTGGTCAACCACAAGGGTTGCCCCTACTAACGGAAAATGCCCTTTTAATTGTTAATCTCCTACCAAATCGCTCTATAGTTATAATGGTAAGATACATGATGTTGAACCGGGTGGCAAAACCAGTAATCAATCCTACGTTAGTTCTCATGTCCGGTTTACCAGGCTGCGGCAAGAGTACCCTGGCGCGAGTAGTTGCCAAAAGGATCGGTATTCCTATCTTTGCCAAAGATAGATTCCAGTCGCTATTGCGCCGGAATGGATTGGCGGGGCGGGCAACGGCCGACGGCTATCATCTACTGCTAGACATGGCTGACGAACAATTGAGCCTCGGTATCAGCGTTGTCTTGGATGCAGTTTTCCCACAAGAGGGGTTCCGGCAAGCAGCGGCCGAGATTGCCATGCGACATGGAGCATATTGGCGACCGATATACTGTTTTTGCTCGGATACGGCCGTGTGGCAACAAAGGTTGGATCAGCGCCAACACACTTATGTGCCCCACTGGTCGCCGGTCGGATGGGAGGAAGTGGAACGCCTGCGTCAACTCTTTATTGAGTGGTCGCCCCGAGAAGCACTAATGGTTGATAGTATAGACAGCCTGGATGTTAACCTACAAAAGGTACTGGCATGGCTAGACATGCCGTACTAATAGCAGAGAATCATTTACCGAACACGGATCACGGATTATCGGATACTGGCATCAAGTCGTCTCCGTCACCTTACGAATCGTGCGGGGGGCGTCTACATCATAATCGCGGGCGTAGGCCAGGTGGAGCGCCAACAGTTGGCCGGGGATGATGGCGGTGATCGGTGAGAGCCATTCGGGAACGGTGGCCGGTAGCGCCAGGGGGACACGGCTCCGAGAAAGCAAGGGTGGCTGGTCGCTGATGACAATCGTTTCCGCCTGTTGCGCACGTACCGTGTCGAGGAAGTTGGCTAATTCTTCCCCTACCTCACCGGCCGGGGCAATGACCAGCACAGGAAAACCGGGTTCCAGTATCGCCAGCGGGCCATGGAGGAAGTCCGCGCTGCTATAGGGTTCGACAATCGTGTAGGTCAGTTCCTTGAGCTTCAGCGCGGTCTCAAAGGCAGTGGCGTAGTTATAACCACGGCCGATCACCACACACCGTTGCATATAACGGTAGCGCGGCGCGACGGCCGCCACCGTTTCATCGCAGGCAAGCGTAGAGGCAACCGCATCGGGCAAAGCCGCTAATGCCCCTTGCATGTCGCTGTTATTCGCCAGGGTCGCGCTAAGCATGGCGATAGCTGCCAGCGAAGCGGTATAGCTCTTGGTCGCCGCCACAGCTTTTTCTTCTCCGGCGCAGAGATCGATCACCACATCCCCATGCGCGGCCAGTTCAGACGTTGGGCTGTTGGTCAGCACGGCCGTCAACACCCCTTGGCGCTGGGCTTCGGCCAGCACCGCTACGATGTCGGGGCTTTTCCCGCTTTGGCTGATGCCGACGACCAGGGCGCGGCCGAAGCGCGGCGGCCGCTTGTAGATCGTGAACAAGCTGGGTGTAGCGAGCGCGACCGGCAAGCCGTTCATCGCGCCAAACAGATATTGGGCATAACGTCCGGCGTTGTCGCTTGTCCCCCGCGCGGCAATGACCACATGGCTGATCTCCTGTTCGCGGATCGTTTGCGCCAGTTGGTTGACGGCCGTTTGTTGTTCCGCCAACAGACGGCGCAAGACGGCCGGTTGTTCGTAAATTTCGCGGTAAAGGTTGGTTTGGGTGATTGGGTTCATTTTGAGAACTGGGAGATTGGGAGACTGAGAGATTGGGAGACTGGGAGACTATCTAATCTCCCAGTCTCTCAATCTCCTAGTCTCTTCTGTATACAACGTCGCCGTTGATAATCGTCATCATCACTTGCAGATGCTCATCAAGCAGTACCAGGTCAGCGTCGTAGCCGGGGGCGATTTGGCCGCTGCGGCCGTCTAGCCCCAGCAGGGTGGCGGGGGTGGTGGTGACAGTGGCTAGCGCGTCGGCCAGGGTGCAGCCGGTATAGGCGATCAGATTGCGCACGGCCGCATCAAGTGAAAGGATGCTTCCGGCCAACGTGCCATCGGCCAGCCGGGCGGTGGTGGCATCTACGGTAACTTGCGACTCACCAAGCTGGTAGACCCCTGGCGAAGTACCCAGGGCAGCCATGGCGTCGGTGACCAGGTTGAGGCGGTGTGGCCCGGTCAGTTGCCAGATGAGACTCACCAATGCCGGATGGACGTGGATGCCATCAGGGATGAGGCCAACGGTAATCCTTTGTTCGCCAAGCAACGCGGCCGCCAGCCCAGGTTCGCGATGGTGGAGCGAGGGCATGGCATTAAATAGATGCGTGCCATAACGAATCCCGGCGGCAAAGCCCGCTTGTGCTTCGGCCAGCGTTGCCATCGAATGACCGGCACTGACAACAACGCCTCGTCGTGTCAGCTCTTCTATGACGGGTAAGGCGCCGGGAAGTTCCGGGGCAAGGGTGACCAGACGGACGCCTTCTTCCGGCCGCCAGCGTTCGACTTCAGCGAGGGAGGGCGGCCGTAGATGGGCCGGGTTATGCGCCCCTTTTTTTGTTGGATTCAAATAGGGGCCTTCGATATGAAGGCCAATCGGTTTTGCGCTATTGACAGCAGTAGGTGGGCCAGTCAGCAAGATATTATGTGCACCGGCAACGACCTCCAATGGGGAGGTGATGATCGTTGGTAAAAAGCTGGTCACGCCATAGCGTGGCAACTCGGCCGCGACTGCCCAAATCGTCGCTGGGTCACGGGTGAAGTCATGGCCGAACGCGCCGTTGAGTTGCAAATCGAAGAAGCCAGGGACAAGGGAGCGGCCGTCGGCATTGATGATCGTTGCTCCTGCGGGAACAGGCAAGGAATCGGTTGGGCCAATGGCCTGGATGCGGCCGTTGGCGACCAGTACAGCCCAATTTTCCAGACGTTGCGCTGGTGTATAAATGGTAGCCTGCTGAATGAGGAGCATTAGACGGTGAGGCGTAAGCGGTAAGCAGTAGACAGATTGATTCTGATCACTGCTTACCGCTTATGAAGCTTAATTAACAATTGTCAACTGACAATTGTTAATTTTGAAGCGCCGCGTATGAAGCGTCTACTTCATCAAGCGCGGTTCCCAAATCGGCCGCGCCACTGATGTAATCGGTTGCCGCTTTCCAGAAGGAGCCGGCGCCCACTTCAGCAGGCATCAGATCGGAGGCATCGAAGCGTAGGCTGGTGGCGTTGACGACCAGTTCAGCGACCTGACGCTCGATATCGTTGGAATACCAGTCAAGACTGGAATCAAGATGGGGCGAAATCGTACCACCAAGACGCACCCATTCCTCCACACCGGCCCCTGTGCTGAGGAACTCCATCAGCGCCCGCACTTCGGGACGGTCGTTGAACATCGTCATGATGTCGCCAGCCACGAGGACGGGACGGCCGTAAGCCTCGTCAATCGGCGGCAGGTAGAAGAAGTCATAATCTTCACCGGCGGTCAGACCCTCACCGAAGAAGTCCACGATCCAGGCAGCCTGGACATGGAACCAACAGCCGGGCGGATCTTCAAACATTGGCACAGGAGAATCCCCAACGGCCGTGGAGACGATAGATGGCACGCCACCAAAGACGTAGGCATCGTTTAACCAGATTTCCGACATCGTCTCAAAGGCATTGGTGACTTCTGGCGAAGAGAAGGGCAGTTCACCGGTGACCCAGGCATCATAGTTTTCCAATGACGTGGTGCGAAGCATGATGTTTTCGATCCAGTCGGTGGCGACCCAGCCGGTGGCCGCGCCGCTTTCAATGCCGATGCACCAGGCAGTGTCGCCATCATCCGCGATCTGCTGCGTCAGGGCCAGCAGTTCGTCCCAGGTCTCAGGGATTTCATAACCGGCGGCGTCAAACTGCGCTTTGGGATACCAGACCATACTCTTGGCAGCGGTACGATGCCAGACACCGGCCATGATCGGGCCATCGGGGCCTTCCATCGTCGCCATATCAAGCCAGCTCTGGTTGTAGCGTCCTTGTAGCTCTTCGACGGGGATGAAGGTGCTGACATCAACAATGTGGCCGTCGCGGACAAAGTTGGCAAGCAAACCGGGCTGGGAGATATTGGCAATGTCCGGAGGGGTACCGGCGTCAATCAGCACGTTGATTTGCGTCTCAAATTCGCGCGTGCCATTGTATTGAACGTCAATACCGGTTGCTTCCTCGAAGGGGACCACGGCCTGTTCCATCTTTTGCCCATCTTCATCAACCATCACACCCATAAGGGTGACGGTCGTTCCAGAGAACTCACCGGCCATAGCTCGCTCTAAGAAGCCGCTTTCGCCTTCGGCCGCGGGTTCCTCGGCCGTTTCTTCAGTCGGCTCTTCGGCTGGTGCTTCGGTGGGTTCCTCAGCAGGTGCCTCAGTTGGCTCTTCGGCCGGTTCTTCCTCTGAAACCTCTTCTTCTTCCACGGCCGGTTCCTCGGTCGGTTCCGGCTCTTCAACAGCCGGTTCTTCCACGGCTGGTTCCTCGGCCGGTTGTTCGGCCGCTGGCGGTGTGCCGCCACCACAGGCGACAATGATCAGCGCCAGGATGAGCAACGCACTTATTAGACTAAAACGTTTCCAGTTGAACATTTCTTCCTCCGTTCAAGTTTAGGTAAAACAACTCTTCTTCCGGGCGAAACATAAGCCACGCCCACTCTCTGCTAAATCCAAATTCAGTCAATGGGTTACTACGTATTGCTGTATGCTCTAGCCTCACCTCCTTTCATTCTTACTATACTACTTACTGTCAACTGCTTGCCACTCACACTCATTCAAGCGCTTCTTTTGCCAGAGCGATTGCTCCCCATGTTCCGGGGTCATATCCAGCAGGCAGCAAGCTCATGAAGGTTTCAGACATCATAAATCGCGCTAAATTGGATCGGCCGCGCAGTTTGTTGAAGTAATCAACAAGTGGTTGCATAAACGCCTCGCCCGCGCGAGTGACGCCGCCACCAATGATCACCCTTTCCACGTCATAGGCCATGACTAACCAATGGACCGCCTGGGCCAAATATTGGGCAGTTTGGGCGACAATTTCTTGCGCGGCCACGTTGCCCTGCCGCGCTTGCTGATAGACAGCGGCGCTGCTAACTGGTTGGGTGTCCCCTGTGCCAATCTTTTGTTCGTGAATAAATCGTGCGATGGCGGGACCGGCGGCTAGTGTTTCCAGGCAGCCGCGTGCGCCACACTGACAAAGCGGGCCATCCGTTTGCACAACGACATGGCCGATTTCCCCGGCCAGGCCACGCGCCCCACGATAAAGCTGGCCCTCTAAGATCACGCCCGCCGCAATGCCCGTGCCAACGCTCAGATAGGCCATGTGACTGATCTCTTCGCGCTGTTGTAACCATTGGTAAGCGCCAAGCGCGGCCGTTCGCACATCATTCTCCATGACCAGCGGAACTGAAGAAGATTGCCCATTAAACTGGTCGGCCAGACGCTGGCGGAAGGGGAATGGCTCGTCGAGCTTCAGGTTCACCGCCATGCCGACTGTCCCCGCCTGATCATCTACTAAGCCAGGGACACCGGCGCCAACGGCCGCCACCTGCGACCAATCGGCTCCGGCAGCAGCCAGCGCTTCCTGCACGGTTATGGCAATCCCCTCTACAAGTCGGGCTTGGCTTTCTGTTTCGGTCGGCCGCGTCACCTGGCTATAAATCTCTTGCTTGTGACGATGGGCCACCAGGGCGGCCGTTTTGGTGCCGCCGACGTCTAAACCGATTAAAAGCTCTGCTGAAGGACTCATCTCAGACAATTCCCAATTCCTGTTGCAACACCAGTGCCGAACTGCCGAGGAGGACGATTTCACGGTTTAGCGTGGTATAGCTGATCGTGGTCATATCGGCCATTGCCGGAAAGACCCCGCGGCGTGCTTCGGCACGGACCGCTTCCAAAAACAGATCGCCAAGCTGGGATACACGCCCGGCCAGCGCGATGTGGTGGATATTTAAGCTGCCGATCAAATTTGCCACAGCGACTCCTAAATAGCGCCCGGCGTTGGCGACGATTTCCAGGGCGGTTGGGTTGGCGGCATTGACGGCCGCCAACAATGCTCCCCATTGCGCTTCCTTCCCCTCTGGCTGCCGATCAGGGTCAACGACGCCTGTTTGTTGCGCTTGTTGCAGAATCGCCTGGGTGCTGCTGACCGTTTCCAGGCAGCCCTCATTGCCACAAACACAACGCACGCCATTTTCCGCAACCACGACATGGCCGATTTCACCCGCGCCGTGTCCGTCGCCATGATAAAGACGGCCGTTAATCACGATCCCTGCGCCAATCCCCTGCCCAACACGGATCACGATCAGATGGTCACTGTTGCGCCTTTCCCCAAATGTGTATTCAGCCAGCGCCGCTATCTGGCTGTCGTTGGCGATGTAGACAGGTTTATCAAACGCTTCTTCCAGAAGCTCTGCCAAGGCGAGTTGGTTCCAATCAAGGTTGACTGCGTTGAGGACGACGCCTTCCTCGCTATTGACCAGGCCAGGCGTGCCAACGCCAATGCCGATCACCGGCGCGGATGCCTGATCGAGTAGCTTTTGCGTTAGATCGTAGGCCCGTTGCAGGGCGAGGTCACCATTTTGTTGGGTAGAGGGGAGGTTGAATTCTTGACAAATCTTACCGCGCAAGTTGACCAAGGCCCCACGGAAAGCCTGGCTGCCGAGGTCGAGACAAAGGATGAGGTGGCCGTCGTGGTTGACATTGAGCAGCGTCGGCCGTTTGCCCCCCGCTGACGGCCCCTGACCGGTCTCAATCACAAACTCGCTTTCAATGAGATCGGCAACAATAGCGGAGACCGTCGGCCGTGTCAGGTGGGTGATACGCGCAATATCCGCCCGGCTCAAGTCGCGCTGCTCGTAGATAGTTTTGAAGACCAGACGAGTGTTGTGGTCTTTGGTTTGCTGCCGGGTCGCTTTCTTCATGTGTAGTAGTGGGTCAGACGGGTTACTTCCCTACCAAGAATCTCAATTTCTTTACCCCATAGGTGATATCGTTTTAAGCAAGAAACTGAGTTTCTAGAATCAGAAAGAAGCTAATAAGTTAGTTAAATTAACTTACTAAGTTTTATCAGTATAATTGTGACGTAGACGTTTGTCAAGCTACTAAAATGGTGAATAAAATTAAACTGTGTTGTACAATCTTATACATCACTGTACAGAGAGTATGTTTATGAGTGAAAGAATGCCATTAGCCAAAGCAGTAGGTGCTACGGAAGTAAGAAACAACTTGGGGAACCTGCTCAACCGCGTTCACAAAGGAGAGGAGCAGCTTGTTGTTGAAAAACTGGGTATACCGGTAGCGGCAATTATTAGTATTAGGGACTACGAGGAGTATCGCCGCCTGCTGGCACAAGATTATCATAGACAACTGGGGCGTAGAATAGGGGCGGCCGTTGAATCCAGAAATCTGAGCGAAGAGCAAATTATTGATGCTCTGGATGAAGATCGCGAGGCAATTTATAAAGAGCTATACGGTTGAAGTTTGTTAAATCCTTATAAGGGTCGCTGTTGATGCCAATATATTAATTGCGGGAGTTGCTTACCCTCGCTGGCCTTATGAAGTGCTGCATCACGCCGAACAAGGCGATTACACGTTAGTGTTGTCGCCAATTGTCATTCTGGAGGCAGGGCGAAATATTAGGCGTCAGTTTCCTGATTTTGTATCAGATTTTCAACAGTTCCTTGAGCTAATTGATTACGAAGAAGCACCATTACCGACGCGTAAAGAAGTAAAGGCTAACCCAGATTTAGTTCGCCAGAAAAAGGATATACCCGTTGCGCTATCTATCGGTGCGGCCAAGGTTGATCACTTTGTAACCTACGATCGTGATTTTACCGATGAAGACGAGTCAACTGAAAAGGTACGACAGCTAATTTCCAGTATCATGCTTCTACCCGTTTTCTTGAGGGATGTAATGGGTTGGACAAGCGACGAGCTGGAGGCGATCCGCTTCAGAAATTGGTCAGATATGGAATGAGTAATGTACTCAATCTGTACTCTATAACCCAACAATGAAATTGTGACCCAACATGACCGAACATAACCACCGCAAGAAAATTCTCGTTCTAATGGCCGATACGGGATTTGGGCATCGCAGCGCGGCAACGGCCGTCATTACAGCTCTGAACGAACGTTATGGCGAACAGTGCGAAGCGCTGATGGTTAATCCGTTGGAGGAGGAGGACGCCCCTTCCTTCCTGCGCAACGGGCAGTCGGACTATGATCGCATTGCCCGGGATTATCCGTCATTGAACGAACTGAACTTCCGCCTGGCCGATATGGCGCTGACCAGTAACCTGACGGAAGTGGCCCATGTGGTCAGTCTATATAATGTCATTGCCGGATTGCTCAAGAAGCATCAACCGGATGTGGTGGTGACGACTTACCCCTCCTACCAATACCCACTGACGGTTCACCGCCGGCTGACGGGCAGCAAAATCCCGCTGGTGACGGTCGTCACCGATCTGATCACCCTGCACCGCTTGTGGTTTAACTGGGATATGGATTTGTGTTTGGTACCAACGGAGGAAGCTGCCGATTTAGCTATCCAATACAAGCTTGACCCCCAGGTAGTCCATGTGACCGGCTTGCCGGTCAACCCACTGCTGGCAAAGCCCCCCGATTCTAAACAGGCGTTGCGCGAGGCGTTGGGTTGGGAGCGAGACCCATTCACTATCCTCGCGGTGGGGAGCAAGCGTGTGGAAGGGCTGTATGATTTGTTGCATGTGCTCAACCATGCCGGACATCCGATCCAACTGGTAGCGGTGGCAGGAGGTGATGATGACCTGTATGCGCGGCTACAGGATACGGAGTGGCACATCCCGGTGCGGTTGTATAACTTTGTCGAGGAGATGCCGAACTTTTTGCAAGCGGCCGATTGCATCATGAGCAAAGCCGGCGGGTTGATCGTCTCCGAATCACTGGCCTGTGGCCTGCCGATGTTGATCATCCAGGCCATTGCCGGGCAAGAGACGGGCAACGCCCAATATATCGTTGAAGGGCAGGCTGGTGACATGACGGAGGAGCCGTTACAACTGTTGGAAGTGCTTTGCCACTGGTTGCTAGACGATGGCCTGCTTTACCGGCAACGGGTAGCAAACGCTCAGCGGTTGGGGCGGGCGGATGCGGCGTACCAGGCGGCCGATCTGATTTGGGAACTGGCGCAGCGGGAAGAGATAGAACAGCGGTTGCGCTTGCCGTTTGACGTAGAGCAGATCAAGACGCTCTTGCAGGAGTTCAGCCAGAATCTTCCAATACCGACAATCACGACAACAGATATAGAAGGCAATAGATAATTTTTCGACACGAATTACACAAATGGACACGAAAATAGTATTCATGTTATTCGTGCCATTCGTGTCAAAAAAGAAAATCCGTTTATTTCTCAATCCGTTGTTGTCTTGTTGATCAAGCGGCCGTTATCAGGCACAATACCATACTTCCAAACGAAGGATTAGCACATAGCATTAGAAACCGGGTTTTTAACAAAAACCCGCTTTCTTAAAGGTTCATTCTAAGGCGACTTCATGGCTGAATCTCTGAATGTACTGTTTTTGAGCGCTGAGGTAGCACCCTTTGCCAAGACAGGCGGGCTGGGCGACATCGGTGGGTCGTTGCCCAAGGCATTGCGGCAAATGGGCCACGATGTGCGTGTGGTCATGCCCGCTTACCAAAAAATCGAGGCTGGCTACCCCGGCGTTTCCCCCACCGGCATTGTGTTACAGGTTCCAACCGGGGCCGGGGTGTTGCCCGCCGGTGTGTTTGAAGGACGCTTACCGGGCAGCAACGGGGGCGACGATGTCCCTGTTTATTTCATTGCTGAGTGGAACCTCTTTAACCGGCCGAATATCTATGGCTATAGCGATGATCCCTATCGCTTTGCCTTTTTCTCGCGGGCGGCGTTGGAGCTGACCCAGGCGTTGGGCTGGCGGCCGAGTGTTGTCCATGCCCACGACTGGCACACCGCCCCGGCCGTCACCTGGCTGGCGACGGCCGGGCAGTCCGACCCCCGCTTTCGCGGCATCCCCAGCATCTTCACCATCCATAATTTAGCCCATCAGGGGCGAACGAGTTGGAATATCTTCAACTACCTCCAGCTTCACACCCATCGTTTGGCCGAAGAAGCATATGGCGAAGTGAACTTCATGGCGCGGGGCATCTATCATGCCACGTTGGTCAACACCGTCAGCCCGACCTATGCGCGGGAGATTATGACCGAGTCTGGTGGCGCGGGGCTGGATGGGTTGTTGCATTACCGCCATTACGATCTACATGGCATCCTGAATGGTCTGGACTATGAGGAGTGGAATCCAGCGGCCGATCCCCGATTGCCCCAACCTTATGACCTCGATTCCCTCGACCAGCGCATCCACAACCGGCGGGCGTTGCAAGCACGGGCGGGGTTGCCGCAACGCGACAACATCCCCCTCGTTTCCATTGTCTCCCGTCTCGACTGGCAAAAGGGGCTTGACCTGGTGGGGCATGTGGTCCACCTGCTGATGAACGGCTACGCGGGGGATGCTCAATTTGTTGTGTTGGGGACTGGTGCTTCCCACTATGAGAACATGTTTGCCCAACTCGCCGGTTATCATCGCGATAAGATGACCGCCTTCCTCTCTTATGATGCCAATCTTGCGCCATTGATTTACGCCGGAAGCGATATGTTCCTGATGCCATCGCTCTTTGAACCTTGCGGGCTAGGGCAGATGATCGCCATGCGCTATGGCAATGTCCCGGTGGTGCGCCTGACGGGTGGCCTGGCCGATACGGTCCAGGATGGGATCACCGGTTTCACCTTTTATGATTACAGTGTGGATGCCTTCTGGGACGCACTGCAACGGGCGATCTACATCTACAATGTAGACAAAGATAGCTGGCGACGAATTCAGGAAAATGGGATGAAAACGGACTTTTCCTGGCAACGCTCGGCACAGGGATACCAACAGTTGTACCAATGGGCGATTGCGCGGATGGGGTAATGGGGTAATCAGTTGGCAGTTGACAGTGGGCAGTAGTCAGTTTACCATTTTGCTGCCAAGCGGTGTACTCACCGCCGACTGCCGACTTACTGAGTTAGGAGAGAACCATGTCCTTCGAACGTTCTGCGGGTGTACTGCTTCACCCAACCAGCTTACCCGGCCGCTACGGGATTGGCGACCTGGGGCAAGCTGCATATGATTTTGTGGACTTCTTGTTTGCGGCCGATCAAACCTTGTGGCAAATCTTGCCACTGGGGCCAACAGGGTATGGGGATTCCCCTTATCAGTGTTTTTCTTCATTTGCGGGTAATGCCTTATTGGTCAGCCCCGATCGGCTGGTGGAAGACGGCTATCTTCCGGCGTCGGCCGTTGGCAACGTGCCCCCCTTCCCAGAGCATGAGGTGGACTATGGGCCGGTGATTGAGTATAAGCAGGGGCTTTTGCGCCAGGCCTTTGCCCACTTCCGCCAGCATGGGACGGCCGCCCAGCGGGAAGACTTCGAACTGTTTTGTGATCGCATGGCCTATTGGCTGGACGATTACGCGCTGTTCATGGCCATCAAGGCGCGACATGTGGATGTCGAGGGTGGGGTGTGGAACACCTGGCCGCAGGACATCGCCCGGCGGGAACCGGAGGCGATGGAACGCTGGGCAAAGGAAACGGCCGAGGATGTTCAGCAATATAAGTTTCAGCAGTTCCTCTTCTTTAAGCAGTGGTTGGAGCTGAAGGCTTACGCCAACGAGCGCGGCATTCGCATCATCGGCGACATCCCCATCTTTGTCGCCTTTGACAGCGCGGATGTGTGGGCCAACCCTGAACTGTTTTATTTGGATGAGGACGGCTCGCCAACGGTGATCGCCGGGGTGCCGCCCGACTACTTTAGCGAGACGGGACAACGCTGGGGCAACCCCCTCTACCGCTGGGATAAGATGGCCGAGGATGAGTACACCTGGTGGGCAGCACGGCTGCACATGTGCTTTGTCCAGGCCGACATCGTGCGGATTGACCATTTTCGTGGCTTTGAGGCGTATTGGGAGATTCCTGCCAGCGAGCCGACGGCCGTGCGCGGCCGTTGGGTCCCGGGGCCAGGGCCAGCGTTCTTTGAGGCCCTGCACCAGCGCTTGGGCGAGTTGCCGATCATCGCCGAAGACCTGGGGGTGATCACGCCTGGCGTCGTCGAAATGCGCGAGCAATTCGGTTTTCCGGGTATGAAGGTGTTGCAGTTTGCCTTTGGTGGCGACCAGAAGAATGAGTTTCTGCCCTATACCTATGATAAAGATTGTGTCGTCTATACCGGCACACACGACAACGAGACAACGGTCGGCTGGTATGTCAACGCCAGCGAGAAAGAGCGCGACTTTGTGCGCCGTTATCTGGCGGTGTCGGGGCAAGACATCGCCTGGGACATGATCCGCCTGGCCCATGCCTCGGTGGCGAATTTCGCGGTCGTGCCGATGCAAGATTTACTGTCGTTGGGCAATGAGGCGCGGATGAATTTCCCCGGCAAGGTGGGCGGTTATTGGCGTTGGCGGTTTACTTCGACCACCTTCCGCCAGCGGTTCCCCGGCATTGCGCGGGGCCTGGCGGACTTTGCGGCGTTGTATGGGCGGCGGCCGCAGGAGGAATAAACGACAACGGATGGGGAAATAAGCGGATAACTTTTCTATCCGTTTATTTCTCCATCCGCTGTTGTTTTTGAATGCGAGAAAGCGGCCGACGGTCGGAGAGGAGGAAGCGGGTCGTTGTTTTGGCTGCCGGCAGCCCGCAGGCGGTCAGGGAGGTCTGTTCGGTAGGGTAGAGGAGCCATCGGCCACTTTCGCAATAAAGACATTATAAACCATAATGGAACATTTGTGCTAATTTATTCCCGATCTTCCCGATTTTCGACACATTTTCCGTTGATTGGCAATCCTTGTGGTTGCTCCCTAGACCTAACATAAAAAATTAGGCAAAATGAGAGAACTCAAGTAAATTTAGGGTGATCCGCTGTACCGTGTGCTTCGCATAAACTGTATGTACAACTGTGTTTACAAAGGAGAATAAACAATGACAGATAATGGAAGCAAGTTTGCACATGAGGAAGTTTTAGTTGATACAGATTGGGTGGCCGAACATCTCAATGATGACAACGTTCGCCTGGTCGAGGTTAGCGTGGACACCAGCGCCTATGATAGCGGCCATATCCCTGGCGCAATTGGGTGGAGTTGGAAAAAGGATACCCAAGATACCCTACGGCGCGATGTTCCTGATAAGGCGGCGTTTGAAGCGTTGCTCGGTCGTTCCGGGATCAGCAACGACACCACGGTGATTCTCTATGGGGATATGAACAACTGGTTTGCGACCTTCGCCTTCTGGTTGTTCAAGATGTATGGACATGAGGATGTGCGCTTGATGGATGGCGGCCGCAAGAAGTGGCTGGCCGAAGGGCGCGAACTAAGCACCGACGTACCGAGCTATCCGGCCACCACCTATACGGCCCAGGAACCGAACAACGATTTGCGCGCCTTCCGCAGCTTTGTGGAAGAAAGCATCAACAATCCCGACCGGGCGTTGGTGGATGTGCGGTCGCCAGGGGAATTTTCCGGCGAATTGCTGGCCCCGGCCGAACTGCCACAGGAAGGGGCGCAACGTGGCGGCCACATCCCCGGCGCGGCCAACATCTCCTGGGGGCAGGCGGTGCGTGATGATGGCACGTTTAAGTCGGCCGAGGAACTGCGCAATATATATGGCAGCAAGGGCATTACGCCGGACAAAGAGGTGATCGCCTACTGCCGCATTGGGGAGCGTTCCTCCCACACCTGGTTTGTCCTCCACTATTTGTTGGGTTATCCCAACGTCCGCAATTATGATGGCTCCTGGACAGAGTGGGGCAGCTCCATTGGTGTGCCGATAGAGCGCTAACAGCTGCTTGACCGCAATTGACCAAACAGCCAACGCCCACAGCGGGCGTTGGCTGTTTGGTTTAGCGGCGGGAGGGTGGCGCTATTCTCCTAAACGGCGAAACAATATTTCGCCATCTGCATATTGGATACGAAGCTGGTCGTCCTCAATGGAATACGATTCAAACGTCGACATTGCCGCGAAAAATGCACTTTCTACTTCCATAATGTCGGAACCCAGCTCGTCGGAACAGTCCATTGCAGTCATTTCAGCAAATGTGATCGTGATTTGCTCATTCTCAAGCAGATAGTGTCCCCCAGGGCCATTGCAGGTATTTCGTAAGGCTAGAAGACCCTGATTGAATTCAATGAAAGGCCGGGGCTGATCAGAAATAGTCGGTACGATTTCCCTGCTTTCAAAAGCGACTAATTCCCAGCGTGTGCCAGTCAGAGGGTCTGGCTCGCTAGTGACAGGGACAACTGCGGTCGCTGTCAAGAGATAGTCTGCCCCCGTATCTTCTGGCGGTGTTGTTGATGTCGTTGATATGGTTGATGCGGTTGGTGTGCAACCTGCTATCAAGAACAGTAAAAGTATTGTTACAATTCCTAATCGAAGCCTGACTAATGTGATGTGTGACATCTTGCTTCCTCCCAATTGACTGAAAACAATGAATTGAGCAGACAATCGAAGATGGTTTGCGGGTGGCGATTGGATGCGATAGCACTATAATACCCAAACAATGAACACATTACCGCTTCAATTTGACAACAAGGTTACTTTGGTGACGGGCGGGGGTGGGGGCATCGGCCGCGTCGTCGCTCTGGCGTTGGCGGAAGCTGGCGCGAGTGTGGTTGTGGCTGATGTGGCGATTGAGGCAGGGGAAGAAACGGTGAAGCAGATTCATGATCGCGGCGGCCGTTCCCTCTTTGTCCAGACCGATGTCTCCCAGGCCGACCAGGTACAACATTTGGTGGATGAGACGGTGGTCCGCTTCGGCCGCCTGGATTGCGCCTTTAATAATGCTGGGATTGAAGGGGTGTTGGCACGGACGGCCGATATTGAGGAAACGATATTCGACCAGGTGTTGGCCGTCAACCTCAAAGGGGTCTGGCTGTGCATGAAGGCGGAAATTCAGCAGATGGCACGCCAGGGCGGTGGGGCGATTGTCAATACCGCCTCCGTTGCCGGCGTGATTGGGGCGCACAGTATGGCCGCCTATAGCGCGGCCAAGCATGGCGTGGTGGCGCTGACACGCTCGGCGGCCGTCGAATATACCCGCTCGAACATCCGCGTCAATGCCGTTGCCCCTTCCTTTACGCGCACGCCGCTGGCTGAACGCGCCTTTGCTCAATTCCCGCGCTTTGAAGAGGCGGTGATTCGCTCGAACCCCAGCCGTCGGTTGGCCGAGCCGGAAGAGGTGGCGGCGGCCGTTCTCTGGCTACTCTCCGATGCCGCTTCCTTTGTGACGGGGGCCGTATTGCCGGTAGATGGCGGGTTTACGGCACAGTAAGAAGGAACGCAGATTTTCGCTGATACAACGCTGATTGTCGCTGATTATGTTTTAGGCCGCTTGATATAAAATCCGCGTTCATCAGCGTAGCATCTGCGCCAATCTGCGTACTATAATATTATTTATGCAATTCAATTCAATTGACACACTACAGATCGCTTTACGAGAACAACTCTACGTCGCCGACCGTGGTTTAGCGACGGCCGTCTTCCTCGCGCTCAAGTTGCGCCGCCCGCTCTTCCTGGAAGGGGAGCCGGGCGTGGGCAAGACGGAGATCGCCAAAACCATTGCCCAGATACTAGACACTGAGCTGATTCGCCTGCAATGTTACGAAGGGTTGGACATCAACCAGGCCGTGTATGAGTGGAACTATACGCGGCAGATGCTCCACATTCGCCTGCTAGAAGCGCGGGGGGAACATGCACGTGAGTCGGAGTTGTTTGGACCTGATTATTTGTTGTCACGGCCGCTGCTGACCGCGCTGGAAAAGAGCACCGACGGCCGCCCTCCCGTCCTCTTGATTGACGAAGTAGACCGCAGCGACGAAGAGTTTGAAGCCTTCCTGCTGGAAATCCTCTCCGACTTCCAGATCACCATCCCGGAGATTGGCACAATCCGCGCCGAACGGCCGCCGGTGGTCGTGCTAACCTCCAACCGCACCCGCGAAGTCCACGACGCGCTGAAGCGGCGTTGCATCTATTACTGGATCAACTATCCCACCTTTGAGAAGGAGCTGGAAATCGTTCTCGCCAAAGTGCCGGACGCGCCGGAGCAGTTGGCGCGGCAGATCACGCAGTTCATCCAGGAGTTGCGCGAACGCGATCTCTATAAAGTGCCGGGGGTGGCGGAGACGCTGGACTGGACGGCCGCGCTCGTCGCCTTGGATCAACAGGCGTTGACGGTGGAGGTGGTACAGGACACCCTCGGCGTGATCCTCAAGTACCAGGATGACATCACCCGCGTCAACGGCGAAACAACGAAGCAGCTTATCGAACGTGCCCAGGCATTAGGATAGCAAAGGGATGAAGGGTGAGGGCTGAAGGATGAAATGAATTCTTTTCAGCCTTCATCCTTCAGCCTTCATCCTTAAAATGAACAATCCATCCGGTAATTTACTGCATAATCTGGTTTTGTTCGGCCGTCTCCTCCGCGCTTTGGGGCTGGATGTCAATCCGGGGCGGATGATTGATCTGGTGCAGGCGTTGGAGTTTGTTGAGGTTGGCAACCGCGACGACTTCTACCATACGGCGCGGTCATTGTTGGTGCATGAACGGGATGATTTGCCGCTGTTTGACGAAGCCTTTCGCCTCTTTTGGCGTGCGCCAACGGACCAATATATCGAAATCCCCTACTTCTACGCTCTCAATCAACCAACTCCGCCGCGCATCATCCAGGCTCCGCCCTTGCTGGAGCCGAACCAAAACGGAGAGCACCACCCAGAGGAAGGGGAGGAAGTAGACCTGGAAGTGGTCGAGGTGACGCGCACCTATAGCCAGCATGAGGTGTTGCGCAAGAAGGATTTTGGCGATTTGACCAGCGAGGAAGTCGCGGCCGTCAAGCGCTTCATTGAGTCCATGACCTGGGAGTTGGGCGAACGGCAGACCCGGCGGCAGGAGAGCGGCCGTGGCAACCGCCCTGACTTGCGCCGTAGCCTGCGCCGCAATTTGCGCTATGGGGGGGAGATGTTGGAGTGGCCAACGCGACGGCCAAAGAGTAAGCCGCGGCCGTTGGTGGTCATCGCCGACATCAGCGGTTCGATGGAACGGTATACGCGCTTGCTGCTGCACTTCATCTATTCGTTGGCCGGCGGGGCGGAACGGCCGGTGGAGGCCTTTGTCTTCAGCACCCACCTGACGCGCATCACCCGCCAGATTCGCCAGCGCAACATTGACCACGCCCTGCGCGACGTGGGCAAAGCGGTCAGCGACTGGTCGGGCGGCACGCGCATCGGCGAGGCGTTAAAAAGCTTCAATTACGATTGGGCGCGGCGTGTCTTGGGCGGTGGGGCGATTGTGATGATCATCAGCGACGGCTGGGATCGTGGGGATGTGGAGCTACTACGCACGGAGATCTGTCGCCTCCAGCGCAGTTGCCACCGCCTGATCTGGCTCAACCCCCTCCTCGGCTCCCCCCGCTATGAGCCTCTGACACGCGGCATCCAGGCCTGCCTGCCCCACATAGATGACTTCCTCCCCGTCCACAACCTCGCCAGTTTGGAGGATTTAGGCGTGCATCTGGCGGGTTTGTCGGGGGATAGAAGGGTGGGCGGCGGCCGCAGCTTCCCGCTAACAGGCGCCTCTTTTATCCAGAGTCCATAATGATCCTCCCCCCGTTGTGAGGTGATACACCGTTGTTGGCTTTGAACGGAAGGCTGTTTTGTCCATTTCGGCCAACAGCTTTGATTATGCTTTTAAAATGGCATGAATGGCAGACCAGGTTATAATGCCGTATGAACCCCTAAAGCGGTCAGCCCGATTCAAGTTGCCCCATCTGCGCCCTTGCGATGACAATCACCCAGAGGGAGAGACATGGACAACGACCAGATTTCTCTAAAGTGTCGTAAAAGTGCTTATCATAGCGTTGAGCCTTCGAGCAGGCGTTGCTCTCATTCAGGAGAATGGTGATGCTCATGTACCCTCAAATTGTCGATACCAGTCATGCATCAGATGAGGTGCGTACCTTCTTTGCGTCCTTTTTCACTGCGAAGAGTCGTCACGACGTTGCAGAGACAATGGAGCATTTCTCTCCGCACCTCGTGACTTATACGGACGTCACCCTGGGTTGGCCAATGGATGGCTTCGATATCGTCCAAGATTTGTTTGTCCAATATATGCCAAATTGGGGCGAGGGTCTCTCCTATCCCACCCGCATTATCGGGGGTGCTAATAGCGCAATCGTCGCCTTTACCGATACACCTGAGTTGTTTGGGGGCGAGCTGCGATTATTGGGTGCGGTTGATATCAAGGATGGAAAGATAGTTCGTTGGGCCGATTATTGGGACGGCAGAAGATTAGACGCTGATCTCTACCAGAAACTGCGAACACCCGAAGAAAAGTTTCCAACCGACTTCAAAGAAAGTTCCATCAATGTGACAGCATCACCGACAATCCGTTCGATCTCCAGTCAACTCCAGGGTGCTTTTGCAACCGCGAACGCCGAGGAAGCCTCAAGTCTGTTTACTTATGACGCGGTTTACGAAGATATGACCCTTCGGACTCAACTGTTGGGTCGAGCTGAAATTGAGCGCTATCTGAGTCGGATT
Source organism: uncultured Ardenticatenaceae bacterium (assembly GCA_964410625.1). Lineage (GTDB taxonomy): Bacteria > Chloroflexota > Anaerolineae > Promineifilales > Promineifilaceae > CAYPHY01. The sequence goes on along the minus strand of CAYPHY010000023.1, from coordinate 42,776 downwards.
CTGCCGCAAGCGCCATTTGGGGAAGGGGCTAAGCTGAGACATATCGTGGGTAACGATCTGGGTGGCGGGTTTGAGTGGATTGGCTCCCCGAAGCTTGGTGTGCAGTTTGGTATCACTGCACTAGAACTTGATGCACAAGGAAGTATAAGCCGGTTGACGTCCGTATATGACGGCCGACAACTTCTGGATGACGAGCTTCAAAACCTGGTTTTGCTCTCACTCGACTGATGATGTCGAAATCGGCATCCAGCCCACTTTGGTCAACCAGCGCTCTGCTGAAACATATCAGGGAAACAATCCGCGAACGAGCGTCCAAGCCAGTCTTGCTACTTCAGGACTGGAGACGATCCGACGATTGCTTGACAGAGGGGGGTGTGAATCTTCCCCCTTCCCTTGTCGGCCGCACTCCGCTCCGCAACCCCAACGAGGAGACGAATGAACACAAACCCCGCATTCACTAACTTCGAGGCGCTATCTTCTGGGGGCCAGGTCCACATTATCGGCGCAGGGCCGGTAGGTCTCTTTTTGACAGCATTGCTCCAGTCGCTGGACAGGTTCCCAGTCCGCCTCTATGAAAAGCGACGCGAATATACGCGCACGCGGATGGTCAAGCTCTCGTCATACCTCGTGGCCGATTCATCCGACAGCTATAGCGCCGATCATATAGATGGAGAGAATGTCGCCGCCATCTTCGATCCACAGGAGATCGATGAGGGCGTTGTCTTCAGGCACGCCATTCCTCCCGACCTGATGTCACTGCTTCATGGATGGGTACGAGGGTTCGGTCCACTCAACGACATTGAGTACTCCCTCAGTGAGCTGATCGACAAACGCGGGTCTGACACTGTACAGCGCACCATGAACGTTCTAACGGCGCAGGATGCAATGGGGATGCTCGAGCCGGGAGACATCTTAATTGATTGCACGGGCAGCAGGTCGCTGCTTCGCGATCACCTGGTTCCTGGCATGGATGAGGTCGGTGCGAACACGCTCAAAGTCCGCCTTGAATACGCGCTCGTCATCACCTTCCTCTACGGCCAGCACTACGACTGCAACGAGTTTTGCAAATACTTCAAAAACGTTGAGAACGCGCACTACAAATTCATTCCCATGGTCCACCGCACACACTATGACGGCAACATCAGCCATGTGACGGGCATCGTCAACATCAGCGCTGAAGAGTATGAGGCGATACCGTCGAAATTTGACGGCCGCTGGCTGCGCACGCATCTCCCTGGTGTTGCCGAGTCAATGGACCGCTTTGTGGACAAGATCAAGGAGGAGAGTCCAGGCGAGATACTTGGCGATCTGGAAGTCGTGCGCATTCCCCTGGATTTGTACCGCGCACGCAACGCGACAAGCCGGAAGTGGCGTACCGCTGAGACAGGTGACCAGGGCGACCACCCGTTCGGCCGTTCACCGGTGTTTCTCTGTGGGGATTCGGCGGTTGGCTCTCCCTACTTTCAGTCCATTTCCCTCGGTTTCGAGTGCGCGATGTACCTGGCCGGGCTAATTGCGCAGCCTGATCTGCTACTCAGGGATATGTTCGATCGCTATGAACTGCACATCTACAAGCAGTGGCTGCGCGTCTACATGCGCAGCAAGCTGATCAAACACAACAAAGACCTGTTCGAGACGCTTGATGATCCGTTGGCTTTGTTGGAGAAGCTGCATATTTATTAGTAAGGGTGGGGTGCGGCCGTCAAATTTCTACTTACGGATCAGCATTTTCATTCTCATATTATAGAATTAATCGCCGTTAGCTGAAATTGGTATAGTGCTTTACATGTACTCCTAAGAATTTTAGATTGAATCTTCTCGTGTACGACTTGGTGGAGGCATATCCCATACTTTCCTAGCCAAGTCAGTTAACAACAATTGTCTAAATTCAATACTTGTAGAATCCCACTCATTGAATTGTTCCAGATCATTAACTGCTTTGGTTAGTTGCGAGTTTCCTACCCGCACATCCTCTGAAATAGATCTGGTAAGTAAGAAGTGTGATTTGCAGTACGCTTCACGCTTATCAGAGAATAACTTGTTTCCAATGTGTCTATTAATGCTGTATTCCAGTAGTGTAAGGTTTCCTAATCTCTCAATATAATCCTCAATCTCTTCTGGTTTATCAAAAGATTCAAGAATTTCTATAGAAGGCGTTTGTGGCAAGATATGTTCAATATCGCGAGCCTGAATAAATCTATCAAGGTCAATTTCAGTTTCACCATATGCTTGCTCGTTGACATATTGAGTAAGCTTTCCCAAAATGTAACGCAATCGAAACTTTTGAATGCCTGACTCACGAAGCTCTCGAAATGCTAATTCATAACGATTAGCTAAACGATTTTTTGAAGGTGTGAAGTTCTTAGTCACGAATGCATCGAGTTCCTCTCTTGTTCTTACCGGCCGTAAGTCAGGGGCCCACTGAGCGAATCGCCTCTCAAAGTCTCTAGTTGGCTCTCTAGTGATTGTGTAAGCGAAGAATAGATTCTCTAACTGTCGTGACAACTCAATGAAAGCCTGAGGTTCCATATCGCGTCCAGCAAGTAATAAAATAGCATGTTGTCTGGTTGCTCCACTAAGATATCCAATGTTCATTAGATAGCGATTTGACGATCCATCTATATTCCTTCCTGAGATAAACTGGATGTGTGCGCTAGCAGCATCATATAAGTGTTGGACAAAACCAAGAGGGTTCTTGCCATAACCGCAAAGCACTTCGTTTTTCGAAAACCAACTATATATTTCATCTTCCTTTAAGCGATCAACGTTGTAGTGAGCAAAAATGTAATAGCGCAAAAATCGCAATGGCTTCTCTTTTGCTTTATAAAGTATATCGACGAGCTGTTTCCATTTATCCTTAAGTTGGTCGTATTGCGACTTACTAGCCTGCATAAACATAAGATTTTTCAGCAGATCCATTGGATCAAGACCAATTCCGCGATCATTAACTGTTTCAAATACCTTAAGTGCGTGTGCAACACTCCCAGTATTGATTCGGATAAGCTTGACCTTATTGATAAAGTAGGCATAAAAGCGGCGTACCTCTGCTTCATTGTCGCCAAATTCTCTATCAAAAAAGTTGATGATAGTCTGATATGCATTGCGTATATTTGAAACGGAACGTGTCGTGGGCAATCGTTTCCACACAAGTTCACTACCTTGCCCAAGGTGGGTTAAAACATTGTGGCTATCTTCATACTGAAGTTCCACTCGATAGCGGAAGATATCGTCTCCCATATTATTGGTAGCCGAATCAGAAATCTTGCTTGCAAGTGTGACAGGACTTTTACCTCCTACGCGCTCCAAGTAATCGCGGACCGCACAGAAGAAAATGTAGGCAGTTGTCATACGCTGTTGTCCATCAATTAGTTCAAACGTACCATCTTCGCCAGGAGAAACTACGATGCTTCCGATAAAGTACTCAGCAGGTGTCTGAGTTTTGATATCTGGAAATTCGTTTAGAACATCAATGAACAGTTGCTCGACTTCCTCATCCTGCCATACGTATTCTCTCTGGAAACTAGGTACTATGTAGAAATCCTTGAAAATATCTTCAAGGTTTAGATCATTAGAATCAATTTTTTGCGACTGAATGTTGGTCATCGTATGTCCTCCAGTTTGATACCAAAATAAATGCTATTGGATTGATTGAAACTTTCCAATTGACTTTGGGTTCTTCACTTTGCAGTTTTATTTCGATATATAAAAACGGCCGCAGCCGACACTGGCTGACGGCTGTGCACAAGAGTATAGGTGATAGAAAAACAGGGGTCAAGCTTCCTGAGAAAGCTTAACAATTTCCCCTTCTCTGCGGGCAATTTCTATGATAGGAGTGGCTCTGTCTTTAGCATACTGGCGTTTGCCGACTGCTAACGGTTCGATACGGTTGTCCACCCGCGCGGCCGTGCGCCACAACAGATTGATGTCTGTACGTGAATGGGTTTCATCAAAGCGTGGTGAAACGACAAACAAATCAATATCGCTCCACTCATGCGGACGGCCGTTCACATGCGAGCCGAAAATTATGCCATAAGAAACTGGCAGTCCTTGAGCGACCAATTCAAGTAAATACTTGCGCACAGACTGGATAACTTCTTGGTTAGTCATAGAGCGATAATACCACTAGCGGGGCTGGAAATGTTGGAAAAGGCACGGGAATAGCCAACCACCCGCCGGACACGGCGGGCGGTTAGTTGTTCTCAGGATTCCCCCGAAGCACGTTCCCTCAAGAACATAACCAGATCATAGTCCCCCGGCGAATGCCCATAGCTGGTCAGCAGCGCGGAGGCTTCGCTGCGGTGCTGCGTGGCATGGAAGAGGACATCCACCAGGATGAGCCACACGTCAAACTCGCGTACCGCGCCGGGGATGACATAGCGGATCTTGCCATTCAGCGTTTCCTCCGTCAAGGTGTCAAGATAAGCCCGCATCTCCCGTTGTTCTATCAGCCAGCGTTCGTGCAGGGCGGCGAACGTCGGGAAAGCATCTTCGTGAAGCTCGGTCGCGTCATAGGCCGCCTCATCCGCCAGCGGTTCCTTATAATACCCCTGCAGCGTGATCCGCCATTGCCAGATATTGTCCAGCATGTGGACCATCGTTTCGCGTAGGCTGCCGCGCCCGGCATCAATGGAGGGTGGGGCGGTGTACTGCTCTGGACTCACCTTGGCGCAGGCCGCCAGCAGGCGCTTATCGGCCCACTCATTATATTCGTACAGCAACTTGATTTCATCAACTTTCATTGTCGTATCTCCGTACAAGGTTGTTACACTATGGTTGTACTTTCAGAGCGAACGCTGATTTTCGCTGATACCACGCGGATTTACGCTGATTTTTTCTAAATTAGGACTTACGCATTTTTGCAACGAATTGCACGAATTTCCCCGAAAATAGGTCTAAATTCGAGTTAATTCGCGTCATTCGTTGCTAAAAATTCTTCAACTGCGTAAGTCCTGTAAATATCTGTGATTATCTACGTCCTCTCTTCAAAACTGCAAAGATAGTGGTTGTTAGCCATAAGGCAATATTATCACTATAATGATTGTATGAAAGAAGTAATCCCTGACATAGACACCTGGTTAGCAGAAGAACAAGGCCCGGTTGCCCTGGCGACCGTCGTGCAGACCTGGGGATCGGCCCCGCGTAAGGTAGGAGCGAAGATGGCCTTCACGGCCGACAACCAGATCAGCGGCTCCGTCAGTGGTGGCTGCGTTGAAGGGGCAGTGGTCGAGGCGGGGCTGGAAGTGCTGGAGACAGGACGGCCGCAACTGCTCCATTTCGGCGTCGCCGACGAGACGGCCTGGGAAGTGGGGCTGGCTTGTGGCGGGATCATCGAGGTCTTTGTCGAACCGCTGGACACGGCCGCTTACCAACTGATGCGCCGCTTGCTCCTTGATGATCGCGCCGGAGCGGGAATCACCGTCATCCAGGGGCCGGACGGGATGCTGGGCAGCAAGCTGACCGCCGAGCGCAACGGCCAACAAATCGGCGGCCTGGGAGATGGCCTGGACACGGCCGCCCTTGAGGCCGCCGAACAAAGCCGCAAGCCGCAGCGGGTGCAACTCAACGACGAGGTCGAGGTCTTTGTGGACACGGTACGGCCGTCGCCGACGCTGGTGATGGTCGGTGGCGTCCACATCGCCCAAGCGTTGACCACCATCGCCAAGACCCTGGGCTATAAGACGATTGTGATTGACCCGCGCCGCTCCTTTGGCAGTGATGAACGCTTTCCCCATGCTGACCGGCTGATCCGCGCCTGGCCGGACAAGGCCTTTGCCGAAATTGAGCTGACGCCGGAGACGGCCGTCGCCATGCTAACCCACGATCCCAAGATTGACGACCCGGCGTTGAAGGTCGTGTTGAACAGTCCCGCGTTTTACATTGGCGCGTTGGGCAGCTCCAAGACGCAAAAGGCGCGCCGCGAACGCTTGCAGGGGATGGGGTTTGATGAACAGCAAATCGGCCGTATCTATGGCCCCATTGGTCTGGACATCAACGCCCAAAACCCGGAAGAGATCGCCCTGGCAGTGATGGCCGAAATCGTCCGCGCCCACCGGCAGGCTGAGAAGGGTTAAGCGAAGCCATCACCGATGACGGTACGGGTCTTCTGCCGGGTGACGGCCGGACTGGAAGCAATCGCTTGGCTCGACATTCAGCAAACGGGTATCCAAGCGACAGCCCCCCATTTTGCTAAACGGCTGATCGCTTTTGATGTTGCCGGGGATTTAACGCCACTGACGACGCTGAAAAGCGTGGATGATTTATATCTTCATGTCGCCGCCATCGAGGGGATTCGGCATACCCAGGATGAGTTAGCCAATCTCCGGCGCTATGTGGGCGAGATGGATTTTCGGTCGGCGGCCGAGCAAATCAGCACCGTTCGGCCGATTGCTAACCCCATGACCTTCTACGTCACCGTCTCTCGCACCGGCAAGCACAACTACTCCTCCGTCGAAATCGCCGACGTTTTCGCCAAGACCATCCAGGAAAGGACGGGTTGGACCCGCGTGGACGACTTTCGCGCTGCCAGCGTCAATGTCCGTGTGCTACTGGACGGTCCATCGCTACTCGTTGGGCTTTCTTTAGCCAGCCACCCCCTCCACCGCAGAAGCTACAAACGCTGTCACCTGCCCGGTTCATTGAAGCCGCCGGTCGCCTACCTGATGACCCGCATTGCCGGATGCGGCGCCGATGACGTGGTTGTTGATCCAATGTGTGGCGTTGGCACCATTCCCATTGAAGCACGGCTATCCTCTCAAAGTCACGAGGTGTACGGCTCTGATCTATCCTTCACGGCCGTTCAATGCGCTGTGCAAAACTGGCAAGCCGCCTTTGAAGGAGAACCAGTGCCGTTTTTCCGCGCGGATGTCGGCCGTTACCCATTGCGTGGCCGCCTGGCAACGAAGATCATCAACAATCCCCCCTGGGGCAAGCAACTCCAAACCAAATCGGTGTACAAGCTTTATTCCAGCCTGTTGCAAACTGCCTTACAAATCGGCCGCGAGGAGATGGTGTGCGTCGTGCTAACCGACCACACGCAAGAATTGATGGACGCAATGGGCAAACTAGCTGCTTTTGAACTGCTCTGGGTACGGCAAATCAGCTTATACGGCTCCTATCCGGCCATCTGCGTCTTGGGCGGGCCACGATGGTTCGGCCGCAGCAATAAAGCATTCAGCCATATCTCCCCCATCGGCCCCGGTATTGACCAGCTAATCAGCAAGAACGGAATCTGGCAAAACTACACTTAAATGTAAACCTCTGAGGTCTTGGGCTTTAGTCCTCAGAGGTTTATTTCGATAAAAATCCGCGAAATCTGCGTTCCATCCGCGTCATCCGCGTAACCCTGTACTACTCGTACCCGTTCGGGTTAGTCACTTGCCAATGCCAGGCGTCGGCGCACATGGTGTCAAGGTCGCGTACGGCGTGCCAGTTGAGTTCAGCGTGCGCCTTACCAGGGTTGGCATAGGCAGCGGCGATGTCGCCAGGACGACGGCCGACGATCCGATAAGGGATGGTTCGGCCGCTGGCCTTCTCAAACGCCTTCACAACCTCTAAAACTGAATACCCTCGTCCAGTCCCCAGGTTGTAGACAACCATACCAGGCTTTTCGTTTAGTTTGTCCAGCGCATGGAGATGGCCGCTTGCCAGATCAACCACATGGATGTAATCGCGCACCCCTGTGCCATCGGGGGTAGGGTAGTCGTTGCCATAGATGGGTAATTCGGGAAGACGGCCGACCGCCACCTGGGCCACATAGGGCAGCAGATTGTTGGGGATGTCGTGCGGGTCCTCCCCAATACGGCCGCTAGGATGCGCCCCAATCGGATTGAAGTAACGCAAGATGGCGATATTCCAGGCAGGATCAGCGTGATGCAGATCGCGTAGAATCTGCTCGGTCATCAACTTCGTCTGGCCGTAAGGGTTGACAGCGGAAAGCGGAAAATCTTCGGTGATCGGAACAGTATAGGGATCGCCATAGACGGTAGCCGAAGAACTGAAGACGAGATTTTTAACACCATGACGCGCCATCACCTGGCAGAGCAGCAGCGTTCCGGTGAGGTTGTTGTGGTAGTAACGCAGTGGCTGGCTGACGGATTCACCGACGGCCTTCAGTCCGGCGAAGTGGATCACCGCCTCAACCGGCGTGGCCGAGAAAACCGCATCTAGCGCCGGCTTATCGAGCAGGTCAACCAGGTGGAAGGAGAACGGCCGTCCGGCGATCTCCTCCACCCGTCGCAACGCTTCCTCTTTGCTATTGCTTAGATTGTCTACGACAACAACCTCATACCCCGCCTGTAACAACTCGACGCAGGTATGGCTGCCGATATACCCCGCTCCTCCGGTGACCAGTATTCGCATTTAAACTATGAAGGATGAAGGCTGAAGGATGAAATCTACCCCTCTGTTTCACCCTTTATCCCGCTGCCTTCATCCGCGCCGTTCGTCGGGCTTTGCTTAACACCGCCGAGGTTGCTAATGGTACTGAGGATGTCCATACCCGTTAGCGCTTCGATGGTCGCCGGGACCTGGGCGATGATGTTGGTAACGTCCTGAGTGATTCTGGACGCACCAGCCCCGGAACCATTCTCGCCGCCGCTATTGATCACCACAATACGCTCAGTTTGCGAGAGTGGTTGGGAAATAGCGGCTGCCACTTCCGGTAGCTTGTCGAGCAACTGTTGGATGATAGCCGCCTGAGTATACTCTTTCCAGGCATCGGCTTTTTTAAGTGTCGCTTCCGCTTCGGACAGACCTTGCTGGCGAATAACTTCGGCTTCGGCCAGACCGCGCTGGCGCAGCACCTCGGCCTCGGCCAGACCACGAGCGCGGGCAGCGTCGGCTTCCGCCTCACCACGACGCCGTATCGCTTCCGCTTCACCCGTTGCTTCGGCCTGAATTTGGAATTGTCGGGCTTCAGCCAACGCACTAACCTTATACTTTTCCGCCTCGGCTGGTTTACGGACGGTAGCATCAAGTTCTTTTTCCCGTCGCGCCACTTCTTGCTCCTGCACTTCGATTTGTTTACGCTTGGCAACGACTTCTACCTGTACCTCTTCGGCCTTTACTTGCTGGTTGGTGATGTTTTGTTGCAGCGTATAGGCCAGTTCAGCCTCTGCTTTTTGGCGATTGGTCTCCGCCTGGTAGCTGGCCTGTTGCACCTCAAAATCCTTGCGGCTTTCGGCAATGCGTGTTTCGGCAACAAACTTGGCTGCTTCCCCTTCCTGGCGGGCTTTGGCGCTTTCAATAGTGGCATCACGAGAAGCTTCCGCTTCGCCGATTTGGGCGTCACGCTTCACTTGGGCAATACGCGGCCGTCCCAATGCCTCCAAATACCCTTCTTTATCGCTGATGTCCTTGATCACAAAGGAGACAATTTGCAAGCCCATGCTGGCCATGTCGTCGCCGGACACTTCTTGGACACGTTGGGCAAACGCTTCGCGGTCGCGATAAAGTTGCTCGACGGTCAGCGTGCCGACGATGGCGCGTAAGTGACCGGCCAATGTTTCATGGCCGACATGTTCAATTTCCTGGCGTGATTTGGAGAGGAATTGGATCGCCGCCGTGCGAATCGAACTTTCGTCGCTGCCGATCTTGATTTGCGCCACGCCCTCGACAGTGACCGGAACACCCTGCACAGTCGGCACATCGGGGGTAGTGATGTCAATGGTCATGATCTCCAGCGAGAGATCGTCCACACGTTCCAGGACCGGCCAGACAAAGGAACGGCCGCCGGTGACAATGCGGAACTTGCTTTCCATCTGGCCAACCCCGCGATCTTGCCGTCCTTCGCCCCGACCAGAGATGATCATCACCTCATTTGGACCGACCTTCTTGATCCGGCTGGCATAGACGAAAATCAGGGCAAAGAGAACAAAGACAAAAACAGGAATCAGAATGGCAAGTAGACTTGCTGTGGTCATGGATGCTCCTTGTTAAGAATAGTGGACAGTTGTCAGTAGGCAGTAGCCAGTTTATGCTTTCCCGACTACCAATTGCCAACTGCCAACCGACTACGACTCACTTTCTTCCACCGGACGGACAACGGCAACACGGCCGTTTACCCGTTCAATGGTGACGACGGTGCCGCGTGGAACAACACGGCCGCTGACCGACCGCGCCCCCAGCGTGACATGGCCGCTGACGTTATCATAAGCGATTTGCCCCAGGCCATCTGCCGGGACGGTGATGATCACGACTGCCTGACGGCCGGTGGCATCGTCGGCAAGATTAAAATGACTGGTCTTAGAGGGGGAAAGGATATAAATAAAAAGTGCCTGGGCAACAAAACCGATTGCCAGGCCAATGCCCAGCGACCATAAGACACTGGGGATAGCTTCCATATCTAGCCAAAGGCGAGTGAGTAGACCGGTTACGCCAAATGCGGAACCAAACATCGCCAGGGAAAAGGGGCTGATATTGATGAAGTCAACGCCGCCATCGGCATCCACGTCTCCGCTAAAGTCAAACGCCTCGCCGATACCGGAACCGATGAGGGTCAGCAGCGCGAAGATGAAACTGATCAGCACAATTCCCGCGTAGATTAGGTTTAGGGTGTCAAACTGAAGTAGCTCGATCATCTTAAATAGTTGGGCATACGTATCTTCTCAATTATATCTTGAAGTCAGCACCAGGGCTATTGAATGGAAAAGAAAACGGCTGATCATCAATACGATGATCAGCCGTACTTAGTTGCAAAAACGGGAGCATTTGAAGACCTCTGAGGCGAAGTCTATGCTCTATGCTAAACTTTTACGCCGCTTCGTATTCGCCTTCGATAACATCTTCGTCATCGGCGGCTCCATTCGCGGTCGCTCCGCCATCCTGGTAGGCAGCCTGTCCCAAAGCCATGGCCGTTTGCTGCACGGCGTTGGTCAACTTGCGGATACGATCCGTGTCTTCGCTGTTGAGCGCTTCGCGCAACTCGGCGATCTGGCTCTCGAGCTGCTGCCGTGTCTCGGCGGGAGCCTGTCCATTCAAGCCGCTCAAGCTCTTTTCCGTCTGGTAAATCACTTGATCGGCCGTGTTCCGCGCCTCAATCAGTTCGCGACGACGCTGGTCCTCAGTAGCGTTTTGCTCCGCTTCGTGCACCATACGCTGGATGTCGCTTTCATTGAGATTAGTGCTGGCGGTGATCGAAATCGCCTGGCTCTTGCCCGTGGCGCGATCCTTAGCGGTCACGTTCAAGATACCATTGGCATCAATGTCAAACGTCACCTCAATCTGCGGAATGCCACGCGGCGCGGGTGGAATGCCTTCCAGCCGGAAGACGCCCAGCGTGTTGTTGTCCTTGGCCATCGGCCGTTCACCCTGTAGCACATGGATGTCCACCGCCGTCTGGTTGTCTTCGGCCGTGCTAAAGACCTCCGCCTTGCGCGTTGGAATGGTGGTGTTGCGCGGGATCAGCGTGGTCATCACACCGCCCAGCGTCTCCAGGCCCAGGCTCAACGGCGTCACGTCCAGCAACAGCACGTCACTGACCTCGCCAGCCAACACACCAGCCTGCAAAGCCGCGCCAATTGCCACCACCTCATCCGGGTTTACGCTCTTGTTCGGCTCTTTGCCGGTCAGCTTACGCACCAACTCCTGCACCATCGGCATCCGCGTCGAACCACCAACCAGGACAACCTCATTCAGGTCGCCGGGCTTCAGGTTCGCATCCTGCAACGCCTTATTGAAGGGAGCTTTCACGCGCTCAACCAGATGCTCGGTCAACTGTTCAAACTTAGCGCGGGTCAGCTTCATCTGTAAGTGCTTCGGCCCGCTGGCGTCGGCGGTGATGAAGGGCAGGTTGATCTCCGTTTCCATTGTGCTAGATAGTTCGATCTTCGCCTTTTCGGCCGCTTCACGAACACGCTGCAACGCCTGGCGGTCCTGCTTCAAGTCAATACCCTGGTCGCGCAAGAATTCGCTAACCACCCAGTCCACAATAGCCAGGTCCCAGTCGTCACCACCCAGGTGAGTATCACCATTAGTGGCAACCACTTCGATCAGCCCTTCGCTGACATCGAGGATGGAAACGTCAAACGTACCACCACCGAGGTCAAAGACCAGGATGGTTTCGTCCTCTTTCTTGTCCAACCCATAGGCCAAAGCAGCGGCCGTTGGCTCATTGATGATCCGCTTTACTTCCAAACCAGCAATACGACCAGCATCCTTTGTCGCCTGTCGCTGGCTGTCGTTGAAGTAAGCCGGAACGGTGATCACAGCCTGGTTGACCGTCTCGCCCAGATAATCCTCAGCGTCTTTCTTCAGCTTCGCCAAAATCATCGCCGAAATCTCTTGCGGCGTATAGGTCTGCCCTTTCACCGGGATATTCACGCGAATATCCCCTTGCGGCCCCTTCTCAATAGCGTAGGGCAGGCGTTTGCGGTCCTCAATGGTTTCCGCTTCGTCGAAGTGACGGCCGATAAAACGCTTGGTCGAAAAAATGGTATTTTCGGGGTTGATCGTCGCCTGTCGCTTGGCGGTCAGGCCAACGAGACGCTCCCCGTTTTTGTTGAAAGCAACCATAGACGGCGTCAGGCGGCCGCCTTCGGCCGTGGTGATCACAGTTGGTTCGCCACCCTCCATGACGGCCACAACCGAGTTGGTTGTTCCTAAGTCAATTCCTACGATTTTACTCATTTGTCCCATCTCCTATACCCGGTCTCAACGGTGGGAACCCCCTGAGACCTCCAATTACGATTAGTTATTATTTTATGATGACAAGGCGGCCGTTTCATTTAGCTACTTGCCGCACTCCTATACCATACTTAGCTGGCGTAAGAATTATGTTGGCACAGTATATATATTGTGTTATATGATTGCGGATTTAGGAATGCGGATTGGGGAATGCGGAATCTATAATGAACAAAGAGATGATGAAAGCGCGGATGAAGCGATTTGCGCTGGATGTTATTCGGCTAGTTGAATCAATTCCACCTGGTCAGACGGCCACTGTCATTGGGCGGCAATTGTTACGTTCAGCGACATCGGAAGGAGCAAATTATCGGGCTGCTTGTCGCTCAAAATCGCCTGCTGATTTCATTTCAAAGATGGGTATAGTTGAAGAAGAGGCAGATGAATGCGGATACTGGTTAGAACTACTGGTTGAAACGAATATTGTTACCTATACCCGTGCGTCTCCTTTATTGAAAGAGGCAGACGAATTAGTTGCCATTACTGTTGTTTCAATCAAAACTGCTCGGCAAGGCATCAACCAAAAATCTGAAAAACGTATTAGATAACTGGTTCTTAGCATCAGGATTTTATCATGGAACAGCACACAATCCGCATTCCGCATTCCCCAATCCGCATTACATCAGTAGACGCGCATACAGCAGGAGAACCGTTACGGATCATTACCGGCGGGCTGCCGGAGATTCCAGGGACGACGATGTTGGAGAAGCGGCGTTATGCGCGGGAAAACCTTGACCATTTACGCACCGCATTGATGTGGGAGCCGCGTGGTCATGCCGATATGTATGGAGCGATTTTGACCGAGCCGGTCACGGCCGATGGCGACTTCGGCGTGTTGTTTATCCACAACGAAGGCTTTAGCACCATGTGTGGCCATGGGATTTTAGGGCTGGCGGCCGTTGGCGTAGATATTGGTCTAATCCCGCTAGGAGAAGAAGGGTCAGAAATTCGTATAGACACACCAGCCGGACGAGTAACGGCCGCTGTTCGGCGGGAAAATGGCCGTGTGGTTGAAGCCTCTTTTCTCAACGTTCCTTCCTTTGTCTATGCGCTCGACCAGGAAGTGGAGGTAGAGGGGATCGGCCGCGTCCGCTACGATATCGCTTTCGGTGGTGCGTTCTATGCCTTTTGCGATGCTGAAGCGTTAGGCGTGGAGCTAACAGCGGCCGATTTCCGACAGTTGATTGATGTCGGGCGGCGCATCAAGCAAGCGGTGATGAGCAGCTTGCCCATCCACCACCCCTTTGAACCAGACATGGGCTTCCTCTATGGCACGATCATCGTCGGCGCAGCCCACGAGCCGGGGCATCACAGCCGCAACGTCTGCATCTTCGCCGATGGGGAGGTAGACCGTTCACCAACAGGGACCGGCGTCAGCGCACGGGCAGCCCTACACTACGCACGCGGCGAAATCGGTATTGGTGAACCCTTTATTGTCGAAAGTATTTTGGGCACCTGTTTTACCGGTGCGGTGGTGGAGACAACAAACTTTGGGCCATACACGGCCGTCATCCCACGCATTTCCGGCATGGCCTACATCACCGGACGAAATGAGTGGTTGATTGATACGGCCGATCCGCTGCGTCAAGGGTTTATCTTGCGATAACCTGGGATTAGCTCATATCGGAACAAGTCCTAAACTGATCAGCAGGGCTCTATCCACTCTGACTATCGTTTGTTGTGATACTCGACCCCAATAGCGGCCGAGACGCTCCTTGTCAACAGTTCTTATTTGATTCAGAAGGATAACGGAATCGTTCGTCAAACCGCCTTCGGGTGCTTTGACTTCTACATTCACGTCGAAACGCGCCTTGCTCGATGTCGTGATCGCGGCAACGATGAGCGTTGGGCTGAACTGGTTGCCGATGTCGTTTTGAATGACCAACGCTGGTCTCACCTTACCTTGCTCTGAGCCTCGCACCGGCTCAAAATCGACTGTGAAAATATCACCCCGCCGTATCGGCCGCGTCATGATCGGGTTCCTCCCCTTCATAGTCTGGTACATGCTTTAACCAGGCTTCTTCATCCAAAAATTGCCACTCCCTCGCGATTTCGAGATCAGTCGCAGCGTTTGCTTGATAACCGGCAATCAGACGCTCGCGTAATTCTTTACGCTTTTTGTCAGAAATATAATAGGTAATTGCCTTGGCGATAAAGTCGCTTTGACCACGTGGGGGAGCCATTTCGCGAACAGCGTCCATTAGCTCGCTGGCCAGGACAATTGTAACTTTTTCTTTTGTTGTCATAAACGACTCCTAAAATGACTTGAATCCTAAAGGACAGGCCTTTACACCATACAATTGTATGGTGAATGGGCTGTACAGACAAGGAATTGGCTGGTCTCATTTTGGAAAGCGGCTAAGTATAGCTATAATAACAATGCTTTTACTCTTAGATATGCTTTACAAAAGTACGACGGATAAGGTGATAAGCGGATAAAGGTGTTTTCCGTTTTTTTCTTTATCCGTTGTCGTCTTTTTGTAGTAGAAGCTTGATAAAAATGAGTCATCAAGTGAAAGTGAACCTACGGCCGAACCAGGAACTACGCTTCCCCGGCATTTGCGTTGCTTGCCAACAACCGGCGGCCGAGCGGATGCGCCTGGCGAAGCGGGCCGGACAGGTGACGCGAACGATTGATGTGCCGCTATGTAGCGACTGTACACGCCAATTGTTGCGACGGTCGGCCGGAGAAGAACGGATGCAGACCTTTGGCTGGCTCGGCGGCGGACTGGCTGCCCTATTGGCGTTGGCCTTAACCCTACTGATTGTGCCGGACCTGTTCGGACTCACCTTTCGCTTGCTGGTTGGGCTGGTTGTTGGCGGGTTGGTGTTTGCGGCCGTGTGGCTGCTCTTTCGTCGCCTAAGCTGGCGAATGGCGACGGCGGAGAAGAAAGCGATCCGCGAGGCCGCCAAAATCGAGGATTTTTCCTGGCGGACAACCATCTTTACCTTTCAAGCCGATACCTTCGCGGAACGTTTCCGCGATCTAAACGAATCAATTCTAGTGACGAGTGGCGAGTGATGAGTGACGAGAATTAGACTCTCTACTCGCCACTCACCGCTCGTCACTAATTATGGAGGAATAAGTGAAAGTTGTTGTATGTGTGAAGCAAACGCCCAGCACAACGGCCGTGTTCTCTGTCAACAACGGCGAAGTAAGCTGGAATGATCCCGGTGGCAAGCCCAATGTGGTCAACCCCTGGGATGAATATGCCATCGAAGAGGCCATTCGCCTGACCGAAAATCATGGGGCGACCTCGGCGACGGCCGTCTGCTTTGGCGATCCGTCGAGCGACGAAGCCTTAAAGACTTGTCTGGCGATGGGTTGCAGCGATGCGATCCTCATCTCTGATCCAGCCCTGGAAGGGTCGGACACGCTGGGAACGGCGCGAGTGCTGGCGGCGGCGATCAACAAGGTCGGCGACGTACAAATCGCCGTCTTTGGCAAGCAAGCGATTGATGGCGACACCGGCCAGACGGTGGTACAGACAGCCCGCAAACTGGGTTGGACGCCATTGACCTATGTGTCGGCGATTAAGCAGATTAGCGACGGCACCATTACCGTTGAACGGTTGGTAGACGATGGCAAGGAAACAGTGACGGCCAAATTGCCGGTGGTTGTCGGCGTGGTCAAGGAGATCAATGAGCCGCGTTATCCCTCTTTCATGGGTATTCGTAAGGCCAGCCGGGCGACCATCCCCACCTGGACGGCCGCCGATCTCTCAGTGAATGGCGGCGTCGGCGCGGATGCCAGCCAGGCCGATTGGTCCCATGTCTACACCATCCCCCCGCGTGAGGGTTCAGTGACGATCATCGAAGGGGATTCGGTTGAGGAACAGGCGCGTATTCTGGTGGAAAAGTTATTTGAGGAGAAAGTGATATGAGCGGCGTTTGGGTATTTGTCGAGAACCGGCATGGTGAAATGAGTACGATCAGCCGCGAGGCCATTGGCGCAGCGCGGAAGGTAGCCGATGGATTAGGGCAACCGCTGACCGGGCTGGTCTTTGGCGAGAATGTCTCCGGCGTGGCTGATGTCGCTTTCGATTTAGGCGTAGACGCCGTGTTGGGGGCAGATGATGCGACGTTGGTCGGCGGCCGAGTCGAAGCCGTTGGCCCGTTGGTGACCAAGCTCGCCCAGGAACGCCAGCCCGATGTCATTCTGGCCGGTGCATCCTCGCGCGGCCGTGATCTGGCGGCGTGGGTGGCGGCCGATTTGGAGACTGGACTGGTGGCCGACGCGATTGATCTGCAAGTGGACGGCTCCACGGTCAAGGCAACGCGGCCGGTCTATGCTGGCAAGTTGCTTTCGACGACCTATGTGACCGGCAGCCCGCAAATCCTGACCCTGCGCAGCCGCGCCTTCGCCCCCGCCGAGTCCAGCGGCAAAAGCGGCACGGCCGAGTGGGTGTCGCCGGTGGTGGCGGAGGATGATATTCCCACAAAAATCGTCGGCTTTGAAGGCAAAGGCAACCAGGTCAGCCTGGGCGATGCCAGCATTATTGTCAGCGGCGGCCGGGGCGTGAATGGGCCGGAAGGGTTCGAGCCGATTCGCGAACTGGCGAGTGTGCTGGGCGCGGCCGTGGGTGCTTCCCGCGCTACCGTCGACGCCGGTTGGATCCCCTATGAACATCAAGTGGGGCAGACCGGCAAGACGGTCAGCCCCGACCTGTACGTTGCTTGCGGCATCAGCGGCGCGATCCAGCATCAAGCGGGGATGCGCACCTCGAAAGTCATCGTCGCCATCAACAAAGACCCCGACGCGCCGATCTTCAAGCTGGCGCATTATGGCATTGTCGGTGACTTGTTTAAGATCGTTCCCGCGCTGACGGCCGAGTTCCGCAAACGGCTGTGATCGGTAATCCGTAATCGGTGATCGGTGTTTGGTTGTCTAAACTGATTACCGATTACCACTCACCGATTACTGTTTACTGCCCACCGCTTACCATGTCTAAACTGACCGGCCTCGTCATTAAGTCGCAAAGCGGCTTTTTTACCGTAGAGACGGAGCAGGGGCCAATCATCTCGCAAATCCCCGGCCGTTTGAAGCAGGAGTGGCAACGCACCGACCTGCTGGCGGCCGGGGATCGGGTGACTATCTCCCTCAATCCCGACGGAACGGGGACAGTGGAAGCGATTGAACTCCGTCGCTCCGCCCTTTCCCGCGCGCGGCCGCACCCCGAAGAGCGTAACTTTCAGACCGACCGCGAAGATGTGCTGGTTGCCAACCCCGACCAGGTCATCTTTGTTTTTGCCGTTCGCCAGCCCCATCCCAGCTTACGCAAGCTAGACCGTTTTTTGGTGGTAGCGGAGATGAACCAGCTACCGGCTATTGTCTGTGTCAGCAAGATAGACCTGACCGGTCTGGAGAAGGCACGGGAACTCTTTGGGCTGTATGAGAGGATTGGCTATCGGGTGATCTATACCAGCGCGGCCGAAGGAACGGGCCTTGATGAAATGCGTGAAGCGATGCGCGGTAAAATCTCGGCACTGGCCGGGTCGTCGGGGGTGGGCAAGACGAGCCTGCTCAACGCCCTCCAGCCAGAGTTGGGCCTGCGCGTTAAGGCGGTCAGTGAAACATCGGGCAAGGGGATGCACACCACCCGCCACACGGAGTTGGTCCCCTTAGATGTGGGTGGCTATGTGGCTGACACGCCGGGGATTCGCACGCTGGCGCTTTATGATCTGGAGCCGGAAGAAGTGGACGCTTACTTTCGGGAGATCGCGCCGCTGGTGTCGGCGTGCCAGTTTAGCAATTGCAGCCACCGCCACGAGCCAAAGTGCGCGGTGCGCGCGGCCGTTGCCGACGGCCGTGTCTCCCCCGAACGCTACGACAGCTACCTGCGCCTGCGCGAGGAACAAGAACAACTACAGGAGACGATGTACTGATATTTCGACACGAATGACACGAATTTCACGAAAACAAGCGTTACTAATGCGTGTCATTCGTGCAATTCGTGTCGAAAATTTGATACCCACGGACGGACTCGAACCGTCATCTATCGCTTAGGAGGCGATTGCTCTATCCTTTGAGCTACGAGGGCATAAGAATGACAAGGTGGGCGCTGAGTACAGCGCTGGTGACAAGGTGAATTGACTATACATGCCACATACTGTTTACCCTTGCAATCCGTTTCAACGAATTTCCTTTGTCAGCCGTTGAATTCATTCTACGAACCTAATTATACCCTAGCCGCCCCTCTCATATCAAATCCCCTCTTCACCAGCGCTGTACTCAGCGCCCACCCTGTCACCCCATCACTCCCCTCACCATGTCACCCCAACTCCCCTTCTTTGTCTATGGCACACTTTTACCCGGACAACCGAATTATCATCTCTGGGCGAAGGCGATCCGTACGGAGGAACCGGCCATATTGCCGGGCGGCCGTCTCTACGACATGGCGCAATTGGGTTTGGGGCAATATCCGATGGTGGTGGAAGCGGGGCAGGTGGGCGATGAGTACATCGCAGGTAGCAAGTGGCAAGTGGTGGGTGTGTTGGTGGAGGTAGAGGCGGCTTATTATGAGGCCGTGTTGCGGACGTTGGATGTGTTGGAGGATTACCGGCCGCTACAGCCGGAGCAATCCTTTTACCGCCGTGTGCGGCGAATCATCACGTTGCACAACGGCCGCCAGCGAGTGGCCTGGGTTTATGTCGGCCGTGCGGCTATTGTGGCAGGACTGGAGCCGATTCGAGGCGGGAACTGGAAGGCTTATTGTGCCAGTCGTCAGGCAGAAGTGAATAGATGGTGGGCGGCGGGCGGCCGTGTGCCGCCACCATCCTCTATTCTCGCTTGATGCACGGAAATCTTCAATCGTGTTTAAACTGTTTATACTTCAGCTTGAGTTACCGGTTGCTTCCATTAACCGTCTGGACATTGTCATCTACGAAATTATTCTTAGCGCTGTCGGCGCAACTGGCTACCGCGACGATGTTTTGTGAGGATGACTCTAGCACCAATGAACCAATTGAAGCTGGACAACTCTCGTTGTAGAAGGTGGTTATATCATGCTGGTTGTCCAGTGACTTTGCCAGGGAACAGACCTGACTACCGGATGCATTGTACCAGCGAGCAGTCACCGTCGTTGATCCGGACGAACCTGCATGGCGGACGTTCACCCCACAAACCCAATCCCTTCCGCCCACCGTATAGTGGTCATACCAGAGGGGAAAGGCAATCGTTCGCGAAGCTGCATTCCCTAAAGCGAGACTGCTCATCATTCTTCGACCACCATTGACTGTTATATTTGACTCGCTCATCTGTCCAACAATATTTCGGTTTGAATCGAGGCGTACAGAACCTAAAAAGTCTGTAGGAACTGGAGGAGCAGGGGGATCAGGGGAACTGTACAGAACATAGGGGCTATAAGGTGGAACTTGAAAATTTATGGTCGCTACTAAGCTCCCGCCGTCATTATAGTAATAGGCGGTTACCGTCGCTGTAGACGCAGTGATATTTTGGACGGTAATCCCGGTTGTGCTTTCACTAGGAGTTCCGGTATTAGGATATTCATTCTTCACGATCGGTGCGTAGAGGGTCGTGTGTCCGGCGCTGAAGCCGTTGTATGTGGCCGGCCGTGAGGCGGGTGGATTCCCGTCACCTTCCAAAACGACTACCGCCAGGGGGTGACCATTGAGGCTGACGATCCTGGCTGAATAGAACGCATTTTGCGGTGCTGAATTATTTATTCGTAGCGACTTGGTAGCATCCAACGCAAGGGTATGCGTTCCACCACCGTAATTATTTCCTGCTGTATTGTAGTAAGTTACGGTGAATGAGGTGTCGTCCGCCCCGACATTGGTAACATAGATTTCCGAGGTTCGATTCAGATACTGATTCTTTACAAGCGGTAGGTAGATAGTCGTACCCGCTATCTCCCAACCCTTCGTGCCAACCCCCAGCTCCGCGGTGATTCCACTATAGCCGGATGGTTCACAGTAGGAGCCGCTGCAATATTCAATTTGCGCCCCTACTGCTTCATCTTGACTGCCGATGACCCTGGCCGAGCCAAAGAAGTTTGAAGAGGGGAGAAAGATCGAAATGTGATCGTTGGGAGGGAGGTTGTTGGTCTGGTGATGATTGTTACTGACGCTACCCGGACTCCTCACAAAGGTCGTTGCTACATTGGTAGTAAAAGATGTGCTATTGTTGCGGGTGAAAATTGTCGAGTTTCGCGTGCTACTCTCGCGCAGCAGCGGCATATACATCGGATAAAGGCCGATATAGGTTGTTTTATTCGCCTGGAAGGTATAGGTTCCCAAATTGCGGTACAAGCTTCCTGAGCAGTTATTGTTGTATGCTGCTATGCTATAGCTGCCGGGCGAAACGTCGGTGGTAGCGAAGTTCTCGACCAGAATGTCATCTGGTTTCATCCAGGGTTCGGAGTAGGTTCGTGCCCCCTCGAAAGATATACCAAATGGTGACTGATATGGCTTATTCATACCACAGATGATGAGATTTTGTTGTGGTACGCCACTGTTATTCGTTACTTTACCAACTACTCTGGCCGTATTGCCTTGATATGGAGAGAGCCATAATTCAGGATTTCTAGAGTCATCTTCTATATCCAGATTTAAAGGGTCAAGATCACCATCAGCTCGTGTATCAATGACAATCTGTAGATGCAAGTGAGCACATTCTGGCTCAGGGCAACCGGTACCTACTCCACTGTTGTCCACTTCGGCGATCCACTCCCCTCTTGAAACGTGCTGGTTCAGAGTAGGGCGAACGCTCAGATAACTTAAGTGAAAGTACATTGAGTAGACGTAGGCCCACTGACTGGCTATGCGGTTGTAGTGCCGCTGGTCATGGCGGATAAGAACATAGTTTCCATAGGCCCCTGTGCCACCATTATTGTCAAAACTCTCATTGAGATCGACAACAGTACCGTCCGCGATGGCATAAACATCAGTCCCGGTAAGATAGGGAAAATCCAAGCCCTCGTGGACTCCATTCTCACCCCATAGATAACCTTGGTGTATTCGCCCTCCTGTGTCTGTAATAGGACGGCTGTTTATGTATGCTCCCTGGGCTGTAAGCACAATTAGTAGCACGAGTACGCTCAATCCCAAGATTAGTGGGATTCGTTTTGAGAATATATGACTGTCGCGTTTGACTGTACCTGTGGTCATTTTGAGCCTCCTTAACGTCTAGGGCTGCGGAAGTATTACAATATTTCGCGGAGAAGAGGAAGCGAGCTCCATTTCAGAGCCATCAAATAGATTTACGAGCCACAAGCTACGTAAGATATTATCACCAGCCGGATTCCCGCGCTGAAAGACAAGGCGAATGCCATCTGAAATCCAAAACGGCACTGACTCATTGACGTTAGGCGTGTCGGTAAGTCGCTTTAATCCCGCATCAGAGGCACTAATCAGCCATAGTTCAATATCTGGTTCTGTTTCCTCATAATGGAGGAATCCTGATACGACAATCCATTCACCATACGGTGACCAGCTCGGTATACCCCCAGCGATTACCTCCAGGTCTTGCGTGATTTGAGTCAGCCCACTACCATCGCTGTTGATTAACCACAAGTTGTTGATGTTTTCGGACGAAGACCGAGTACCGGCTGAAGATACAAAGAAGATTTGATCGCCTACCGGCGACCAGCGAGGGAAATAGACCCAGTAAGGATCATCTGGCAACACAACTATCGCGTTTTCCGGTTTGGCAATGTCCACGACCATGAGGTTTTCTGAATTCTGCAAAATGCTATCAAGAAACACTAGGCGTTGGCTGTCCGGTGCCCACGAGAAGTCTGTAGATACATGGCCCTTTTCATAATCTACTGCGTACACTTCGCGCGATTCGCCAGTAGTAATATCTACCACCCATAACCCACCTTGAGGACCACGATAGGCAATCTTGCTGCTATCAGGTGACCAAGTAGGCTCGAGGCCGCCATCTGTCAGTTTGCTCCAGGTCTGTTGTTGTACATGATATAAGTAGAGGCTGAGTTCTGGATAATCATCCTGAGTGTGATCATAGGTTTCCTGTGAACTCAAAACGACGGCCAGCATTGTGCCATTGGGTGAGGCGGCCCCCCATTGTCCAAAAGTCACAGATGTAGGTGCTATATAAAGGGAAAGCACATCTTGCACATTCACCAACGAGTATGGATCGCCGCCGTTGCTGTCTACGGCCCAGATAGTGCTATTTTCGGTATACAAGACCGAGAAGGGTTGCAACTCCTGATCGGGTGGCAACGGAATAAACGGCGGTTCGGCTGTGGGAATTGGCGTAACTTCGGGTGTAGGAATGAGGGTTGGGAGCGGTGGCACGGTTGGTGTTGGCTCCTCAGTTGGTTCTGGGCCGGGAGTCCACGTTGGTTCGATAGGAGGCGGATAAGCGGGATGGATGGTAGCGGTGGCCGGTGGCGGATAGGCGGTGGCTTCGGCGGTGGATGTCACCGGCACCAGCGCTGAGGATGTTTGGGTTACTTCCACTTCTGCGACCGGCTCTACGGTTCCAGAGGTAACGCAGCCGGAGAATAGAATGACAGAGAAGAATACGAGCAAAGACAAAACACGTTGAATAGACATGACAACCTCCTTAGGAGATAGTGATCAGCAGGCAGTAGATGCACGAATGACACGAATTGTGCTTTCTATTTTCGTGTTATTCGTATCGAAAAAATTGTGAACTGCGTAAGTCCTATTATTTTAGGAGAAGATTGAAGCCTATGTATCCTTTCAAGGATTATCTAACACGGAAAGAGATAGATGCCGCGAATATATAGAATAATTATAGTGGAATTTTGATGCCTACGGCAATAGTCCACTTTCCGGCTTTCCGGCAAAGGTGAGTTGGTGTATTTTGATAAGGGTAGGGCTTACACATTTGCATCGAATGAATGCGGATTTGGCATCGTTTTTTGCGAAAATTCGCGCTAATTCGTTGCTAAAAATTCTTCACTGCGTAAGTCCTGAGAGGTTAAGGTTGATTCTGGAGGAGTAACCCGATTTGGCAAGTCGGGCTGCGGGTTGGCAACCCGCGCCACAAAAAGTTGCCCGTCACGCTGAATGAAGTAGTATTACAGTGTTGGAACCCACTCCTGAACCGAATAGACACCACAAACCACAAGCAAAGAATAGGAAGCTATGAAGAGAATCGCTGTTTTTACAAGTGGCGGTGATGCGCCAGGGATGAACGCCGCTATCCGTGCCGTGGTGCGTGCCGGGCTAAATCGCGGCCTGGAAGTGTTCGCCATCTATGAAGGGTATGAAGGCTTGATCGAGGGTGGCGATTATTTTCGGCCGATGAGCTGGCACGACGTCAGTGGGATTCTCCACCTCGGCGGGACGGTCATCGGCTCTGCCCGCAGCCAGGATTTCCACACCCGCGAAGGGCGGCTGAAAGCGGTACGTAACTTGCTGTTGCACGGCATCGAAGGGCTGGTAGTCATTGGCGGGGATGGCAGCCTGACCGGCGCTGATCGCCTGCATAATGAGTGGCCGGAGTTGGTGGCTGAATTGCGAGCAGGGGAGCAGGGGAGCGGAGGAGCGGAGGAGAGTGCCGAGGGGGATAGCCCGCAGTCCCCAGTCTCCAATCTCCAATCTCCAATCTCCTCTTTAGCGATAGTGGGGATCATTGGCTCGATTGACAATGATATGTATGGCACAGACATCACCACCGGAGCGGACACCGCCTTGCACCGCATTGTGGACGCGGTGGACGCCATCTCCAGCACGGCCGCCAGCCACCAACGCGCCTTTGTGGTTGAAGTGATGGGACGCAACTGTGGTTATCTGGCCTTGATGAGCGCCTTAGCCAGCGGTGTGGACTGGGTGTTGATCCCCGAAGCTCCCCCTGATGTAGAGGATTGGGAAGCGAAGATGTGCAGCGTTCTGGCGCGAGGTCGCCAGGTCGGCCGCCGCGACAGCATTGTGATCATCGCCGAAGGAGCGCGGGACCGTCATGGGAATCCAATCACCAGTGAACAGGTGAAGCGTATATTAGAAGAAAATTTAGAGGAAGATGCACGCATCACCGTTCTCGGCCATGTCCAGCGGGGTGGATCGCCAAGCGCATTTGATCGCAACCTGAGTACGTTGCTGGGGGCAGAGGCGGTGGAAACGATTGTGACCATGAACCCGGCCGGTGAGCCGCTGGTAATGGGGATGCGCGGCAACAAACTAACACGCACGCCCTTGAGTGAATGTCTGGCGCGGACAAAGGCCGTTGCTGAGGCGATTGCCACAGGGGATTACCAGCGAGCGATGCAACTGCGCAGCCAAAGCTTCTCCGAATCCTTCCGCACCGTCCGTACCCTGGTTCGTGCCTTACCCCATGACCTAATACCAGGACAGAAGCGTCTACGTATTGCCATCATACATGGCGGTGGCCCAGCACCGGGGATGAACACCGCCGTTCGCGCGGCCGTGCGTATCGCCCTGGACAAGGGGCATATTATGCTCTGTGTGCGTAATGCCTTTCGCGGTCTGGCAAATGGCGAGGTGGAAGAACTACAGTGGATGAGCGTCAACGGCTGGACGCAGCGCGGTGGCTCGGAGTTAGGGACGAATCGCATCGAGCCAAAGGGCAAAGATTTCTATGCCATTGCCCGAACGCTGGAGGCCAACCAGATTGAAGGGATATTGATGATTGGTGGCTGGACGGGCTATATGTCCATTTTGGAGCTTTATCGCCAGCGTTTTAATTTTCCGGCGTTCAACATTCCGATGGTTTGTCTACCGGCGACGATCAACAATAACCTGCCCGCAACAGAATTGAGCGTGGGGGTGGATACGGCATTAAATAGCATCATTTCGGCCGTAGACAAGATCAAACAATCGGCCGTAGCCTCCCAACGCGCCTTCTTTGTCGAGGTGATGGGCTACTATTGTGGTTATCTGGCTTTGATGAGCGCGTTAGCCACCGGCGCGGAGCGCGTTTATCTCCATGAAGAAGGGGTTACGCTGGAGGATCTGGTGAATGATGTGGAGCAACTGGCGGACGCTTTTCAGCGCGGCAAGCGGCTCGGTCTGTTCATCCGCAATGAAAAGGCCAACGAAGTGTACACCACAGATTTCATGCGTGTGCTGTTTGAAGAGGAAGGCAAAGACCTGTTCGATGTGCGCCAGGCGATTCTGGGCCACATGCAGCAGGGCGGCAATCCTTCCCCCTTTGACCGTATTTTTGCCACCCGCATGGCAGTGAACTGCATCGAATATTTAGAACAGGAAATTGGTAAGCCGGAACCATCCAGCGCGGCCATTGGTTTGTTAGAAGGTGGCTTTCGCTTTACCAATTTGGATGATATTCCCCGTTTGCTTGACGTGGAGCATAGTCGGCCGCGCAAGCAGTGGTGGATGGACCTGAGACCCATTGCCCAAATCCTTTCCCAACCTGGACCGCATATAAATCAATGAGGAGTGGCGAGTGGTTAGTGATGAGTGGTTACTTTATTTGTCACTCTTACTAGCCACTATTCACTCGCCACTCGCCACTATTACCGGAGGAATAATGAGAATTGGTATTTTAACCGGCGGCGGCGATGTGCCTGGATTAAATCCATGTATCAAAGCCGTCGTCTATAAGGCTATTGATGAAGGCCATGAAGTTGTTGGCATCCGTCGCGGTTGGGCGGGCTTGCTTTATGTCAATCGCGATGACCCGGAAACGGTGGACAGGTACATCTTTCCATTGGACAAGAACGCAGTACGCACAGTAGACCGCACAGGCGGTACGTTTTTGCACACCAGCCGGACCAACCCCAGCCGGGTGAAACATAAGGATGTGCCTGATTTTCTACATGATCCAGAGAGCCATGACGAAGAAAACCAACCGCCACATGACTTCACTCCCCATGTGTTGAAGAATCTGGAATACCTGAAGATTGATACGATGATCCCGATTGGGGGTGATGATACGCTGAGCTATGGCGAACGGCTGCACCGTGAAGGGTTTCCGGTGGTTGCCATCCCCAAGACGATGGACAACGACGTCTATGGGACGGATTATTGCATTGGTTTCAGCACGGCCGTCACCCGCAGCGTACAGTTCATCCACCAGCTACGCACCAGCACAGGGTCGCATGAGCGTATAGCGGTCGTTGAGCTGTTCGGCCGCAACTCTGGCGAGACAAGCCTGATCAGCTCTTATCTGGCCGGTGTAGATCGGGCGATTATCTCCGAAGTGCCGTTTGATCCAGAGCTTCTGGCGGATCTGGTGATGGAGGACAAGCGCAATAACCCCAGCAACTATGCGATGGTGACGATCAGTGAAGGGGCACATATGGTGGGTGGCAAAGTGGTTGAATATGGCGAAGCCGACGCCTATGGTCATCGTAAACTGGGTGGCATTGGCGAAATTACCGGCGAAGCGCTGAAGAAGATCACCGGCGAGAACATCATCAGCCAACGCATCGGCTATCTGATGCGCTCCGGCGCGCCGGACGCGCTAGACTTGATGGTCGCCTTCAACTATGCCCACCTGGCGGTTGATTTGATCATTGGCGGGTCTAGCGGCCGTATGGTCGCCCTGCGAGATGGCAACTATACCCATGTCCCGATGAGCACCGTCACCAGCGGCCTCAAGCGCGTGGATGTGGACGAACTGTATGACGCCAGGCAGTATCTGCCCAAGGTGCGGCGTGTCCTCGGCAAACCGATGTTCCTCTATTAAAGGCTGAAGGATGAAGGCAGAAGGATGAAAAATGATGAATTGTGAATTGACAATTGTGAATGAGCGATTCATCCCTCATCCTTCAGCCCTCATCCTTCCTCCTTCTGCCTTAAACATCTCTAATCTCTATCCAACGGTACTTGACACCACTGCCGCGCAGATTTTACAATACAGACACTTATGAGCCGTCTGTATCGTTTCTTTTCTTTAACCCTCTTTAGCCTCTTCATTTTAATTACCTCAGCTTGCCGACTTATTTCAGCCGATACGCCTGTACCAACTGTCGATCAGGCGGCCGTTGTCCGCGATGTGGTGGCGACGCTGGAAGCCCAGGCAGCATTGCCCGTTGTTTTACCCTCCGGCGAAGTAACCGCTACCCAACAGCTACCCGCCGAACAGGCGATGGTCCCACAAGCGCAAGGAAGCGACACGCAAAGTCCGTCGAATCCTACGCCAGAGATTATCTCCCCGGCCGTGCCATTGCCGGTAATAGAGAATGATCTGCAAACCGCACTGATCACGCTCTACCAACGGGTGAATCCGGCCGTTGTCCACATCTTTGTCAGTGATGAGCAAGGATTTCTGGGAACAGGCAGCGGTTTTGCCTACGATACAACAGGCTATATTGTTACCAACAACCATGTGGTGGTTGATGGAAATGAGTATGAGGTTGTTTTTGCCGATGGCACGCGCCAGCGTGCTGATTTGATCGGCTCAGATGTAGATAGCGATCTGGCGGTCATCAAAGTCCCTTCCCTTCCGACTGGCGTCCAACCGGTCATCTTGGGTGACTCAGATACGGTGGTTGTGGGTCAGTTTGTGGTGGCAATTGGCAACCCCTTTGGTGAGGCGAACTCAATGTCCGTCGGCGTCGTCAGCGCATTAGGGCGCACGCTGGAGTCGCAGCGGATACCGGAGGGGGGCGGCCGTTACTCCTTGCCCCAGGTGATCCAAACCGACGCAGCGATCAATCCCGGCAATTCCGGAGGCCCCCTGCTCAACTTACAGGGCGAAGTAATTGGCGTGAACAGCGCCATCCTCACCCGTACGGGGACCAGTTCTGGGGTGGGTTACTCCATTCCCGTGAATGCGGTTAAACGTATTGTCCCTTCTTTGATTGCCAATGGCGAGTATATCTATCCCTTTTTAGGCGTGAGTATGCTGGAGTTAGACCTGACCAGCCAGACCAACTTGCAACTACCGCAAGCAACGGGCGCTTATATCACCAATGTTCAGCCCGGCACACCGGCCGAGCAAGCAGGTCTAGTTGGCAGTGGCGCAACAGATTTGAACCAACCTCTTCCCGGCGGCGACCTGATCATTCGTGTGAATGGTCAGCCTATTCATTCTCCCGATGATCTTATCAGTTATCTTGTATTTGATGCCGAGGTTGGACAAACGATTGAGTTGACTGTGTTGCGCAATGGAAGCGAAATCAATGTCCCGCTGACATTGGGAGCGCGTCCTTAAAGTCGGCAGTGGACGGTAAGCAGTAGGCAGTATACTGGAAACTAAAGACTGGCTACTGCCGACTGCCTACTGGCTACTATTAGAGAGAAGGAGGTTCACGTGTTTAGCCAAGAGAATCTGGAAGAATTGTTGGCCTACCCAGCGAATGGAAGCGATGTTGTCAGTGTCTACCTGGATACGGATAGCGGCCGGCAAACGCCGGAAATGATCAAGCTACAAGCCAGGGGCATGTTGCGGGAGCTACCAAATGGCTACAGCAAGGAAGCAGATGTCATCGAACGCTATCTGGAACTGAGCTATGATTGGTCAAAGCCGGGGCTGGCAATCTTTTCGAGCGAGTCCGGCAAATTTTTCCGGGCTTATCCTGCACCGGTCTCCTTTCGTAATCGAGTGCGGATGGGGCGCAGACCCTACATCAAGCCCCTGACCCATTTGCTGGATCACTATGCCCACTATGGCGTGATTTTGGTAGATCGTGTCGGCGGCCGATTCTATGAGTACCATCTGGGCGAGTTGCAAGCGACAGATGGCTATATGGGCGAGGATGTCCGCAAGCTGAAGCGTGGCGCGGGTTCATCGGCCGTTGGTATGCGCGGTGGCGGGCCGGGTGGCAGCCGCCACGAAGAGGAAGCCGCCCAGCGAAATTTGCGTGAGTGTGCTGAGGCCGCCACTAAATTTTTTGCCCGACGAGCCATTCGCCGCCTTTTCATCGGCGGGACAACGGAAACGGTGGCCCAGTTTCGCGAGATGTTGCCCAAGCAACTGCTGAGTTGTCTGGCGGGAACCTTGTCCCTTGATCTCACCTCTAGCGAGCATGAAGTTCGCCAGCGCACCTTAGAACTGTTGCGCGAGGTGAATAATGAACGCGAGCAAAAGCTGGTGGAACGGTTGCGCACCTTAGCCGCCCAAGGTGGCAACGCCGTGACCGGACTGGATGACACCCTGGAAGCGGTGAGCAACAAACGGGTGGACACGCTGATCGTTAGCGACGGCTTTCGCACCCCCGGTTATATCCATGCCGATTCCGGTTTTCTCATCGCCAATCTGGCTCGTAGCCCTTTGAGTGATGAGGAGCTGACCGAAACGGCCGATGTGGTGGATGCGGCCGTGGCGCAAACGATGGCCCAGGGAGGCCATGTGGAGGTAATTGCCGAATGTCCGCCACTGGAAGAGGTCGGCCGTATCGGAGCGATCTTGCGCTACTAGACCGATAGGCTAATTAGAACGGCTCTTGTAATGGCTTTAGCCATTAGCGAACTGTATTTTCACAAGTGCAGGTGCAGTTCGCACTGGCTAAAGCCATTGTCATTATGCATACGCTATCACGTTCAACCACAACCACAGCACCGATTGATTCCTTTATTCTACAACTGGCGACGGCCGCCCCACTACCCCACGTTACCAACCATTATGCTCATGTTGAGGGGGACGGCGTTACCAGCGAAGCGAACAGAGCAAGGCGTGCGAATCTGCGGCTCTATTTGCGGCAAATGATGGCGAGGCGGCCGTCCTTTCTACTTGTCGGCGAGGCCCCCGGCTATCGGGGTTGTCGCGTGACTGGCGTCCCTTTTACCAACAAGCATCTATTACTCGGTGAATGGAGCAAAGGCTTTCTGAAGAAAGATGGCTTCCGTATCGTAGAGGAGGGGAATGACCTTCCGCGACGAGAAGCGACGGCCGCCATCATGTGGCAGACATTACAGAACCTCGGCTTCCTCCCCTTGCTTTGGAACGCCTTCCCCTTTCATCCCCACCGCCCACAGGAACCACTATCCAACCGGCGGCCGACGCGCCGCGAACTCGATATAGGGGGTTCTTATCTACAGGGGCTCATCGAAATCTTTGGACCAGAGCGCGTGGTAGCGGTGGGGAATTGCGCGGCCGAGTCGCTGGCGCGGCTGGAAATCGCTCATACGAAGGTGCGCCACCCTTCGCATGGAGGTAAGCGGGCGTTTATTGAGCAGCTTACGGCTTTGTTGTAAAAAACAGGAATATCAAGGTTCCAGCGAAGAAAAATAGTCCCTTACCAAACCCTTCAGGTTTAAGGGGATGTAATCATTGGCTAAGGCTTCGTTCGCCGCATCACGATAATCGCCAAAGACTTGCTCATAGGGAACAACGCTCCCTTCTTCGCCAAACGCCGTCGGCCGCTCCTCGATCAACGGCCCACAGGACGCCGGGTTAGCCAGACATTCGGCCGGTAGCTCAATATCCGTCCCCTCAACGCCACTCAAATCAACCGGATCGGGGACAAAGACATTCCCGCCCGCGCCGCCACCACTTTCCGGCGCGCCCGTTCCCCCCTGCCCATCACCGTTAAGTGGCGTCGCTCCGCCTGCCTCTGGCTGCTGTCCCGCTTCGCCACTCTCCGAGCTTCCAGCCTCGCTACTCTCCCCTGCTCCTCCGCTACCCTGCTCCCCAGCCACTTGTTCCCCTTCTCCTGCCCGTGCCACCTCTGCCCGCCCCTCGGCCAGTTGCTGCGCTGCGCTATCCGCCTGAGCAGCGGCCGCCAACTCCTGCTGCCGCTCTTGCAAAATGCCACCCGCCTCGCGCAACGCTTGCTGGGCAGCGGCCGTGTCTCCGGCTGCTAGCGCCTCGGCCGCGTCGTTCAAGGCTTCGGCCAACGCGCTATCCATGCCTTGCAGTCCGGCGGCCGTTTCCGCTAAATCCTCAGCCAGTGCCTGTTGCTCGTCTTGATTAAGGGCGGTCAATTCGTCAGCCAGTTGCGCCGCCGCCGCTCCCGCCTGGCCTAACTGCCCATTTTGCAGCGCATTGCCGAGCGAGGCGGCCGTGTCATTTTCCGCCAACGGCTGACTGGCAGCGGCAAGCCTCTCGCGCAACTCGTTTTGGCTAAAATCTACTTGCAAATCGCGTAATCCCGCCTCCGCCTCGGATAAGACGGCCATCGCTTCTGCACGGCTCAGCCCACTGCTCTGCAACTCCTGTATCGCCTGTTCGACCGGGGCTTGTAAGGCCGCTTGTTGTTCGGGCGTCAATGCTTGATTGCTCGCGATCTCTTCTTGTAGGGCTTCAAGCACGGCCGCCTGTTCGTCAATCGTTTCCGCCAGAGCGCGTTGCTCCTCCAGGATCGCCTCTTGGGGATTGGGCAGAAAGAGGGCCAGGGAGAGCAAGACCAGCGCCAACAGCAGTACGAGCCAATCTTGCCGGTTAAGCCGGAGCGGTAGCTGGCGAACGACATCTACCTGGCGCACGGCCGCCAGCGTATCGGCCAACTGTTGTTGGGCGAGCGTAGGGGTAGTGGACAGGCGGCCGTCGTGAATCTCCACGGCCGTGGCCGTCCGCTCTTGCAGCCGGAACTGCCGGTCGGCAAACCTTGCCTGTTCCCACAACGGCCGTTGCCGTAGCCAAATCACTAATGCACTAATAACCAATCCTAGCGCGACTAGCCCGACCGAGATCAACGATAGTTCGCGTGTTGTCAGCAACGGCCGCCAGCGAGCGACGGCCGCTAACAGGGCAGCAAGCAACACCCCCGCCAACACCCCACGCGGCAACCACAGCAACGCCGTTTGCCAGCGGCGACGCTGTTCCCATTGGTCCAGTTGGTTGCGGAGAGTGGTGAAGTCGGGACTCATTTAAGTTTCACTCGTCTGCTCCACTCGCCGAACACAGGCCAGGAAGAGGAGCACAGCCGCCAGCAAGTAGAAGATGAGGAACAGTATCCAGGGGGAAACAAAGGTGACGGTTCCTCCACTGATGAGGGATTGGTTGTAGATAAAGAGGGCGTTGTTTTCGAGCAGGAGCAGTTCGCTGACGATCAGTGTGGCCGGTAGGTTGGTGGCAGCTAGCAGGAGAGCGCCGATGATCAAGACGCCTTCGCTGATCTGATCGAGCACGGCCAACATCGGGCTGAGCAGCAAGGAGAAGGTGAAGGCCAGCAGCGGTGTGCCGAGGGTGGCAAAAAATGTGCCGCCAAAGGTAGCGACCGTGGCGGCCAACGTGGTGCGGAGGGCGGCCGAACAGAGCAAGCCCCACAGCGCAAAGGTGACAGCGGCAACCAGAATCACCGCTTGCGAAATGACCAGCTCGGCCAGGGAGAGGCCGCCAAGCAGAAAGGCGAGGCTTTGCAAAGGGATGGAGACCAGCACCAGCAGAAACACATAGCTGAGCGCGGAGATCAGCTTGCCCAACACAAAGGAGCGCGGCGAGAGCAGCGTGGTTTGCAGCAGGTCATAGGTCTGGCGTTCCCGTTCGCCGCTGATCGCCCCCGCCGTAAACGAGGGGCCGATGAACGTCACCAGGAAGCCTTGCACGGCCAGCACAGCGGCAAAAATACCCTTCCCTGCCTCCCGCGCAATAACAGTGCTGGCGCCGCCAGTCGAAGATGTAAAGCCGAGATAGACCAACGCCACCAGGCTACTCATCACCAATAGGTAGAGCGAGAGGGTGGCAAAAGCGCGACGGCCGCGCATCCGGCCGCGCAACTCCTTGATCGCCACCGGATTTTGCAAAATCGGCCGCCACCATCGCGGCCGAGAAGCTTGTGAGGTTAATTCGCTGTCAACAGCTGCCATGAATTGATCCTAACGTCTAGCGGCCGCTTCGTCAATCAAGTCTTATGCGGTCTCAGAAAATTGGGATTATCGGATGAATTGAAATTGACTTTATCCGATACCGATATGACGACTGGAGGCGATTAAGCGCGGCCGTGTCTGGCACACCACCCACAAAGCGTTGGAAGCGTATCAAAAATCAGTTGCCAGCCGGTCATAGTTGGCGGTTGTGGCCCCAATTTGTTGCAGCAGAATGAGGATCAGCAGCCCATAGACGGCCGCCGGAACGACGACACCAACGATAAACTGACCGCTTTCATCCAGGGCCAGACCACGGCCGATCAACGTCCACGCGCCGCTGCTGTTGAGCAGTTTGAGCGTAAACGCGCCGGCATAGGTGGCGGCCAGGGCGGTGGTGGCGGAACGGAGGCGGGTGGAGAGGTAGAAGCCGAGACAACCGGCGAAGAGGACTTCGACAAACGGCCGTATCGTCACCGCCGGACCAATAGCCAAAGCCCATAGGGCATCATCGGGGGCGCTGATGGCGAAGAGACAGGTGGCGGCCAAGCCCTGGATCAGCCCGGCGATGAGCAGCAGCCACCAGATGCGCAGACGGCCGAGTGCACCGAACAGCTTGGCAGAGAGAATGGTACGGTCAGAATAGGGCGCGACACGCAAAATATCCCAGGTTCCACGATCCAGTTCGTAGCTGATCGCCGGGGCGGTCAGGGCGGGGAGCATGATCGAGCCATAGAGGGAGAGGATGCTCGCTAACATGTTGGGGAAGCAAAGCACACACCACAGGGTCAGGATCAGATCGCTATCGGGAGAGGTGATCGGGCTGCTGATGGCCGTGCAGAAGCCAAGCACGACGGCCCCGACGGCGACCAATGGCGAATACCTGACCAGCCGCTCATAAAAAGGGTTGGCCCGGCCCCAACTGCCGCGTTCGCGTAGGTAGATAGGGTTTTCGCGTAGTAAACGCCATTGGGCGAGCAAGCTCAATTGACAATCCCCTGGGTCACATGCAGAAAGACATCTTCCAGATCGCCCGTCTCTTCGCTGAAGGTGATGATCGGAATACCGGCGGCCGTCAATCGCCCCAGCAACCCACTGAGTGCCGCGTCATCGCCGGAGAAGTCAATGCGCAGCGTATCGGCGGGCAGGTCAGCGTCGCTGTTGGTGGTGATGGAGTGCACGGCCGTTTCTCCTTGTAACGCTTCGACCAATGGGGCGGTGTCGCCCAGCACGCGGATGGCGATCAGCCGGTTGGCGCGGAGGCGGCGCTTCATCTCTTCCATATCCCCATGAGCGATGAGTTTGCCTGCTTCGATGATGCCGATGCTGGTGCAGATGTCGGCCACTTCGGAAAGGATGTGGGAGGAGAAGAAGATCGTTTTGCCCATGTTTTGCAGTTCGCGCAACAGCTCGCGCATTTCGATGCGGGCGCGCGGGTCGAGGCCGCTGGCCGGTTCGTCGAGGATCAATACCTGGGGGTCATGGGTCAGCGTCCGCGCCAGGCACAGCCGCTGTTTCATCCCCCGGCTGAGGCTCTCCACCATCGCTTCCCGCTTGTGCTGCAAATCTACCAACGCTAGCAGGTCATCAATCATCCCTTCGCGGGCGGCCGCCGGAATGTTGTAGCAAGCGGCGAAAAAGTCGAGATACTCCCACACCTTCATGTCGTCATAGACGCCAAAATAGTCGGGCATGTAGCCGATCACCCGCCGCACCGACACCGGATCATCGGCGACGGAGTGACCGGCAATCCACGCCTGCCCACTGGTCGGCCGCAGCAGTGTGGTAAGGATACGCATCGTCGTCGTCTTGCCCGCCCCATTCGGCCCGATGAAGCCAAAGACCGCCCCCTGCTCGATGCTCAACGTCAAATCATCGAGCGCCATCAACTCGCCGTATTGCTTGGTTAACCCCTGAATTTCAATAATGCTTGCCATCGTTTCAAATAGGACGCAGATTTTCGCTGATGCTTCGCAGATTTACGCGTATATTTTCGTAATATCCAATGCATCCCCATCAATGAAAATCAGCGTCATCAGCGTGTTATCCGCGTCATCCGCGTAACCATAGAACTATCGTTCTTAATCTCCCAATCTCCAGTCTCTAATCTCTATTCCCCAATCTCCAAAAAATACAACGTCGTACCAAGTTGCTCTATCTGTCCCTTGTTGGCGGCCGCTTCCAACTGAGGCCCATCCATCCAACCCAGCAGCGTCAGGCGATCTTCGGGCCAGGCGCTACCGGCGTTACTCAGATTGGCGCTACCGGAGATAGCTTGCAGCAGTTGCCAGCGCGGAAAGGTGGCAAGGTCCATGAAATCCCTGCCTCCAAGCACGGCCGCCGGATCACCGAGCAACGGCGCGGGGGAGGCGGAAGAAGGATTAAACAGCGGCGTTCCACCCTCAGGAGGAAGACTACTGCTTCCCGTTACCGGCAGCGTAATGGTCAGCACGCGCCCCTCTCCGGGTTGCAGCGTGCCGACGGGTTCAAGCGTCGTGCCGATCAGCAGGGCAGCGTCCTCCAGCGGCCGTTCCCCCTGGTTTTCAACGCCGATTTCCACCTCACCAGTTGTGCCACCCTCCACCGGCTGGATATGGACCGTGATTTCCGGGGCAGGTTGGTAGCTTTCAGCGATAAAGGTTTGCATCTCGCTGGTGTCGGTGCGGATATTCGCCAGCCGTACATCGCCCTCGCGAACGATAGCGTCCAGATTGCCACCACTGCTCAACGAACCGAGAGCGCGGCTAAACGGCCGCACGGCCGCCTCACCGGGCAGGGTGATATCAAATACATTGCGCCGAGGGGAATAAATCCCCACCAGGCTCTGGGCATGGGCCCGCTCGCCGCCAATCTGCCCATAAGCCACCGTCATCTCATTGACAATGATGTTCTCGCCGCGCGTGCGAAAGCTGGTGAAATAGGTGAAGCCGCTGAAGAGCAGCACCAATGCCGGAATGGTGATCCAGGCCAATTCGCGCCGGTTCAGGCGACGTAGGACCAGATAGTTGAGCGGGCCGATAACGATGATGTAGATCAGCAAAAAGAGGAGCAGTTGTCCGATGGAAGGGAGGGATAGGGAGGGGATGTCCGAGACGGCCGTCCCCGCCGCATAACTATCTTGCACGCCCATCTCCCAGGCAGTGGGCAAAGGAACGGCGTCAGCGATCAAGCCCCACAGCAGACCACTGCCATCCCAGTCCACCAGTGGGGCCAGCTTGGGGTCGAGGGCGAGGAAGTAGACGCGGCCGCGCCCCTGTTCACGCATCGCCACAATCGGCAGCCCATCCTCATGTAACAACAACTCCCCCTCGCGCAAAGTGCTATCGGCGACGAGATAAGGGGCGGGGTCGCGGAACTCCATCCCGGCAAAGTCGCGCAGGGCGGGGAGATCGTCGAGTGATGCGGTACTGCTGACCGTGACGGGTAACAAGTCGCCGAGCGCGGCCGTTGTCGCCTGCCAGTTGGGGCCGCCGGTAACAACCAGATGCCCCCCACCTGCCAGCCAGTCACTCAGGGCGGACAATTGGGCCGGGGTCAGTTGGCTGGTGTCGGTATCATCGAAGATCAACACATCCAGTGCGTCCCAGGCGACGGCAATGTCCGCCAGTTCCGCTGGATTGAGAAAGGCGACACCGGCCTGGCTGCGGCCGCCGCTGACGCTCTCTAAAAACGCCAGTTCGCCGGGGCTGGAACTGACCACGCCATAAAGCAGGTCGTCAACCGCCAGTTGGTTGAGGGTATTGGAATCTTGTTCGGCGATGATCGTCCCATTGCTATCAACCAGTTGCGCCGTCAGACTGCCGGTGAAACGGGAGAGGTAAACGGTGAGCGCGATTTGCCGGTTGGACTGCGTGGGCAAGCTGATCGGCACGCTGTACACCACCTCATCGTTAAATGATGGGTTGCCGGTGATGATGCGAATCTCCCCCTCAATGGGTGGGCCATCGTTTTGGGCGGAAATGGTCATGGGGACAGCATAGTTTGGTTTGTAGTAGCCGTCGAATCCGGCGCGTACCTCTATAGAGAGGCTGGTGTTGTCCTGGGCGGCCGTCGGCCGCGGCAGGAGGATAAGCAAAAAGATGATAAAGATAATCTGGATAGGCAGTAACAACTTTAGTCGTTGGCAACTTTGGCAACTGTCGGCCGAACGAAGCCTGGCAACGGGTCCATTGGTTACTGCAAACAAGGGGTGCATAAGGGAAGTTCTAGCGAAATTCGATATGGTAGGTGTGGATCGGCGCATCGGGGCGGTACTGTTCAATCCAGTCCACACACTTTTCGAGCAAGCCGTGGAGATAGCCGCTGTCGTTGCCAACGGCCGCCAGCGCGATCACCGCCGTTTGCCAGACATCGTGTTGGTCTACTTCGGCGGCCGAGAGATTATACTTTTGGCGCAGTTGCGCCAGGATAGACTTCAAAATACGGCGTTTGTCCTTCAGCGATTCCACGCCGTACAGTTCCAGGGTGATGACACAGGTTGCCACGAACATAGCTGTATTTTCCCCAATTGAGGACAACGGGCAAGGGGAGATTAGTGGGGAGTGGAGAGTGAGGAGTGGATAGTAGACAGTAGACAGTGGGCAGTAAGCGGTAAGGAGCTTTATTTGAGAGTTTTTTGCTGGGATTGCGTATTGAGCTATACACAACAATAACCCGTTTCAACGGGTTTCCTGTATCAGACGCCGATTTCAATCGGTGTTTCCTATAGGTGGTTTAGTGGTTTAGGTGGTTGTTGGCTGCGGCCTGCGAACCCTTCTATCATTATCCTGTTATAATAGTAGCGATAGACGGCTAGAAACCGGGTTTCT
>CAYPHY010000023.1:0-4562 GCA_964410625.1 uncultured Ardenticatenaceae bacterium | reverse complement strand
TTCTATCATTATCCTGTTATAATAGTAGCGATAGACGGCTAGAAACCGGGTTTCTATCAATTCATATTTTACTCTAGTAGAAGTTAAGAAACCCGGTTTCTATTCTCCCGCTGTTTGAGGTGTAAGTGTTATGGAAAGTGAAAGCGAAGTGACGGGCAAAAGCGGCCGACCCAAACGGTCAGGGTTACGCAGTTTGCTCTATGGCCTTTTAATCCTGTTTTTTATTGTGCTGGCTTATTTTGTCTTTACCGTTGCCCGCCTGGTCCTCAACGTCAACAACACCGTCAGCCAGGCCTCCTCCAGCCTTGATCCCATCACCGAGCTGGCGCGGGACCTGTTTTTGCCCGCCACGCCGGTCATCCTGCCCAACGCCGCCACCATCGTGCACCAGATCAACGATCTGGCGCGGTTGGAGACGGTGTCTTATGAGGTGGAGAAGGTGGTGACGGCCGAGGACAATTCAGACCAGTTCTTTGGCCTACTCGGTGAATCCATCATCTTTGTCGCCTATGGCAAGGTGTATGCCGGGATTGATCTCTCAGCGATGACGACGGAAGATTTGGTGGTGGTAGACCCCGTTTCGGTGGTCGTCCATCTGCCGGACGCCTATATCTTTGAGGACATCCCCGCCCTGGACAACGAGCGTTCATTTGTCGCTGACCGCGATACGGGGCTGTTGACCCGTGCCGACCCGGCATTGGAAACGAGGGTACGGCAAGAGGCGGAGGTCGCCATCCGTGAAGCGGCCGCCCAAAGCGACATTCTCGACCGCGCCAACCAAAACGCCGAAGCCTATATGCGCAACTTCCTCACCGGCCTGGGCTTCACCAACATCACCTTCACCGACGAAACGCCAACCGACCTCACCCCCTATGTCCAGCCGATTCCGAAGGGGTATGTGGTGGTGACGGCGACCCCTGCCCCTTAGTCAGTAAGCAGTTGGCAGTTGGCAGTAGACAGTCATTTGTGTATTAGTGTAATGGTCTATTCTTTACTTGCCACCTGCCACCTGCCACTTGCTACCTATTACCCCGCATAACTCCACCCCACATGGGGCAACGTCAGCGTGTCGGTCACCTCGCCGGGTTTGAGGATGCCTGCGCCGACGACTTCACCAACCAGCAGGTCGTGGTCGCCACCGACGTCAATCAGGTCGCGGACGGTACATTCGATATAAGCGGCCGCCCCCTCCAATATCGGCGCACCCGTCTCCGGGCCAGGGGTGTAGCTGGCATTTTCCATCTTATCCGGTCGTTTAGCTCGTCCTTTGCAAAAGGACATCATTGCCTCTTCATCCCCCTTGTTGAAGATGTTGATGGCAAAGACACGGCCGTTGGCGATCACCCCGTGGGAATACGCCTTCTTCTGCAAGCCCATCACCACCAGGCGGGGCGTAAAGGACGCCTGCATCACCCAGTTGGCGACCATCGCATTCACCTCGTCGCCATTGCGCGAGGTAATGCTGTAAAATCCATAAGGTAAACGGTTCAATGCTTCTTTGATGGCATCATCTGACATATGTGTTGCTCCTTTGTGAAGGGTAAGTGGTGTATT
The DNA here is from genome assembly GCA_964410625.1 of uncultured Ardenticatenaceae bacterium. Classification (GTDB taxonomy): domain Bacteria; phylum Chloroflexota; class Anaerolineae; order Promineifilales; family Promineifilaceae; genus CAYPHY01. The sequence goes on along the minus strand of CAYPHY010000023.1, from coordinate 3,008 downwards.
GGTGAATCGGTATATTGCTTTACATAGCCTACCATACCAATACACTAATACACCAATAAACCAATATACAAATAGTCTCCCAGTCTCTTAGTCTCTTAATTTCCAAGCGGACGGCAGTCCATTAAACTATTGTAGCACAAGCACACGGCCGAGCGAGTAATTTTTGATGATGATTCCGGCAACTATCCCTGGTCTGCGACTGGCAACGGTTTTGTTGGCGCTTTATAGCGCCATCTGGATCAGCCTGGAAGGGAAGTTGGTGCAGGTGGTGGTGTTGGGGGTGGGGGTGACGGCCGTCTCATTGCTCCATCTCATTCAACGCTACCTGGGGGGCAGGCGGCTGTCGCTGGGAAGGTGGCTGCTGGCGACCGCTGTCGCCGGACTGCTGCTCGGCATTGGCTCGGTCTTGCTATCGCTGTTCTTCATGGCCTTGAAGACCGGCCTCCATGCCCACGGGCCAGAGTTTTCGACGGCCGACATCCGCTGGCTGTGGGACCAGCTTCCGCTGTGGTCGGCCGTTGGCACGCTGGTCGGTAGCGGTTTGGGCTTGTTGCTGGCGGCAGTGGCGGCCGGACCGTCGTAACAGCAACGGATAGCAACAGATAAGCGGATGGCTGGTTAGACCTATCCGTTTATCCGTTCCTAATCCGCTGCCGCAACAACGCCAACTTTTTCCACAACTCACTGGCACACTGCCCGCTCATACGTTATGATTCCCCTGAAATCGGTTCGGGGATAACAGCGCGTGGCAAGAGAGCAACAGACAACCAAATTAATAAACGCCCGTGTAGAGCGCGTGAGCCGCCTTAGAGGGGATAATCCATGCTGCTGGAAGCGATAATCGGTACCATTGTCCAGATCAATGCGGATGCAGCCCGTGAACGGCTCGGCCGCCACAAAACGGTCATTCGCCTGCGGAAGAAGCTGGGCTTGGAAGGGGAACCGGCGGCCAATGATTTCCGCGCCATCTACACCCACGCCCTGGTCGAATGGGGAGTTTTCAAGCCGCAGCCGTTGCTGGATTTCTTCGATGACGAGCGCATTTACCACGCTTTTGAGGATGCTTTTCGGCGGAACGATCCGGCCATTCTGGAAAAAGAAACGGCCGACTGGTTGCAGTGGGCGGAAGAAAGGGACGCGCTGGGCGGCCTGGAATATAATCCCCGGCTGGAACTGACTGAGTTTACCGCCATCTTTGATCTCATCGTCGGCCGCACCCGCGCCCCGGCCGAGGTACGCCGCGATCAATCTCTGGAACAGTTGCACCGCAAAGTAGATGAAATCCAGCAAGCAATTGCCGCCCTGGTCAATGCTGGGGTTTCAGACACGCCGGCAGGGGACGCCAAAGTAGATGAAGTCCAGCAGGCGATTGCCACCCTGCTCAATGCCGGGGTTTCAGGCACGCCGACGGGGAACACCGTTACGCTTTCCGGGACGTATAGCCACGTTATCATCAATTTGCTGTCCACGCTCACCAATGTACAGCAGCAAATTGGCACGATGCCAGCGGTCTATGAACCGCCACCGCTGCCCGACCCCGACCAACTGGCCGAACCGGACGACCCGCCTTCCGGCAGCTACCTCCCCTTTCGCCGCAATCCGCTGTTCACCGGCCGCGAAAAAGAGCTGATACGCCTGGCGAAGGCTTTTCTCTATTCGGCCGACAACCGCGATGTGGTGATCACCACCACCGGTATCGGCGGTGTGGGCAAGACGCAACTGGCAATTGAGTTTGCCCATCGTTACGGCCGTTTCTTCCCCGGTGGCGTGTATTGGGTCAGCTTCGCCCAGGAAGAGCAGGGGGGCGGAGGAGCAGAGGGGCAGGGGAGCGGAGGAGCAGAGGGGCAGGGGAGCAGAGGAGAATCGCTTAGTCTCCCAGTCTCGCAGTCTCTTTCCGAATCCGAAATGCTTTCGCGCATCGCCTTATCGGGTGCGGGGATGGGACTGCACCCACAGTACGGTGAACTGCCGGTCGAGCAGCAGGCGGGGTTGGTGCAGGCGGCATGGGCGCAACCGCTTGCCCGGCTGCTGATTTTCGACAACTGCGAAGCGGAAGCGCTGCTGCAAGCGTGGCGGCCGTCGAGTGGTGGCTGCCGGTTGTTGGTCACGGCGCGGCGGGCGCAGTGGGATGCAGAGTTAGGTGTGCAACCGCTGCGGCTGGATGTGCTGGAGCGGGCGGAGAGCGTCCGCTTGCTGCAACGGTATCTAAAGGACGACCGCCGCTCGGCCGACGAAGCGGGGCTGGCGGCTATTGCTGAAGAATTGGGCGACCTGCCGCTGGCCTTGCGCCTGGCGGGGAGCTTTTTGGCCTACTACGGCCGCGTGACGTTGGGGGAGTACCGGCAGCAGTTGCAGAGTCCGGCGTTATTGGAACATCCCTCATTGCAGGGGAAGTGGGGAAAGGGGCTGAGGATCAGCGCGACGGAACATGAGCAACATGTCGGCCGTACCTTCGCCCTCAGCTTCGACCGGTTGCAACCGGTAGGGAGCACGACCGACCGCCTCGCCGTCGCCCTGCTGGCCCGTGCCGCCTGCTTCGCCCCCGGCGAGCCGTTGCCGCTCGACCTGCTGCTGGCGACGGTGGCCGCACCGGAGGACAATACCCTGCTGCCTGATGACGCCCAGGCGCGGCTGCTCGAACTCGGCCTGCTCGAACCCTCCGGCGAGGCGAACGAGGCCGTCCGCCTCCACCGGCTGCTGGTTGCTTTTGTACGGGCTGCCGCCGCCGATGAAACTGCCCAAGCAGAAGTGGAGCAAGCCGTGCTTGAGCGAGCGAGTCGCCAAACAAGAGATGGCTATCCGGCCGCATTGAGAGCCTGGGATATTCATCTACGTCATGTGGTAGACAATGCTTTTAGTCGTGAAGACGAGCAAGCAGCTCGACTTTGCGGCGTGATGGACTTTTATCTTGATATGAGTGGCGATCTAAAGGGGGCTTTACCTTACAGCCAACAGGCACTGGCTATCCGCGAGCGCGTCCTCGGCCGCGACCACCCCGACACGGCACT
>CAYPHY010000022.1:0-73957 GCA_964410625.1 uncultured Ardenticatenaceae bacterium | reverse complement strand
CTCATTGTTCATTGTCTCATTGTCTCATTGTTCATTTTCAATCGGCATGATGGTCGCTTCGTTGGTTTCGATGATGGTGGGTTCTAGCTGGCCGAGGGAGAGTTCTTGTAGCGCGGCCGTAAACGCTGGGAAGCGTTCGACCAGGAACTGCACAGAAAGAGTCACCTCAGCAGCAAAGGATTCGTCGAGGAGGCGGCCGTTGTGGGCGGCAATCAGTAAGCGGACACGCTCCAGAAGGTGATAGGGAACGTCAATCATCACCGTGTGCGTGGGGACTTTTTGGGCGCGGGGCAAGACAGCCAGCAGTTCACGAACGGCGTCGCTGTAAGCGCGGACCAGCCCACCCGTTCCCAGCTTCGTGCCGCCAAAGTAGCGCGTGACGACAACGGCGATGTCGCCCAACCCGCTCCCTTGCAAAACGGCCAGCACCGGCCGTCCGGCTGTGCCTGATGGTTCGCCGTCGTCGCTGGTGTGGCTGATCACCGACGGCCCATGACCAATAATGTAAGCGGGGACATTATGGCTGGCGTCGCTGAACTCAGCGCGAATACGGCCGATAAAAGCTTTGGCCTCCTCCACGCTGAAGACCGGCGCGGCCGTGGCGATGAAGCGCGAGTTGGAGACTTTGATCTCCGTTCGCGTTTCGGCCGCCGGTATCAAATAATGGTCGGACATCTGGCTATTGTAACCATGCTCTTTATCTCTGGACAAATGTCATGAGTGGAAGGTGACGTTTGTCATCCATGTTCCACAGGTGACTCGTATAAGATATAGATAAGCCACCGTCATCGAAGCGTGAGAGCGTGAGAGTCAAACTACTAAAGAGAATTTGGCAAGCTTGGCTGGCAAACGGCGGGTTCACCAACCCAAAGGCTGTCCCAGTTGCCTAAAGTGAAACTGGACTGTCTGCACTCGACAACGTTTGACGGCCGATGCGGTGGCGAGTTATCGGCGTTTATTCGCGCTCAATCGACGAATAATCAGTAGGGTTTGTGATTTCTGTTCGACACTAGGCCGGGATAGCCATCCCGGCCTTTTTTTGTGGATCATTCCCCTCATTCTCCTTCTCTGGGCAACTATTCGCTCCTCTGGACAAGTTGTGGAATAATTTAACCATGATCTACTTTGTCTTTGCCCTCAATTTCCTGCTGATGATTATCATGCCCATTGTTCTAGGGTGGTGGATTGCTCGCAAGCGGGGCGCGCGCTGGGGATTATTCGGCATTGGCGCGGTGACGTTTGTCGCCTCGCAGGTTTTGCATATCCCTTTTAATTTCGCGGTGCAACGGTCGGGGCTGCTGCCAGACAATACGGCCGCCTTACCCAACTTGCTCATCGTCGCAACTTTTCTTGGCCTCTCATCCGGTGTCTTTGAAGAGGTAGCGCGTTATCTCACTTACCGCTTTTGGGCCAAAGATGCTCGCACCTGGGGGCGCGGGTTGATGCTCGGCGCGGGGCATGGCGGCATTGAGGCGATTCTTCTCGGCGTGATCGGTTTAATCAATCTGTTCGCCTGGTATTTCATCCTTGAAGGTCAACCATTGCCAGGGGTTCCGGCCGAAGAGATGGCACTGCTCCAAGAACAAATCCGGGCGATCCTGGATGTTCCCTGGCATGGGGTTTTGCTTGGTGCGTTGGAGCGACTGTTTGCGCTAGCGTTCCATCTCTCGGCGTCGTTGTTGGTGATGCAAGTCTTTGTGCGCCGCCAACTCTTTTGGCTGGTGCTGGCGATCCTCTGGCACGCTTTGCTCAATTTCACGGCCGTTGTCGCTGCCTCACAGTGGGGGCCATATGTAACGGAACTGTTATTGGGCATATTTGCCTTGTTCAGCGTCGGGATCATTTTCTGGCTGCGTACGCCGGAGCCACCGGATGAAGGTGAACTCATAGGCATGGAGCCATTACTGGAGCCAACGCTCGACACAGAACAATTACCACCATTGGAAACAACGGCCGAGTCCCTGGAGCGCAGCCGGTATAATTGAGATCGGCAGACGGCAATTTATGGGGAAATAGGTGGAAAATCCTTCCTGATGCTGCCTGACGGCCGAAATGACCGAGGATAGCGCGTATTTTAACGCATTTTCTATGCCCTGCTGCTTCCAAACCACACTATACGCAATCTGATTATGGTACACTTACGCGCATGTTGAAGGATTCAGACCCTGATGCACTGGCCCTTTGGCGCAAACAACTACTGGCGCGACTGGCGGCCGAGCGTGTTTATCTGCTACAACAATACTGGGGGCTACCGGCCGACATGATATGTCGCTATCCTATGAATGAGCAAGGCTGGACAGCCAAGGATTTGCTGGCCCATATCGGCTTTTGGGATGCGTTCTATACCCGATGGATGAGCATGGTAGTAGACGGCCGCCAGGATGAAATTGAATTATCAGACGAAGAAAAAGCGGCCTTGAGTGAAGAGAACCAGCAACGATTCCAGGGGCTGTCTTTGGAGGAGTCGCTGGCGATCTGCCTGAAGGAACGGCGTGGCTTTTTGGTACTGCTGGGACAGGTCCCCGATGGGCTACTGCACCGGCGAATTCGCTTCTCATCGGGTTGGCAAACCTCGATGCGCACCTGGGCGCGGGGGCGTTTTCTCCATGACGCCAGGCACGCGGCCGAATTGAAAGAGTGGCGAACCGACTTTTCAGAAAACAACCAACACAACCAACTGTTCCAATCGGGGCCAAAGCGTATTTTGCAAGCATTGGTTCGCGCTACCGGTCAGGAATGGCAGACAGTGGTGGCTCTCGTTCCAGCGGAAGAAAGAGGTTCGCGGCCGATAGTGAACGGGGCAGACCTGCTAGAACTGACGCGACGGCTCACCGGTTGGGCAAAGTTTGGCGCTGGAACGCTGGCCCGGCTGGCACAGGGGCCACTCGCCTTTCCGGTGACAACAGCGACTTATGAGTCGTTTGATCGCGCACTCTCGGCCGCCAATCAAGGACAAAGCTGGGATGAGGTCTGGTCGCAATGGGAGCAAGCGCAAAAAGGGCTATTGGCGCAAATTGAGTCCGCCTCCGAACCGGCGTTGGGGATTGCTTTTGTCACCCCCTGGGGGACGGCGACCAATGGCTATCGCTTTGCAACCTTCTGCGGGCTGCGGCCGAGCGCATATGCGGCCGATCTGCGTCAAGCCCTGACAATCCCCAATCTTCCACGCCGCTTGAAGCAACATCCAAAGATTTAGTATGGCTCAGTATCATAGACAACCGACAGACGGAACGAAAACGAGTACCAACACCAATCGCACCCGGCGAGAGCCGCTGCCCTGGGCGTGGTTAGGGCTTGGTACTTTGATCACACTCGTTGTTTTGGGGGTTGCTTTCGCCCTCGTTAGTGGTTATTTGGCTCGGCCGCCAGAGGAGCAAGCGGCCGTCCCTGGTCCAACAGTCATTCGCCTGACTGCCCCGCCGCGGCCGACGGTCGCCGCGACCGAGTTTGTGCCAACCATCACGCCGGAGCCAACCTTTACACCCGCTCCCACCCGCGATCCGGCCGTTGCTCCGCCGGAGATTACGCCGGGATTCTATGCGGCTGTTGTCAACACCGGTGGGGTAGGGGTGACGGTACGGGGTGGCCCCAGCACCAGCAACCAGCCGGTGACGATTGCCGGTGAAGGGGCCATACTGTTAATCCTGGGTGGCCCTACCGCTGGTGGCGAGTTCCAATGGTGGCAAGTGCGATTACAAGATGGCACCGAAGGCTGGGTGGCCGGTGATTTCCTCGAACCGTCCGCCGCGCCTTCTCCGTAAGCAGTCGGCAGTAAGCGGTAATCGGTTATCGGTAATCGCTAAACAGTCTCCTAGTCTCTTTTCCGCTTACCGATAACTGTTCACCGCTCACCGATTACCGCCTTACTGTCCCTTAATCACCGTCCACATCTCATCCTGAATGAAAATCGCATCCCCCAGGTCGGTCAGCCACTCCAGCTTGGCCTGTACTTCGGCCGAGGGGTAAATGCTGGGGTCTTCGAGTATTTCCGGCTCAATGAACTCTTTGGCGGCTTCGTTCGGGTTAGCGTAATAGGTGAAGTTGGTGATCGCCGCGCCAACTTCAGGATCGAGCAAGTAGTTCATAAAGTGCACGGCCGTCTCATATCGTTCACTGGAAGCGGGGATGCAGATGTTGTCCATCCACTTCACGGCCCCTTCTTCCGGGATGGCATAATACCAGTTGCCATCCTCGGTCTCTTCATCATAGGTGTTCCAGTAGGCGGTGGCTGCGTCGCCGCTCCACGCTTGGGACATGACCACCTCATCGGGAACCAACAAAGTGTCGTCGTAATCTTCACTGTTGAACGTCTTCCAGAAGGGTTTGGCCTCTAAGATGAGGTCGCGTGCTGCCTCCAGTTCGGCTCGCTCGGTCGTATTGGGGGAATAACCGAGGTAGAAGAGCGCGGCCGCCAGCAATTCGCGCTGGTCATTCAACACATTGACACCACCATCTGAATATTGCTCCAGTAGTTCCGGATCGAATAAATAAGCCCAACTGGTTGGTGGGTTTTCTTCCAGAAACTCATGCCCTGCCCGATAGGCGATGCCGGTCGTTCCCCACTGATAGGGAACGCAATGGGCGTTGCCGGGGTCAAAGGGCGCATTCTTGAAATCATCCCCAACATTGGCGAAGTTAGGCAGGCTCTCGGCGTCAATTTCGGCCAGCAGCCCTAATTCGATCATCTGTGCCACCATATAGTCAGAGGGGAAAATGACATCATAGCCGGTTGCCCCCGCTTGCAGCTTAGCCAGCAAATCCTCATTGGAGGCATAGGTGTCGTAAATGATCTCCACGCCGTACTCCTCTTCATACGCCGCGAGAATTTCTTCATCGATGTAATCGTTCCAGTTATAGACGCTCAATTCTTCAGCTAGTTCGGGGGTGTCGCTTTCGCCGCCTTCTTCGGCCGCTGTGTCTGTTGTGTCGTCGGCCGCGTCCGGCTCGGCATCACCGGCCGTTGGTCCACCCCCAGGCCCCCCGGAACAAGCGATCAACAACAACATCAACAGGATACTGAACAACAATCCTAAGTTCTTCTTCATTTCTCCTTCTCCATTGTGGCAAGCAGTGGCGGGTGGCAAGTAGCAGGTGGCAAGCCGCAAATAGTCAGTTGGCAGGAGGTGGTGGGCAGTGAGCGGTAATCGGTTATCAGTCTCTCTGTCTCCTAATCTCCCCATCTCTAACTCTCCACGCTCCACTCCTCACTCTCCACTATTCTTGCCCTAAATTGATCCTTTGAGTATCCTACTTCGACCTGTCGAATCAAGCAATAAAAAAAAACCGAGGTTCTAATATGCCCCTACATGGTCAAAAGTCACACGAGTTTTATCAGCGTGCGCGTAAAGTCATGCCTTATGGCGTTAACTCTGTTTTTCGTTACCGCGGTGACGATGATACCCCTGTCGTTGCCGATGCACGCGGTGGTTATATCTACGATTTTGATGGCAAGCGTTACATTGATTATCGCTTAGGCTATGGCCCGGTGATCATCGGACACGCTGATCCCTTCGTCAATCAGCGCGTCAAAGAAGCGATTGATCATGGCATCAGCTTTTCCGCCACCCACGAATATGAAGTAAGCGTGGCGGAACGCATCATTGATATGTGCCCCGGCGTAGACCTGGTGCGGCTAACCAATACTGGCTCCGAAGCGACGATGCACGCCTTGCGATTGGCGCGGGGCTATACCGGCCGCGACGTGGTGCTGAAGTTTGAGGGCAGTTATCATGGCGCACACGATTATGTGCTGTGGTCAACGGCCGGAGGCAAGATTGACCAGGTAGGCGAGCGTACCGACCCTCACGCTTATAAACAAAGCCAGGGCGTTCCGGAAGTGATGCGCCAGTTGGTGCAACTGGCTCCCTGGAACGATGTGGAAGTGCTCGGCGAGATTCTGCAACGACGCGGCGAAGAGATCGCGGCGATCATCGTTGAACCCGTTTTGGGTAACAGCAATAGCCTGATGCCCCAGCCTGGCTATCTGGAGTTCCTGCGCGAACAGTGCGACCAGTATGGCATTGTCTTGATCTTCGACGAAGTGAAGACCGGTTTTCGCATTGCGGCCGGTGGTGCGCGGGAGTACTTTGGCGTGATCCCTGATGTATCCACCTATGCAAAGGCGTTGGGTAACGGCTACCCAATCGCCGCCATCGGTGGCAAGCACGATATTATGATGCACTTTGCCTGGGGCAAGGTGTTCCAGGCGGGAACGTACACGGGCAATATGGTCGCCACGGCCGCCGCCGATGCCACCCTGGAACTGATGCAGACGGGCAAGGTCTTTCCCCAGATTGAAAAGATCGGCCGCATGGTGATGGACGGCAGCAGCGAAATCCTCTCTCGTCACGGCATTCCCCATGTGGTCAACGGCGTCCCGGCGATGTTTGGCATCTGCCTGACCGACAAAAAGCTGCGTGATTGGCGCGAAATCCACCAGACGGATGTGACGATGATGAAAGTGATCCACCAGCACATGACCAACAACGGCGTGATGATTGAGGGTGATGGCTTTGAGCCTTACTTCATCTGCGCCGCCCACACCGAAGCGGACGCGGCCGAGACCTTGCAGAAGTTTGAGGATGCGTTGGTGTATGCGATGAATGGGGGGAAGTAGAGGAGACTGAGAGATTAGGAGATTAGAGATTGGAGATTGCTGGCTGCACCAATCCCTCTGCGTCTCTGTCCCTCTGCGCCTCTGCGTTAAAACTGTCTCAGCCAAGCAGATAGACCAACTATGAACACTCATTTAAAAGCCTTACCGTTGTGGACGGAACAGCATCCGCGCCCGGCCGATTTGCCGGTGACTCCAGTATTGCCGGAGCGCGTGGACGTGGCGATTGTCGGTGGGGGGTATACTGGGCTGAATGCCGCGCGAGTATTGGCGCAACAGGGGGCCTCGGCCGCTATCCTGGAGCGCCACACCATTGGCTGGGGGGCCAGTTCGCGCAATGGGGGCATGGCGACGCCGGGGCTGAAACAGAGTACTTCTGTCATCTACAAAAAATACGGCCGTTCCCTGGCCCATACCTTCTGGCAAGCATCGCTGGATGCGATTGACTTGCTGGAAGAGATCGTGACGACAGAGGGCATTGATTGCCACTGGCAACGCGACGGCCATATCTGTGTGGCCTATAAGCCGAGTCACTTTACCGCGCTGCAAAAGAAGGCGGCCTGGATGAAGGAGGAGTTCGGTCACGAAACGCAACTGGTGTCGGCGGCCGACCTACACACCGAAATCGGCAGCAAACGCTTTCATGGCGGTCTGGCCGATGCCTATAGCGGTGGGCTGCATCCGGCGAAGTATGTCTTTGGGCTGGCGCGGGCGGTGGCGCAGCGGGGCGTGTGCTTGTGTGAGGAGACGGCCGTAAGCCAGATCAAGCGGCAGGGTAATGGCTTTCGCTTGACTACCAACCGGGGGGAATTGCTTGCTAACGAAGTCCTGGTGGCAACCAATGGCTATACCGACCGGCTGGTTCCCCGGCTGAAGTCACGCATCTTCCCCGTTGGCAGCTACATCATCGTTACCGAGCCGTTGCCAGAGGCGCTACAGGCGGAACTCAGCCCAAAGGGGCGCATGTTTTATGATACCAAGTGGTTTCTCAACTACTTCCGGCTGACACCCGACGGCCGGATGCTATGGGGCGGCCGTAACAACCTCAGCACCAATCTCGATTTGGACGAAAGCGCTCGCCGCCTACACGCGCAACTGGTCCACACCTTCCCACAACTGCGGGATGTACCGATCACCCACACCTGGACCGGGCAGTTGGGATTGACCTTTGATCTGATGCCCCACATCGGCCGGATTGACGGCGTCCATTATGCGCTGGGCTATGGCGGGCACGGCCTCTCTATCGCCACCTATCTGGGCACCGAAGCGGGTCTGCTTCTCTCCGGGCAAAAAACCAGCAGCCCATTTGTTGACATCCCTCACCAGACCTACTTCTTTTACCGGGATCGGCCGTGGTTCCTGCCCTTTGCCGCGCAGTATTACCGGTTTTTGGATTGGATTTCTTGAAAAACAGAGACTAGGAGACTAAGAGATTAGGAGACTGGCATTTAGTCTCGCAATCTCTCAGTCCCCTAGTCTCCTTTTACACAAGGTAAGTGAAGCATGAAACAGATGTATATCAACGGCCGTCATACATCCGGCCAGGCGAGTGAAGCGATTCAGGTGATTAATCCAGCGACGGAAGAGGTGCTGGACGAAGTGCCACGCGGGACGGCCGAAGATGTGGCAGCGGCGGTGGCGGCGGCCAAAGAAGCATTTGCCGAGTGGAAGCGCGTGCCAGCTTTTGAACGGGCGGGGATGCTTCATGAAGCGGCGGAGAAGATGAAGGCTGCCCAGGAAGAGTTGATCCATCTGCTGACCGAGGAAGAGGGCAAGCCGGTGGTGGAGAATGAGGAGGAGGTCTTTTGGGCTTATGACACCTTTCACTACTACGCCGAATTGGGTCGCCACGAGCGCGGCCGTTTCATCCCCGCCGGCAATCCTGACCAGATCAACTTTGTCATCAAGGAGCCGTATGGGGTCGCTGGTTGCATCGTCCCCTGGAATTATCCATTATTGTTATTAGCCTGGAAGTTGGCTCCGGCATTGGCGGCCGGAAATACGGTCGTGATTAAACCATCGGAGTATACACCGCTGTCGGCGTTGCGGATGGTGGAACTGGCCTTTGATCATCTCCCGCCCGGTGTGGTCAATGTTGTCACCGGCTATGGCAATGAGGCGGGAGAGGCGTTGGTCAAGCACCCCGACGTACCATTGATCGCCTTCACCGGCTCGGTGGAGACGGGGCAGCGGATCGCCGCCATTGCCGGGCCGATGATGAAAAAGCTGCACTTTGAATTGGGGGGCAAAGATCCGCTGGTCATTGGGCCGGACCTGACCGCAGCCGAGCTGGAAGTGGCAATCAGTGGCACAGCTTATGCCGGACTGCTCAATGCCGGGCAGGTCTGCACCAGCGCAGAGCGTATTTATGTCCACGAATCGCTCTACGGCCGTTTCAGCGAAGAACTGGCCGATTTTGTTGGCAATTTGCGCCTGGGTAGTGGCCTTGACCCACAGACCGATGTGGGGCCAATGCTGCGCAACCACTTCCGCGAGAAGGTGGAGGGGCAGATTTCGGCCGCTGTCAACGATGGAGCGCAATTGTTGGTGGGTGGCAAGCGGCCGTCCCATCTCTCACGTGGCTACTTCCTCGAACCGGCGGTGATCATCAATGCCAACCACAATATGAGCATCATGCGCGATGAGACCTTTGGCCCCGTTCTGCCGCTAATGTCCTATCGTGATTTTGATGAGGCGATTCGCCTCGCCAACGACACCCGTTTTGGCCTCGGCGCATCGCTGATGAGCCACGACGCGCGGTTGGTGAAACGATTCTTTGAAGAGGTGAAGGCGGGGACGATTTGGGTCAATGACCCGCTAACCGATAACTTCGCCGGGCCGTTTGGCGGGATGAAGATGACCGGCGGCGGCCGCGAGCTAGGCCAGGAAGGATTGGACGAATTCTTTGAGGTCAAGCATGTCCACTGGGATGTCGAGGGAAAGCTGAAGGATTATTGGTACCCCTACGGGGAGCTGTAGACAATTGGCAGTCGTCAGTAGGCAGTAAATAGCAGAACTTTGACTGTTAACTGCTTACTGACGACTGCCTACTAATCTACTCGTTCGTCAGGGATGGGATAAAGACCGTCAGCGGGTCGCTGCTGAAGCGCAGGGGGAGGGTTGGTACGGATTGCAACGGATCATAAGTGTTGCCTCCGTTCCAAACGACATAGCCTTCGGCTTTTACCCCGGCCGGTAGCTCCATTTTTGCATATGCGCTAAAGGTGGTGAAGTTGACCACAACCACATCTTGCCAGGAGGCTGATGTCGTTTCGACATCATCACCGGCGATGCGAACCAGGCCGCCCGCTGGAACAAGAATAGCCGTGGAGATATACTCGGAGCCGTCAAGCCTGTAAGCCTTCAGGCTAACATTGGCAGCAACGTCGCCGGTGTTGTAGAGAAAGAGGATGGTGGTGCTGGTGTTTTCGTCTTGCGGGGTGAAATAGACGGTGGCAGTCCCATTAGAAGCGGCCGTTGCTTCGGCCGCTGTGTCAGATTGAGGCCGGTACTGGGTTGGGATTGCTACTTCCGCTGGGCCGCTAGGGTTACTATCATCCCCATTGGGGGCTACCAGGGCGACGTTTGAATCGGCCGCTGTCAGGTCGGGCTGGCTGTCGCTTTGGGCCATTACCAGAGAACCAAGGACAAACAACAAGGCAACAGTAAGAACAAAGACAAAAAGACCTATATAACGCTTATTCACTTGAATACACTCCTTTGCGGTAAACCACTTATAATACAAGAACGACTTTCTTGTTGGAAAAGTTCCACTTATCCTAATTGATTTGTACCTGTAAGCCAGTTTCTTCCTCAACCTCACGAATGCAAGTTTCGGCAAGGCTTTCACCGCGCTCCATCTGTCCGCCGGGCAAGCACCAACGGCCGTTGTCACTGCGTTGCGTCAGCAAGATTTTCTCTCGTTTTTCGTCGAAAAGAACGGCCGAGCAACCGACCATGAGCCTCCCCTCGCGGCCGATGCGCTCTCCATAAACTAATTTCGCCACTGTCCGTACCTCCTTCGAGTAATTCGGTTTCTCTCTGGTAACTTGCTACGCTACTCTCCCAGAATGGTAGTTGGTCCCACCCTACGCCGAACCTTATGATTTTTGTACACGTGAACGAGGACAAAGGACTCATAATCGGCTGTGGCATAAAAGCGATATAGCATCAGCATGACGACCAGTGTGCTCAATGAAGCAAATGCTGGTAAGGATGGGGGCCAGGGTTGTCCCTGGATAGCATCGAAGCAAAGCAGGCCACAGATAACGGCTGCGCTGCCCATGCTCTTGCTGATCCACCTTGCCCCATGCTCCAGAAAGTAAGCACTTTGGCCGCGTTGCCAGGGGATATGCGTCTGTTGCAAGTAAAGCGCTTCGCTACGCCAGAGAACAGCCGCATACGCCGCACCAACGGCGAGAAAGACGGCCGCATAAAGCCATAGACGATATGCAACCATAGGCCAACCGGCGGCAAATGCTCCACCGAGAAAGCGTGTCACGGAGCCGAGGGCCACAACTGCCAGCGACAGCAGTGGGGCAGTGGTGGCATTGGGTTTCGCCCACCATTCGTAAATCATTTGCAGAAGAATGATGAATAAGCTGAGCGCAAAGAGCAGGGGGGAGAGCCAGTAGGCGAGGACAAGACCGAGTAGTGCCCGCAGCAAGACTGCCCAGAATAGTATGGCGGACGGCCGTTGCCTGCGGGCGGCAACAAAGCGGGTCTGGTTGGCGGGGATGATCTGGTCGCGGCCGTAATCGCGAAGGTCGTTCCACATATACTTCGCCTGCTGGATCAGCCCTTCTTGAACGAGGAACCATGCTAAGGCAAAAGTGAACTCGCGCAATCCTGGCGGAGTATGGGGCGGGAGCATGTTCCACTCGCCAAGCGCGATCAGCCAACCGGCGAGGAAGATGGGGGCTTTGCCGAGGAAGTCGAGCGGCCGCGGCAGAATTATCTGAGCCAGATAGTGGAAATGTTTCACAAGCGCTTCTCCTGATCACGCTAGAAGTGTATGCTTAATTGCTCCACACTTCAACTGTCTTACTATTGCTTTCACTATCGACAATATGTACCTTATATGGTACGATAATTTTGTGCCTAACAAACCGGTTCTTAACGTTGTTTTCTTCCGCAATCAATCTGGTCGTGAACCAGTTCGTGAGTGGTTACAGGAGTTAGTAAAGGGGGATCGTAAGGATATTGGTGAAGATATTAGGCTGGTGCAATTTCGTTGGCCGTTGGGTATGCCCCTGGTTCGTAAACTGGAAGCTGACTTGTGGGAGGTTCGCATAAATTTGGAGCTAGGCCGAATCGCTCGTGTTTTTTTCACCGTTCACAAAGATGAAATGGCCTTGTTGCATGGCTTTATTAAGAAATCTCAGAAGACGCCACTGCGTGAATTGTAAATAGCACGTACACGTCGAGACTTGTGGTTGAGCGGATGGTGAGGATATGAATAAGTACAGTGGAAGTAGCTTTGAGGAATTTCTAGAGGAAGAAGGCATTATTGAAGAGGTGTCGGCCAGGGCGCAGAAACGGCTATTAGCGCTACAGATTGCCGATATAATGAACGAATCAAATTTGAGCAAAACGCAACTTGCTGAGCGATTAAACACCAGCCGATCCCAACTGGATCGCCTACTTGATCCAGAAAATACGACCGTTACCCTGGAATCACTCGATCGGCTGGCACGAGCCATTGGCAAACACTTAAGGATCGAGTTTGCTTGAATTTGCAATTCAGCGGCAGACAGGATTTACATAATTAACAGGTTGCAAGTCAATCCTGTCAAAAGCTTATTACCCCTGATTCGTCTGTAAGTAGCGGTATAGCACGCCCAATACGGTGGCTGGCTCGGTGTCGCGGTCGGTGCCGGATTGGCGGGTGGAGCGGCTGCGGCTGATTTGCAGGAAGCGGCGGGCGCGGGTGATGCCGACGTAGAGCAGGCGCAGCCGCTCGCAAATCACTTCGATGTGGGCGGTTTCGGTCGCGCTACGGCCGTCATACAACCCTGGTTCTCCCGTCATCAAGAAGTGCAGTTGCGCCACCGCCTCCGCCCGCAGATCGTCCCCATAGGCGTCATAGTCGCCGCGGAAGTGGCTTTCCAACGAGCCGGGGATCCATTGCCCATCCACGCCAACGAGATAGACCGCATCCCATTCCAGCCCCTTCGCGCTGTGCTGGGTGGAGAGGGTGATGCGGCCGGGGACGGGATCGTAGCCGAGGTCATTGGCCCGCACGACCCCCAACGACCGCTGCCCGGCCACCGCCTGGTACAGTTGCGCCGTCAACTCCGGCAGTCGCCACTCCGGTTGCGTCTCGCGCCATTGGCGCAGCAGGCTGGCGATCTGGTAGGCAATCGCCAAATCCGCCTCGCGCACCTCGCTTCCGGCAAAAAGTTCGTCGGCCAGAGTCAGCGTCAGGTCGTCAATGGGTAGCGTGCGAAGCTCAAACAGGCGACGCAGAAAGGCGGCAAAGGCCTCTAACCCGGCCAGATCATCCTCGTTTACCACGCCCGAAGGCAGTGCGCGAACGAACGCCTCTTCCGCTTCGCCAGGGAAGAGAAAGGTTTCCGGCAAATGGACGCTGCGTAATACGGTTTGTAGATGCTTGGCGCGATCGGCCGCCTCGCTGTTGGCTGCGCCCTCCCCGTTGCTGCTCCCATTTTGCAGCGTGCGTAAACTTTCATAAGCCGTCGCCAGTGCCCGTGTGTCCAGCGGATTCGCCAATATAGAGAGAATGGCGTGGAGCGCGGCCGCTACTTCCCGCTCGCGGCTGCTGCCCCGCAGCAGGTTATCATAGTCGGCATTAAGCGCGTCCAGATGGTCGGCGATTTCAAAGCCCAACTGATTTGTCGGCACGAGGATCGCCAACGTGTGGTTGGGGTGGGCTTCAGCATATTTGAACGCCGCCTGGGCGACTTTTGGCAACTCTTCGTCCTGGCGATGGCTGTAGACGCGGATTTGCAGCCGTGCTTCGCTATTTGGCGGGTTGGGTTGCGCGTCGCCGGGCGGCGTTGGCTCGATATGTTGGCGGCGAAAAGCGTGCTGCCGTACTTCCGGTTCGGGGTGATGGTCAATCACCCAATCTACCATCGTATTGGCGGCATTGAAGATCAGCGGGGCATTACGGCCGCTATTCGGCAACGGCCGCTTCACCACATCCGCTTGCTCCAGAAAATTGGTGAAAAAGCGCGGGTGGGCGGCGGTGAAGGTGCTGGTGATCGCCTGGTTGGGGTCGCCGACGCGCACCCAGTTGCCCTCGGAGCCGGTCAACTCCTCCAGCAGGGCTTCTTGCAATGGCACGCTGTCTTGCGCCTCGTCTTCCAGCACAAAGGGCCACTGTTGGCGCAGCGCGATTGCCAGATCGGGGCGGTTTTGCAGCAGGTCGGCCGCCTGCCAGATGAGATCATTAAAGTCGAGGCTGCCTTGCCGGTCGAGGATGGTCTGGTAGCGGCCGTAGATGGCAGCCAGCATGTTCAGCAAGGGGGAGTGCCCCAGCCGTTGCTGCTCCTCATCCCCATCGGCCTGTTGCAGCGACTGCAAACGCGCCAAAATCTGGTCGGCGTGGTAGCGTTCGTTCTTAGCGGCACGGATGAAGGCGGAAGCAGTGCGTTCGGTCACATCGCGCCAGCGGGCAAGCCGTTGCGGGCTGTTGCTGCCCTCACCGACCAATGATTGCCACCAGGCACGGTTGGCGTCAATCCAGCCACCGACCGCCTGGGCTAGAAACTGATTGCTTTGCGTTTCATCCAATACGGTAACATCGGCCGCGGCAAACGCCCCTGTCCCCAACCCGCTGTTCGCCAGCCGCACAATCTCCAACGCCAGACTGTGCAACGTGCGCACATCATAGCCACGATCCGGCAAGCCGCGATCATTCAGTTGCTTACGGATTCGCGCCTTAAAGGTGTCTACGCTGGCGTTCAGATAGGTGACGACGAGCACGCGCTGCCCGGCGTCTACGTCTATCAACGGCTCGGCGATCAGTTTCGCCGCCAGCAGCGAGAGGGTGAAGGTCTTGCCGCTGCCAGGGACAGCACTGACGGCCATGCGGCCGCCTTCATACTCTAAAATAGCCTCTTGGGCCGGTCGTAGTTTCAGTGTGGTTTCGGTTTGTGTCGCCATCTTGCCTCAAACCTATTATAATCGCACTCATCTAAACCTGCGAGGTAGACGAAACTTCACGTAGGGCGTTTGCCAAATCGCCCTACAGAGGCTCGCCAACCTCGCAGGTGTTGTTGAAGGGACTATGCGGCATATTCGATCTCGTATACTACCGATTACATTATCGCTTTTCGGTCTTATCACTTTGGTTTTGCAGCAAGCGGCCGCCCAGCCAATTGATGACGGCCGCCGTTACGTTGATCCTCGTTTTGGCGCCATTGAGTCCTTTTGGGCGCCGGAGGAAGCGGCCGAACTTAAAGTCGGTTGGGAGCGTATCCTCTTTTACTGGAACGAAATCCAACCGACCGGGCCGGATGATTGGAACACCCTCCATGTGCTGGAAGAGTGGCTGATTGATGCCAATGCTCAAGGGCGCACGGTACTTGGCTTATTGAAAAACACGCCCGCCTGGGCGACGGACAGCACGCCCTTTTCTGGTGTGCCTCGCGGCCTTTATCTGCCGGTAGACGATCCAGATAATCTATGGGCGGGCTATGTGCGGAAAGTGGTGGATTATTATGGCCCGCGCGGCGTCCATAATTGGATCATCTGGAACGAGCCGGAGATTGAGGTGGGGGTCTATGGACATGAATTTTCCGGCTCTGTTGAGGACTACTACCAACTGCTAAAAGTTGCCTACCTGGTGGCAAAGGAGCGCGACCCGCAAGCGGTCATCCATTTGGCCGGATGGTCTTACTGGCACGACCCGGACTACTTGCGCCGCTTTCTGGAAGTGGCAACGGCCGATCCAGAAGCAGAAGCCAACAACTACTTCTTTGATGTCATCCCACTGCACATCTACTTTCGTGTGGAAACGGTGCAGACGCTGGTAGAGGAAACAGACAAAATCCAGAACGAATTTGGCATTGACAAACCGATCTGGGTCAACGAGACCAATGCCGCGCCAAACATTGATGTGCTGTGGCCGGTGGAACGGCCGCAGTTCCAGATCGATCTCGACCAGCAAGCGTGGTATGTCGTCCAGGCCCATGCGTTGGGCTTCGCCGCCGGGGCGGAGCGCATTGGCGTGTACAAGTTGGTGGATATTCTCTTGCCGCCGGGTGGTGAGTCGTTCGGCATCTTGCGCCCCGATTTCAGCAAGCGACCAGCCTATTACAGCTACCTGACGACCATTCGCCATCTCAATGGTTTCACCTTCCCGGTGGAAAAGCAACAACGAGGGGATTACTTCATCTTCACCTTTCGCCGGCCACAGGGCATCACCCGCGTCTTGTGGGCGCGGACCCCTGCCTCGGTGACGGTGCAAGTTCCGGCCTTGGCAGAAGAAGGGCTGCTGGTCTCAGCCGTCGGCGACACGGCCGCGATTTCTGCTACTGACGACTTTTACACCATTACTTTAGAGGGAGCGCGTTGCCGAGGCGAGTGCCTTGTTGGTGGGCCGCCGTTGTTCCTGGTGGAGAATGGGGTGGGGAATGTGGAGGTAATCCCAACGGCCGAGCCATCCACCAGGGCGGCCGAGACGCCCACGCCGATCCCCACCGCCACCGAGACGCCGACGCCATCACCTACCTTCACACCGTCGCCGACATTGACGCCCTCGCCAACGCTCACCCCTTCACCAACAGCTACCTCGACCGCTACGCCGTCACCCACTGCCACAACGGAAGCGGTCGCGGCCGTCTTGCCGACAGCGGCTTTGACCGGCGCGGAGGAAACAACATTAGAAGGGGAGTTAGAGCCGGCGGCGTTTCCGCCGTTACAGACCGCCTGGTTGTTTATTGGCGCGGGCTTGCTGCTCGGCGTCCTGTTGCTCCTTTATATCCGCCGCAACCAGAGAGCCGCCTAAATGATTGATGTTCTGATTGTTGGGGCCGGGCTGTCCGGGCTGTCGGCCGCCAATAAACTCAAAGCCAAGGGCCTGCGAGTGCTCCTTGTAGAGGGGGAGCGCGAGGTGGGCGGCCGGTTGTCTACACGGCCGCTAGGAAACGGCCGCGCCGACCAGGGAGCGCAATTCTTCACCGTTCGCGAGCCAGAGTTTCACGCGGTTGTCGCTCAGTGGCTGGCTGATGGCCTGGTGTTTGAATGGGCGCAGGGCTGGTCGGATGGTTCGCTGGCTGTGGCCGCCGATGACGGCCATCCTCGCTATGCCGTAAGCGGCGGGTTTAGCCAACTGGCGCGACAATTGGCGACCAACCTCAGTGTGCGCTTAAACACGCCGGTAACGGCCGTTGAGCAAGAAGCCTCTGGTTGGCGTGTCGTGGATCAGGCCGGGCAGAGCTATCAAGCAGCGGCCGTGATCCTGACGCCACCTGTGCCGCTGTCGCTGGCCTTGCTAGCTGCCGGAGGGGTGAGCCTGTCGGCCGAGGATCGTCAGACATTGGCGCAAATTCATTACGCCCCTTGTCTCTGCGGGCTGTTTCGGGTTGAGGGAGGGGTGAATTTGCCAGAGCCGGGGGCGGTGCAGCGACCAGGGGCGGCCGTTAGCTGGATCGCCGACAACCAGCGTAAGGGCATTTCCCCAGAGGCACGAATCATCACCGTCCACGCCAATGAGCGATTAAGTCGCGAACTGTGGGAAGTGGAAACCGCTGTTGTGTTAGCCCGCTTGCAAGCCTCGCTGGAACCTTTCCTGGATGGAGCGGCCGTTATCCACGAAGCACAACTGAAGCGTTGGCCTTATGCCACGCCGACAACTATCCACCCCCAACGCTGTCTAGTTGCCCAAGACCTGCCGCCGCTTCTCTTTGCTGGTGACGCCTTTGCCGGGCCGCGTGTGGAGGGAGCGGTGCTGTCCGGCTGGGCGGCCGCTGCATCTTTAGCAACGAATTAGCGCGAATTTACGCGAAAATGACCCAAATTCGCGTCAATTCGTTGCAAATGATTGAGTCCTAATTAATTGAGTTCGATGGGGATCGGGTCGCCGGTGATGGTGGAGGGTTGGCGGCGGATGACGTCCCAGGTAGCGACCAGGGTAGCGGCCGTCTCGCGAATTTCATACCAACGGCCGTAACGCAACGGCCTCCGGTCGGCCGCGACGCCGACTGCATCCAGTCCCAAGCCGCGACAGGTGAGGAGGGCGCGGGGTAGGTGAAACGCCTGTGTCACCAGGATCGCTTCTTCGATGCCAAATATATCGCGGGCGCGATAGCAAGTATCATAGGTACGTAGTCCGGCATAATCGGGTTGAATATCCTCGGCCGCTACCCCTCTTTCCACGGCATAGGCCATCATCGCCCCCGGCTCATTGTAATATTGCGAGCTGTTGTCACCACTAACGATGATTTTGTTTATCTGCCCGGCGAGATAGAGGTCAATCGCCGTGTCCATCCGGTCGCGTAAGATGGCGCTGAGACGGCCGTTGCCATAGACGGCCGCGCCAAAGACGATAGCGACCGGCCGCGCTGGAGTAGTTTCAACACTGTAGATGCGTCCAGAATAGTAGACCTTGACCAGGTTACGCCATAGCAAGGGGGTCAGCGCCAGGACAAACAGAAAAAGCAGGATACCTAAACACCCCTTTTGCCAGCGCTTAAGGGATTTCGTTTTCAGTGGAGGCGGTGCTGCCTGTTCAGATAAATTGCTTTCAATTTGCATAGGATTCCAGACGTTTCCACCCATTATAGTGCAAGGAACGCTTGTTGGCGCAACTTCCTTTACCAAATTCTTAGATGTTCAATACATTGAAAATATATAGACAAGTTGCTAAGGTTACTTAATATTGTTTATGGCTTCATTGTTCATTAGTCCAATGCCGACTTTCATCCACTCTTTCACAGTCAACGCCCCGTTAGCGGCCGTTTCCGCCTTCCACCATGATACAAGCGTGTTGAAGAAACTGACCCCGCCGCCGCTCTTTGTCCAAATTCACCGCTATGAGCCATTGGCTGAAGGTTCAGAGGCGGAATTTACACTGTGGTTAGGGCCATTGCCGTTGCGCTGGTTGGCGGTTCATAGCATAGACCAATAACTACTCCTTGTTGCCCGCTCCCAAACGCGGTGCTACGATCCATGCCATGATTCAGCAGGCTCGAATTTTTCAGATCAACTCCTCCAAAGGAGGCGTTCCCAAACGGCCGATGCGCACGGCCGAGGTCAACTTCCTCGGCATTACCATAGATGACCACAATGACAAGGTACATCATGGCGGAGTAAATGGCGCACTGTGCCTCTACTCACTAGAGCGAATACTTGCGCTCCAGGCCGAGGGACATCCAATTTACCCTGGTTCGATTGGCGAGAACCTGACCATCACCGGCCTGGACTGGGACAAGGTATTACCGGGGAGCCGCTGGCGTATCGGCGATTCCGTCCACATCGAGATTAGCGGTTATGCCACACCGTGCAGCAAGATCAGAGAGTCTTTTGCCAACGAGGAATTTAACCGCGTCCACGCTCGTAAACACCCCGGTTGGGCGCGGGCCTATGCGCTTGTCCTGACACCCGGCCGCATCATCCTCGGCGACACCGTTATGAAGGATGAGGGTTAAGGGATGAAGGATGAATCTACAGCACAGCCCTCGTCCTTCAGCCTTCAGCCCTCAATCAACACGCCTTTGGTTTGGGCTGGACTGCTCCTGGTAGATAGTCTGCACTTCATCTTTGCTCGTTCCTTATTGCCCCATCTGCCGCCGGTGACATCGGCGTTGTTGGTATTAGGCGCAGGGACCGTAGAAGTGGCCGTTTTCCTCGGTCTACGCCGCCAGATCAACCTTGCGGTATTTCGCCGTCACGCCTGGTTTTTTCTGACCATTGGCTTCCTGGTGGCGACCTCGACGGTGATCAACTACACGGCCGTCAACTTCATTGATCCCGGAACCGCCTCGCTCTTGAGCAAAACGTCAGTCGTTTTTTCGTTGGGATTGGGTATCCTCTGGCTGGGCGACCGGCTGCGGCGCATCCAGGGCGTTGGTGTTGCGCTCGCACTCCTGGGCGTCTTTGTGATCAGCTTTCAGCCGGGGGATTATCTACAGCTTGGCTCCTTGCTGGTGTTGCTTTCGACCTTTTTATATGCGCTGCATACGGCCGTCGTCAAGCGTTCCGGCGACGAGATCGAGTTTGCCAACTTCTTCCTCTTTCGCGTCGCCGCCACCACCGCTTTTCTGTTGCTGTTTGCCGTCGGTAGTTCGCAACTGGTGTGGCCCGGCCCAACCGGCTGGTTGTTGGTGATCCTGGCCGGGACGGTAGACGTGGTCATCAGCCGCGTCCTCTACTATCTCTCGTTGCGCCGGATGACGATGACCATCCACACCACCATTCTCACCCTCAGTCCGGTGATCACCATCCTTTGGTCGCTGGCCCTCTTTGGCGAACAACCGGGCTGGCAAGGCATTATCGGCGGCGCGGCCGTTATTTTGGGCGTGGTGTTGGTGACGGTGGGGAGGGAGAAGTAAGAGAGACTAAGAGACTAAGAGATTGAGAGACTGGAGGATTAGAGTAATTTAGTCTCCCAATCTCCTAGTCTCATAGTCTCTTAATCTCCCAGTCTCTTCTTCACGTACGCAAGTAAGACGCCCCATTGACATCAATTATCGCACCGGTCATAAATTCTGCCCCTTCGGAGGCGAGGAAGAGGACGGCGTAGGCGACTTCATCGGCACGAGCGACGCGGCCGAGAGGGCTTTGCTGGCGAATTTCTTCCCAGGCTGGCCCTTCGCGCCAGGACTTAGCCATCTCCGTTTCCACAAAGCCAGGGGCGACCACGCCGACAAAGATATTGTAAGGGGCCAGATAGCGGGCCAATGATTGGCTCATCGCATTCATCCCCGCCTTGCTCGCGCCATAGGCCGGAGCGGTTGGTTCGCCGCGAAAGGCGCCACGCGAGGAGACATTGACAATACGGCCGCCCCCCTGCCTGATCATATGTTGTGCCGCGCAATAGGAGGCATTGGCCGCGCCAATCAGATTGACGCCGAGGATGTGTTGCCAGCTTTCCTGCCACGCCTCATAAGAGACATCTGCCAGCGGATGGTCGGAATAGACTCCGGCATTGTTGACCAGAATATCGAGGCGACCCATCTGACTAACCACTGAATCAATCGCTTGCTGGACGGCCGTCGCGTCAGCCATATCAGCGGTAAAAAGGGCATGGGGGCCACCAGGGAGCATGGCGAGGGTTTCCTCGGCCGCCGTCTGGTTGCGCTGGTAGAGAATCGCCACCCGCGCCCCACGTTCGGCAAACTGCCGCGCAATTGCACGGCCGATGCCCCGCGAGCCGCCGGTGACAAGAACGATTTTGTCAGTAAAAACCATCATTTTTTAATGCGAAAATGAACAATGAAACAATGAACAATGGGGTTTGTTCATTGTTCATTGTCTCATTGTTCATTGTTTACCATTCATTCATAGATAGAGGGATACACCACGACCCGATTGTTCACCGCGTCGGCGATGTAGAGATTGTCGTCGGCGTCGGTGGTGATGCCGTTGGGCAGACCGAAGTTGTTGGGCAACGTGCCGAATTGGCCGAAGCGGTTGAGATAGCCGCCGCTGGCGCTGAAGACCAGTACCCGGTAGCCTTCTGGATCAGTCGTGTAGACACGGCCGCCGCTGTCCACCGCCAGATAAGGCTTGTTGTTGATCGATTGGCCGTCCCAAGCGTCCACGCGCCATTCACCGATGGGGATGAGATCGGGCGTAAGGCTCTGGATGCGGCCGTTCCAGGTGTCGGCGACGTAGACCGTACCATCCGGCCCCTGTGCCAATCCTACCGGTTCATTGAACTGGCCCAGTCCATTGCCAAAACTGCCAACGACGCGCAGAAATTGGCCGTTGGAATCGAGCAGTTGCAGGCGGTGGTTGCCGGTGTCGGTGACGAGCAAGTTGCCATCGTCGAGCAACAACACATCACGCGGGCCAAAGAAAAGCCCCAGGCCGCCATCAGCCTCGTTGCCGCTGGGCGAGCCGCTGCTGCCAAAGGAACTAACTAGCTCCCCATCGAGCGTATACTTCTGGATGCGGTGGTTCCAGGTGTCGGCGACGTAGACAAACTCCTCGCCAACCGCCAGCCCCCACGGTTCGTTCAACTGCTCCGACCCTGCGCCAAATGTCCCCCATGCATCCACGAACTGACCATCGGCATCAAAGACCTGGATGCGATGGTTGCCGGAGTCAGCGACGTAGAGACGGCCGTCCGGCCCCACCTCTACATTGCGCGGGCTGGTGAACACCCCCTCGGCCACACCGGCCACGCTCCCTTCATTGAGCACCAACTCCGGCGCAAGGACCATCTCATTCCCTTCGTAGGGATCAACCAACGCGCCGGTGGTGAAGGCGTCCAGCCCATGGTCCCACAGGCTGGCGAGGACGTCGCGACGGATATAGAGGCGCAGATCATGGCGCAACGGCCACTGCCCGGCGGTGTAAGTCCCACCAAACACTTCGCCATACCTTTGGTAGTCACGATGGAAGAAAATATCCCACAACGCTTGGCGCACGCCCGGATTGAGGATGCCAGGGCGGGGCGTAGGTGAATCGGGAACGCCGACCAGGGCATCCCAGGAGAACTTGCGATACTCCTCCATCGGCCACCAGAGGAAGGTGTAAGTGCGATATTCATAGTTGCGGGAGAGGTAGGGGTCTACATTGTCCCAATTTTTACGGCCGACAATCACCACCGGCGAATCATTCAAGCTCTGCGTGGGCGCATCGCCAAAGAAGACGCGGTTGGGATATTCGCGCAAATACCAGCTATAGGGCCAGGAGACGTCGCTATCATAGGCCACGCGGATACTTTTGTCCCCATGCAGGCGCATAGAGAGTTCTTCTAACTGGGCTAATACCACCTTCTTTGTAGCCGGTGCGCCGTGGGCATAGACCAGAAATTCGGTCGTGTAGTCGGCATTGGGGAAATTCGCCATGTAGGAAAAGCGGATCGTCAGCAAGCTGAGCAGCACAAAGACGGCCAGCGGCCAGACCACGCGGCGGACGTTGGTGCTCAGTTGCGGGTAATATTGCCGCCAGAAGTAAACCAGGATGCCGACGACGACGAGGCCGCCAATGAGACGGCCGAGGCCGGAGAGATTATCAATCTGCTGGTTGCCCAGCGTGATCTGGCCGAGCAACAGCGGCCCTATTGCGACCAACACGGCGATGATCAACAGCAGCGAAAGGCCGATTGCCAGCAAGGTGCGCCGCGAAAACAGTTGTCGCCCATCCACACCGGAAAGGGTTTCATTAAAATACCAGCCGCCGAGCAAGGCCATTGGCAGGACGAAGTGGGCGCTGATCCAGGGCATCTTTTCCCCGGCCACGCTATAGGCCACCCAGGTCAGGGCAAACCACCAGATAACTGAGGGGATAAAGCCAAAGAGCGATTCGGCATGGAACAATTCACGCCAGCCACTTTGCAGCCCATACGCCTCTTGAAGCTGGCGTTGGCGGATGAGGAACCAGTAGACGGCCGCCACGATCAGGATAAAGGCGGCAGCCATCAACCCCGGCAGGATGGAAGGGGATTCGCCCAGTTCTTGGGAGCGGCGGAAAAGCCAGTTGACCAGGCTATAGCTGAGTAAGGCGAGGAGGCCAAATCCCAACCAATATCCGGCCGCCTGGTTCAGTTTTTGTCTCTTCGCCCACAGCGCCATCCCTAGCAGCGAAAAGAGCAGGGGGAGGAACTCATAGAAGGGGACGACGAAGAGATAATAGTACCAGGGCTGGCTGCCGCGCTCCACCCCCTGTTGTTCCAGCCAGTAGCCAAGCGAGCCGATCACCCCTGTTTGCCAGCCGCCGAGATTGGTGAAGACGGAGGTAAAAAGGACGAAGAAGATGGAGTAAAAGATGGCGGCCGCGATCAACCACCTTCGCGAATCCCACCATAGGCCGACGAGAACGGCCGTCACCAGCGTGATGATCACAAAGATCGTCGAACGGACAATGCCTGACTCAAAGAAGGCGCTGATACAGGTAGAATTAGTCAGCCGTGCGGTGAAGATGCGCAACGCCGACATCGTTTCCTGCCCTTCCAGGATACAGGTGTTGAGCGTGTAATCCTCCGGGTTCCAACCGGCCATCGTTGTCAGCAGGGGAGAGGCCAGGGGCAGGACGAGCGTGGCAAAGAGAATGATGATGGTGAATTCGGGGTAGGCGTCGAGATGCGGCCGCATCTGCCGTGCCGCCAGAAACAATCCTGCGCTAAGCAGGGCAACCCCCGCCAATTGGCTGAGGCGCAAGACGATTTCCATGCCGCTTTGTGGCGGTTCCCCTTCTGGGGTGGCGGTTTGTTCGGCACTGGGATCGGCCGCGAACCCTTCCGTCGCTTCCGTGGTTGCCGGGGTGGTCATCTCATCGCCCCCCAACCGTAGCCCGACCAGTCCAGCCCCTAGCAACAGCACCCCGACAATTGCCAACAGAATCGCCGGACGCAAGCGCGGCAACGTCTGGCGCACCCAGGTTGCCACGCCGAGCCGCGCCAGCAAGCGTAGCACAACGAAACTGCCAAAAATGGCGGTATAGATGAAAGAGTCCTCTTTGGTAGCGTAGAGCAGGGCGAGGGCGGCGACAAACCACCAGAGATACTTTTCCTTTTGTTGGCGGATGAAGTACCAGATGGCGATGAAGACGATGAAGGCGCAAACGGCCGAATAAATATCGTGGCGAATATAGCGCGAATAATAAGAGATATAAGGGGAGATGAGCAGGAAGAAGCTGGTGAAAAGTGCGCCGGTTCGGCCGATCCAATCGCGCAATAGATAGGGCATGGCGACGAGGATGATGCCAACGATGGCAACGGGAATACGCGCCGAAAGATCGCTGTCGCCGAACAGCCAATAAGAAATGGCTGTCAGATGAAAGAGTGAAGGGCCGTGCATTAGCGGCGTGTGGGAATAGCCCTGGCCGTCATAATATTGATAGGAATATTGCGTGTGCAGGCTTTCATCATGGCTCATCACCCGGTCGCCCAAGGCCCAAAAGCGGGTAACAATCGCCACAATAATAAACAGCAGATAGATGGTCTTTTCCCAATCCAGGCTATACGCCGCCAACAACGGCCGCGACAGAAAATCCGGCCGAGGTTGTTCAGGTGAGGTAGTTAATTCGGTCATAGTTCCTCAGGGAAGAGACTAGGAGACTGGACGATTGAGAGATTGGTATATTGGTGTATTAGTATATTGACTGGTGCATCAATACACCAATACACCAATACACAAATACACCAATATACAACTGTCACTAATCTCTCAATCTCCAAGTCTCTCAATCTCTAATTCTCCAATTCTCTAATCTCCACCCCCCGCCTCCGGCGTCGCGGCCGTTTGGCTGGTGGGGGTGGTTGGTGTGTTCGGTGTTTGAAGGGTAGGGCCTTCGGCAATGGTGGCGACTGGCGACGCCGTAGGCGGCAATGTGGCCGACGAAGTGGCGGTTACGGTGGCGGTCGCCGTTTCGGTCATGGCAAAGTATCCTGCTGTGTTGTTGTTCCAGGGATCGCGGGGACTCATTAGATAGAGCCAGAGCGTACCGGCCAGCAAGACAAGGACCATCATCGGTGCCAGTTGCGCTGACCATGCGGCCACACCAACATTGAGCTGCGGCCGCATCACACGTGGCTGGCGGGTTGCCCGTCGCGGTGGCGTGGGCATCAACGCTTGGAGACGGCCGTTTGCCGGTTGCGTTGCCAGATGCAGCGTATGGCCGATGGATAAGGCCATCTGTTTTTCCCGTTGCAGAGCCTGACGGCAGGCGGCACAAACGGCCGTATGTTCTTCAACCCGCAGCCGGTCGGCCGCTTTTAACAAGTCCAGGGTATAATCAGAGATGAGTGATACGATATGTTCCTGATTCATCGCTTTCTTTGCTGATCATACACAGCTTAACAAGAGAACCCTCAAACAAAATGCCCCCTGACGGTTTATAACTCGAATGCCTCATCCGCTTCTAAGAGATCGCGCAATGCCTTGTGTGCCAGCCGCATCCGCGATTCGGCCGTCTTTGTTGGGATGTCGAGGATGGCAGCGATCTCCGCGTACTGCATCCCGCCATAGTAACGCAGGACGGCCACTTCGCGCAGTTTGTCGGAGAGGCGGCCGATGGCCTTCCACACCACCTGCTGGCGCTCGGTCAATGCCGCCTGTTGGTCGGGGGCCGGGGCGTGGGGGTCGCTCAGATTGTCGTTGGGCAGATGGTTGATCGAGAAAGTCGGCAACCATTTGCGCCGCCGCTTATTGCGACAGCGGCTGACCGTGATGCGATAGAGCCAGGTCTTGAACCCCGCCCGGTTGGGATCATATTGCGCCAGTTTGCGAAAAGCGTATTCAAAACTATCTTGCAACACCTCTTCCGCATCTTGCTCATGCTGCAACAGGCTATAGGCCAGCCGGTAGACCATCCCCGCGTGCTGGTTATAGAGCGCGACATAGGCCATTTGCTCCCCGGCCAAACAGCGAGCAATCAACTGCTCAAGCCCGTCGTCGGCCGATGTGTCGTCGGCCGGGGCGTTGGCTGTGGTAGGGGCCAGAGGCCAAAGAAGGGATGGATGTTCTGTCATGGGTGACTTAGATAACTTGCAGTTGATGTAGGGACTATTTGATATTTAACGCAGAGACGCAGAGGTACAGAGGCGCAGAGAAAAATCGAATAAATCTTTGCGCCTCTGCGTCTCTGCGTTTTTAAGGACCATCGTTGACCTTAATTTCAGATAAATGTTCATATAGACTCAAGGATTGATTAAGTTAGAGCGCACCCAGACAATGACCGCTTGATCATCCACTGGGGCGCGGGACTCATGGAACAGCCAGCCATGTAAGGTGTCTAACAGTTGAAATTGGCTTTCCGTTCCGGCCGTTGGCTGTTGGCGCAACAGGCGGAAGTCAGAACCGATGTAATCGCTGGCTAATGCCAGTTCCGTATCTACGGGACTGATTACCACATCATGTTCCCCCAGAACGGGAACGGCCGCGCCCGACTGGAAGCGATAAAAATCACGCAGATACCAACGCAAGACGGGGGATTCAACGACGCTGAAGATCGCCAGATCATGGTCAGAACCCACCGTTTGCTGCGAGATGTCCTCCAGCGTCTTGACTAACAGGCGCACTTCGCTGTGGGTGGCGGCCGTCACCCATCGCTCTTGCGGGTTGTTGGCGGCGATGTGGTTCAGATGCCAGCCCGTTCCCCATTGGAAATAGAGCAACAGCCCGGCCGCGCCCAGCCACAACCCTTTTAGCGCGGCCGTGCTGTCCCAGGTGGCGGCGGCAAAGAGCAAGGCGGCGGCGGCAATCACCCCCAGTGTCGCTAAAAACAACTGGCCGCTATTGGCCGGATTGGAAGCTGCCAACCGGCTGAAACGCGCCATACTGACCAGGATCAACATCCCCAGAAACAAAATCCCTCCAGCAACCGCCCAGGTCATCCAGGGAGTGGCTTGTGGCGTTTGTTGCTCCTCTAGCCCAAGCGCTTGCGTCGCTGAGGCGATCAGTAGCGCGAGGGGGAGAATAGCGATTGCCACATGGTTCATCACCCCTGGTTGGAGCAGCCAGAAGAGGAGTAGGCCAACCACCCAGGTGACAAAAAAGAGGCCGGGTTGCTCCTTTTGCGCCAATGACCACAGCGCGGCCGCCAGCCCCGGCAAGGCCAGCAACAAAATGGGTTCATAGCGGCCGAGCAATTGGAAGGGCAGAGCGACGGCCGCTGCCGGAGCAGGTTCGTTAAAAGGCAACCCAAATTGGCCTAACCAGGCGACGAAGATTCTGGCCGCTGCCCCTAAACCTTGTGGTTGGAGCAGGAAGAAGGTGCTGACCAGCAGAAAGGTAACGGCCGTTGCAACCCCGATGATCTTCCAGGTAGTCTGTGGCGCGATTTGCCAAATCGCGCTACGGTCGGGGCGGCCGTGCAATGCCAGATACCAGGCCACCGCCAGGGTGACAAGCCCGGTGAGAAACAGTGGCGCACTCGCCAATCCCAGCCCCAGCGCAGCACCCAATATAATTGCCCAGCGTTGCGCTCCGCTTTGGCGGAAGCGCAAGGCGGCGACCAGGAGGAGGGTGATGGCAAAGAAGGCGATGGCGTCACCACCGGCCGTGCGTGATAGATTGATCAGCAGGGGCGAGAAGGCGAGGACAACGGTTGCCGCCAACGCGCCCAGGTTTCCGAGTCGGCCGCGCAACAACCAGGGCAAGCCGACCGTCGCCAGCCCAAAGAGGGCAGGGATGAGGCGGGCAACCGCATCGTTATCACCGAGGATAGGGAAGAGTAAGTTGGTGAAGGTGAAATAGGCCGGGCTGGTGATCGGCAGCAAAAGGGGGCCGGGCTGCCAAAATTGCCAGTTGGGCAGCGCAGCCTGGGCCTCGGCCGGGGAGAGGGGGATACGGCCAAGACTGGCGAAGCGCAACAATCCGGCCAAAAAGATGACCAACGCCCACACCACGTCAGCTATCGTCAGCTGGCTAAGCCGCAAGGCTGTTGGCTGCGGCAAGCCTATTTCTGTTCCACTATCCTCTAAGAGCGCGTCATTCATAAATAATCATCGTTTGTAAAGCTCAATGTATCTAGCCCGGTTAATTTACCTTCGGGCTATCGGCGGGCTGCCAATGATAGATGGTAACACGCTCATTGGCATAGGCAACCGCCAGCCGGTCGCGAAACTTCTCCAACCCGTTGGGGCCATAGGTATTGGCTTCCAAATCACCAGCATAAATAAATTCCACGTTATATTGGTCGAGCCAGAGAGCCACGTTGTCGAGATTGGTTTCTGAGTATATGGAGCGCACCAGCGGGTCGCGCTGTCCTGGCTCCGGATGGTCGCTGCCGCGCCACTGCCACTCGTGGCCGGGCCAACCGAGGACGGTCGGCAAGCCGGTGTTGGCGGAGACACGGCCGAACTCGCTATACTGCCCACCCACCGCCTCTAAAATGACTGGCGTGCCGCTGACATTTTCCCTCAACCACATCAGCGCGTCATATTCGGCCGGGTTGAAGCGTTGGATATGGGCCAGGCCGTTGAGGGTAGGCGGCTGCCGGTCGGCCGCCGTCGCCGGGCCGCGAAATTCGGCCGCCCGCGAACGCACGGCATAGATCGGAAAAAGCAGGGCGATACCGAGGGCAGCGATGTAGGCGGCCGTTGTCAGCAGCGGCACAATCCGGCGACGACGAACCGTCGCCATCTGCCACAGATAGTCAACGGCGAAGACGGCCGCCACCCCAAACATCACCCATGCCTGATAGTAAAATTTGAAAGTGGTGTTCAAACGCTGCCCGAAGTTGTCGCGCAGATAGACAAATTCCGGCGAGAGGGTGAGCAGGATGCCGGTGAAGATCAGCAGGAGCGCGAAAGGAAGGGCTGAAGGATGAGGGATGAGGGATGAAGGATGTGAGTGTGGGTGTGGGTCACGCGATGTTGTTTGTTCTTTCCAGGCCATGATGATCAGGGCGAGGAGGGTTAGTAGAAAGAGGGTCAGGGCTGGGTAGAGCAGGCGGGCAGTTAGGACGGCCGGTAGCAGGGTGAAGACCGCCTGTAAGCCCCAGCCGAGCGCCATTGTCTGATCGGGACGCGGTGGCAACACGAGGCCGAGTTCGCTGGCGAGGTTGTTGACACGAACGGCCCCGTCCGCGTTGGCGGCGACGATGAAGCCCAACAAGACCATCAGCAGGAGCAAGCCGAGCAGGAGAACGGCCGCGGCCGCCACCCCACTGCGCCAATGGCGAAAACGCTGGCGGGCAGCCAGCGCAACCAGCAGGATGGTGATCGGCAGCAGCGGCATGAAAAAGATGATGAGGTAGTGGACGAGACGAGTCGGCCGCATCAACATCGGCAGTAAGAAAGGTGGCCCCGCCTGTGAACGAAAGCCGAGGTAAAAGGGTAAGTAGAGCAGAAACGCAGGAATGACGAGCGCGAAGGCGACCACGATTGTTTCGCTGAGTATCCGCCGCTCCCAACCACGTGAATACCAACGTGCCAGGAAAAACGCGCCGAGAACCACAAAGAGATGGATCAGCACATCCCAGGTGTTGAGAAACGACAGGCCACCGAGGACAAGGCTCGTGAATAGCCAGCGCTGCCAGCCGACCCTCGAAATGATGAATTGTGAATTGTGGGTACTCCTCTGCTCCTCTGCTCCTCCACTCCCCCGCTCTCCTGTTCGCTGAACACCAACTAACCACCAACTGTAGGCGACGGCCAGGCTGAGGAAGGCGAAGGGTAAGGCCAACACGTGGGGGTGCATGTCGCCGAGGATGAAGCTGAAGCTGGGGACTTCGACAATGGGTTCTAGCCCTTCTTCCGCACGGCCGGAGAGATGGTACTCGTGGATGACCCGCGACGTGCGCCACCACCACCAGTTGGTGGTCATATAGCGCGGCGCTTGCCCGGCCGCTGTTTCCGGCGGGATATTCACATCACGCACATCAAGCCATTGCCACAAATCGGCCGATCCGACCCCATTGCCATGCAACAACTCCAACAAAATCTGCATATTCCCCGCAATCGGTAAGGCGAGGGCCGCGATGAGACCGAGGGCGACAGCACGGTGATGCAGATTGTTTGTCGCGCGACGTAGGCTGTGTGTGTGGGTGGCAACGAGATTATATACGAGGCCGTATGCGCCAACGGCCGCCCCGGCCACCAACCAGGCGATGCCCAAATTAAAGGCCACCGGCTCGGCTACCACCGCCAGCCGCGCCAACAGCGAGACCATCACATAGCCGAAATAGTAGTAGCTGATCGCATAGCCGGAAAGCCAGGGATCAACCGGCGGGAAGGAAGGACTGCGGCCGACGCCATTGAGGAAAGCGAACTCCATCGGCTTCTCCGTGGCGGCAATCATCGGATTTTGTGCCCGCACCCAAACCCAGAGGAAAAAGACCAGAGCGAAGAGCAGTTCAGTGATAATCACCTGCCGCTTATTTTCCCGTAACCAGGCTCCTAATCTCCGTTCTCCAATCTCCAATCTCCAGTAAGCCCACGCCGAAACACCGCCAACGACGAGAAGGGCAATGAGGATACCGCCGAGATTGTTGCCCAGGAAGCCGAGGCTACTCGCCAGCCAGAAGAGGTAGCTGGCCAGCAGCAGACCGGCCATCTTGGCGAAGGCATAGCCACGGTCGGGCAACGGCCGTAGCACGACATAGAGCAGCGGCGTAGCCAGCCCACCGATTATTAACAAAACAAGCCACCAGCGAACGGCGGCGAGAATCTCAGTCAATGGCATGGTCTACTTAGAACCTTAAAAAATTTAACGCAGAGATGCAGAGACGCAGAGCTATACTTTCTCTGCGTCTCTGCGTTTTTATTTCATTGCAATGCTTGTTGCGATTCATTTTGGTTGACACGATAAATGGTCACGTAAGCATCTTGATAGGCGATGGTTAAATACCCTTCACTGACCATTTGCTCAAACTTCGCCAGTCCGTCGGGATGATAATAGGTGCGTTCCAACGAGCCGACAAAGATATATTCCACATCATACTTTTCCAGGATCGTTTGCGCTTGTGTGATGTCGGGCGTGCGATAGAGCAGGTTGACGTTCTCAATCCGCGTGCTGACCAGATGCCCCGGCGTGACCGCCCGTTGCTGCCGTTCGTGCCAGTCCCAGCCGACGATGGTTGGCAAGCCGGTATACATGGCGACGCGGTTGGAAATAGTCTGGTAGGGGTTGCTGCCATGCGCTTCGGCGATCACTGGCGACCCCTCGACATTCCGTTGCAACCAGCGCAACGCTTCGTAGTCATGGGCCAGTTCAACCGTCACCCCATTTCCGGCGTAGTCAGTATCCCCATAGGAGGTGTATGGCATGAAGGCCATGCCATCGAGTGTGGTCGGCGCGTCCTCGCTCATGCGGATCTCCCACTTGGCTTTGGTGGCCGTAAGCGGATAGAGCGCGGCCGCAAACAGCAACACCCCCAACGCCACCTGCCAGACACGGCCGAATGATGCTTTCCGCCGCACCACCGGCCAGACCCAAACCGCCGCCACCCCACTGAGGATGCTCAAGAAAATCCACACCTGCATATAGAACTTAAAGACGGTGTTCATCCGGCCGATGTCGCCATCGAGGACAAAAATCTCCACCAGCAAGGTCAGGCCTAACCCACAGGCGAGCAGGATCAGCCAGATTCGGCGGGTGGGGGAGAGGTTCGGCCGCAAGCCCAATAGTCCGGCCATTGTGATCAACGTCACTACCAGCGGGGCGATCCAATAGTTACGGAAGAACATAGCCACTAGTGCGAGAACGTAGAGGATGGCGGCGAAGATCAGCAGGCGGCCGAACGGTTCCAGGCGGCGTAACCCTGCCGCACTCCAGCTGGCCGTCCAGTCGCGAAATTCGACGAACAAGTAGGAGATGGTCAAAAAGAGAAAGAGGCCATAAATAACCAGGTAGTTGGTCAGATAAGTATAGGTCCCCGGCCACAGCGACGCGGAGGAGTAACCAGTGCCGTAGTTCGCAGCGTAAGGCAGGAAGGTGAGCATGGAAAGGCCAACGAGGGCGATCATGAGCAATACGGCCGTGCCAACCGTGCGAATGTCAATGCGCTGATAGCGACGATAGACAAAAAAGGCGACGGCCAACGCGCCGATGACCAGATAAGTCGGCCAGTCCCAGGTGTTGGTCGCCCGCAGTGAACCAATGGCCAACCCACCCAACAGCCATTGCCAGCCCGTTTCCAGCCATGACTTGCGGCCGTCCATAAGCGGCGATTGCAACACCAAGCTGATCGCCCAACCAAGCGCCAGTAGCGTCAGCGGGATGCTGATCATGTGCGCGTGCAGGTCGCCATAGAGGAAGGTGAAATAGGGGAACTCGGTGATCGGCGCGACTTCGCCGGGGTTATAGTTGATCGCCCGCGACGCGTCCCAAAACCAGGTGCTGGGCGAAACCGGCGCGGGTTGCCCGCCCAATATCTTGATCCCCCCATCCAGTATCCGCGCCACGCCGCCAATTAATGGAATACGCGCCAGACTTTCACTCCCCGCCGCCTGCCAGATACCGGCGATCACCCCCACTTGGGCCAGATTGCCGAGTATGGTTGCCATGACGGCCGCGGCCAGTCCGGCGACTACTGCGCGACGGGAGAGAGACTGGGAGACTAGGAGACTGGGAGATTGGAGATTAGAGATTGGAGACTGGAGATTCTCCCCTGCTCCCCTGCTCCTCTGCCCCTCTGCTTCTTGCCCCCGGCTGATTACCAAACTATAAGCGAGACTAAACACGCCAACAGCGATAAAGCTAAACAGCGTGGGCAGGATCAGGTTATAGGCGATTGTTGGCATGATGCCGAGCAGCTTGGTCAGTGCACCGACAAAGACAAAGCCGTAGTAGTAGTAATTGAGATAGCCACCGGCAAACCAGGGGTCATAGGGCGGGAAGGTGGTGGACTTCAGCACAGCCGTAAAGAAAGACAAGTCCATTGGCTTCTCGCCACCCCAAAAGACATGCCACACATCGGGGTTGCCCAGGCGAATGAAGATCATTAGCAGGTAGAAGCTGACCGCCAGCAACTCCACCAGGCCGATATAGGCCAGGTTTTGCCGCACGAAGGGGATGATCTCGCGGCCGCGACGCCATAAAATCAATCCACTCCCCGCAACAATCAACACCAGGGCCAACAACAGCGAGGTGCGCGTATGGGGCAGTACGTTCAGGCTGGCTAGCAACCAGGGGATATAGGAGAGCAGCAACATCCCCAACACCCGGCTGAGCGCGTAGCCACGCTCCGGCAGACCGCGCAAGGCGACGAAGGTCAACGGAAAAGCCAGCCAGCCGAGTAGAATGGTCGCCAACCACCAGAGAATGGCCGCCACCGCCGGGCTACGATTAAGCAGGCTGTCGGGGTTGAACAGTTCGCTAAAGGTTCCCCCTGCCTGTTGGAGTTCGGCCGCCTCCGACGACAACATCAACCCATTCCGCGCTCTGGTCGCTTCCAGCGGGTTCATCACCACCACCTGACTGAGGTCAACGCTGCCGAGGATGCGTTCGGCGTTTTCCGCGCTATAGCGGTCGCTCTTGGCGAAAATCCACACCGGCGGATGGTCATAGACGCTGAACGCTTCTTCGGCCGCCAAATCCCCTGGCGGCGGCCAGCCAATTTGCGGCAATTCACGCCATCTGAGACGGCCGCCGGTGTCGCTGATATACAACGGGCCAACGTGGATGTCGCCGTGGAATTGTGCCACCAGATCAAAGCCCAACTCGCCACTAAATAGTGACTCGTAGTAGCGAACCGTCATCGGAAAGGTCAGCGCCAGACGCGGCAGCGACCACAACGCCCGCTGGCTGCTGAGCATGATATAATCAGCCTCGTCAATCCAGGTCAGCATCGTCCCCAGCTTTTCCGGGCTGTCGGGATGGGTGACGGGGCGTTGCCCGCCGGTCACTTCGGTATAGTACGCCCCATAGGCATTGCGCCCCTGCGTACTGACCGGCAGCAGATCATCCCACTCTTCGTTGACCAGCAAACTGGTGCGAGCGCGAATAGGGCCGCCAGCACTCGCTTCGGCAACCAGATGGATGGGTTGCTCGGCCGTCACCGGCAGCGGCGGCAGTTCTAGCGTGGCTGTTTCTTCGTCCGCCCCTAGCTCCAGCGACAATTCGGCCGCCGGGCCATCATTGAGCTGCACTAGCAACGACTCGCCCTCATCGGCCGTGTCCCCATCGGGGTCGCTGAGATAGTTAAAGCGCACGCCGGTAATCGTCCCGCTTTCCGGCATCGTAAAATCGAGCAGCAACGGCACGCCATTCGCTTCAAAGAAAAAGGCCTTCACCGGCAACTGTAGTTCTTTCGCCGTCCCCGCCTCGTCCTCATAGAGCAAGGTCAGGCCGGTGGGGATATTTTCAAATATCCAGTTCGACGCCGCCACGCGCGTCATCGGCTGGCGATAAATCTCCGTAAACGCATTCGCCCACAACAAACTCGGCACGACCACCAGCAGCCCCAACCCCAACACGGCTGCCCGCCGCCACCCAAATCTCCTTTCCCCTCCGCTCCCCTGCTCCCCTGCTCCTCTGCTCCTCCTCGCCCATTGCCACAAAAACACCAACCCCCATCCGGCAAAGAGGAACAGCGTCGGATAGATCGGCAGAAAGTAGCGGATGGACTTCACCCAGCGCGTCCCCATAAAGAGGAAGTAGAGCAGGGTCCAGAACAGCGGGATGGCATGGGCCATCCACTCCGAATGCGTTATGCTCGTCGTCAGATTGTTCCAGGACGGCCGTTGGCGAATCACGCGCCACAACGCCCACAGCAAGCAAAACCAGGAGAACAGCCCGGCGGTTATCCCCATTCCGTAGAGGATCATGTTGGTCAATGGGAAGAGGATCGCCGTGCGGTCTACCCATTGGTTGGCCGGGGGAAAAGAGGCTTCCGGCGCTTGCAGACGCTGGATTTCAGCCATGTTGCTCAACCACTGTGGGTTGAGACCAATGACCGAGCGCACGGCCGTCATCAAGACACCGGGCGACTGCCCCGTTTCGACCATCGCCTGTTGCCGTACCAGTTCGCTGTCGGTGAAGGCATAAGGCTGGGCGAGGCGGAAGGTGAGTGCGGAGACAAAGGCGGCCACGACGATGCTCAAGATCATCCGTTGCACATCGGGGTGGCCTAAATTGGAGAATAGGCTGGGAAAATCAAGGCCGCGCCGCGCCAGCCAGATCATCGCGCTGATCCCAATCACCAACGCCAGGGGCGCGATATTGATCCGCGAAGCCATGGCCAGCCCCAGGGCGAGGCCGAAGAGGGCGAACCAGCGTAGTCTCCACGGAGGAAGAAGAGACTGGGAGACTGAGAGATTGGGAGATTGGAGATTAGAGGATTGGAGATTGGGGTCGTCGAGGGCGGCGGCGCGGATGGCGGCGTAGATCGCCAGGGTGGTCAGCGCGGCCGCCCAGTTGTCCATGGTGAAGAAGTGGGATTGTTGGATGGGCATGACCGCCAATGCCAGCAGCAGGGCGGCGATGAGGCCGGCGGCCGTTCCATACAGGCGGCGGCCGATCAGAAAGGTCAACAAGACAGCGACCAGATCAACCAGGGCGGAGAGGAAGCGGCCGACGAGATGAACCCCGTCATACCCCGTATAGTCGCGGCCGCACCATGCCGGGGGGATGCCGTCGGCTCCGGTGAGCGTTTGGCAGAGAGCGGCCGTCCACTCCGCCACATAGCGCGTGACGGTCATCGGAAAATTGCCATAGACAAAGGACGGCTGGCCCAGGTTATAGGGGTTGAGCGTCGAAACCGACGTGCGTAAATAGTCGAGCGGGTTGTCCGGCGAAGAAAGTCCGCTGGCGACAATCGTCAGGAAACGCTCGTCGGGATGCAGGTGGGTGAACTCATCCCAATTGAGGCCGGTGAAGCGGAAATAGGCCCCTAGCAACAAAATAGGCAGGATCAGAAAGACCGCTAACCCTTCCAGACTCATGCGGCGGGATAGCCCCACGTCTGCACTATGTGTTTCTAACTGTGGTCTGTCTTCTGCTTCCAACCTCATAGCATCCAATTTCGGCCCACCTACAGGTAGGCACAGCCTCACGCCAGGCATTTAATCCTATGTTTATACACAAAAAGGGTTACAAAAGCGTAGTGATTTCGTTAATTTTTTATGAAAAAGCATTCTTTGACACGAATTACACGAATGACACGAATTTCAAACAATATTAATTCGTGCTATTCGTGTCATTCGTGTCGAAAAAATTTTAGATTGATGAATGACTAAAAGGTGACGGAACCCCCGGAAACCTGGATCAGCCGGATCAGGGCGTCGCGGTCTTGGATGACGAAGCGACGGCCGTCGGTCCGCACCCAATTGGAGCGACGAAAGCGGCTGAGGGTTTTGTTGATACTGACACGAGTGGCGCCGGTCATTTCTGCCAGGTCGGTTTGAGTGAGGATAAGATCGATCAACAGGCCGTCGCGGGTGGTGCGGCCATGTTGGTCGGCCAAACGCAACAAGGTGCGGGCCAAACGGCCGGGCAGGTCGAGAAAGAAGATATCGGCCAACTGTAAATTCAGGCGACGAATGTGCTGTGCCATTGTTTTGAGCACATGGAGCGAGAAATCAGGATTTTCGTGTAGGTAACGAATGAAATCCTCACGATGGAGGGTCAGCGTTTCCGTCAGTTCGATGGCTTCAGCCGTCGCCGAGCGCGGCGAATCATCCAGCAACGCCAGTTCGCCGAAGAAATCGCCCGCACCGAGGATAGCCAGCAACGCCTCCTGGCCGTCAGGGGTCGAATGGGTGATTTTGACTTTGCCGCGGCCGATGATATAGAGCAACCCTCCCGGATCGCCATGATGAAAGATGATTTGTCCTGGCCCAAAGCGGCGGGGGAGCATTCGGCCGCCGAGTTCGCGGGCATCTTCTTCACGCAAATCGGCAAAGAAAGGCACGGTTTGCAATGCCTGCGCCGCAGTGCTGTTTTTGGTTGGCATACTCCTTTTTCTCTCCTACATGCGTTTGCGCTCAAGCAAGTGCATAGACGCAAGGTTTCCCTACGCTTATTGTAACGCAATAGTTTGCAAGCTGCACAATTGCTTGTTTAGAGGAGGTGTATCGAAGTTGTAGGCAGGGCGTCACGTGGCGCGATTTTCCTAAATCGCAGCTTCTTCACAAGGGGAAAACAGCGATTTAGGGAAATCGCTGTACATATTTATTTAACGTAGAAGGGTCACGGCGTGGTTGAGCGCAGCCTGGACTTGGTCTAGCTCGGCCGCTGGCCCGCCCCCTTGCGCCATTGTTGGGCTGCCCCCACCTCGGCCGCCTAACAGTTCAA
This sequence comes from uncultured Ardenticatenaceae bacterium, assembly GCA_964410625.1. Taxonomy (GTDB): domain Bacteria; phylum Chloroflexota; class Anaerolineae; order Promineifilales; family Promineifilaceae; genus CAYPHY01. Next base: position 36,526 of record CAYPHY010000022.1, on the reverse strand, counting down.
AGGCGGCTTGTAGCAGCGCTTTCATGTCTCCCGGCGCATCGGCCGCCCGCGCAAAGACCAGATCCGCCCGCGCCCCGGCAGATCCAAGCAAGCAAACGGTCTTCGGCGCAAGGACGACTTGTGAAGCGAGCGTACGCAGATCGGCCGCTGCTCGGTCGGAATAAACGCGCGTGATTACTGTTGCCTCGCCCAATGGCTGTCCGGCAGAGAGCAGTTGCTCCGCCTCCATCGCCAGCCGTTCCGTTTGAAGCTGGCGGATTTGTCGTTGCGCTTCTTTGGCGCTTTCTTGCAGACGGACTACGGATGGCAGCAATTCGTCATAACCGGTGGTCAGCGCGGCTGCCAGTTGTTGCATGATCTCATTTTTCTGCCGGTAATCGAGCAGGGCGCGACGGCCGCAGGCGAATTCGACCCGCGTTAGCCCGCCCCGCCGTTCCAGCTTGATAATCTTCAACAGCCCTACTTCTCCAGTGCGCCGGACATGTGTGCCCCCACAGGCGGTGAGATCAAAGTCGGTGATGTCGATCAGGCGTAGTTTCCCGTTGCGGCCGTCTGGCACTTTGCGTAGGGACAACCGGGCTGCCTCCTCGCGTGAGACTTCGCGGAATGTGATCGGCCGGTCTTGCCAGATGATGTCGTTGGATAGCGTCTCGACCGCCTCCACCAGCGTGTCACTCAACTCGGCCTGGTCGAGGTCAATTGTCACTGTTTGGTCGCTGAGATGAAAGCCCACAGTCTCCGCCTCGGCCAGGCGGATGAAGGCTTGGGAGAGAATATGCTGGCCGGTGTGCTGCTGCATGTGGTCGTGGCGGCGCTGTTCGTCAATTTCACCATTGACGGGTTGGGAGAGGTTCGGCCGCCACTCCCCTTCCAGTACATGCAACACGGCATCGTCGTCAGGGCGAACGACCACATCCACAACGCGGACACTCTGCTCATCCTGTCGCAGCCAGCCGGTGTCATGGGGCTGGCCGCCGGAGGTCGGGTAAAAGTAGCTCTGGTCAAGCACAACGGCCGGGGCTTGCCGATAGTGGGTCGTTTCCACAATCCGCGCCGTAAAGCGCGTGGTATAGGCGTCGGTGTAGTAGAGGCGTTGGGTCATAAGAGGAGTGGGGAGTGATGAGTGGCTAGTGAAGAGATTTACACCCCGGCGTAGCGCAATACACCAATATACTAATAGACGAATAACCAGTCTCTCAATCTCCCAGTCTCTCAGTCTCTCCCACAGTAGGGAGCGTAAACTGAAACCTTGCCCCTCCTTCGGGGGCGTCGTCTACCCAGATGCGGCCGCCATGGGCTTCAACGGCCAAACGGCAAAAGGCCAATCCCAGGCCTAGCCCCTTAGAAGAGGAGTCATTGTGGACACGCTCAAACTTTTCAAAGACCGCCTGGCGATACGCTTCGGGAATGCCAGCCCCCTCGTCGCTGACGGAGATGGTGAGCCAGCCGTTGGCGGCCGTTTCCTTGCTGCGAATGGTGATCGCCTGCCCTTCCTGGCTCTGTTTCAATGCGTTATCGAGCAAATTTAACAACACACGGCTGATCATGCTCTTTTCGATATAGACAGGGGGAGCATCGGCCGCCACGCCATTCACAAAATCCACCCCACGCTTCTCAAAGTTAGGCTGCTCGATCTCATAGACGCTTTCCACCAGTTGGCGGATGTTGACCGCTTGCCGTTCGCTGATCGGATGGCCCGCTTCCAGGCGGCTGATGTCGAGCAGGGAGGCGATCAGCGTTTGCAGGTGGTTGCTGCTGCGCATGGCGATGTCGAGCATCGAGTGCAGCACAGAGTCATGGTTGCTGTTGGCGACGAGGTTGCGGATCAGTTCCAGGCTGGAAATGACATTGCCCAACGGGCTTTGCAGATCGTGCATCAGCATGGCGGTCAGGTCTTGTTGCATCTGCTCCAGTTCCGCTCTGTTGGAACTGTCGTGGAGAATCCACTGCACCTCACTGGCCCCTGGAAGTCGTTGGGCATGGATGGTTATGCGGCGGCCGTCATCCATTGCGACCTGCGTGCTAAATGTCTCGTCCCCCTGCTCCCAGTGCAGTTGCAGCGTAGCCGGGGTGAGTAACTCAGCGATGTCCGCCCCTTTCAACAGTTCGGGGGACTTATGGAAAAACATACTGGCCCGCCGGTTCGCCGCGCTCACCCGCCCCTGGAGATCAGTAAGTAAAATCGGATCAAAGCTCTCGGTGAACAAATGATCCAATCGCGCTTCTAGCAGAGAAGCAGATGGTTCGTCAATGCTAAGCATAAGTGATTGATTATCGGTTGCGTTCATGCTAGTCGCAGACCGGGTGAAACATCCAGGTCAAGCGAGTCGCGGCGGCCGCTGAGAAAGTGCCAATGGGCGGCGGCGGCGATCATCGCTGCATTATCCGTGCAAAGAACAAGCGGCGGAATACGCACCGGGATGTTGCGCTCTTGTTGCTGGAATTGCTCCGTCATCTCGCGGCGTAATGCGCTGTTGGCCGAGACACCACCGACGACATGAACGGCCGTTGCCTCATACTCAATCGCCGCTTGCAATGTCTTCGTTACCAGCATATCCACCACGGCCGCCTGGAATCCGGCAGCCAGATCATCCACCGGCAGCCGCCCCGGTTCATACTGCTTCACCTGGCGCATCATCGCCGTTTTTAGGCCGCTGAAACTGAAATTATAGCCGTATTCCTGGTCCATGACCGCCCGTGGAAAGCGGATGGCGTTGGGGTTGCCGTTGGCGGCGGCCGCATCAATCGCCGGGCCACCGGGGTAGGGCAGTTCCAGCAGACGGCCGACTTTATCAAACGCTTCCCCGGCCGCGTCGTCCAGCGTGCCGCCCAAATGTTGGTAACGGCCGTGATCGGTCATCAGATAGAGTTCGGTGTGTCCGCCGCTGACGATCAGGTTGAGGACGGGGAAGGTGATCTCATCGGCCGCTTCGGTCAGCCAGACGGAGTAGATATGCCCTTCGATATGGTTGATGCCCAGCAACGGCTTATTGCGCCCCAGCGCCAACCCTTTGGCCATATTCATACCAACCAGCAACGAGCCAACCAACCCTGGCCCCTGGGTGACGGCAATGCAATCGAGGTCCTCAAAGCCCAGATGAGCCTCGCGCAACGCCTGATCAACGACGGCGTAGATCACTTCCACATGGCGGCGCGAAGCCACTTCGGGAAAGACCCCGCCATATTGCGCGTGGAGCTTGGCCTGGCTGGCGATGACGTTGCTGAGGATCGTCTTGCCATCAGCGACCACCGCCGCGGCCGTCTCGTCACAGGAAGTTTCAATTGCCAATATGCGCGTTGCTTGACTCATCATTCTTGTCCGAGAAACCGGGTTTCTTCAAGAAACCCGGTTTCTAAACTGTTTACCTCTTCACTATCACCTACCGCTATCCTCTCAACAATAGTACTAAAGTACCCTATGGCAGTCGAGCAGGGATTGTAACAGCGCATCCGCCTGCCCAGGTAAGACCGTGCGCGGATCGAGCAAGAGGCGGCCGTCCTGAATACGGCCGATCACCGCAACCGGCGCGGTACGTAAGGCGGCCGCCAGCGCGTCTACCCGCTGGCTTTCAATTGCGACAACCCTCGTGGGCAGGCTCGTGCCCGGCAGAGTGCCGCCGCCAACATAAGACTCACTACCGATGACCGCCGCTTGAACGCCTTGTTCAACGAGATGAGCCGCCCACTGCTGTGCTTCTGCTTCTATCTGGCTGAGCGGCCTGGCGATCATTTGCCAGACCGGGACTTCGGCCGTTGCCTCCCCTTTCAGATAGTGGTGCAGAGTTGCCGAGAGGGCAGCCAGACAAAGCTTATCGGCGCGAACAGCACGGGCGAGGGGATGGCGCTTGAGACGGCCGATGAGTTCAGCACGGCCGCACAAAATCCCCGCCTGCGGCCCGCCGAGTAACTTGTCACCACTGAAGGCGACGACGTCGCACCTGGCCGCCAGCCCTTCCTGCACCGTTGGCTCGTGGAGCAGGCCGTAGGGCGCGACATCGAGCAACGCCCCGCTGCCCTGGTCGTAGAGTAGGGGCAACCCATTCTGGTGGGCCAGTTGCGCCAGTTCATCCAGCGCCGGTTCGCTGGTGAAGCCAACGATGCGGTAGTTGGAGTGGTGGGCAACCAGCAGCGCGGCCGTGTTCTCCGTTATCGCCTGGGCATAGTCGCGCAAGTGGGTGCGGTTGGTGGTCCCTACTTCGACCAGTCGTGCCCCTGATTGCGCCATCACGTCGGGAATACGAAAGCCGCCACCGATCTCCACCAACTGCCCACGACTGATAACCACCTCCCGCCCCTGGCAGAGAGTAGTCAGCATCAACAGAACGGCCGCCGCATTGTTGTTGACCACCAACGCCGCTTCCGCGCCGGTCAGCCGCGCCAGCAACGCTTCGGCATGGATGGTGCGTGATCCGCGCTGCCCGGCCTCGATGTCATACTCCAGGTTTGAATACCCCCGGCCGACAGCTTGCACGGCCGCCAATGCCGCCTGGCTCAACGGAGCGCGGCCGAGGTTGGTATGGACGATGATGCCGGTGGCGTTGATCAGCGGCCGTAGTGTCGGCTCCAGCAACCCTTGTAACCACTGTTGCGCTTCGTCGAGCAGGGTCGTTTCCGTAGGCAGTTGCCTGGCCCCATTGTCGCGGACGGCCGCCCGCACCTCGCTGAGCGTGGCGCGTAATGCCTCAACCGTGAGCGCATGTCCATACGCCTCCGTTAATTGCGCCGCGTCAGGCGATTGCAGCAGCCGGTCAACGCTGGGCAACTGGCGCAACAATTGTGACGGTAGAGAAACGGTGGAGTCGGACATTATGGTGTGTAGCGCGATTTGGTAAATCGCGTATTTACGATTCTCTCATAGTCGAGGCAGCGCCTGCAGGTAAACCGATCCCGGCCGCGCGGGCGCGAATTTGCAGCAAAATTTCAAACAACACCAGCACCCCACCGCCCAGGATGGCGACGGCGACGCCCAATGTACGGTTCATTTGCAGCCAGAGACAAAAGGCAACCCAGATGCCCATCCAGGCTGATTGCCGCAGCACCACCACAAAACGGGGTGCGTAACCGGCAGCATTGCCCGCAGCGCCAAAGCGCAGACCGAGTAAGTAAAACAACGGCAAGGTTAGCCCGGAAACGGCGATACCCACGGCCGTCAGAAAAACAAAGATGATTTCGATGTTGGCCGCGCTCAAAAGCGTGGCTGCGTCGGCGCGTCCCTGCGCAGCCGCGCGGACCAGATCGAGCCGCGCTATGTCAAACGGCCACCAGTTGTCCACAACATAGGTGAGCAGCATGACCCCCAGCGCCAGAATGACAAGGCCAACGATCAGATAGGGGATTACGCCAAGACGACGGATGAAGCGTGCCATGATTAATAGATAAGAGGATTATACACGATATGCGTCGTTTCTGGCGTGTAAGAGTGATAAAAGTGTCCGGCCATAGGCATCGGCCGCCTTATCGGCCGATGCCGACAACGTTGCCCCATGAAACGCCACCTGGCAATGGTATACATTATCTTCCAGCCAGAGGCGTAAGGTGGGGCTTGGTTCATCGAGCAAGTTTTCCAATAAGGCCGCGCGTAGTTGCTCCTCGCTGGGTAGCCAGATCACTTCGGTGGTCAGGATGTAATCGAGCGCCCATTCGGCCGTGCCATAAAACGTCACCGCCGGCCAACCCTTGAGCAGCCCCAACTGCGCCATCACATCGGTGATGACAAAGATGCGGTCGTCCATGTCCCGATCCGGGATGGCAAAAAAGTCATAGTTGCCCGCCTGCCAGATCAAACCGGCTTCCTTTAACTGGCGGGCCAAGTCAAGAGAGATCATGCCTTGTCTGTCCTTAAAAACTGTAGCCCGGTTTGTCTAAACCGGAAGTTTAAGCTTGCGGGTTTCGGTTGAAAACCCCAACCCGCGCTACAATGTAACCCGGTTTGCCTAAACCGGAAGTTTGAGCTTGCGGGTTGGCCAATTGCGCTACAGTATAAATTGCTATTGCCGACAAATGCGCTTGCTCATACGATCAGTGGCGTATGGACGAACTGCCGACCAATTTTACACACTTATGCGTCCACTCGCACTTTAGCTTACTGGGTGGTTTGCCATCCATTCAATCACTGGTTGAACGCGCCTGTGCCGACGACCTGCGCCACCTGGCATTGACCGACACCAATATACTCAGTGGGGCGGTGGCCTTTGACCGGGCTTGCCGCGCGGCCGACCTGCGGCCGATCATCGGCATGACTGTCTCCATCGCCGCGCCCGCCGAAGATGTCGCCCCTGACCATCTGGGCGCAACCGGCCAACTGGTCTTGCTGGCGAGAAACCGGGAAGGGTACCGCTCGCTTTGCGGCCTCTCCTCGCTGTTGCAGAGCGACCCCGACCGCAAACGGCGTTTGCGCCTGGGACTATCTTGGGAGGAGTTAAAAGCCCACCAGCGCGGGTTGATTTGCCTGACCGGCGGCCGTGCTGACTGGCTAGAACGGTATCTACGAGCCGGGAATTACCAGGCCGCCACGCGCTATGCGTCGCGGTTGGGCGGCTTGTTCACCGGCAACTGTTACCTAAGCATTGCCCCTGCGTTGCTGGATGGCGCGATGTCGCCTTCTGGCCTGGTGGATGAATTGTTGCGGCTCGGGTCACGTTTTGGCTTGCCTCCTGTGGCCGTACAGCCCATCTATTGCCTGGAAGCGGCGCAATCCCCACTGCTGAAGCTGATGGCGGCCATTGACCACAATTGCCCGTTGGAAGCGGTTGCGCCGGAGCAGTTACCCGCTTTGGGGGATGCGACCGTCTCCCTCCACTGGCCGACGCCGCAGGAGATGTTGCACGCTTACCGGGAGCGGCCGGCGCTTTTGGAGAACGCGGCGGCGATTGCTGAACGCTGCGAACCGGCGGTTCCTTACGGCCGTACCATCTGGCCTGCGCCCATGCTGGCGGAGAAGGAAACACCGGAGACAGCCGTCGTTGCCCAGGCACGTGCCGGTTTGCGCGAGCGATATGGCGATAAGCCACCCGCGCAGGCCACTCGCCGCCTGAAACAGGAGCTGGATGCCATTACCGAGTCCGGTTTTGCCCCCTTGTTTCTGGTAGTGGCCGACATCGTAGGCTTTGCCCGGCGGCAGGATGTGCCGGTGAACACGCGCGGCAGCGTCGCCAATTCGTTGGTCGCTTACTGCCTGGGCATTACCAACGTCGATCCGCTGGCCCACGACTTGCTATTTGAGCGCTTTCTCAACCCGGCACGGCGCAACCCGCCGGATATTGACCTCGACTTTTGCAGTCGCCGCCGCGATGAGGTGTTGGCCTATGTCCGGGAGCACTATGGCGCGGAGCGTGTGGCCCTGGTGTCTACGATCAGCACCATGCAGCCTCGTTCGGCCGTGCGCGAGGTGGGCAAAGCGTATGGACTAGATGAAGAGACGATTCAAGCCCTCAGCCGGGTCATGCCCTCTAGCTGGCATCCAGACCCCCGGCGTAGGCAGCACACTACGCTAGAAGAAGCGCTGGCGGAAGTGGCTGATCCGCTACAACATCAGGTTATCGAGCAGGCTTACAATCTCATCGGCCAGCCCCACCATCTCAGTTTGCACCCTGGCGGCATTGTGATCACGCCGGGGCCACTAACCGAGGTGGTGCCGGTGCAGCTTTCGCCAAAGGGCTTCTTAGCCACGCAATATGACGCGGCCGACTTGGAGACACTCGGTTTGCCGAAGATTGACCTGTTGGGCATTCGCGCCTTGACCGTGCTGGCGGATGCGGCCGAGTTGGTGCGCGAATTCCACCAGCCTGAATTTAACCTGGCCGATATTGCCGATGACGATCCCCAAACTGGCGATATGCTGGCGAGTGGGGCGGGGATTGGCGTCTTTCAATGTGAATCGGAAGGGGCGCAACGGACGCTGCGCCAGCTAAAGGCGCGGACGATTGCCGACTTAGCCATCGCTGGCGCCTTCTTTAAGCCCGGCCCGGCAACCGGGGGCATGGCCCGTACCTTTGTTCGCCGCTATCGTGGCGAGGAGCCGGTCGGTTATCTCCATCCAGCGTTAGAACCGATTTTAGGGCGGACCAAAGGCGTTTTGCTCTTTCAGGAGCAGGTGTTGCGTGTGGCGCGGGAGATTGCCGGGCTGAGTTGGGCGGAAGCTGACCGCCTGCGCCACGGCATGAGCAAGTTTAAGGCGGGTGAGATGGAGGCGCTCAGTCTCCGTTTTGTCAGCGGATGCCAGCGACCGGCCCCCGATGGCCCCGGCATGAGCGAGGAGCAGGCGGAAAAGCTGTGGAAACAAATCATGGCCTTTGCCGGATATGGCTTTAACCAGGGACACGCCACCGCCTATGCCGATGTCGCCTACCGTTCGGCGTTTATCAAAGCCCATTGGCCGGCCGAATTTCTCTGTGCGCGACTGGCCGATGCCGGTGGCTTCCACCATCCGGCGATCTACATGGCCGAGGCGCGACGGTTGGGGATTGCTGTGCGGCCGCCCCATATCAACCGCAGCGGCCGTCACTTTACGCTAACCTACGAGCCGGAGGAAGGGGAGGGGGCGGGTGGCGGCTCGTTGCAACCGGCGTTGTGGATGGGACTGGGGCAGGTGCGCGATTTGCGCCGCGCCTCGGTGCGGGCCATTGTGGAGGAGCGCGGACGACGGCCGTTTGCCGACCTGCGCGACCTGCTGGCGCGGGTTGATCTCCAACCAAAGGAGGTGAAGCACCTGATCCAGTGTGGGGCGTTGGATGGTCTCGGCGACAGCCGGGCGGCGTTGCTGGAGGAAGCGGGCGTGGTGGCGCGGGCGGGAAGCGTGCAACAATTGGCCTTTGACTTTGCTGCGCCAACGGTCGTTGCCGCTGATTCGGCCGCACAACGCCTGCGCTGGGAACGAGAGCTACTGGGATTGCCGGTCAGCGTCCATCCGTTGTCGTTGGTCAAATTACCGGCGCGAACGGTTTCCCTGCAACGCCTGCCGAATAGTCGCGGCCGATTAGTTAAGGTCTGTGGGGTACGTTTGCCAGGGTGGACAGGTAGCTCCGGTTTCTTTCTTAGCGACGGCGAATCGTTTATCATTGCTAAGATAGCACAAGATGCGGATGCAACTATGCCACGTCGTACCCTATGGCAGCCTTTTGTCTTGCGCGGCCGGTGGACAGAGGATGAGTGGGGTGGGGGATGGTTGCAGGTGGAGGGGGTGGAGAGGTTGGAGATTAGGGAGTAGGAATTAGAGATTAGAGATTAGGAGACTGAGAGATTGGGAGATTGAAAAGGAGAAAGGGTAATGAAAAGGCAGTATTGGCAGGTGTTGGCGTGGGTGTTGGTGGTTTTTATGTTGGTTGTGGGTGGGATGGCGTGTGGTCGGCCGCCGCGCGAGGATGATGGCGGATTGGAAGAAGCGGGTGGAGGGAACGGAACTGGTGAAAATGGGGACGTTGAGGGCGGCAACGACAATGAGGCTGGCGGGGATGAAGGGGATGGTGATGCCGGTAACGAGAATGAGGACGACCAGGCGGAAAACCTAGTTATGGAATACTATCGCGAGGGGGGGATTGCCGGATTTTGTGATCGGGTGAGGGTCTATGCCAATGGAGAGGTGGAAATTGCTACGTGCGCGGCCGATCCGCCAGAGATTGTCGGCTCTACGCGGCTGACCGAGGAGCAAATGGCACTGGTTGAGGATTGGGTGCGCAACCTGGACTCTTTCGACACCGAACAGAAGGATGATGCAGTGGCGGACGCGATGAGCGTCGGTGTTGAGTTTCACGGTGAAGGCGAACGCGAGGCAACGGCCGAAGACATCCAGGCAATGCAAGAGTTGGCGGTGCGGTTGCTCTCACAAGCGCCGACGCAATAAAATCGGACACCAATAAACGCTGATCACACTTGTATGATCAGCGTAATCAGCGTTTTATCCGCGCCATCCGCGTAACCATTAATCAGCAAGAGGTACTATGAACCATATTATGACCGACTACTATCCCTTGTTTCGCCTGTACCAGCGGTTGCGTGGGCAAGTACTGGATGTGTTGAGCGATGAGGAGTTGGCTTTCACTCCGGGCGGCCGTAATTTGCCCATCGGTGCGCTTTGCCGCGAGATTGGGGAGACACAGCAGAACTATATCAACTCCTTCAAGAGCTTAGAGTTGCACTTTGATTACCAGCACCCTGAGCCTGAAGTGGAACAGAGTATAGCCGCCCTCCGCGAGTGGTATCAGCGGATGGACCAGGAGTTGGAGCAAGTGATTTCCGCGTTCACCGACGAGGAGTTGCAAACGAAAAAGGTTGATCGCGGGGGTGGGTTTGTCATCCCCATTCAGCTGAATTTGACCATTTACCAAGAGGCGTTGATCATTTTCTATGGCAAGATCAGCGTCTACCTGAAAATGCTCGATAAAACACCATCTGATCAATGGGCGCACTGGATTGCTTGAGCATGGGAAAGTAAGGACGCCTACAACGGATGTAGAAATAAGGGATAACCAACGTTAATCCGTTGTACGCTCCCTTCTACTGGTCCGATCAATCTCTGATCTCTAATTCCCCAATCTCACTTTCCCATGTGCTATAATCAACCTATGAACGAATTACCGGAACGGTTGACAGAGATTGTTGAGGATTTTAACTTGCTTGTCGGCCGCGAAAAATTGGAATATTTGTTGGAGTTTGCGGAGAACTTGCGGCCGCTGCCCGACTGGCTGAAAGACAAACGCGACCACATGGACCAGGTCCATGAATGTATGACGCCAGTGTTTGTCTATGCGGAAAAGCAGAATGGGGATGGACTGACCTATCACTTTGACATCCCACCGGAGTCGCCGACTGTGCGTGGCTACGCTTCGATTTTACAGAAGGGGTTAGAGGGAGCGACGGCCGAAGAAATTCAGGCCATACCGCATGAGTTTTACCTGGGGATGGGCTTACAAGATGTGATCACCGGCCAACGCCTGAATGGAATGAGCGCGATGCTGGCCCACATGAAGAAATTAGCCGAAAAAGCGGACTAAATATTTCCTTCGTATAGATCAGCGATTGGAAAACAGAGATCGTAATCATTCCACTGTAAGTCTCCGTATTCCAGCGTAAAGCTCTTGAACAGTTCTAGCTCAAGATAGCGTCTGATCATTGGATTTAATGATGAGCTTAAGAAAGGTTCAAAATCAACAATTCTTTCTTTGCCATCGCTAAATACTAAGTGAAGAAGGTAGTCTTCCACGTAGTGTGCAGCGACGATATCTACAACCGCCCCTTCCTCAAGTATCATCGGATCCGACGCGTAATTATCTCTAAGCTCACTGGCTTGTGTAGGACGAAGTAGTCGATCCATTTTTTAATAATATCCTCTGCATAATATTCAACCACTACTTTGAAATCATCCATTTGCTTATTAGGCAACGGTCTTCTTCCTCTAACGTTAAGATAACGAATTTCTACAATCACTCCATTATCTACGATTATTTCAGCCTTGCTTTCCGTATTTTGGTATTTGCCATGAACATGAATCGGTTCATATTCGTTAGAATAAAAGAGAATGATCAAGCCGAGATATTCGTAGAGTTTTGGCATGTTGGTAAACTCGATTTTTCTTCTTCCTTATTATACTTCTTATTGTAGTTCAATCCAGCGACGCACCCTCCCCCTGGTTTAGTCAGATGATTCGTTATTGTGTGAATGGAGACGTTGAACTAGCGACATAGCTATCAAATTCGCCAGCGTTGCAGGCGGCAATGTAGCGTAAGATTTCTTCACCATCAAGGGGGTAGTTGGGGTAGCAAGAGGTCGGCCACGCGCCGTGTGGGGCATGGACAACGGCCGTCACCGGCAGCCCCGGTATGTCAATCGGCGGCTCAAGACGCTCAACCACTTCTTCGGCGGTGAGGATCACCGTTGAAGCGGCAATCGCCAGGTCGCGATCAATCGTCGGATTGCTGCCTAACAGACAGTTGCCTTCGCGGTCGGCACGCAGGACATGGATCACTGCCACATCAACCGGGATAGCCGGAAAAGCAGTCAACGTTTCGCCGCTATAGGGGTCGGTGATTAGTTGTACGTCAGGGCGGGCGCGGAACATCTCCGTTCCTTGCCAGGCGCGGCCGGGCATGAAGCCGACCTGCCCCATAGTCGCCCGCAGTCCCAGCGCAATGCTGGCCTCGCTTTCCTCGATGACCTGAACCGTCCCTGCCTCGGCCGCACGGCTGAACATCGGCGCCAGGCCAAAAATCTCCAGACCAAAGTAGCAGGTGCGGGTGCGGGCGATCAGCCCCGCGCCAACCAACATATCGGCCGCCAACCCCGCCGTAAAGGCTAACAGCGTCAAATCTCGTGGTGGCCGCTCGCGGCTGATCAACGCCCGCGCAAAAGCCACCGGCCGCCGGTAGATCGTCATCCCACCGAGAGCCAGAGTTTGGCCGTCTTGCACCAATGCGACGGCCGTTGCCATGTCGGTTGTTTTGTCCACCGTAAGGAGATTAAGATACTAAGAGACTAGGAGACTGCGAGACTGGAGCAATCAGTCTCTGAATCTCTTAGTCTCCCAGTCTCTTCTTTAATCTTATCTGTCCCGTTCCAGCACCATATCAACCAGTGCTTCCAGTTCATCACGGGCAGGGGAGGGGGGGAGGTCATGGAGGGCTTGCCGCGCTCGACCGGCCATTTCAATGGCTTGCAAGCGGGCCAGTTCAATTGCCCCGGAGTTCCGTAGCCGGTTCATCATCTGTTGGATGGGGTCTGTTTCTCCATCTACTTCGGGAGCGGCCGATGGTTGTGCCAGAGAGAGAAGGGAACGGCCGTTTTTATTGCCGTCCTCTTTCGCGGCCAACACCCCGCGATGTTGAGCCAGGTCAATGCCAACCGGCTTGCCCAATGTTTCTGGATCACCAATCACATCCAGCACATCGTCCACGATCTGGAAAGCAATTCCCAGGTTATAAGCGTAGCGCGACAGGGCATGGACCGTCTGATCATCCCCACCAGCCAGCATCGCCCCCATTCGCGCCGCTGCCTCAAACAAACTCGCCGTTTTCAAACTGACGATGCGCTTGTAGGTTTCGCGGTCCATCTCGCCCGCTTTGGCGGTGGCCGCCTGGAGCGTTTCCCCTTCGACCAGTTCCGAACAGGCGTCGGCCATAATGACGTTATACTCCGCGCCATAGGGGGCCATCAGTTGGTAAACCTTGGTGAACAGGTAATCGCCGGTCAGCAGGGCAAAGGTTCGCCCCCAACGGGCATGAACGGCCGGACGGCCGCGCCGCACCAGGCTATGGTCGTTGATGTCGTCATGGACGAGGGTGGCTGTATGTACCATTTCAATGGCTGCGGCCATGTTTACCGCTTCTTCAACATCTTCGCCACCGGCTGCCAGATAAGAGAGCAAGGCCACATTCGGCCGCAACCGCTTTCCACCAGAGCTTAAAATGTGGCGGCTGGCCTCATTGAGTAATTCGATTTCGCTGTCAACGGCTGTCATCAGGATGGTCTCAACCGCTTCCAGTCCTCTCTGAAGTGATTCACTCACTGTCTCTATCGCAATGTTCATGACCATACTGTTTACTCCGTTCACAACTTTCAATTTTTTTTGAACGCATTATCCTAATCCAAATTATAAGATAGTCACTACCCACCCGTCAAGAGGATTGTGAAAAAATTAACAATAACAACCACTGCACAAGTGGCAAGTTCTTCATCAATGGTCAATAATTATAGCCTAAATAAGCTTATGTTCGACATTTATAAACAAACCCCTAGATGAAAGGATTGAGCGGATTCACAGGAATCGGAGAAATATCCGTGAAAATCTTGATCATCCATATTTATCCGTGGTTAATGTGGTTAACATGGTTAATGTTTCATTCCAATAGACCAACTATGGACGAACTAAAGCAACGCATTTTGCAGGAAGGGCAGAATCTCGGCCGAGGTATTCTGAAGATTGACAGCTTCCTCAACCATCAAGTAGATGCTCGCTTGATGGAAACGGCCGGAATAGAAATTGCCGCCCACTTTGCCAATACACGGCCGACGCGCATTCTAACCGCCGAAGTCAGCGGCATTATCCCCGCCGTGATGACCGGCAAGGCGTTGGGCAACATCCCGGTCGTCTATGCGCGAAAGCACAAGCCGATCACCATGCGCGAACCCGTCTTTGTTGAGTCCGCCCCTAGCCATACCAAGGGTGGGGAAGTATTGCTAATGGTTTCGCCGGAGTTTTTGGCTAAAGATGATCGAATTTTGATCGTAGATGACTTTTTAGCCAGCGGCCGCACCCTCGACGCACTGGCGCGAATTGTCCAAAGCAGCGGGGCAACGCTGGTTGGAATTGCGGCCGTCGTCGAAAAGAGCTTCGAAGACGGCCGCGCTGCCCTCGCCCATTGGGATGTCCCCGTCCTTGCCCTGGCGACGATCACCGATATGAGCGATGGGAGGATAGAGATTTGAGATTAGAGACTAAGAGACTGAGAGACTGGATCGTTCAATCTCCAGTCTCCCAATCTCCAGTCTCCCAATCTCCAATCTCTAATCTCTATGACACACGACACCATCATCATCCTCGACTACGGCTCGCAGTATAGCCAACTGATCGCCCGGCGGGTGCGTGAGGCGAATGTCTATTGTGAGCTTCTCTCCTGGCGTACCCCGGCGGAAACGGTCATGGCTTTGCAGCCAAAGGGCTTCATCCTGAGTGGCGGCCCCAACAGCGTTTATGGCTCCGGCGCGCCAACGTTGCCGGACTACGTGCTGGACAGCGGCCGACCCGTCCTGGGCATTTGCTATGGAATGCAGCTATTGGCCCACCGGCTGGGCGGCCGCGTCTCTGGCAGCCAAAAGCATGAATATGGCCACGCCTTGCTTCATGTGGATGCGGCCGATAACCCCTTGTTCCGAGGCTGGAACCACCATGACCCGGCGGTTGAGCATGTATGGATGAGCCACGGCGACAAAGTAGATGAGTTGCCGCCTGGCTTTCGGCCGCTGGCCCACTCCGACAACTCCCCCTTTGCCGCTGCCGCCGATCCGCAAAGAGGGTATTATGCCGTCCAGTTCCATCCCGAAGTAGCCCACACACCGCAGGGCAGCTTGCTGCTCAGCAACTTTGTCCACAACATTTGCGGTTGCCGCGCTGACTGGACGCCAGCCAACTTCATTGAGCAACAAACGGCCGCCATCCAAGCACAGGTGGGCGACGGCCGCGTGGTACTTGGTTTGAGCGGTGGGTTAGATTCAGCCGTGGCCGCCACCCTGATCCACCGCGCCATTGGCGACCAGCTCACCTGTATCTTTGTTGATCATGGGTTGCTGCGCCAGGCGGAAGCGGCACAAATTGTGCAAACCTTCCAGCAACACCAGGGCATCCAACTGGTGGCGGTCAATGCAGTGGAGGAGTATTTAGACGCCCTGGAAGGGGTGACGGAACCGGAGCAAAAGCGGCGGATTATCGGCGAGAAGTTTATCCGCATCTTTGAGCGCGAGGCGCGTAAGCTGGGGCAGATAGACTTCCTGGCGCAAGGGACGATCTATCCCGACGTGATCGAGAGCGCGGGACACGGCCGTGATGAAGCGCGGCTGATCAAAACCCACCACAACGTTGGTGGCCTACCGGCCGATATGGAGTTTGAACTGGTCGAGCCGTTGCGCTTCTTGTTTAAGGATGAAGTACGGCGCATCGGTCTGGCGTTAGGTTTGCCGGAGGCGATCATCCACCGACAGCCCTTCCCCGGCCCCGGACTGGCGATCCGCTGCCTGGGGCCGATTACCTGGGAGCGATTGGAAAGCCTGCGTGCGGCCGACGCTATTTTCATTGAAGAACTCGACCGCGCCGGTTTGCTGCGCGACGGGACACAGCAGGCGTTTGCTGTCTTATTGCCGGTGAAGAGCGTAGGGGTGATGGGCGACGGCCGTACTTACGAGGAAGTGATCGCCCTGCGGGCGGTGACGACGGAAGATTTTATGACCGCCGATTGGGCACGCTTACCCTATGATCTCCTGGCCCGTGCCAGCCGCCGCATCGTCAACGAAGTCAAAGGCGTCAACCGCGTCGTCTACGACATCACCTCCAAACCCCCCGGAACCATCGAATGGGAGTAAGAACTTGCAACGAATTACGCGAATTAACTCGAATTGGATTTTTTCGCGGAAATTCGTGTTAATTCGTTGCAAAAAATTTATTCGATGTCTGCGGTTTCGAGGAATGGCTCCGCTTCGCCAACGCGCACGCGCAGATAGGCTATCATGAAGTCGTCGAGACGGCCGTCCAGCACCGCCTGCGTATTGCCTACCTGATGCCCTGTGCGATGGTCTTTGACCATTTTGTAGGGATGGAGGACATAGGAGCGGATCTGGCTACCCCAACCGGCATCCACATCTTCCCCTTTTAAGGCCGACATCGCCGCCTCCTGCTTGCGCCGTTCGAGATCAAAGAGTTGTGACTTGAGAATACTCATTGCCACATTCATATTTTGCGTGAGTGAACGTTGGTTCTGGCAGGAAACAACGAGACCGGTGGGCAAGTGGGTGATACGCACGGCCGTTTCATTCTTTTGCACATGCTGGCCGCCCGCGCCGCTGGCACGGAAGCGATCAATTCGCAAATCCTTCTCGTCAATCTCCACCTGGATTTCCTGGGCGACATCCGGCCACACCTCTACCTTGGCAAAGGAGGTATGGCGGCGGCTAGAAGAATCATAGGGGGAGATACGCACCAGGCGATGGACGCCCCGTTCCGATTTCAGATAGCCAAAGGCACGCTCGCCAGTAATCGAGATCAGGCAACTTTTGATCCCCGCTTCATCACCAGGACTTTGATCCAAAATTTCGACCTTAAAGCGATGGGATTCCGCCCAGCGGATAAACATCCGTTGTAGCATCTCCGCCCAATCCTGCGCTTCGGTCCCACCCGCTCCAGCGTGGATGGCGAGAATGGCGTTCTCGTCGTCATATTCACCGGCAAAGAGCGTTTCAAAGGAGAGGCGTTCCAGTTCCGCTTCCAGGCGTTCGACTTCCGTTTCTAACTCGGCCGTCAGCTCCTCATCCCCCAACTCCAGTAGCTCCCGCGTATCGTCCAGACCGGTGCTAATCGCCTGCCAGCCGGAAATCTGATTACGGAGCGTCGTTAACTCGCGCATGATTTTTTGCGCGGCGGCCGAATCACTCCAAAAGTCGGGTTGGGTGGAAATTTCTTCTAATTCCGCAATGCGTGCTTCCTTGCTGGCGACGTCAAAGCCGCCTCCGCAACTGGTCAACATTTTCACGCATCGCTTGTAGTCGTTCTAATAGTGCTTCCATGTAAATTTTTCTCCGAAAAGTTAGAGACTGAGAGATTAGGAGATTAGGAGACTACATCTAATAGTCTCTCAGTCTCTTAATCTCCTGGTCTCCTCTTATTCAAACAAACCTTCAATAAACTGGTCCGCATCAAAAGGGGCCAGGTCTTGCAGGCGTTCGCCAGTGCCGATGAAGCGCACGGGCAGGCCCAATTCGCGGTAGATGGCGAAGACCATACCGCCCTTCGCCGTGCTATCCAGTTTGGTCAAGATGACGCCGGTCACGTGTACCGACTCTTTGAACTTCTGTGCCTGGACGAGCGCATTTTGCCCGGTGGGCGCGTCGAGCACCAACAACACTTCATGTGGCGCGGCGTGGACGCTTTTCTTGCACACACTATAGACCTTTTCTAGCTCCTTCATCAGGTTAAACTTGGTGTGCAGTCGCCCGGCCGTATCAATAAACAAGGTGTCGAAGCCACGAGCGCGAGCGGCGCGGATGCCGTCATAGGCCACCGCCCCAGGGTCGCTCCCTGGCTGGCCTGCTATGACCGGCACACCGGCCCGGTCGGCCCACACACGCAGTTGGTCAATCGCGGCCGCGCGGAAGGTATCACCGGCCGCGACGATGATTTTACGGCCGCGCTGCTTATAATATTCCGCCAGCTTACCAATGGTCGTCGTCTTGCCGGAGCCATTCACGCCCACGATCATCACCACCGTCAGCAGGCGCGGCTCCTCCAGTTCAAACGTCGGCGCATCCACCAGAATTGCCCGCAGCTCTTTCTTTAGCGCGTCCAACAGTTGGTCGGTGCGGTAAATACCTTCTCGTCTGACTCGTTCACGCAGGCTGTCCACCACCTGTAAAGTTGTCGGCACGCCCATATCAGCCTGGATCAACAACGCCTCCAGGTCATCCCAGGTTTCATCAGTGATGTCACCGGCCCCCAGCACGGTGGCAATCTGCCCAAAGACCGATTGCCGTGTGCGGCTCAGTGACTCGCGAATACTCTTGAACAAATAAAACTCCCTTTCTTTCGGTAAACGGTAAGCAGTAATCGGTAAACACTCTTTCTCTTATTCACCGATAACTGATAACCGATTACCTTATTCAAGCTCGACCTCAACGATCTCCCCATCCTCCGTCAATTGCTCGACGCGCAGGCGGGCGGTGTCGAGCAATTGGTTGCAGTGGGTCGTTAGCTGCTGGCCGCGCTCAAACAAGGCGAGCGACGCTTCCAGCGAGAGATCGCCTGTTTCTAATTGCAATACAATTTGCTCTAATTCTTGTAACGCTTCTTCAAAGCTTAGCTGTTGTGGTTCGTCGCTGCTCATCGGTTCATTATATGATCTTTCGGGAGGACAAACCATGTGGAGGAGTGGCATGTGGCATGTACCACCTGCCACCTGCTACCTGCCACCTGCTACCTGCTACCTGCCACTCACACACCCAAAATATGCCGCGCGATCACCAAACGCTGAATCTCGCTGGTCCCCTCGCCGATGGTCATCAGCCGCGTGTCGCGGTAGAAGCGTTCCACCTCAAACTCACTGCTATAGCCATAGCCGCCATGAATCTGGATCGCATTGCGGCAGACGCGCTCGCTCATTTCGGTGGCAAAGAGCTTGGCCATCGCCGCTTCTTTGCTAAACGGCCGCCCCTCCCCCTTCAGCCACGCCGCCTTATAGACCAACAAACGCGCCGCCTCTATTTCGGTCGCCGCGTCGGCCAGCATCCATTGGATCGCCTGGTAGTTGGCAATCGGCTGCCCAAAGGTTTCCCGTTCTTTGGCGTATTGCACGGCCGCTTCATACGCCGCTTGCGCCAACCCAATCGCCAACGCGCCGATACCGACACGGCCGCCATCCAGCGTCGCCAACGTCTGTTGCAACCCCTGTCCCTCTTCACCAAGCAGGTTCTCTAGCGGCACGCGCACTTCCTCAAAAGCGACGGCGTGGGTAGGGGAACCTTTCAGCCCCATCTTCTTTTCTGCCGGGCCAATGGTGACCCCCGGCGTATCGGTGGGGACCAGGATGTGGCTCAGCGCGTTGCTGCCATTACGCCCGGTGCGCACCAGCACCACCATCAGGTCGGCAATCGAGGCGTTGGTCATCCACATCTTGTTGCCGTCAATGATCCAGGAATCCCCTTCGCGCACGGCCGTTGTCCTGACGCCCCCTTTCAAGTCTGAACCCGCTCCCGGCTCCGTCAGCCCTAAACTAGCCAACCGCCCCTGACCGCTGGTAAGCCGCGGCAGCCAATACTGCTTTTGTTCCTCTGTGCCAAAGCGATTGATCGGCCCAAGCGCCAGGCCGTTGTGGGCGGCAATCGCCAGCGCGGTCGAACCACAGCCCCAGCCTAGCTCCTCGATGACGATGGCCGCGCTGACCGCATCCAACGCTGCCCCGCCATACTCCTCTGGGATTTCCGTGCCGAGCAGACCGAGCGGCCCCATTTTCTTCACCGCCGACCAATTAAACTCCCCGGTCTCGTCCGTGTGGCGAGCGTGCGGCCGTAACTCCCGCGCCACAAAATCATGGACGACATGACGCAACTCCCGTTGTTCATCACTCAGTTCAAAGTACATATTCAACCTCGTATCAGTGGGAAATTATCTTGAGTAATCAGTAAACGGTAATCGGTAAACGGACACAGGCCTGCTTACCGATTACCGCTTACCGATTACTGATCACCGGCAGTGGCCGCTAGCGTTAGCAACAACAACTGCCCCAGGCCGTCTGGTAAGTGCGTCGGATCAATGTACTCGTCGAGGCGGTGGGCGTTGCCCGATTCCGTCAGGCCGAGGCAGATGGCGTTCAGCCCCATGCTGAGCGGGATGTTGGCGTCGGTACTACCGGCGATAAATTTGGCATTCGGACGGCCGACCTGTTTCAACGCACTTTCCGCCCATTGCACCAGCGGGGTGTGGCGGGGGAGTGAACCGGCGGGGCGGTTGCCGACCGGGATCATGCTGATCTCCACGCCCTCCCAACCGTGCGTCTTGTTTTGCTGGAAGCGGCGGACGATACTCTGTACCTGTTCCACCAGCAGTTCTAATCGGCCGCTATCTTCCGAGCGCAAATCGAGCAGCATACTGGCCGAATTGGCAATGGTGTTGACCGATGTGCCGCCTTCGATCATCCCGACGTTGTAGGTCGTCTTCGGCGTTTCCGGCACAGATAGCCCATCAATGGCCGTGATGAGATGGCCGAGGACGTGGATCGCGCTGGTGACGCCAAAGCTGCCCCAGGAGTGACCGCCTGGTGTCTTGACCTCGATCCGAAAGCGGCGCACGCCGATGGCCTCATGGGACAGTTGACCGAACAGGCCGCCCTCGACCACGATATAGGTTGCTTCGCGGCCGAAACGTTCCACCACCGCCCGCATCCCGCGCAAATCCCCCATCCCTTCCTCGCAGACATTGGCAACAAACCAGAGATCGGTCGCCAGCGGCAACTTGATCTGTTGGATCGCCTGGGCGACGAGCAGTAACCCGGCCACCCCGGTCGAATTGTCACCAATGCCGGGGCCATAGAGCAGTTTATCTTGCCGCCTGATCGTCAGATCGGTTGTCTCGGCAAAAACGGTGTCCAGATGAGCGGAGACGACGACGGGCGGCCGTCCCCCTTGCCCTTGCTTTTTCCGGCCGCGGGCGGGCAAACAGCCATAGACATTGTGCAGTTCGTCCTGGCAGACAGAATGCAGCCCCTGCCGCTCAAATTGCTGCTCCACAAACGCTGCCCGTCGCGCTTCGGCAAAGGTTGGGGCCGGGATTTGTTGGATGGCAATAGCCAGCTTTAGCGCTTCTTCCAGGTGAGTGCGAAAGTCATTCAATGCCTGGCGAACGGCCGGCAACCGGGCAATTTCAGCGACAAGATCATCCATCAAGACATACTCATGTTGTAGCGCGGGTTGGGGTTTTCAAACTCTACCCACCCGCCTCAGGCGGTCTCATAACTGGCAAACAGGGCGTGTAAACGACGTGGCAAACGGCCGTGCAAACGCACCCCCGCCTCCGTATGTTCTTCGTGGTCTACCTGTCCCCGTTGATAGAACAAAGAAAGCAGTTCACCCCGCTGATAGGGCAGCAAAATATCAATCGGCTCCATCAAGCGGATCATCGCCGCCTCGATGGTGTGCAGTAAATCCTCGATCCCTTCGCCCGTTTTCGCCGAAACGAGTACCGTTGGCCCGGCTTCCGGCAAATCGGCAAAGGGATTGGTACTGTCCGGCAGTTGGTCGGCTTTGTTGAGGGCAACAACAATTGGTAGATGGTCTACCTCCAGTTCGGCCAATGTATCTTCAACCGCTTCCATTTGCGCGTCCGCCTGGGGGTGGGTGACGTCCACCACATGCAGTAATAGGTCGGCGTCGGCGATCTCCTCCAAAGTAGCGCGGAAGGCGGCGACGATATTGGGCGGCAGCTTTTGGATGAAGCCTACCGTATCGGTGAAAAGGACCTCCCGGCCGCCGGGCATCGTCACTTTGCGCGTGGTCGGATCGAGCGTGGCGAAGAGCATATCGGCCGTCAACACATCCGCCCCGCTGAGGCGATTGAGCAGCGTAGATTTACCGGCATTCGTATAGCCGACGATGGCGACCACCTGCAACTCCGTCTGCTGTCGTTTGGTGCGGTGGCGTTCGCGATGGGCGCGGACGTTTTCAAGCTGGTCGCGGATGGAGGAGATACGGCGGCGAATGTCGCGCCGGTCGGTTTCCAACTGCGTTTCACCAGGGCCACGCACACCAACGCCACCGCTTGCGCCACCGGCACGGCCGCCGGTCTGCCGGGCAAGGTGAGTCCACATCCGCGTCAGGCGTGGCAGGCGGTATTCCAGTTGTGCCAGTTCCACTTGCAGCTTGCCCTCATGGGTCAGGGCGTGTTGGGCGAAAATGTCGAGGATCAGCGCTGTGCGGTCCAATACCTTAACGTCTTCACCAAAGACCTCTTCCAGTTCCCGTTGGTGGCGCGGCGATAGTTCATCATCAAAGATGACCACATTCGCGCCGAGTTCGCCGACCAACAGCTTCACCTCTTCCACCTTGCCGGGGCCGATGTAGGTGGCGACATTCGGCCGATCCAGATGTTGTTGCGTCTGTCCGACCACATCAATACCGGCCGTGTCCGCCAGCCGGGCCAGCTCTTCCAGGCTTTCTTCAACCTCCAGCAAGGCGGGTTCGCTGTCTAGCTCGACTCCGACCAGAAACGCCTTTTCGCGTGGTGGTTTGGTTTCATACAATTTTGTGCTTGTGATATGTGCCTCCAAAAATCCCATCCGTAGGGGCAACCCTTGTGGTTGCCCAGAACCCTTGTGGTTGCCCAGAACCCTTGTGGTTGCCCAGAACCCTTGTGGTTGCCCATCACAGGGCAGGTACAAGACCTGCCCCTACTCGATCAGACCGGCAACTTGTAGAGAGCGCGGATGCTCAACCGAGTACTCAAAGCGAATCGTTTGCTTTTCTCCGGCCGCCAACGTCAGCCGCCACTCCAGCAGCCCTAACTCCGTATGCTTAGAAGGGGGCAGGCTGGTCTTTTCCAGCTTTACCTTGATCTGATCGTGGCGCGAGACGGGGTATTGGTCTTCGACCGTTACCTGCACTGGAGCCTCTAATAGATTCTTCAGCCGGATTTCATAGCCATAGCGCATCTGCCGCTTATCGCGCATGAAGACTTTGTCTACATCGCGCAGCACTAGCTCGCGCTCCACGTCTACCCGTTCTTCCACACCCAACATCAATTTTAACTCGTCGCCGACGGCCGTATATTCAAGCTGGTTACGGCCGATAAACTCATCCCCGGCAAATAGCGCGGCCGACCCTGCCAGCAACGGGCCAGGGCCAGGATGTTTCACCTTCGCCCGGCGATAGACCGCATCCGTATGGCGCGGGATCGCCAGATAGTCCAGTTGCGGCTCCAGGTCATATTGGGCGATGGTCGTCTTGTGTGGCGAACCATCGCTGGGGATGTCTATCGAGCCGGAGACGACAAAACTGACCGCCGTGCCGCTGTCTTGTGCCTCAGCGACGGCGACATCGGCCGCTACCGGAGCAAAGGCAGCCACCTCCATTGTCACTTCATCCACATCGGCGGGCGGCATTGCCATCTGTGGCATTGCCGTCGCCATCGTACGCATGTGGACGGCCTTGGGGCGTGGCATCGGCTTTAGCTCATCAATAAACCAGGGATGCAACTCCGGCAGCCGTTGGTTGAGCGCGGGGCGGGCTGTGGAAACGGTCAGGCCGACATCGTTCCACGCTTGCCCAGTGTCTTGCGTCACCTGCGCCAGATAGCTGAGCGCAAGCACATGACCGGCGCGGCCGTTCTCTCCTTGTCGCTCTAAGAGCCGGATGTCGTACAGCGGCTGCCATCCGGCACGGCCGACGACATAGCTGATCTCGGCCGTGAAATCACCCGCTTCACTGACTTCTACATCCAGAATCGCCTGATACCGTTGGCGCGGCCGTGCGCTGCCCAGTTGCTTTAGCTCCTGTTCCAGCTTCTCAATCTCCCGTTTAACGGCTCGTTGCTGTTCGTCCAGTTCGCGCAATTCGGCGCGTAGCTGAGCGTCCCGTTCTTGCAAGAACTCCACCAGTCGCGCCTGGTCTTCGACGGTGGTGCGGCCGCGTGAGAGTCCCTTGGCATACTCGGCCGTTGCCTGCCGCAACCCTTCCAGATGTCGCGCCAGCGCCAGCCGGTTCTCGCGATCATCCTCCACCACGCGCAGCGCTTCGCGGCGGCCTTGCAGCTCCTTCTCGACCTCCTGCACCCGCGCGGCCGGTGTTTCGGCGTAGTGACGGCGGCGAACGTCCACGCCCAACAGCCGCACCCTGGCCGTCCCCTGACCTGACGCCCGTACAGAGTCCTCTTCCAGGGCGAGGGGCAGCTCTTCAAAGATGAGTTGGTGACGGCCGGTTGCTAGTTGTTCGACGCGGCCGTGTCCCGTGACTCGCGCCCGGTCAGGATAGACGGTTACTTTGTTTATTTGAGGTTGAAGTGGGAAATCCATTACTTGCTAGTGTATTGGTTATTGGTCTATTCAACAACGAAAATGAGCAGATCAACGGATAATTTATACCTTTTAATCACAAAGACAGGAAGAGACAAAGGCAAATGCAAACAACTTTGTCGCGTCCTGTCTTTGTGGTGGAGCCATTTCAGCCGTTCAATTCCCTGTCTGCTGTTGCCTTTTCCGGATCATAACGCAGCCCATTGTCACGAGCAAAACGCCGCCATGCCGTCAGGGCGCGTTCGCTATACCAGCGGTAGCGGTCGTTCTTGCCCATGGTCGTCGGCGGCGGAGCGAAGAGGCCGAAATTGGCCTTCATCGGCTGGAAATCCTTCGCCGCTGCGTGGGTAACATAGTGGCACAACGCGCCAAGCATCGTTGTGGTCGGCGGGATCAGCGGATGTTGCCCCTTTAACAAGCGGGCGGCGTTGATACCGGCCAGCAAGCCCGTTCCGGCATTGCCCACATATCCCTCCACGCCGGTGATCTGCCCGGCAAAGAAGAGATCGGCACGGCCGCGATACTGCATCGTCGGCTGGAGCATCGTTGGCGCGTTGATATAGGTGTTGCGGTGCATCATCCCATAGCGCAAAAACTCCGCCTGCTCCAGACCGGGGATCAAGCGCAGCACCTTGCGCTGTTCGCCCCATTTCAAGTTGGTCTGGAAACCAACGATGTTATAGAGCGAACCGAGCAAGTTGTCCTGGCGCAATTGGACGACGGCATACGGCCGCTTCCCCGTGCGCGGATCAACCAGACCCACCGGCCGCATCGGGCCATAGGCCAGCGACTCACGGCCGCGCCGTGCCAACACTTCGACCGGCATACACCCCTCAAAGAAGTGCGGGTCTTCCTGCTCAAACTGCTTCAGCGTGATCGTCTCCGCCGCCACCAACGCTGCATAGAAGGCGTCATACTCCTCCCTGGTCATCGGGCAGTTGATATAGTCCCCCTCTTCCTGCTCGCCGCGATCATAACGAGACTGGCGAAAGGCGATGCTCATATCAATTGTTTCAGCGTTGACGATAGGCGAGACAGCGTCGTAAAAGTAAAGGTACTCCTGCCCACTCAGTTCACTGATACTGTAGGCCAGCGCGGATGAGGTCAGCGGGCCGCTGGCGATGATGCACGGAACGTCGGGAACGGCCGTCACCTCTTCGCGCACCAATTCAATACGCGGGTGAGCGGCGATACACGCCGTCACTCGTTGGGCAAAGGCGTCGCGGTCAACAGCCAGCGAAGAACCGGCAGGAACAGCCGTCTCATCGGCACACGCCAGGATCAACGAACCCAACCCACGTAGCTCCGCCTTCAGCAAGCCGGACGCTTTATGCGGCAAATCCGACCCCAGGCTGTTGCTGCACACCAGTTCTGCCAGCCAGTCGGAGATATGGGCGGGCGTCGGCCGTTGCGGCCGCATTTCATACAGTTTGACGGAGATGCCCAGTTCGGCCGCTTGCCACGCCGCTTCCGAACCGGCTAATCCACCGCCGATAATGATCAATGTTTGTTCCATAAGTTGATAGGACTTACGCAACTGATAATTTTTTAGACATGAATAACACGAAAAAGGTCGTGTTCGTGAAATTCGTGCCATTCGTGTCAAAATGCGTAAGTTCCATCTATTTTACCAAATAGTTTCTAAAGATAGTTACGCGGATTTTGGGGATGGGGCACGGAGAGCGCTGAATCAAAACTGTTATGTCAAATAAAGGATTTGTTGAGCTACGATTGACCAACTATTTGCCAACGGCTTCTTTTTCAACACTCGACTAATTTTGACGCATAGACGGGAGATGGGTAACATTTGGGCTGTTGTCTTGAAGGAAGGGAACTGTTAGCGGCCGATTGATTGTATGTGAAGATGTAATATTGACCGCTGCATACACCCCATTAATCGCTTTAGAGTTTAGAGTAAGGAGAAATGTCTGTGAAAGAGGAAAATTCGCAACGCAATGGCCCACAGTCCCACCAACGGCGCTTGCTGGCGTTGGTCGGGACGGTCGTTGCCTTTTTGTTGGTTTTTTCGTTTGCCCAACTGTTGGCCGCTGAGCAGGATGGGGATGCGGAGCAGCGACTGCCACAGCCGACCACGCCCTCGCCCTATAGCCGCGTGATCAGCACCACGGCCGAGTTATTAGTCGCCAAGCCGTCCATTGAACGTTACGTGGCTGCCCACTCGATTCCTGAACGTCTGTTGCAACCGGCCGATCTGGAAGGCTCGACCAAGAGCGCCATGCCCGAAGAAGCACCACCGGGCGGCATTGTCCAATTTACGATCACTGTGTTCAACAGTGGCGACACCGACGCCCAGACGACCGTGACTGATGAACTGCCCGACGGATTAGAGTTTGTCAGCGCGGAGACCACGGCCGAACTGGGTGTAATTGAGTCTGACTTCAGCACCGATGGCGGTGTGGTGGTCTGGGAAGGGACGATTGGCGCAGGCCGGACATTGACCATCGAGGTCACTACCCGGATCAGCAACGAGGCCGAGCCAGGTGCGGAAATTACGAATACGGCCGAAATCAGCGATGGCGAGACGACGATTGAGCGGTCGGCCGAGGTGCTAGTTGGCGAAAACATTGGCTCGCCAATTCAATATCTGCCCTATACGACTTTCGGTATCCAGCCTGATCCCGGTCCCGTTACCCTGGATGTAGGCGAGGTGAACAGCGCGAATCAATGGAACGTCGCCTGGACAACCTCCGTCGGTGCGTCAGGTTATGAGCTAGAGGAATCAAACACGCCAGATTTTGCCTCGCCAACGGTGTTCAACCTGAACGCATCACAAACATCGCTACTCATCGAAAAGGAGCCCTCTTTCCGTAATGAATACTTCTACCGCGTTCGCAGCCGCGTGGGCGACCGAGTTGGCCCCTGGTCAAACATTGATTCGGTTGTCGGCGCCTATCGCGACGATTTCACCGATCCGAACAGTGGCTGGGCTGTGCGGCGGACGACCTACATCGAAGAGGTGCAATCCTTCTATGAGATTGATTCTTCGCGTGATTGGTTCATTCTGCGTGTGGAAGATTCTTGGGACTGGGGTATTGCTGCACCCGAAGCGGAAGCACCGCGAGTGCCCTATGCAATTGAGTATGAGATCCAATATGCCAACTTAGGTAATCTTGTTTCACAAGGCATGGCTTTCGCCGGAGATTGGCCGGGCGCGATTTGTCCCGATCCCAGCACAGTGGAGGGATGGTATGAGCATGAACTTTGCTTCAACCATTTCTACACGGTCAATGTGATCTTCTTCGGCCCGCTGAAACTGCTCTTTGAACGTGTGGATGAGTTGGTTTGGTGTCCAAACTGCGGCGGCAGCCCGATGAAACGGCTGGGCGACATTGATCCCAATAGTTCGACTCAATTGTCTGGGGTTGATCCGGAGGGTTGGAACAAATTCCGCATCGAGGTGCGAGCGGATGGGATTAAGGTCTTTGCCGGAGCGCGAAACTCGGAGTTGAAGCTGATAAAAGATTACAGCGATACGCGCTGGGTCCCGTCGCCCCACTTCGGTATCTTCGCTTCAACCGACGAATATAGCAATTCAACAGCCCGCGTCGAGTATGTACAAGTATTGCCGCTGGATGAGTAGGCAAGCCCTATAGCGTGGGTTGTTTATCCGCGCGGGTAAACAACCTGCTTTACGTAGAATAGTATCCGGTAATTGACGGCCGACAGGCTGCCAATTACCGGATTTTGTTTTAGACTCTTCTAGGAATAGTTATGCGGATAAAACGCTGATGATGCGGATTTTCATCTGATTAGGACTTACGCATTTTGACACGAATGACACGAATAACACGAACTCTTGCCTTCTATTTTCGTGAAATTCGTATTATTCGTGTCGAAAAAATTATTAATTGCGTAGAGTGAATGCTCCGATGACGATAGCGAAACAGGAACGGCCGTATGCTGAATCACCAACCGGAAGGCTGGTGTTTTCGTTGGCGGCCGCTGCTTTGCTGCTGATTATGTTCGCGTTGGCTGTGACCTCGATGGTCGGCCGTTCGCCGACCTTTGACGAACAAGGCTTCATCGTGCGCGGGTTGGGCTATGCGCGGAGCGTCAATGACCATATGCGTGTCGGCCATCCATTGGGGTTGAACCTCTTAAACGCTGCCCTGCTGGTCAACGATCCGTGGGTGCGTCTGCCCACTGACGACGCTTCCTGGCAGGAAACCAGCTTTCACCGCCCGGCCGAGCTTTTTTTGTGGGAGATCGGCAACAACGTCGAACACATCATGTTCGTGGCGCGACTGCCTACGGTCTGGTTAGCGTTGTTGATGGCGGCCGTTGTCACTCGCTGGACGCGAGAATTAGTGGGGAGTAGAGAGTGGGGAGTGGGGAGTGAGTGGCGGACAGTAGCGGGCTTGGTGGCGTTAGCGCTGGTCGCGTTAGACCCTAATATTTTGGCCCATGCGGGGTTGGCGACGACGGATTTGGGGTTGGCGGCCGCGGCGACGGTGGCTGGCTATAGCTTGTGGCGGTTTATACGGCGGCCGACCGTGTGGACGGCCGCACTCGCCGGAATTGGCATGGGCTTGTTACAAAACACGAAGTTTACCGCGCTGTTGTTTGTGCCGTTGTTCGTGGCGGTGATTGGGTTGTGGGTGTGGCAGAGGAGCAGGGGAGCAGAGGAGCAGAGGGGCAGGGGATTGGAGACTGGGAGATTAGGAGATTGGGGGGATGGGGGCAAGTCCGTAATCCGCAATAGCGTTGTACACAATGCCCAATCCGTAATTGGTTGGTTGTTGGTTTACGGTTTGACGGCATTACTGGCGCTGTGGGCGACGAATGGGTTTCAGGTGGGGCGGCTGCCGGAGGAGTTGCCGTTGTTGTCGCAACTGGCAGGAACGACAACTCCGCTATCGCATTATTTGGAGCAGTTGTTGGATATTGGCGGCCGCCTGCAGGTCTCGACTCCTTCCTTCCTCGCCGGTCAATACTCTGATCGGGGCTGGTGGTACTACTTCCCGGTTGCCTTTTTGCTGAAAACCCCGTTGCCGACTTTGTTTCTGTTGCTTTTGGCTATTGGTTTACTGCTCTATCGGTGGAAGGTTTTGGGGAGGAACGGCCGTTGGCTAGACCTGGTTGTATTGCTCATTCCACCCCTCGGTTACTTTGCTATTGCCCTGACCAGTGAAATCAATCTCGGTTATCGTCATTTATTGCCCATATTGCCTTTTTTGTTCGTGTTTATCGAGTTTGTGGTAACTACTTCCGTGGTGGGTGGTCATAGTCGCAGGGGGATGCGTCTGGCGGCCGATCAATCGGTTACGACGAACAGGAGGGTAAACGGCCGTTGGCTCCCTGGTCTTGTTGGATTGTGTTTGCTTGGTTTGGCCTTGACAACACTACGGAGCAGCCCTCATTTGTTAGCCTTTTTCAAT
This sequence comes from uncultured Ardenticatenaceae bacterium, assembly GCA_964410625.1. GTDB lineage: Bacteria > Chloroflexota > Anaerolineae > Promineifilales > Promineifilaceae > CAYPHY01. The sequence continues at coordinate 6,882 of CAYPHY010000022.1, read as the reverse complement.
GTTTTGGCTGGTGGGCCAGAGCGGGGTTGGCGTTGGCTGGTAGATAGCAATATAGACTGGGGGCAAGATTTGGGTGCGCTCAAGGCATGGATGGACGACAACGAAGTAGACCACATCTGGTTGAGTTATTTTGGTGAGGGATGGCCGGAATATTATGGCATCGAGTATACTGGGCTGGACAGCTTCCCACCACGCCTGATGAACCCGGCGGCGCGGCCGTTTTACCCCCACGATCCCGCCCCCGGCACCTATGCGATCAGCGTCACCAACTTGCAGGGCGTACACTTTGCCAACCATAATCAGTTTGCCTGGTTTCGCCAACGGCAACCAATCGCTCATGTGGGGCATAGCATTCTCATTTATGAAGTGGCGGAGCGCGGCCGTCCCGCTGACTTGCTGCTCAGCGGCGTCCAGCTTGATCAGCTAGCGGCGGCCGATTTCGCCCTCCTGGAAACCAACCAGGTGACACCCCATTGGTTTGATGCAGCGCAAAGCTGGTTGTTGCCAGGAAGCGACACTGTTTGGTTGGCGCTTGGCGAGGAACAAACCATCCACCCGATCTTGGAAAGCGAGTTAAATTTAGAGGCAGCAGCGGCCGAGGATGGTTATACGCTTTACCGGGTTGGCGCGACGACCGAGGGGATCAACGCCTGGATAGAGTGGCCGCCTATCCAATCTGCCCACCAACCCCTAGCCGTTTTTCTAGGTCAGGAGGGGGGGCAAATCGAGCTACTTGGTTATACAATATTAAACGAAGAAGTCGCCAATCAGTTCTCATTATTGACGACCTGGCGACAAACGGCCGAACCGCGACCGGTGCAAATCTTCCTCCACTTATTGCGGCCGAATGGTGAGATTGTCGCCCAGTATGATGGATTAGGCGCGGCCTGGGAAGGGTGGCGGCCGGGCGATGTGTTGGTACAACTACATCAGCTATCGTTACCGGCCGATTTGCCCCCCGACGACTATACCTTGACCGCCGGATTGTATGATCCACAGACGTTGGTGCGCTGGACGGCCGACGAGCAGGATGTAGTGGTTTTGGAACCAATAAAGTTGCCGGTTGCGAGTGACGAAGAATGAGAGGACGCGGAAGCGCCAGAGCAGGCGGACTGACCAGAGCGATGAGAGGCTCGGTGTCCGGGAGTAGAAGTATGTATCATGGTGGTGGTTGGTTTTCTTTTTTGCGGATGGACGAAGAACAGTCACGTCCGGCGATTACACGCGATTTACTATTGCGCGTCTGGCAATTTGCCAAACCCTATCGCTGGCATGTGGCCGCGTTGCTGCTGACGGTATTGCTGACATCGGGGATCAACTTACTGTCCCCGTTGCTGATCCGTTCGCTGATTGATAATGCCATTCCGCAGCGGAATATGAGCCTGGTCAATCTGCTGGCATTGGGCATGGTCGCCATCCCTATCCTCAGCGGTATCATCGGCGTGTTGCAGCGACGGCTGAACTCCTGGGTGGGCGAAGGGGTGATCTTTGACCTGCGCGGGGCGTTATATGCCCACATGCAGCGCATGTCGTTGCGTTTCTTCACCCAAACGCGCACCGGCGAGTTGATGTCGCGCTTAAACAACGACGTAGTTGGGGCGCAACAGGCGGTCAGCAACACCCTGATCTCGATTTTTTCCAATGTGATCATGGTCATCGGCACGTTGAGCATCATGCTCGCTTTGGAGTGGCGGCTGACATTGCTCGGCTTGCTGGTCTTGCCCTTATTTATCATTCCGGCACGGCGCATCGGCCGCTTGCTGCGCGATCTACAACGCAAATCGTTGGAACTGAATGCGGAGATGAGCGCGACGATGAACGAGACGCTCAATGTTAGCGGGGCGTTGTTGGTCAAGCTTTTCGGCCGTCAGGCCAGAGAGATGGAGCGCTTCAGGCGTGATAGCGGCGGCGTGCGTGATATTGGTATCCGATCGGCCGTCGTCAGTCGTTGGTTCTTTATGACCTTGAGCATCATCGGCGCGGTGGGGACGGCCGTGATCTACTGGCTCGGTAGCTACCTGGTCATCCAACCCGACATCGCCTTTTCGATTGGGACCCTGGTCGCCTTTGGCGCGTATTTGGGGCAGCTATACGGGCCGTTGATGGCGCTGACCAATGCGCCGGTAGAATTTGCCCAAAGTATGGTCAGCTTTGAACGTGTATTTGAAGTGCTTGATCTACCGGTGGAGATCGTCGAAGCGCCGGATGCGGTTGCGCTGGAAAACGTCAAAGGGAGCATCGAGTTTGATCATGTCTCGTTTGACTATAAGGCGTTGGAACCGGGGCAGAAGGCAGGGTTGGAAGAGGTGCTGCGCTATGGGCGCGGTAGCTCGGAGATGTTGTTGAAGCGCGGCCGTCAGCGGGAGGAAGCCGAGGAGCAGGGGAGCAGAGGAGCAGGGGAGAATGGGAGATTGGAGATTGGAGATTGGGATGGGGATGGTGCTGATGATGGAGTAGATTCGGTGTTGCAGCGGTCGCGGTGGGCTTTACATGATGTCAGCTTCAAGATTGAGCCGGGGCAACTGGCGGCGTTGGTCGGGCCAAGTGGCGCGGGGAAGACGACGATCACCTATCTCATCCCTCGCTTGTATGATCCGACGGCCGGAGAAGTGCGAATAGACGTCCGCGACTTGAAAAAGTTGACACTTGATTCACTGGCGGCCAACATCGGTATGGTGACCCAAGAGACCTATCTCTTTTACGACACGATTCGCGCCAACTTGCTCTATGCGCGGCCGGAGGCGACGGAAGCGGAAATGATGGCGGCGGCAAAGGCGGCCAACATCCACGACTTTATTATGAGCTTGCCTGATGGATATGATACGGTGGTTGGCGAACGGGGCTACCGCCTCAGCGGTGGTGAACGCCAACGGGTGGCGATTGCCCGCGTCATCCTCAAAGACCCGCGCATCCTCGTGCTGGACGAAGCGACTTCGCACCTGGACTCTATTTCCGAGGCGTTGATTCAGGAGGCGTTATTGCGGGTGATGGAAGGACGCACCAGTCTGGTCATCGCTCACCGGCTCTCGACGATTTTGGCGGCCGACGTCATCCTCGTCTTGGATAAGGGGCAACTGGTGGAATCAGGGACCCACGCCGAATTGGTGGAACGTGGCGGCCTTTATACCACGCTCTATGAGACCCAATTTCGGCCGGAGCGGGAACTGTAATCACTACGATTGCACGCTCAGAGCGAACGCTGATTTTCGCTGATACCACGCGGATTTGCGCTCATTTTTCTAAAAATCTGTGTTGATCCGCGTGCAATTTTATTGCCCATCAGCGATTATCTGCGTCCTCTCTTCGGCTATTACAAAAACTGCAATAGTAGTGCTAAATCCTACTCCTGCGTCTTTCTGGCAAAAATCCAGCGTCCTTCAATCGCCAGGAAGACGAGCAGGATAAAGCCCCAGATGCCCCACCACGCGGCCGAGACCAGGGCAACGACGAGTAGTGTATCCCGATCATAGGCGCCGGTGACGAGTAGCAGATAACCAATCGCGGCCACAAAGCTCAGCGGATAGACCACCCCCCAGAAGCGTTGTGGTGGCAACTGTCTGATCCGTGCCGGTAATAGTCGCTTGCCGAGGCTGAGTGTGCCGCGCCGGGTTTGGAACCAGAGATGGGTCGGCCGTAGAATCCAGCCGCTCTCGGTGATCACCTCGCCAATCTCCTTCTTGACTTCGATTGTATTCAACGAGAAGTGATAAACGCGGCCGATGCGCGGCGGCCAGCCCGGAAGCAGGCCATAGGCAATCCCTTTCCAGACCACATTCAGATAACCAGCCTGGAAGAAATAGGAGAAATTGAAGCGCGGGACCCAGCCGTCGAAACCGATAAAAGTATTGGCACTCCGCACCCACTCATACCAGCGCACCTCGTGCCGCTCCTCGTCTAGCAACATCCGCGCACCATAGGCGGTGGTCAGCTTCACTTTCCCAAACGGCCGTCGCCAGGAAGCATCCACCACCTCCCAATCCAGCAGCAGATCGTACTTTTTACCCTCATCCTCCACCAGCCGGTAAGGCTTGCTCTGCTCGTTAAGCGCCAGCAGCCGTTGGCGCAATACCGCCCCATCCACCGGCCTGCCCATGCGCTTCGGCTCCCGCCGCAACACCGCTACGGTAAACTCCATCATCGCAAAGACCATGAACAGGCTCAGCACCACCCCCGGCACAATCCACAAAATGTTTTCTTCAATCAAAGACATTACCCTTACTGCAAAGATAGCGCATCAAAACCGCACCCTAGAAATCAGCGTTAATCCGCGCATCAATCTGCGTTCCAATTACGTCTGCCCAAACTCTAACCGCGGCTCCTGATGGTAATTGCTCTCCCACCACGCACGGATACGGCCGCCCACCGGCCGCCCGACCATCTGCTCGACATCATTGACCACCTGCCACAGCCGTTCAAAGTCTACGCCCGTCCCCAGCCCCATCTTGTAAGCGAGAAAGACCAGGTCTTCCGTCGCCAGATTCCCCGCTGCCCCTGGCGCAAAGGGGCAGCCACCCAGCCCGCCAACGCTGCTATCGAAAATCCGCGCCCCGGCTTGCAGGGCGGTCGTCGCGTTTGCCAGCGCCAGGGCCTGGGTGTCGTGCAGGTGCAGGGCGAGATGGTCGAGCGGCAGGCGACGGCCGAGCATCTCCACCAGCCGCCCCACCTCCAGCGGGTTGGCGTGCCCAATCGTATCCGCCACCGCCAACTCGTCAATCCCCAGTCCCCACAGCGTTTCCGCCAACGCCAGCGTGCGGTAGGGAGAAATCGGCCCTTCAAAGGGGCAGACCCAGGCGGTCATGATATAGACCCGCGTCCGCACGCCGTCCTGCTGCGCCAGCGCGACCAGCTCGCGCGTGGTCGCCAGCGCCTCGGCCGGTGTGTTGCGTGTGTTGCGCGTGCTGAAGGTCTCGCTGACCGCCACGCCAAAGGCCATCGAACGGCAACCGGCAGCCAACGCCCGGTCATACCCCCGCCGGTTGAAGACCAGCCCGACAAACTCCACCGGCTTTTCGCCATGTCGCTCAATCGCCCCGGCCATCACCTCGTCGGCGTCGGCCATTTGCGGCACAGCCTGGGGGTGGACAAAGCTGGTCGCTTCGATGTGGCGCAGCCCGGCGGCGACCAGGCCGTCTATCAGGTGTGTCTTATCGGCAGTGCCGACCAACGCCGCCTCATTCTGCAACCCATCCCGTGGTCCAACCTCGTAAATCTTCAGCAACTCTGCCATCACGGGTGAGTCTAGCGGAATCTCCCCGCCTTCGCCACATGGGGGCACACTCTCCACATGTTGAAACATGCGGCTAGAATGCGAAACGTGTTCAAAACACGTTGTTCGGAGGCCAACTCTGCGTACATCGCCGTATATGAAACCTGTTTTAACGGGTTTCGCATTCTAGCTGGTGGGTTTCAACCCCCAGCGGTTTCTGGGGCGTTCCCAATCATTGGCAATCTCCCCCGCCTGCGCTACTATACACCTCAAATCAGTTGTAGCGCGGTTTGCCAAACCGCAGGGGACACAGGCGCGTGACAACAGACGATTCCGCCCAAACCAACCAAACCGGACCCGGCCACCTGCCGCCCGGCAGCTATCTCCCCCACGGCCGCAACCTCCTCTTCACCGGCCGCGAGGAGGAACTGCTCTCCCTCGCCATCCACCTGCTCCCCGGAAGTGCCAGCCATAGTGTCGCCATCACCGCCACCGGTATCGGTGGCATCGGCAAGACGCAACTGGCGGTTGAATTTGCCTATCGCTATGGCTACCATTTCGCTGGCGGCGTCTACTGGGTCAGCTTTGCCGAAGCGACCAGCATCGTTAGCAACGTCGCCCGTTGTGGCGTAACCATGGGTCTTTACCCGGAAAACAGCGACTTGACTATCCAGCAACAGGCACGGCTCGTCCAACGCGCCTGGAACGACGATCCAACCCCGCGCCTGTTGATTTTCGACAACTGCGAAAGCGAGTTGGAACTGGCCTCCTGGAAGCCTGAGAGTGGCGGCGGCCGAGTCCTCGTCACTGCCCGTCGCCAGCAGTGGGACCCCGAACTCGGCCTGACCCCACTGCGCCTCAACGTACTCGACGAAGCGGAAAGCATCGCCCTGCTGCGCCGCTATCTGGGCAAAGACCGCCGCGCCAGGGATGAAGACGGCCTTCAGGGGATCGCCGACGCCCTCGGCCGCCTGCCCCTCGCCTTGCGGCTGGCCGGGAGCTACCTCGCTCGTTACGGCCGCGTCTCGCTGGTCGAGTACCGGGAAGCGTTGCAACGCCCCGACCTGCTCGACCATCCCTCCTTGCAAGGCATCTGGCAGGGAACCAGCGCCACCGCCCATGAGCAACATGTCGGCCGCACCTTCGCCCTCAGCTTCGACCGCCTGCAACCGGAGCAAAGCGACACCGACCGTCTGGCCGTCGCCCTGCTCGCCCGCGCCGCCTGCTTCGCCCCTGGCGAACCGTTGCCGCTCGACCTGCTGCTGGCGACGGTGGCCGCGCCGGAGGACAATACCCTGCTGCCTGATGACGCCCTGGCGCGGCTGCTCGAACTCGGCCTGCTCGAACCCTCCGGCGAAGCGAACGAGGCCGTCCGCCTCCACCGGCTGCTGGTCGCCTTTGCGCGGCCGGCTGCCGCTGACGAAGCAGCCCAATCCGATGTGGAGCAAGCCGTTCAAGAAAAGGTAAGACGCGAGAATCAGGCTGGCTATCCGGCCGCGATCCGCGCCTGGGATATCCATCTCCGCCATGTCGTTGACCATGCGCTTCAACGAGCGGATGAACAAACGGCCGGATTGTGTAATTCAATGGGCTACTACCTGAATATGAGCGGCGACCTGGCCGGGGCACGGCCGTACCTGGAGCAGGCGCTGGCTATCCGCGAGCGCGTCCTCGGC
>CAYPHY010000021.1:76699-77965 GCA_964410625.1 uncultured Ardenticatenaceae bacterium | reverse complement strand
CAATGAACAATGAGACAATGAACAATGAACAATGAGACAATGAACAATGTCTAATGAGGCAGTGAACAATGAGATTCTGGATAAAAGAGGCTCCGGCCATTGTTCATTGTTCATTGTTCCATTGTTCATTCTTCTTCTCGCTTTCGCCTTCCGCACCTGGCAGCTAACGGCCGTCCCCCCTGGCCTGACCCACGACGAAGCCAACCACGGTCGTGAGGCGATTGGCATCCTCGACGGCGAACTTTACTACTTCTTTCCTCTCAACTACGGCAGCGAACCGATTTATAGCTATACCGTCGCCGGGATGATGGCGGCCGTAGGTGAGCATCTCCTGGCGCTGCGGCTGGTCAACGTTTACTTTGGCGTGCTAGCGATTGCGCTCACTTATGCCTGGGCTACTCGCGTATTGGATCGCCAAACGGCTTTGCTGGCAGCCGCCTTGCTCGCCCTCTCCTTCTGGCCTCTCGCCTCCAGCCGCGAAGCACTACGAGCCGGGATGTTACCCTTCTTTATGTTGGCGGCGGTGTGGTTCTTTTGGCAAATTGTGGGAAGGAGATTGGGAGACTGGGAGACTGCGAGACCAGGAGACCCGCCTTCATCTCTCTCCACTAGCGACGTACTCGGCGCCCACTCCCCACTCTCCCCTGCTCCCCTGCTCCCCCGCTCCTCTGCTCCTCTGCTCCTCTGCTTCGGATTGTCCATCGCCGCTACCTTCCACACCTACCTGGCGGCACGAGTGACATGGGCGTTGTTTCCGCTGTTTTTGGGTTATCTGGCCTTGTGGCATCGGCCGCGATTTCGACGGAGTTGGCGGCCGATCCTTGGCGGTTTGTTGCTTGCAGGCTTGCTGGCAATCCCAATGGCCCTCTATCTACGTGCCCACCCGGAGATGCAGACGCGGGTTTCGATGCTCGATCGGCCGCTGGAGCAGTTGCGAACAGGGGAGTGGCGGCCGTTGTTGGAAAACGCGGGGGAAGCGTTGCTGGCCTTTGTCTGGCCAGGGTATGGCGATCAATTCCTGGCCTATAACATTCCAGGACGGCCGGTGTTAGACATCGTAACGGCCGTTTTCTTCCTGCTCGGTATCGCTGTTTGCCTCTGGCGCTGGCGGCAACCAGTTTATGCTTTTCTATTGATGTGGTGGGGTGTTGGCATTTTGCCTTCACTGGTGACGGGGCCAACTGCGAATACAACGCGTAATCTGGCAGCATTACCGCCCGTTTATTTGTTGGCGGCCGTTGGCTTTGTCACTGTTGTAGCGCGGGT